>NZ_JACSRD010000040.1 GCF_014879935.1 Prosthecobacter sp.
CCCGAGGACGCTCGAAAGCGCCGGAGGGCCGGCGCACTCCAGGACGCTGCCGCGCTTCTCTCATTCCCGTGTATCAACGACCATCCTGTTATCACCCGACTTGTGGGTAAAGGTCAGGGCCCTCCAGCGCTTTTGAGAGGCCAAATCTCCAACGAAGTCCAAACGATTATCTTCGTAGCTCAAGACTGCCGGGGCGAAGCCTTGTGGAATGAACCGCTTCGTTGCGCTCGAAAGCGGCGGAGGGCCGCCGCACTCCAAAACGCTGTCGCGTCACCCGCCGGCCATGCTCACTTCGGCAGCCGCAGCACGAAGCATGCGCCGTCCTTCGTGGCGGTGTCGAGCGTGATCGCGCCACCGAGAGCCGTGGCGAGACGGCGGCACAAGGCGAGACCGAGACCCACACCAGGCGCGGAGTGCGCGGCCTGATCCGCGCTTTTGTGAAATGGGTGGAAGATGCGGCGGCGCTCGCTGCGTGAGATGCCAGCGCCATGATCGCGAACCCGCAGCATGGCAAATTTTCCGCTCGTGTCGGCCTCCACATGGATCACCGGTTCCGCTGCACGCGGCGCGGCGTATTTGCAGGCGTTATCGACGAGGTTGAAGAGGATCTGCTCCACCGCTGCCGCATCGACGTGCAGTGGCGTTTTGCGGTCGCTCTCCGTGGCATGGATGCGCACTTCCATGCCGCAGTCGTCGGCGCGTTGCTTCAATCGCGGCAGAATGCGGTCCAGCAGCTCCCCGATGGTGATGTTTTCGGCACGTGCCTTCGCACTGCCACGCTCCAGACGTGCGTAGGAGAGCACATTTTCGACCAGATGGCTCAGGCGGCCTGCCTCGCCGGTCAGCGTGTCGAGATAGGTCTTCCGCTGGGCCTCGTCCGTCACCATGCCATCCGCCAGCATCTCCGAGTAAAGACGGAACGTTGTCAGCGGCGTGCGCAGCTCGTGCGTGACGGCGGAGACGAAGGCGGCGCGACGCTCGCTCAAGGCCACCGTGCCGAACAAGACGAGTCCCACCGCGGCCGCGGCCAGCAGCACGCAAGCGAGCGCGATGGCGAGTGATTTTCTCAGCGGTGTCCAGAACGGCAGTGGCGGCAGCTGGATCGTCCCGGGGATCAATCGCACGGGAAGAGCCGCGAAACGCAGCGGATCGTCGATCGGCGGCGCTCCGATGTTAGCGTTGGCCGCAGGCTCGAGTTTGGCATCCGGAAACAGATCGGTGATCTCCCGCAGCCAGGCACTCCGCAGCGCCGGCCAGTCCAGCCACACGCCCTGCACCATGCGCACGCCATCAACGAAGGCCTCGCGGGTGAGAATGAGGTTGTCACCCAGCCAGACGCCTTGAAACGGCCGGGAACTGTTCGGCGCGATGTTGTTTTTCCGTTCCTGCCTGGCAGCAGCGGCAACGCTGCCGGCCATCGAGCTCGAAACCGGAGCGGGAGCAGCCGGCGGGGCCTCCGCTGCAGGCGCAGCAGCGGCCTGCATTGGCGGTTCTTGGGGTGCGGCGGCCGGTTTGGCCGCTTGATCGCGTGAGGAGGCGGTCGCTGCCTCCTTCTTCAAGGGAGCGGCGGCCGCAGGCTTGGCGGCCGCGGCCTTTTCACTTTTGAGCGCCAGCGTCTTGGATGGCGGCTCCTTCATCTTGATCATCGGCTGCTGTTTGATCGCCTCCTCTGCCTGCGCGGTCACGGCCCGGTTGCGCGAGAGGTTTTCCACGCTGTTGAGCATCGTCTGCTGCTGCAAGGCCACACTTTGGCCCTGCTGCGCGTTCCAGGCGGCGTTGCGCGGCGCGTTGGCATCGCTCCCGATCGCCGTCGTCTCATCGAATTCGAAACGCATCACACAAGCAGTCTCTGCGAGCAGTTGCTTGTTGAGAATGGCGTCCTGCGCCGGCGCTCGTGCCGGGACGGACCGGCTGGCTCCACGCCAGAGGGAGGAGCCCTCCTTCTCCGGCGGTGTCATCGCATTCACCGGCTTGATCAGCAGCTCACGCAGGCCGGCGAGACGCTGCTCGCTGCGGGCGAGGTCGTCCGCATTGATGAACTGCGCCAGCGCGAGCGAGCGCTCGTCCTTTTGCGGCACCTGCGGAGACATCACCTGCCCGCGTGAATCCATCTGGAAATGCAGCAGCACATGTTCCGGCACCTCCGCGAGCAATGGCGAAGGCACCAGCACCTCGCCCTTCGCCACATTGCTGTAGGATTTGCTCACCAGACCTTCGGGGGAGTGGAACGGACGGAAATCATGCGGCGGTCGCGCGTTCTCGCGCATCAGCAGCGCACTGGCCTGGAAGTCCAGACGCCAGAGCGCAAGACGCACGCGCTCCTGCTTGTCACCTTCACGAGCGGCTCCTTCGCGCTCACGCTCCAACGCCAGCGTGTGCCAACCCACCCACGCCATCGCCGCGAGCAACAGCCCGAAGCAGGCGAGGAAGGTGATCCCGATGTGGAGCGGTTTGCGCATGAGAAGCAGATCAGGCGAGCTGGTAGCCCTTGCCGCGAATGGTGACAATGACGCGCGGAGACTCGGCATCATCGCGCAGCTTGTGGCGCAGGTTGGCGATGTGCATGTCCACCGTGCGCGTCTCGGTCTGTTTGTTGTCGATGTGCCAGACGCGCTGAAGCAGTTCCTCGCGCGAAACAGGCCGGCCGCGATTCAAGGCGAGGTAGCGCAGCACATCGCGCTCGCGCTCGGAGAGTTCGGCGTGTTCGCCATTGCCAAAGCGGGCCACGCTTTGACCGAAATCGATGGTGGCGGCCTCCAGCGCGAGAGTTTCGCTCACGGGCTGGCGTTCCGGTGCGCGGCGCAGCACGGCCTCCACACGGGCGAGCAGTTCGCGCACGCTGAAGGGCTTCACGACATAATCATCAGCGCCGAGACGCAGACCACGCACGCGATCGTTCTCCTCGCCACGTGCGGAAAGGATGATGACTGGGGTGCCGGGCCGCTCGCGACGGAGTGCCTTCAAAATGTCAAAGCCGCTCGCATGCGGCAGCACGAGATCGAGCAGCATCAGGTCAAACGTGGCGCTCAAAGCCAGCTTCAGGCCCTTCTCACCATCGCCTGCCTCCAAGATCGTGTGACCAGCAAACTTGAGCGCATCAACGACGCCGCGACGAATCGCGGCGTCGTCTTCAATGACCAGAATGGTGGGCATGGGGCAGATTAAATGACGAATGATGAATGTGGAATGACGAAGTTGCGGGAACAGGCGCCTGACGCGTTCGTCATTCGCCATTCGGGTTTCGTCATGGCTCATTTCTCCCACGCGATGCCTTTTTTCTCGGCCTGTGTGCGCAGGGCCCTGGCCATGGCGGTGTCGAGGGTGTCGCCTTGGGCGGATTCCTTGCGCTTGGTGGCGACGTAGGCTTCCCGTTCTTTGTTCAAGGCGAGAACCTTCTTTTGAATCTCGTCACGCTCGGTGGTTTTCTTGGTGATGTAGGCTTTGCGTTCGTCAGCGCTCATCTTCTTCATCTCCTCCGGAAGATCGGCTTCCTTGACCGTGGTGATGTCGAAGTCCTTCTGCTTGCAGGCGTCCACGAGATCCCAGGCGGTGTTGCTGTAGTTCGCGCTGGCCTTGCTGATGACGCGCTGCACCTGCGCACCGGATTCGGCCTTGGCGGCGGCGTTGCCATCCTGCGCGATCTGGCGGGCCTTGGCGGCTGGAGCGGCGGCACCGTAGTTGATGTAGGTCTTGTTCAGCTCTTCGTTGAGCTTCACGATCTCCTCGTCCTGCGGCGCGTCGATGTGAACGATCGCCTGGTTCTGGTCGATGATGAGATATTTGCCATCCGCGAGCAACGCACCGTCATTCCAATGTCCGGCGATTCCCTGGCTCTCACTGCCACAGTGAATCGTGTTCACGATCACCCCCTTGGCGATGGCGTCTTTGCAGCTCTTTTTCGGATCAACCGGACCCTGGGTGAAAGGCTCGTTGCCGGCGATGAAGATGGCCTTGTAAACCTTCGGGCTCGGATCCCACGCAAGATCCTTCATCGCACGTTGAATGACCGCGCCGCAGTACTCATCGCCGCCGTTGGTGGTGAGGGCGAAAAGATCTTCCGAGACCTTGTCCAGATCACGCGTGAGCGGCTGGATCTGACGGATCCAATGTTCTTCCGATCGAAGCGACGACTTGCCGTATTCATACAGCGCCACCTGCACGACGGGTGTCCTGCCGTCCTGCTTGGCGGTGATGAATTCGTTCACGAGTTTCCAGAGCTGCGTCTTGGCCTGCTCGATGAGACCTCCCATGCTGCCGCTGGTGTCGAGCAGCACGGCGATCTGCACGAGCGGCGCCTCGACGGTCGTCTCCACTTTGACGGTTTCGACGACAGGAGCGGGCGGCTGGGTTTCCTTGGCGATGGCAAGGCTGGCAGCGAATGCTGCCGTGGGGGCGAGGATGTGTTTGGTTTTCATGACGATGTTGAGTGGAGTTGACGGAAAAGATTTCAGCGGATGAGCACGAGCTGCCCGCGATGCTCGACGAGCACCTCGCCACGCAGCGCTAGCAGGCCCTGGCGGTTGTCGGCGGCGAGTTCATCGACGAGGCGGCCAAACTCGGCGCTGCCGATCTCGACGGTGCGGTCGGGGGCGCGTTCGGCCTTCGCGGCAGCCGAATCGGTCCAGCGGTTGCCCTTGTTAAACAGTGCTCCGGCCTGGCACTGCTGCACGGAGGTGATTTCGACGGCCTGCATCTTCTCATCGAGGAAGCGGTTGCGTACGTTGAGCTGCTTCGACTCGGCCGTCTTCTTCAGATTCTCCGACTGCGAGACTGAAGCCGCGCCGCTGCGGATTTTCATCGCCTTGTCGCTGTAAACCGTGGCGGCGCGAGCGGCGTTTGCAGGTGCGGCGGCCAGCGGTGTGCCTTCTTCGGCCAGGAAGGCGGTGTATTCAGTCAAGATGCCGAACTGGGTCGAGAGGCGGACGATTTCGCCCACCAGCTCAGTCGTGTTCGCCGTCGCGCCATCGGCACCGAGATCGCGAATCGCCTCGCTGAGCACGGCGATCTTGTTGCTGGCCCACAGGCGGGCGACGAAGGCGTTGGCGGTGCTCGCTTTGTCGAGATCGAAGGTGAAATCGAACTTCCGTTCTCCCGTCGCGGTCGATCCTGTGAGTTCGAAATGCAGCGGCGCCTCGCCACGGTAGGTGCCGGAGAGAAGGATCTGCTCACCTTCAAACACGTCGGGCAGCGGCGATGGAATGAGATCGCTCACACGATTGGGGTCATCGAGCACGCGCAGCACGGGTTTGGTGAGCAGCGGACCGCGAAGGCGGTCAAACACGCGGCTGACCTTCACTTCGACGTCTTCCTTCGGCAGTACGAACTCCGCGCTGGCACGGGTTTCGCGTGCGATGCGTGACAGCAGCGGCGTGTTTACATCCACACCGACGCCAAAGGTGAAGACACGGCGCTGGTGCGGATTTCCCTTCGCCACGGCTTCACGAATCGCCTTTTCCGAAGTCTGGCCGATGGTGGGCAGGCCGTCGGTGAGGAACAGGACGATGGGCAGCATGCCTTCGAGTGGTTTCTGCCGCAGCGCCTCGACGACGGAGTCATGAATGTTCGTGCCGCCGCTCACGCGGAGGGCGCTGATGTAGTCGCGGGCCTGTTTGATCGTCTCGGCGTTCTTGAGGACCGGCTGCGCGGCGAACATCTCGACCGCCTCGTTATAGACGACGAGGTTGAAGCCTTCGCCGTCGTTCAACCCCTCGACCACTTGCAGTGCAGCAGCCTTCACTTGATCCAGTTTCGGACCCGCCATGCTGCCGCTGCGGTCGATGACGAGCGTGACCTCGCGTTTGATCGGCGCGGCGTCGGCCTTCGGCTTCGGCGGTGCGATCATGACGAGGAAATAGCCGCCGCCGATCTTCGGATCAGGATAGGCGAGCAACGAGGCCGTCATTTCGTCCTTCGTCTCCCGCAGGAACGACACGCGGAAGGCTCCGGGGTCCTTCGTGACGCAGGAGAGCGTCGCCTCGCGATCATTCGGCTGCTTCACGGCGATTTCGTGACTCGGCGAATACACCGAGGCGATGCGCGACGTCGATTTGACGTGCATCGAGAACTTCCACGGCACCGCATACTCCACCGCCTCCGAACGTGGCAGCACGTAATCGAGACGGGCTCCGTCCGCCTCCAGAAGCCTCTCGTAAGTCACACGCACCTTCTGCGTGCCATTGGCGGGAACCGGAAACACGCTCGATTTCACCACCGCATCGCCCACAAACTCCAGCAAGGCTGGATCGCGCGTCTGCGCCACGATGCTGTCGTAGATGCGGCGTGCCTCATCGCGGGGCAGCAGTCGCGCCGTGCCTTCCGCGTTGCCGCCTTCAAAGGCGAATGCCTTCAAAACGGCACCCTGCGGCACCGGAACCAGCAATTCCGACTCCTGCGGGCGGTTGCTCGGATTGCGCAGCGCGATGTCGAGCGTGGTGACGGCGATTTGACCGGCGATGTCGATGCGCGCATCGACCTGCGTGACCTGGACCGACTGCCGGGCCGGCGGAGCGATGATGCGCGTGTTGGGCGAGATCCACACCGGCATCCGGGCGGTTTGTGCGGCGGCAGCGGTGGCGAGCAACAGGGCGGCGAACGAAGCTTTCATGCGCCGAAGCTGGCTCCGACGTCACAGAATGTCTGTAAACGGCTTGTAAAGGCAGGCGCACCGCCGTTCCTCCTAAGGAAGCGCAGACGTGCGCGCCGCCACACTAATTTATATTCACAGCAACATAGTTGTGACTTTAGTCATGAGGCTGATCTGGTTTGTGCAATATTGGACAAAGTGTGTCAGAGAGAGCCTAATGGCCCAGAAACGCATGCCCGGACCGACCGACGCTCCCGAACTAAAGACTCGCGACCACCCAGCGCATGGGCATGCGCTTTCCATGCGCTGGATCAGCTTCGTGGGCAGCCTGATCCTGGGCTGGATCTGCCTGGCCCCGCTCATCTGGATCGGCTTTCTGCTGATGAAACAGTCCCTGGTGGCCCAGGCTGCGACACTGGTCGTGGTGGGCCTCGGAGCCTATGCCTGGAACCAGTTTCACGTGGCGCGCATGGTGACGACGCTCCACCAGGAGAAGTCGTCCGCAGGGCCCGCCGTCATGTCTGTGCGTGCGCGTGTCATCTACGTTCTCGGCCAGGTGGCGGCGGCTTTCACCTGCACGCATCTGGCCGGCACGTTCAATCCCATCGGCATGCAGCAGTGGTTCTGGATGCCGATCGCGGGCTTCGCCGGGATCATCCTGACAAGGCGGAGGGACATGATTTTGGTCATAGGTCTGACGCTCATGGTCTCCACCGTCCACCAATACCTCGTCATCGGTCCAGAGACCGCGCTGTATTGGATGTTCGGCCAGTTCACCACGAGCGTCTTCATCATGAGCTGCAGCTACGCGATCGCGCAGGCCTGCCGCCAGCGTCTGCAGACGGCGCTGCTGGCGGATGAGCTGCGCATGGCGAATGCGCGGCTGGAGCTTCAGGCGGATCAGGCATCCGTCCTGGCCGCCGCCCAGGAGCGCAACCGGCTGGCGCGGGAAATCCACGACACGGTCGGGCACAGCCTCACCGTGGTGGGTGCGCAGCTCGACGCCGCGCAGGAACTGCTCAAACAGTCGCCAAAGATGGCCCTGGACTCGATTCAAAAAGCCAAACGGGCCAACCAGGAAGGGCTGGCGGAGATCCGCCGCTCCGTCTCGACCATGCGGGTGATGTCGTCGGGCCAGAAATCGCTGACAGAGTCGCTGACGGCCCTGATCACTGGTGTGGAGCGCCCGGGGCTGAAGCTTTCGTTGCAGCAGACCGGCCTTTCCCGGCCGCTGCCGAGCCTGGTGGAAATCTCACTGTATCGCTGCGCCCAGGAAGGCATCACCAACGCCTGCCGCCACTCAGGCGCCTCCGAGATCTGCGTGCACCTCGATTTCACACAGGAAGGCAGTGTGAGCCTGTATGTGACCGACAATGGAAAAGGCTTCTCCAACTCGTCCCGGCCGAACAACGGCCTCGATGGCCTGCGCGAACGTGCCGTGTTGCTCCGTGGCGATTTTTTCGCCGGCACGGGTCCTGACGGCGGCGGCCTCTGCCGCATGGTGATTCCGGCGTGAGGAATTCGAGCCCGCCTGGGAAGAGCCAACGCCGGCCTCTTCCCATCTTTGAGAGCCAACCCGCATTGTTCACACTCTCTCGGCAAACAGTCACAGCCCGAAGCTGCACTTCATGTAGCTCGGAATTCCGATTCCGAGGCGGGGCCTTCGCGGAATCGGAATTCCGCG
>NZ_JACSRD010000158.1 GCF_014879935.1 Prosthecobacter sp.
TCTCAAGAGACTACGAGCGTCTGGCCTCGACTCTGACCGGCATGCACTGGCTGGCCTTCGCAACCCTCATGCTTTCTTCTCTATTCGGCAAAAGTTAATAACAGGCTCTAATCGAGACGCGGCTCGATCTTGAGCGTGGGCGGCTGCTGCATGGCCTTCGCGGTGTCCTTGGCCGCCGGTTCATCAGGAAAAATCACCACGATCTCCCGGATGGCGTCGATTTCTGACTGCGGGTGCTCCTTCAGCACCCAGGCCTGCACAAACTTCGCCACGGACTGCCGCGACGCCTCGCGGATGTAATTGATCTTGCCCGGCACGGCGGCACGGCGTTCGAGGACACCGGTCAGGCCCTTCTCCAGATCGGCAAGGTTCTCTGCCGCGTTGAAACGCAGCCAGCCGGCCGCCGATTTCTTCTCCATCGTCTCCGTGCGGATCGCCGGCGGCAGCGATGGCCGGATCTGCGGTGCGATCACCACGCAGCGGCCGTCCTTCACCTCGAGCTGCCAGTCGTCGGACAGCTTCAAATGATAGCGATACACCACCATCGTTCGGATCTCCGACTCGGTGGTGCCGAGATAGACGATGTCGAACACGGTCTTCGAATCGAACCGCGTCACCGTCTCCTCCGTCTCCATCGTGGCCAGTTCCAGCACGTCGCCATTCGTGGAGAGGATGCGCTTCACATTCTCACGGAAGGACTCCGAGATCGTCTGCTTCTGGAAATGCTCCGCCAGCCATTTGAATCCAAAACCCGAGTCCACCAGCTTCCACCCGACCACGCAGCCGATGATCACCACCGCGGGAAACGTCATCGCCATCAGTGCGAAGCAGCCGGGGCCGCGGCGTGGCACATTCGTGGGGGCGGCATTCGGTTCGGTCATGCGCGGAGGATGAGTGAAGGCCGCAAACATGCTGCGGCGCGTGGCCGCTGCCAAACGCGAATCTCGTGAAACAATCGCCCGTTCTATCTGGCTTCCTGCCGTTGCGAGACGGTCAGGGGTTCGCCTGGATGCTAAGTTTCAGCAGGGCTGTGGCGGCCTCCTGCTGGAGTTGGGCGTCCGTGCGGCCGTCGAGCAAGATGCCCATGTGGATATGGCCGAGACGTTCCGTGAGGTAGTCCGGGTGGGGCGGCTGGGGAGCCTCGGGCGCCTTCAGGTAGTTCGGGTATTCAAAACGGCCATCAGGCAGCTTTTTGACCTCGGGCTTTTTGAGGAACTCATCCATCGAAGCCCGGTAAGCCTCGAACTGCTTCACAAAGGCGGTGTGTTTCGGCTGCTCGGCACGAATGGCGTCGAGAAACTTCAAAAGGCGCGTGCCTTTGCCATCGCCGTCGAGGTGCATGAAGTAATACGTCAACAGCATCGAGCTGTGGTAAAAGCCGACCTGCGGCACGGGGCTCGTTTCGCCCCAATCATAGCGGATCTCCCCCGCTTTCCTCGCCAGCGGCGGGCGGATGATGTTGCGGATGAAATCCAGCGGCGGTCCGCTGAGCCGGTATCGGCCGCTGAGGCGGTCCTTGTTGTAGCGCTGCACGCTGGCGAGCAAGTCGCTGTGGCGGAAGGTGCCGGACTTGTAAGGGATGCATTCCACATACTCGGCGCTGCCTTCAATGAGCCAGCGTGGCAGCAGCGGCAGAATGTCGTGCATCATCATGTGCGTGATCTCGTGCACCAGCGTTTTGAGCTCGAAGTTGTCATCGCGCGTGTAGCCGTTGGTGCCGCGTTTGAGGCCCAGGCTGTCGAGCGGCACCTTGAAGACCTTTTCATCCCGCACATACACGCCACCGCTGCCGGGAGGGCCGCCGGCCGCATGATACGTGTCCATCGTCTGGTAAAGCTCCGCCCGGAAGTAGCCATTCACCGGCTGGGCCTGGACGCCGAGCGGACTCTGGCTGAGCAGCTCATACGTGCCCTCGAAAACGCGGGCCACGTCCTTCATCACAGCGGGGGTGAGCTTGTCCTGCGCGTGCAGGACATACTCAAAGCGGCGGGACCGATAGAGGTGACGACCGGGCTTGGACTGCAGCTCGACGTAGTCGGCATTCGTGAGGCCGTCAGGAGCCGTCAGCGAGGCAGGCCAGGTGGTTCTGGCCATCACAGGCACCGATACGGGCAGCGGCGTGGATGAAATCGGCGCGGCGGAGGGATCAATGAGCGTGCTGATGTTCAAAACGACGTGACCCTGGTCATCGGCGGACAGGTTCTTGATCGGCACACGCAGGGTTTTGCCCTCGGCGTTCTGCAAAAGCACGTCCCCGCCGTCAAAGCCGCGCAAAACGGCCTGCGTCTGGTTTCCCCGTGCATCGGTCCAGGGACGAATTTCGGCGGAAAAGGCCGTTGAGGCCAGCAGGAGGCAAAAAAGGCTCTTTTTCATCATTTGGCGAGCTGGGCGGAAATTTCGGCGGCAACGGCGGAAGGCGTTTTTTGCTCCAGAAGCAGCGGCAGCAGCAGCCAGGGCAGATCATCGCCTTTCTCGAACGCATGCGGCGGTTTCGGTGCCTCTGGAACATGGGTGCCCGGAGGAAAGCGGTAGCTGCCATCGTCCAGCTTCTGGGCTCCAGGCAGCTTTTTGAGCTTGTCCCAGTCGGCGTCGTACTTTTGGGCGTCTTCTTCGAAGGCCTCCCACTTCGGCCGGTCCTGCATGGCCTGGCGGAGCATGTTCGTGATCTGCCGGGCACGGCGGCCGTCGAGAAGACGTGTGAAGCCATGCACCACGGCGAGGGCATGCTCCTTCGAAAATGAGGCTGGTTCTCCGCGAACGAAAAGCTTCTCCACCTCCGCGGCGGAAGGTTTGGCGGTGGATTGAAGTTTCGCAGGCACCTCCGCGCACCACGCCGTTCCGCCCACGGTCGGGATCTCGGCGATGCAGTCTGCCAGCGCGTCCGGCAGCCAGGGCGGAACGAGGCCGATGACATCCCGCTGAAGCATGTAGGCGACGAACTCCTTCAAATGGCGCCCGGCCTCCGGGCGTTCATCGCGCACCCATTCGCCACCGAGTTGTTGCAGACCGGCGGCGCCGATGGGGATGCGCAGCGTGCCATCTTTGTCGAAGACGTTGCGGTTCGCGTCGATCTCCCCCTGTGGCAGCAGGGCGATTCGAAAGTGTCCTTCATGCGTCGGCGTGGCCAGAACTCCCCACGGAGCGACGCGGAAGATCTCGTGGATCACCTCGCAGGCCTCGGCGAGGTCACGCTGCGTGGTCGGCGGCAGTTTTTCGGTCGTTTGAAATGCGAAATGCTTCGAGTGAAAGCCGTCGGACGTCTCGCTGACGGCGGAGTCGGCCGGATCGACGGAGAGTGGCCGGCCCCAGCCCGCGCCGGCTTTCTGACCGACGTTTGGCGGCGTCATGGCATCGAGCACAAGCCCGGGAAGGCGTGCCCTGACGTAATCGCGATCCACAGCGGCGAACTGGGCCAGCGGAAACGCGGCGGTGCGGCCGTCGGGCGCTCGCAGCAGCACATTCGGTCCGTCGATGCCACGCAGCTCCGCCTGGAACTTCATCGCGGCGCCTCCTTCTCGCGTCCATTCACGTGCAAAGGCGGGTGTGGTGATCAGGAGAAGCCAAATCAGGCGCATATCGGATGCTGCATAGCAAATCGGCGCGTCTGCTGGCAAGGCGAAAACTGCGCCAGGGCACGAGGATCCCGGTTTTGAGCGCAGGTCCATTTGTGTACGATCACCCGTCGGGCACGAGCTGATGAGAGGGCGGGTTGAAGTCGCGTGAAACATGCCGACCGCCGCCAGACGAATCTGTCGAAACGTCACCTTGACGATCTCCCGCCGCCCCTGCCACACTCGCCGCCTGCATGAAATGCTCCTCCGTTTCCCGTGTCGTGCTGCTGGCGAGTCTGGCGGTGTTTTCCTCCCTCCACGCCCAGCAGCCGGCCGGCAGCGGCCCGCCCGCCACGGCGGATGAGAAGGCGGAGCAGATCAAGAAGATCAACGAAGAGATCGAAAAGGTCGGCTGGACGCGTCAGGGCGTCGGCAAGATCGGCACCATCGCCCAGATCAACATTCCGCCGGGCTATCGCTTCACGGATGGCAAGGGAGCCGGCCAGATGCTCGAATTCTACGGCAATCCCCCGTCCGACAGCTACCTGGGCATGCTGGCCACGGAAAACTTCCAGGAGCACAGCATCATCTTCGAATTCGATGATGTCGGCTACGTGAAGGACGACGAAAAAAACAACCTGAAGGCCGACGAACTGCTGGCGTCCATGCAGAAGGCCCAGGAGGCTGGCAATGAACAGCGCAAGGAAATGGGCCTCGACGAGCTTGAGATCACCGGCTGGGCGGTGCCGCCACGCTTCAATGACCAGACCAAGAACCTCGAGTGGGCGCTGAAGCTCAAATCGAAGGCCACAGGAAGCGTCACCATCAACCACAACACCCGCATCCTGGGCCGCAACGGCGTGATGGAAGTCACCCTCCTCTGCTCCCCGGAAGAGCTGGAGCCGCTGCTGCCCGGCTATCAGACCATCCTCAACGGCTTCTCCTACGTCGAAGGCCAGCGCTACGCCGAGTTCCGTGAGGGCGACAAGGTCGCGAAATACGGCCTCACCGCGTTGATTGCCGGCACCGGGGCTTTTGCCGCCGCCAAGATGGGTCTGTTTGCCAAGCTCGGCGCGGCCTTCGCGAAACTCGGCAAGGCGGCCATCCTCATCGTCATCGGCGTCCTGGCCGCCATCAAAAAATTCTTCGGCAAGCTGTTCGGAGCACGCCAGACGCCCGGCGAATAACGCATGACCGACGGCCAGACGCTCTTCGCGGTCTTCGCGCTGCTCTACCTCGTCGAATGCCTCCGCCTCGTGCCATCCACGGCCTGGATGGCCGCAGGCTCCGGCAGATCGGGCTGGCGGGTGCTGCGTCCGTGGTCGCGTTTGCACACCGCCGGTGGCTCGCCGCTGCTGCTGTCGTTTCTGCCGCCGCTCCAGGCCCATGTGCCGGCCCTGCCATGGCTGTTGGTGCCGCAAAACGACGGCCTGCAGGTGCGATTGACCGATGATCAGGTCGTGCGCCTGTCGTGGGATCAAATCCGCCCGCGAGTGGAGGAATCCACCCTACACCTCGATTCTGCCACGCGTCTGCGCCTGCCTTCCCAGGCGCTCGCGGAGCTGTGGTGTCAGCGGCTGGTCGATTGGCGCGACCTTCCCCCGGAAAAACGCCGCAGCGCCTTCCTGAAGCACGCACGCGGCACGCTCGACACCCCAGCCGCCATGAAAACCGCCGACGAGGCGGCGCAACGCACCCGGGCCCTGCGAATCAATGCCACCCTTCACTTCCTCTGGTGCTTTGGCGTCATCAGCATCGTCTATCGCCGCTTTGGCGACGGCCCCGCCGTGCTGGCGGCCGCAGGCGTCCTCTTTCTGCTGCAAATCATCCAGTCCTGGCTGTTTCTCCGCGGCACGCGTTCGATCAAGGCCCTGATCCCGCATCGGGGCTGGCGGGCCCTTGGCATCGCCTTCCTGCCGCAGATCACCATGCGGGCCGCGGATGCCGTGAGTCTTGTTGGGAAGGATGAGCCGCCTCATCCGCTGGCCTGGCACGGCCTGGTGGATGAAAAGGAATGGCTCCGCCATGCCCGCCATTTCTGGCGCAAAGCCCGCTACGTTCCGGGCTGGGCGCAGGCAGACACCCACCCGCCCGAAGCCGAGGCGCTTCAGGGGTTCTTTCGCCAGCACAACATCGCCGAAGCCGATTACGATCCTCCCCCGGCATCTCAACTGCCCACCTGCCCCCGCTGCGGGGCCGAGTTCCAGGCTGGCATCACATCCTGCAAAGACTGCGGCGGTGTCGAACTGCGCTCGTCGGCCGGCCCCGCCTGACAGGGCGGTTGCTCAATGCGGGTGGCGGTTCGGGACCGCCGGGAAACCGCTTCCCCCCGTCTGGCGGGGGCTCCCAAAACGCAACGGGGGGCGCCCCCGGCCGAGTTTCCGGAGCCCCCGGTCGCATTTCCGGCACCCCCGGCGGCATTTCCGGAGCCACCCGCGGGACCGGGGACGGCATTTTCAGGCCCAAACAGCCCTCTGTTGGCAAAAAGGGGACCCAATTCGGTGCGACATGGGTGGAGGGCCGGGAGCAACGCTGGATTTTCGCAGACCCCCATGAGGAGAAGCGCCAACGGCGCGTGACTCCTCAGCCCGGGATGCAATCCCGGGATCCATGCCCACCTGCGGCCAATGATGGAAGGCCAGCCCTGCAAGGGCGGCACTCGACACCGTGCTCCCGCCATCACGATCCATCTGCCAGGATCGCCCTGAGTCGAGTCCCGCCCTTTCAGGGCTTCACCCAGTCCGAAAAGCGTTCTCATTTCTCGCAGACCCAGGGCTTCGCCCGTGGGCTGAGGAATGCCGCGCCGTTGGCGCTGACTTTCGGCGGCAGGCTGTCAGACACGGTTCTCAAACACGGGCTGGCCCCTCTCGAAGTCAGACGCCTTTCCCTGCGGGAGGCAGACATCGCCACGATGGGGGGCGGAAAGAGGCTGGGTGAATGAGACAGGATCCCATGATCTGCTTATCCGCCCACATGCTCCAGAAACCACGCCGCCATCTCCGCATAGATCGGAAAATCGGTGGTCAGCACATTGTCGTGATCTGCTCCTGGGATCTCGATCCAGTTTTTCTCCAGCGTCTCCGGGATGGCTTCATACAGTCGTCGGCCGCATTCCCATGGAATCACACGATCGGCGGTGCCGTGGGCGATCATCACCGGACAGCGCAGCTTTGGCACCAGCGCGATGGAATCTGCCTCCTGCAATCTCATGCCCGCCTCCCATTGAAACAGGGGCGCCGTGATCGTCTGCCAAGCCTTGCCGGCCCAGCGGCCGGCGATGCGTTCGGATTGATGCCGCACCACATTTTCCAGCCTGTCGAAGGTCGAGACAAACACCGCCGCTCGCCATGGCGCGTCGTTTTCTGCCGCAGAGCGGATGCTGACGGCGCCGCCCATCGAAATGCCCATGATTCCTGCCGGGCCGGGGGCAAAATGGAACTGCGAGGCCGCTTCTTGAAGAACCGTCGGCGGGATGCGTGCCTCCTTCACACCGTAACAGGCGATTCGGCCGGGATGATCGCCATGCGCGGGCAGATCCGGCAGGATGCAGCGAAATCCGGCCGCGCAGAACCGCTCTGCAATGAGCAGGTAGTCCTCCTTCCTCCCCCGGCGACCGTGAACCAACACCAGATTACCGATGATCTCACCCGCAGGCCGCAAGGTCAGGCCTTTGCCGGTCAGTTGCTCCCGCACCCGCTGGCCACGGCTGCCCAACTGCCCCAGCGGCGGCGGCTCGACCAGGACGCACGGGGTGCCGTCGTCACACGTGAACGGTTTCAAAACGACGCCATGCGCCGCCGGGTCAGCCAGAAACTCGCGATGATAATCCTGCAAGCCGCGCCGGGGCGGATGCGCGAGCTGGCCGGCCGCCCACCAGCCTGCGGCCAGCGGTGACAAACCAAACGCCGAAGCGAGGAGGACACGCCTTTTCATCGCCCCAGCATGAGCCTGATTGTGCCGGACGCCAATCCGCATATCATCGCCACCAGCAATCATGAATCATCTGCTCCGACTCCTCACCGTCGCCCTGTCTGTTTTCCTCGTGAATTGCGCCCAGCCTGCCTACAAGGTGCGCGGCTACGCGTCCTACATCGCGGATCATTACGCCGGCCACATGACCACCTCCGGGCAGGTCTATTACCCGCAGGGCTGGACGGCCGCGCACACCACGCTGCCCTTCGGCACGGAGGTGAAGGTGAAGAACAACCAGAACGGCCGCTCGGTGAAGGTCATCGTGAACGACCGCTTCCCCAGCTATCCGGGCCGCGTCATCAATCTCTCCCGCGCGGCTGCCGAGTACATCCAGATCCCCTACATGCAGATGGCGGATGTGACGGTCACGGCCAAAACGATTCCCGGCCAGCAGGCCAACACCGGTTCCCGTCAGAATGCGCCCACGCCGCCGCCTCCCGGCTACGGTTCGCCAGCTCCGGCCGGTTATGGTGCTCCGGCGGCTTATTCATCACCGCCCGCGTCGAACTATGGTGCCCCTCCCGCTGGTTCCGGCACCAGCGCCCCGCCCAGCGGCCTGCCGCCTCCTCCAACGGGTTATCCTGACCTGCGATAGCGCTGAAGGACTGAGCAGAAACAAGAGGACAGAAAAAACTGTTTTTGCCCTCTTGTTTCTGTCCAGCCAGGACGGATGATAAATGCGTTGTAGCGCGGAATTCCGATTCCGCGGCGGCACCGACCCGGTATCGGAATACCGG
>NZ_JACSRD010000210.1 GCF_014879935.1 Prosthecobacter sp.
CGGGAATGAGAGAAGCGCGGCAGCGTCCTGGAGTGCGCCGGCCCTCCGGCGCTTTCGAGCGTCCTCGGGTCTGCGAAAAGCTCCAGAGGGCTGGAGCACTCCAAAACGCTGTCGCGCCCGCGTCTGCTCAATGGCATCGTAACGGCTGAGGCCAATCATCCGTTGCTGCCCACGACAGAGGTCGTCACGCTGACGCTTGCCACCAGCTCCACGAGGCTGCCGCGTTAGAACGAACCCAATTTGTGGGCAAAGGTCAGGGAGGGCCAGCGCACTCCAGGACGCTGTCGCGACGTTTTGCCACTCACTTCTCGCCCGCCAGCGTGACAGCCCCAGTGACGATCACATTGCCCGCATCATCACGGATCTCACCGCTCACCTGCCCCAGCGTGTCCAGCATTCCCTGCAATGTGCCGCTGAGGTGAATCGACTGGCCGGGCGTGATGCTGCCGAGGATCTTGATCTGACGCACCGCGGTGAGGCGCAGGTTCTTCAGCGGTGCCTCACCGGGACGCGTCTGCACCAAAATGCCGCCGAGCTGGGCCAGCGCCTCGATCATGAGCACACCCGGCATCAGCGGAGCACCGGGAAAGTGGCCGCGCAGGAAGGCCTCGTCTCCTTTGAGCTTCCACACGGCTTTTCCAGACACTCCGGGCACCAGTTCGGTCAGTTCATCGATAAAACGGAATTCCGGGCCGTGCGGCAGGGAGGAAAGCGCTTGAACAAGATCAGCGTGCGGTGGCATCCTGCGGTCTTATTCAGGAATCACCACCAGAGCAAACGCCAAGATGCACGCCGCGGCGCGGGCGTGTGCTCACGCTGGCCTGGCTGGCCTTGGTCCTGGTGCTCAGCATGGCCTACTGGGCGGTCGGCGGACTGCTATTCGTGGCCGCAGGCGTCGTGCTCGCCCCGTTGCTGCCGCTGGAAAAATCACGCGCCATCGGCCAGCGGCTGCTGCAGACGGCGTTTCGCGGTTTTTTGGGCCTGCTCCGTCTCTGCGGCGTGTTTGAGTGCGAATTTCGCGGCTTTGAGGCGCTGGAGGGCGTCAGCGGCGGACTGATCATCGCGCCGAATCATCCCGCGCTGTGGGATGCCGTCTTCGTGATCGCCCAGGTGCCCGGATTGCGCTGCATCCTGAAGTCCTCGCTCATGCACAATCCCTTTTTGCGCGGCGGGGCGAAGCTCGCCGGCTTCATCCCGAACAAACCCGCGCACAAGATGCTGCAGCAGTCGATCGAGGCGCTGCGGCAGGGGGACCGGCTGCTGTTTTTCCCGGAGGGCACCCGCACGCGCAAGCAGGAGAACCCCATCAACACCTTCCTCGGCGGCATCGGCATCATCGCCACGCAGTCCAGCGCCCCGGTCTGACCGGTGTTCATCGAAACGAACAGCGATTATCTGTGCAAAGGCTGGCCACTGTGGCGGCTGCCAGACCGCAAGATCAAGCTGCGCATCACTCTTGGCGAGCCCCTCGCCAGCCCGCCGGATGAGAATGCCGCCGCCTTCACGCGGAGGCTCCGCGAGGTGTACCTCGACGCTCTTGTCAGTGATCGCCTGACCGCGGGATAAGCGGCCGCATTTCAGCTTGCCTCACGGATGTTCCTCGCGTCCATCCCGCCTCCTTTTCACGGGCGCATGAAGCTCATTGTCCTCATTCCCAGCTACAACACCGGCCGCCTGCTGGCGGACACTGTGGCGCACGCGTTGGAGCATTGGAACGAAGTCCTCGTCGTCATCGATGGCAGCACCGATGGCAGCGAAAAGGCCGTGGAGTCCATGCGGGCCACGCATCCCGGCCTGCGCGTGCTGAAACAACCCTGCAATCGTGGCAAAGGCGCCGCCGTGCTGCGCGGCGCCGAGTTTGCCGGGGCGGAGGGTTTCACCCACGTGCTCACCATGGACTCCGACGGCCAGCATCCGCCGGACTGGATTCCCAAGTTCATCGCCTTGATCCAGACGCACCCTGAGGCGGTACTTTTTGGCAAGCCGGTGTTCGGCCCCGAGGCGCCGCTGCTGCGCGTGCGCGGCCGCCGCATCTCGAACGCGTGGTCGGACATCGAGACGCTCGGCTGGGGCATCGGCGATTCGCTCTTTGGCATGCGCGTCTATCCCGTGCAGCCGCTGCTGCGCGCCTTTCGTGGCACGCTCTTCGCTCGACGCTTCGATTTTGACACGGAGATCGCCGTGCGCGTGTGCTGGCAGGGCGTGCCCACGATCAATGTGCCCACGCCCGTGCGCTACCTCACCGCCGCAGAGGGCGGCGTGTCGCAGTTCCGCTACGTGCGGGACAACGCATTGCTGACCTGGATGCACGCGCGTCTGCTCATCGGCTTCGCCCTGCGACTGCCGCTGCTGCTGGTGCGCACGCTGCGCGGCGGCAATCCGCTGAAAAATGTCGTGGTGCCGTGATGGCCGGGCATGCGCGGCACGTTAACCGCTCATGCGCACACTGTTTCTCCTCCTCGCATCCAGCATCGGGCTCACGGCCGCGCCGAACATCCTCCTCATCGTCAGCGATGACCAGCGCCCGGACACGATTCATGCGCTGGGAAACGCGGTGATCGAAACGCCCCATCTCGACCGTCTCGTCGCCAGCGGGACGTCATTTACCCGGGCCTGTGCCGGTTATCCGATCTGCCATGTCAGCCGTGCGCAGATCCTCACCGGCACGCATGCCTTCCAGGCCCTGCCGAAGTATCCCGGCGGTGCGATCGATCCGAAGCTCGCCACCCTCGCAGGAACGCTGCAAAAGGCCGGCTACCACACCTGCTACACCGGCAAGTGGCACAACGACGGTCATCCCACCCAGCGTGGCTACACGACCACCAGCGGCCTCTACTCCAGCGGCGGCGGCAAAGGCGTCACACAGCCGGACATTGATGATCGCGGCCGCCCGCTCACCGGTTATCGCGGCTGGACCTTCAAGGACGACCAAAACAAGGCCCAGCTCGACAAAGGCGTCGGTTTGCAGCCCGACAACAGCCGCCACATCGCCGAGGGTGCCATCCGTGGCATTCAAACCGCCCCGAAGGACAAGCCATGGTTCATGCATGTGAACTTCGCCTTTCCGCATGATCCGCGTCAGTGGCCTGCAGGCATGGAAAACCGCTACGACGCGGCGAAAATGATGCTCCCGGCCAATTTCGCCAAGGATCACCCCTTTGATCACGGAAACCGTGGCGGACGTGATGAAATCCTGCTCCCGATCCCGCGTGTCGAAAGCGAGGTGCGGGAGGAACTCGCCCTCTACTACGCCATGATCACCGATCTCGACACGCAGCTCGGCCGCATCCTCGCCGCGTTGCCTTCATTCGAGGACACCATCATCGTTTTCACCGCCGATCAGGGGCTCGCGCTCGGCAGCCACGGCCTGCTGGGGAAACAAAACCAGTATGAGCACAGCATCCGCAGTCCCTTCATCATTGGTGGCCCAGGTCTGCCGAAAAACCAGCGCCGCGCCGCCCTGATCGAGCTGCGGGACATCTTTCCGACGCTCTGCGACCTCGTCGGCATTCCCATTCCGTCCACCGTGCAGGCGAAGAGCCTCGTGCCCGTGCTCCGGCATCAAACCGATCATGTGCGCGACTTCGTCACCGGCGTCTTCACCGACACGCAGCGCATGATCTGCGACGACCGCTGGAAATACATCCTCTACCCCAAGGTAAACCGCGAGCAGCTCTTCAATCTGCAAAATGACCCCGACGAACGGCACGATCTCAGCGCTGACCCTGCGCAGTCTGCCAGGCGCGATGAGATGAAGTCACGCCTGGAGACCTGGCGGCGTGAAAACGGCGATCCGAACCTGTGATGTGTTGTAAATTGCCTCGATTCTCAATTGAAGCTCCATGTCCCACCAACCGCACAACATCCACGCCGGCACCCAGATCGTGACCAAGGTCGGCGTACATGGCAGCAACAACGCCCTCGTCCATTCGCGTGGAGCCGTGGGCATCGTAACACGCACGCCCTGCGGGCATGAGCAGCATTTCCTCGTGCGCTTTCCAGATGGCTTCGAGGCCTCGCTCCTGCGCGAGGAGCTGGAGGTGTTGAAACTCTTCAAAGACCGCCTCGATCCCGCTGGGGCTCACGACTTCGACCTAGAGGAACACGTCATCTACCGCTGCATCGTTGGCTCCCGCGCCTATGGGCTCGACACGGAGGCGTCGGACACCGACTTGCGCGGCATCTACCTCGCCCCGGCGGATCTTCAGTGGTCGCTTTACGGAGCGCCGGAGCAGTTTGAGGACAATGCCACGCAGAGCTGCTACTGGGAGCTGCAAAAGTTCCTCGTCATGGCCCTCAAGGCCAACCCGAACATCCTCGAATGCCTCTACTCGCCGCTCGTGGACAAGGTCACGCCCATCGGCGAGCGCCTCCTCGCCATCCGTGATCGCTTTTTGTCCCAGATGATCTTTCAAACCTTCAACGGCTACGCGCTGAGCCAGTTCAAGAAGATCGAACAAGACCTCCGCAACCACGGCGAGGTGCGCTGGAAGCACGCCATGCACCTCCTCCGCCTCCTCATGACCGGAGCCGCCACCCTCCGCGAAGGCCGCGTCCCCGTCCACGTCGGCCCCCATCGCGACGAACTCCTCGCCGTCAAACGCGGCGAGCTGACCTGGGATAAAGTCGATGCCTGGCGACAGGAACTGCACCACGACTTTGAGCTGGCGCTGGCGGAGACGAAGCTGCCCGAAAGGCCGGACTATGAGGCAGCGAATGGGTTGCTGCTCACTGCGAGGAACGAAAGCGCCAAGCCGCTCGCGAGATCATCCACATCGCTCCGACTCGTCGTGCTGCAAACGAGTGACTTGGAACGTGCAGCCGCATTTTACCGCTGCCTCGGTCTCCAACTCGTTCGCCACAAGCACGGCAACGGGCCTGAGCATTTCGCTGCTGAAACCTTGACCGGCGTTTTCGAACGGTATCCACTTTCAAAAGATGGAAGCAGCGCCCTGGGCGCGAGAATTGGCTTTCAGGTGGCTTCTGTTGATGCCGTCATCGCTCGCGTGATGGAACACTCGCCCGCCATCATCACCGCACCGCATGATTCCGAATGGGGACGAAGGGCCGTGATCGCCGACCCGGATGGGCATCGAGTCGAACTCACGGAGCAGGAAACACTGTGAACCCAAGAAACAAAGCCGCTTTTCGCAGCCCTTTGTCGGAGCTCACGACTTCGGATTCATTCGCTCGTCTAGCAGCGGCGAGGTGGAGCCCGTCATTGGTGCGGAGAAAGATCGGCGGACTTTGACTCAGGCAAGCATCCAGAATGTTGTAATACTCAGCCTCTAGCTCTGGTGTGATGGATTCCCCCCTGAACTGACCCGAACTGATGAGAGAACAAAACGAGTCATGCATGGCCTTTGTGGAGCCAGCACTCAACGAACCCTCTGCCTCGCGGCGGCGTAACACCGCACGCAGTTCGAGCCTGCCAGTCTCGCTCACGGTGATCTTCGAGGCTTGCGCAGCGTGGCTTTCAAAAACGACGCTGTCCGTCTCCTGGACATACAATTTTGCCAGTGCGGAGGTGTCCCAGTAGCTCATGAGATTAGCTGCGAATTTCGGTGATCAACTGCTCCACGGATGTGCCGGGCTTTCCGGTAGAGCAAGCTTCTCTCATCTGCCTGACTTCATCAAGCCAGGTCGGACGTCCTGGTGAGACTGGCTTTTGGACTGTTGGAGCAGCCTTCAGACGTGCTTGCAGCCAAGAGAGCAGCGACCACTGATCTTGCGCAGGCAGATCAGCCACGGCGGACTCGATTTGAACTAAGGTGCTCATGGGGATGATTTTAAGCGGTGCCGCATGTCTGGCAACTCTCATCATCCAAGTTGCCGCCAGTCCGTCACGCGGCTATCTCTCCGCCATGAGCACCGCAATCGCTCTTCAACCCGTAACCTGGCAACGCATGGCAAAAGGCATCGACGACGTGAGACAGCGCCTCGAACGCGCAGCGGCGGCGCTCGCGAAGCTCGGCGTCCATTACGCCGTGGTCGGTGGAAATGCCGTCGCGGCCTGGGTTTCGCGTGTGGACGAAAGCGCCGTGCGCAACACGCGTGACGTGGACATCCTGCTCCGCCGCGAAGACGCTGAC
This sequence comes from Prosthecobacter sp., assembly GCF_014879935.1. Lineage (GTDB taxonomy): Bacteria > Verrucomicrobiota > Verrucomicrobiia > Verrucomicrobiales > Verrucomicrobiaceae > Prosthecobacter. The sequence continues at coordinate 6,093 of NZ_JACSRD010000210.1, forward strand.
AAAGCCCGTGAAGCTCTCGAAGCGGCTGGTTTCGTCCATCGACGCGTCGCCTCACTGGGCAAAGCGGGCGCCATGGATGTCTTCCTCGACGGCCCCGATGCCAAAGTGCGTGACGCCGTGCATGTGCTCTGGGCAGGAGAAAAGCCTGTGCCGGATGCCATCGAAAACACGCCTGAACTTCGTGAAACCGAGCCGGGTGAAGGCTTTGAACTCGTGCCGTTGCAGGATCTCGTGCGCATGAAGCTCATTTCCTTCCGCGACAAAGACCGCATGCATCTTCGCGATCTGCTTTCCGTCGGCCTGATCGACGAAAGCTGGACTCGGCGCTTTCCAGACGAACTCGCGGCGCGGCTCCAGGTCATCCTGGATGATCCGGAGGGCTGAAATGAATCCCGCCCCTCCTCCACCGCATCACGGTCGCGCAGCCGTATCCGCTGCTGTTTGCGACGATGAGCGGGGCGCATCTCTACGGGTTTCCGTCGCCGGATTCGGATTTTTATCTGCGTGGGGCGCATGTGCTGCCGCTGCCGAAGGTTTTGGGGCTGGAGGTGCGGGATGAGACGGTGGAGGACAGACGCGTGATCGAGGGGCTGAAGATAGACATCGTCTCGCATGACGTGCGGAAGTTCTTCGGACTTCTGCTGAAGAAGAACGGCTATGTGCTGGAGCAGCTCTATTCGCCGCACATCGTTCACACGACGCCGGAGCATGCGGAGTTGAAGGAAATCGCGAAAGGGTGCATCACACGGCACCACTCGCATCACTACTTCGGTTTTTCGGAGACACAGTGGGAGCTGTTTGCCAAGGAATCGCCCCGACGGGTGAAGCCGCTGCTGTATGTCTATCGCGTGCTGCTCACCGGCATCTGGCTCATGCGCACGGGCGTGGTGGAGGCGAACCTCGTCACCCTGAACGAAACCTTCCGCCTGCCCTACCTCGCCGATCTCATCGCCCGCAAACTCTCCGGACCGGAGCAAGGCACGCTCGATGACAATGATCTGGCCTTTCACCAAGGCGAATACGAACGCCTCTGCGCCGAACTCCAAGCCGCGCACGATGCCAGCACGCTCCGCGAGATGCCGGAGGAGAGCACGCGGGCGGCGCTGAATGATCTGTTGGTGACGGTGCGGATGTGAGCGATTCCAGCTTCAGGAACCAAGCCGGCCACGATGAGCTAGCTAAGCCGCGTTTGAAAACCGGTCCTACCGGCATTGGAGCAAAAATTCAGCGCCAACGGCGCGGTATTCCTCAGCCCACGGGCGAAGCCCTGGGTGTGCAAGAGGCGACAGCCCTTTCGGATGGAGTGAAGCCCTGCAAGGACGAGACTCGACTCAGTGTGATCTTTGCGGATGGGGTGACAGCGGAAGCACGGTGTCGAGTGCCGCCCTTGCAGGGCTGGATTTCGTCATCGGTGTCGGGCGGACACGGCTCCCAGGATTGCATCCTGGGCTCAGGAGTCACGCACCGTTGGCGCTTCTCACCCCTCGGGGTATTCCAAATACTGTCGAGCCAGGCAGTGCTATAAGCCCCCACGTGGCGACGTTTCCAGCCGTGGTCTGCCATCCAGCCATGAAAATGCATCGCCTTCCGTCCGTGCTGACGACTTTGCTCGCCAGTCTTCTCCTCTTCAGCATCGCAAACGCCCAGCGTGGAGGACCGAAACCACCTCCAGATCTCACAAACGAGCGCTATGGCCCGCATGAGCGCAACGTGCTCGACTTCTGGAAGGCGAAGTCGGACAAGCCTGCGCCGCTGGTCGTTTACGTTCACGGCGGTGGCTTCCGGGCCGGCAGCAAGGAGTCCGTTTCGCCCACCCTGTTGCAGTTGCTCGACAAAGGCATCTCCGTGATGGCGGTGAACTACCGTTTTTCGCCTGAGGTGACGTTTCCCGCGCATTACATGGACTGCGCCCGAGCGATTCAATACGCGCGGCTGCATGCGAAGGAGTGGAACATCGATCCCAGGCGCATCGGAGCGACGGGTGGTTCCGCAGGGGCGGGCACCTCGCTGTGGATCGGCTTCCACGATGACATGGCTGATCCGAAGAGCGATGATCCTGTGCTGCGTGAATCGACACGACTGAGCTGCATGGCCGTTTTTGGTGCGCAGAGCACGTATGATCCGTTCACCATCACGGAATGGGTGGGTGAGGCTGCCGCCCGGCATCCAGCGCTGGAGGGCTTTTATGGTTTGAAGCGGGAGCAGTATGACACACCGGCCGCACGCGAGATGTTCAGGAAGGCCGCGGCGATCACCTATCTGACGAACGATGATCCGCCGGTGTATGCGTTCTACAGCGAGCCGCGTGGACCTGTGCCTGTCGGTGCCAAGCCCGGAACCGGCATTCATCACATCAACTTCGGCCTCAAGCTGAAGGAGCAGATGGACAAGCTGGGCATCGAATGCACGATCCGCCACGCCGACGAGAAGACGAGCGCCGCGCAGGAGACGAACGAGTTCTTCGTCAAACATCTGCTCGGAGGCCGGTGATGCGAACGTTGCCTCTTCAAGTGGCCGCCGGTTTCGTGGCGGTGTTGTGCTCCAGCCCGTTGCGCGCGGAGGTGCTGGCCACCGATGACGGGTTTCGGGGCATCTGGTATGCCAACCAGCCGACGAAGGACGAATACCGCTACAAGTACAGCGGCGGGATGGCCACATATCCGCAGCAGCACGCGCCGCTGGCGATTTATAGCGCCGCGGCAAACAAGACGTTCTTCGTGTATGGCGGCACCACGGCCCGTTCAGCCGCAGACAAGCAGCAATTGCTGCACATGATTTCGTACTTCGACCATGCCACGGGCACGGTGGCACGGCCGCGCATCCTGCTGAACAAGAAGACCGACGACGCGCACGACAACCCGGTGCTCTCGATCGATGACAACGGTCATTTGTGGATCTTTTCGCCCTCGCATGGCACCTCACGGCCGTCGTTCATTCATCGCAGCGTGCGTCCGCATGACATCACGGAGTTCGAACGCGTGCTGGAGACGAATTTCTCATATGTGCAGCCATGGTGGCTGCCGGAGCTCGGCTTTTTGTTCCTGCACACGCACTATGAGAAACCCGGCGCGGGCAAAGGTGTGCGCGGGCTCAATTTCATGACGAGCCGCGATGGCCGCGGGTGGAGTGCGCCGAGTCCGTTCGCCAACATCGCGCAGGGTGATTACCAGATCAGCTGGTGGGCGGGCGGCGCACGTGTGGCGACCGCGTTTGATCATCATCCCGCGCCGCTCGGACTCAACGCGCGTTCCAACATCTACTACCTCGAAACGGCTGATGGTGGCGCGACGTGGACGACGGCCGCCCACGATCCTGTCGGGCTGCCGTTGCGCGATGCGCAGAACGCCGCGCTCATCTACGACTCGGTTCGCGAAGAGAAGCTCGTCTATTTGAAGGATCTCAACTTCGACAAGCAAGGCCGCCCGGTCATCCTGTTCCTGACCAGCAAAGGCTACGAGCCAGGCCCTGCAAACGGCCCGCGTGAATGGAAGACGGTGCACTGGACAGGCAGTGCGTGGCAGATGAGGCCGTTCACGACATCGGACAACAACTACGACCACGGCTCGCTTCACATCGAGGCTGATGGCACATGGCGCGTCATCGCGCCGACCACGCCGGGGCCGCAGGCTGGCAATCCAGGAGGCGAGATGGTCATGTGGACCAGCTCTGACGAAGGAGCCACGTGGAAGCAGGCGAAACAACTGACCCGCGGCAGCACGCGCAATCACACCTATGCACGGCGTCCTTTGCATGCGCACCCCGCCTTTTACACGCTGTGGGCCGATGGGAACGGCCGCCAGCCCTCCGAGTCCGCGATTTACTTCACCGACCGCGATGGCACGCAGGTCTGGCGGCTGCCGATGACGATGCCGGGTGACTTTGTGAAGCCTGAAATCGCTTGGTGAGCCGTATTTCATGGGCGTCCATGAAACTTGCCTCACTGCTTGCCCTTGTGATCAGCGGATCCGCCGCGATCGCCCAAACACCGCCGGCCAGGAAACAGCCGGCCGTGCCTCCTTCCTTGCCGCCGCTGCCGTATGCGCTGGCAGATGCGCTGGGCGGGCTGACGTTTTCGATGCCGGTGGCCGTGGTGAGCCCGCCAGGAGTGACGGACAGGCTGTTCGTGGTCGAAAAAACCGGCCGCATCCAGGAGGTCACGCAGCTCGATCAGGCGATGCCGAAAAAGCGCGAATTTGCGAGCCTGATCGACCGTCCCGACGGCACGCTGGATGACAAAGGCGAGTGCGGCTTGCTCGGCCTCGCGTTTCATCCCGAGTTCGCACGCAACGGCCGCTACTTCGTCTGCTACAGCCTGCGCATCGGCGGACAGCTCCATCAGCGCGTATCGCGATTCGACGGGCAGAAGGAACAGCCGCTCATCACGCAGCGTGATCCCGCAGGCAACCACAACGGAGGCGATCTGCACTTCGGCCCTGACGGTTACCTTTACATCAGCGTCGGCGATGGCGGTGGAGCCAACGACGTCTTCGACAACGCGCGTTTCATCAACAAGGGCTTCCACGCCGCCATCCTGCGGATCGATGTGGACAAGAAATCCGGCAGCCTGCCGCCGAATCCGCACCCTGCGGTGCATGCGGGAACCTACACGGTGCCGGCGGACAATCCCTTTGCCGGTGCCACCACGCATCACGGCGAAACGATCGATCCCACGACGGTGCGCACGGAGATCTGGGCCACCGGTCTGCGCAATGTCTGGCGTTTCAGCTTTGATCCGCCGACGGGACGGCTCTTTGCCGGTGATGTGGGCCAGAATCTCTATGAGGAGGTCGATCTCATCATCAAAGGGGGTGATTACGGCTGGAGTCATCGCGAAGGGCTGCATGCCTTCGATCTTGGTCCCGGGAAGGACATGCCGCCGCCGAACTTCAAACCCATCGACCCGGTCTTTGAATACCCGCGCAGCACCGGACTGAGCATCACCGGCGGCTGCGTGTATCACGGCGGGCGTTTTCCCGAGCTCAAAGGCGCCTACTTCTGCGCTGACTACGCCTTCGGCCGTGTGATCGTCCTCCGCGAGGCAGACGGTGGCTGGAAGGATGAGATCATCGCCTTCGAGCCGGCCATCACCTGCATCAGCCGCGATCCGCGCGATGGCGAGCTGCTGTTCTGCAACATGGCGAAAGGAAGCGTCATGCGGCTGCAAAGGCAGCCAAAGTGAACGCCGGGACGCGGAGGCGCTAACAAGGCCACGCCTGCGTTCGTTGATGCGCAGAATCCCGCCAGATCACCGCTTGGGCAACAACCATGACACTCGACGAAACCATGAAGCTGCTCGCCTCCAAAGGCACGGAGCAGACCCGGAAGACCTACAAGCGTCACGGCGCCCCTGAACCGATGTTTGGCGTGAAGGTCGGCGATCTGAAGCCGATCGTGAAGCAGATCAAAGGCGATCAGGAGCTGGCAATGCAGCTTTACGCCACCGGCAACAGCGATGCGATGTATCTGGCCGGACTCGTCGCCGATGGCAGCAAGATGAAGCGCACGGAGCTCGAGCGCTGGGTCAAAGGCGCGACGTGGCACATGATTTCCGGCACCACCGTGCCGTGGGTGGCGGCCGAGCACCCGGACGCCGTGGAGATCGCTTTGAAATGGATCGATTCGCCCAGGGAATCCATCGCCGTGGCCGGCTGGGCCACGCTTTCAAATGTGGTGACGACCACGCCGGACGAAAACCTTCCGCTGAAGCAGATCGGCGCGTTGCTCGGACGCATCATGAAAACCATCCACACGTCGCCCAACCGCGTGCGTTATGCGATGAACAGCTTTGTCATCTGCTGCGGCACTTACGTCGCCCCGCTGGCGGACAAGGCCATGGCTGCCGCGAGGAAAATCGGTCGCGTGGAAGTGGACATGGGCAAAACGGACTGCCAGGTGCCGGATGCGGAGTCCTACATCCTCAAAAGCCGCCGCGGCCTGCCGGTGGCGCCGAAACGCAAAACCACTCGTTGTTAATCTCCCCATGAGAATCCTGTTCCTCATCAGCCTCGCGCTTGCTTCATCTGCCATTGCCCAAACTCCTGCCAAAACGAAGGCACCCGATGCCGTGGACCGGATGTCCAGGGATTTGAAGCCGTCGCGCATCCTGGTTTACAAGAAAATCGCCGGTCTTGACCTGCAGATGCACGTCTTCGAGCCGGAAGGCTTCAAGGCCGGCGACAAACGGGCCTGCTACCTCATCATTCATGGCGGTGGCTGGACGGGCGGAGCGCCGCCGCGCATGTATCCCTTCGCCGCTCACTACGCAAGGCTCGGTCTCGTCGGCATCAGCGTGCAGTATCGCCTGAACAGCGCGAAGACCGGCGTGAGCGTGTTCGACTGCGTCAGAGACGTGCGTTCGGCGATGCGCTACCTCCACACGCATGCGAACGAACTCGGCATCGATCCGAAGAAGATCATCGTCAGCGGGGGCTCCGCAGGCGGGCATCTGGCCGCGGCGACCGCCATCTTCGACAAGGTGAACGAGGAGAGCGATGATCCCGCCATTTCCGTCACGCCAGCGGCGCTTGTGCTGCTCTTCCCGGTGATCGACACCTCGAAGGAGGGCTATGGTCAGGCGAAGATCGGCGAGCGCTGGAAGGAACTGTCGCCCGCACACAATGTGCGCTCCGGTCTTCCGCCCACCATCGTCTTCCACGGCACCGGCGACACCGTGACGCCATTCGCCGGGGCCAAAGCCTTCCATGAAGCCATGCTCAAGACTGGGAACCGCTGCGAACTCGAGGTGAACGAAGGCGGCGTCCACGGCTACCTCATGCGCGACAAAGCGCTCTTCGACGATACGATGGCGAAAACGGATGCGTTCCTGAAGTCGCTCGGGCTGTTGCCGTGAGTCCCAAGTTCAAAGTTTCAGGTTTCAGGTTCCGCGTCCCCACCGACTTGAAACTTTGAACCTGAAACTTGAAACTCATTCCCCGATCCACACCGGCGTGCCTTCCGGCACGAGGTCGAACAGCTCGATCACGTCCCGGTTCCGCAGACGCACGCAGCCATGGCTGGCAGGCCGGCCGATGCTTTGTTCATCGTTGGTGCCGTGGATGTAGATGTAGCGTTGGAACGTGTTCGCGTTCCGGGCTTCGAGGCCGTGCAGCCAGAGGATGCGGGTGAGGACGAAATCGGACTTCGTGTCCATGCCGGGCACCCACTGGCCCACGGGCTGCCGGGATTTGAAGATCGTGCCGCATTCCGCGCCATCGCCATGCTTCTCCTTCACCACGAAGCAGCCCAGCGGCGTCTTGTTGCTGCCCTCCACGCTGCCGATCCCAAACTTCGACGTCGAACACGGCCACTCCCTGACAAGATGAACGCCATCGAACAAACGCAGCCGCTGCGTGCCGATGCTGACTTCGAGGCGAGGATTCGTGAGGCTCATGCCCGCCATGATAACGGACAAGCCTCCCGTCTCCAGCAGTGGTTTTGCTTCCGTGACACCGAGAGGTCACAACGAGCCTTTCAGGTACTCGGCCAGCCGCGGATTCAACCTCCGGGCGAAGATGCCGTGATACCATGGCGAGCGCATTTGGAGCCAGAGTACGAACAAAGTGGCGGGTGTCTGCATGATCAGCGGTGACAGCCAGCCGGCATGACCTGCCGCCAGATGAATGCCGACGATCAACACAAAACACGCCGCCCAGGCCAGTTCCAGCCGCCACCAGACGAGGAACACATTGCAGAACAGGAAGAAGTGTCCCAGCGCGACCGCCACTATCCACCAGAGAGGAAAGTCCACGATTCTGAGCCAAAAGGTCAACGCGGCTCCAGAAAGCAGGACGACTGCGTCTGGCCCCGAAATGCGGAAGCCATGTCTTCGGAGGGTGGCTGTGCGGGGCTTCATGCGATCATTGGCTGAGCAGTTCTTCATACCGCGCCCGATCTGCCTCGCTGAAGCAGCAGAAGATGATCTTTTGCAGCGACGAGGGCACCTGGGAAAACGTGCGCACTGCCTCCACCGCGATCTGTGCCGCCTGATCTGCAGGAAAGTGATACACGCCCGTCGAGATGCATGGGAAAGCGATGCTTTGCAGATGGTGTTTCGTCGCGAGCTCCAAAGAGTTCGCATAGCACGAGCGCAGCAGTTCCGGCTCACCGTTGCCACCACCATGCCACACCGGACCGACGGTGTGGATGACGTGCCGGGCCTTGAGCTTGTAACCCTTAGTGATCTTCGCCTCGCCAGTGCGACAGCCGTTCAACGTCATGCACTCGCGAACGAGATCCGGGCCAGCCGCACGATGAATCGCTCCATCCACGCCACCACCGCCCATCAGCAAGACGTTTGCCGCGTTGACGATTGCATCGACATCGAGCGTGGTGATGTCAGCGCAAATGGCCTCCGAGGTGATCATGCGTGATCTTTGTAGCGGCTGGGCTGGCGGGCAAGGCACTTTCCCGTCCTTGCATCCGGGCGGCTTGCCCTTACTATCGCGGCCCTTTTTCAACCACCCCCAAACCTGACACCATGAGCACCCTGAAGAACGTCGCCATCGTCGGAGCCACGGGCGCTGTGGGCGCGGAGATGATCCGTTGCCTGGAACAGCGCCAGTTCCCCGTCGGCCAGCTTACCCTCCTCGCCTCCGCACGCAGCGCCGGGAAGAAGCTGAAGTTCAAGGGTGAGGACATCACGATCCAGGAACTCACGCCAGATTCGTTCAAAGGCATCGACATCGCGCTGTTCAGCGCCGGCGGCGGCATCTCGCGTGATTTTGCGCCGCATGCCGTGAAGGCAGGTGCGGTGGTGGTGGACAATTCGTCCTACTTCCGTCAGGACCCGAACACGCCACTCGTCGTCCCGGAAATCAACGCCGCCGACGTGAAGTCGCACAAAGGCATCATCGCGAACCCGAACTGCACCACGGCGATCTCGCTGATGGCGCTGTATCCGCTGCATCAGGCCTTCGGCGTGAAGCGCATCTTTGCCTCCAGCTACCAGGCGGTGTCCGGCACCGGAGCGCAGGCCATCGAAGAGCTGGCGAACCAGTCCCGCGAATGGGCCTCACAAAATCGTGCCTGGGATGCGGCGAAGCTCGACAGCAAGCCGCACGTCTATCCGCATCAGATCGCGTTCAATGCGATCCCGCACGTCGATTCCTTCCTCGACAGCGGCTACACGAAAGAGGAGATGAAAATGGAGAACGAGGGCCGCAAAATCATGCATCACCACGATTTCCGTGCCTCGGTCACCTGCGTGCGCATTCCCGTGTTCCGCGCCCACAGCATCGCCATCAGCGCCGAGTTTGAAAAGCCGGTCACCGTCGAAGCTGCCCGCGAAGTGCTGGCCAAGGCTCCCGGTCTGGACGTGCTCGACGATCCGGCGAACAAGCAGTACCCGCTGGCCCTCGACATCGCCGGCCGCGACAACTGCGCCGTGGGCCGCCTCCGCAAGGACTGCGCGCTCGACAACGGCCTGGCCTTCTGGGTCGTCGGTGACCAGCTCCTCAAAGGCGCGGCGCTGAACGCGGTGCAGATCGCCGAGTGTTTGCTGTAAACGCACTTCAGAGTCAAATGCGAAGGCGGAGCCGCGAGGCTCCGCCTTTTGTTTGTCGGCAGGGCGATCAGATCACAGCCCCAGCAGCTCGCGCATGCGCTCCTTCGGAATGCCGCCGACTTCACGGCCGGTTTCGCGTCCCGATTTGTAGGCGATGAAAGTGGGGACGCCACGGACGCCGTGGGAGCGGGCGAGCTGCGGGTCTTCGTCGATGTTGATGCGGACGACGACCGCCCTGCCCTTCACTTCGCGTGAGAATTCGTCCACCAGGGGCCCCACCACCTTGCAGGGGCCGCACCAGTCTGCGTAGAACTCGACCAGGACGGGGACTTTGGCCGTGCGGACGGCGGAAATGGAAGTTTCGCTGCCCACGCCGCCTCCCGACACGGGGCGCAGCATGTCAAAGGCGATCCAGCCCATGAGGAGCAGGAACGCCCCGGTGATCCAGAGGCCGATGTTTCCCTTGTTCATGCGGAAACATCTGGTCCGGCTTGGCTTCTGGCAAGTCCAACGTGTACCTCGCATGAAGCTGACCGAACGGTGGCGGTTTTGATCCCATCGTCACGCCTTCCGCTCAATGCTCGTCAAGAAGTCAGGCTTCTGCACAGGTCTGTCACGCCAGCAGCTTTGTCACCAGCTCGCCCGCCACTCCCGTGAGCCGCATGTCGAGGCCCTGGAAGCGCTGGCTGAGCCGCGTGTGATCAAAGCCGAGCAGATGGAGCAACGTGGCGTGGAGATCGTGCACATGCACGACATCCTCGGTCGCATTGAAGCCGAACTCGTCGCTCTGGCCGAGCGTGAGGCCCGGTTTCATGCCGCCACCGGCAAACCACATGCTGAAGCAGTTCGGATGATGATCGCGGCCGTCGCTGCCGCCTTGCACCATCGGCGTGCGGCCAAATTCGCCGCCCCAAATGACGAGCGTGTCGTCGAGCAGGCCGCGTTGCTTCAAATCACGCACCAAGGCGGCGCAGGGCTGGTCAGTAAGACCGCACTGCTGCTTCAAACCACCGACGAGACCGCCATGGTGGTCCCACGCCTCGTGGAAGAGCTGCACGAAGCGCACGCCGCTCTCGATGAGACGACGTGCGAGCAGGCAGTTGTTGGCAAAGGAGGCCTCGCCGGGCTTCGCGCCATACATGTCGAGGATGTGCTTCGGCTCCGTCGAGAGATCCATGAGCTCCGGCGCGGTCTGCTGCATGCGGTAGGCCAGTTCGAAGCTGTTGATGCGGCTGGCGATCTCCGGATCACCCACGACGTTGAGACGCTCCTCGTTGAGCTGCTTCAAAACATCCAGCGTGTCCCGTTGCGTCGCATCATCGACACCTTGCGGATTGTTCAGGAAGAGAACCGGCTCCCCGCTGCTGCGGAAGGGCACGCCTTGATACACAGTGGGCAGGAAGCCGCAGCCGAAGTTGCTCATGCCGCCGCTGGGACCTTTCTGGCCGCTTTGCATCACGACATAGCCCGGAAGATCCTGGTTCTCGGTGCCGAGACCGTAAAGCGTCCACGCACCGAAGCTCGGGCGGCCGAAAATCTGCGACCCGGTGCTCATCAAGATCTGCCCCGGCGCATGATTGAAAGCGTCCGTCTTCATCGAGCGCACGATCGTCAGATCGTCGGCGATTTTGGCCGTGTGCGGCAGCAGTTCGCTCAACTCCGCGCCGCTTTCGCCGTGACGGGCAAACTTGAACTTCGGCCCCAGCAGCTTGCTGTTCGGATTGATGAAGGCTGCACGATACCCTTTCAGGAGATCGGCCGGCGGCAGCTTGCCATCCCACTTCGAGAGTTCCGGTTTGTTGTCGAACAGCTCCAGATGACTCGGCGCACCGCCCATGAAGAGGTAGATCACGCGTTTCGCCTTCGCGCCGTAATGCGGCTTCTTGATTGCCTGCGGATTGGCGGCCGCAGGTGCCGCACGGGCGGCCAGATCCATCGCCGCGATGCTCGCCAGCCCCACGCCGCACTCCTTGAAAAACCAGCGGCGGGTGCGGTGGCGGGCGTATTCGGCCTGAAGTTCGTGGCGGAGGTTCATGACGATCAATGGACGCACAGAAATCGCCTTCTGGCGATGCCGTCTATCGGTCACGACCGCCCAGCACAATCCCGGCGGCGGCTTTTTCCATGGAGCCGCATTGTCGTGAAGGATCGAAACACCGGCAGTCGTTCCCACCGCCCCATGAAGCTCCTGAGCATCGTCCTTTCGTCATTCGTCCTTCAGATTTCGTCATTCGCCGCGGAGCGGCCCAACATCCTCTGGCTCACCAGCGAGGACCACGGCCCGCACATGGGCTGCTATGGCGACACCTATGCCACCACGCCGAATGTCGATGCACTGGCGGCGAAAGGCATGCTATTCAAGCACGCCTGGTCCTGCGGGCCGGTGTGCGCGGCGGCACGCACGACGATCATCGCGGGCATGTATCCGCCTTCCACAGGTGGCGAGCACATGCGCAGCATGACGGAGATGCCGAAGGGCACGAAGATGTATCCGCAGTTCCTTCGCGAAGCCGGCTACTACTGCACAAACAACAGCAAGGAGGACTACAACCTCGCCAAACCCGAAGGCGTGTGGGACGAATCGTCCGGCAAGGCGAGCTGGAAGAACCGCGCGGACGGCCAGCCCTTCTTCGCCATCTTCAACGAGACGTGCAGCCATGAGAGCCAGCTCCGCAAACGCCCTCACGATGCGATTCACGATCCCGCGAAGGTGCGCGTGCCTGCCTACCACCCCGACACGCCGGAAGTGCGGCAGGATTGGGCGCAGTATTATGATCAGGTCACGCTCGCGGATGCCTCCGCAGGCAAGCGCTTGAAGGAAATCGAAGAAGCAGGCCTCGCCGAGGACACAATCGTGTTCTATTACGCCGACCACGGCAGCGGCATGCCGCGCAACAAGCGCTGGCCCTGCAACTCCGGTCTTCAGGTGCCGATGGTCGTCTATTTTCCGCCGAAGTGGAAACACCTCGCGCCGAAGGAATATGAGGCCGGCGTGAAGTCCGACCGCCTTGTGAGTTTCGTCGATCTCGCGCCCACGCTGCTCAGCATCATCGGCGTGCAGCCGCCGGAGTGGATGCAGGGCCACGCCTTCGCCGGGAAGTTCCAAACCGAGCCGCAGCCGTTCATCTTCGGCTTCCGCGGCCGCATGGACGAGCGCTACGACTGCGTGCGTAGCGTCACCGACGGCCGCTTCGTCTATGTGCGCAATTACATGCCGCATCTCTCGCAGGCGCAGCACGTGGCGTATCAATTTGAGACGCCCACCACCCGCGTCTGGCGCAAGGCCTTCGACGACGGCAAGACCACACCGGAGCAGTCGATCTTCTGGAAGGAGCCCAAAACCCCCGAAGAACTCTACGACCTGCAAAACGACCGCGACGAGGTCCACAACCTCGCCCATTCGCCCGAGCATGCCGAAACGCTCACCAAGATGCGTGCGGCGCAGGAAAACCTGGCGCTGACCATCCGCGACGTCGGTCTGCTGCCCGAAGGTGAGATGCATCAGCGCTCCGAAGGCACCACGCCCTACGACATGGGCCACGATGACAAGCTTTATCCTGCCGCGCGCATTCTGAAGGCCGCCGGAACCGCCTCGTCGCTCAAGATGGATGCCATGGGCGACCTCAAGGCCGGATTTGGAGACTCCGACAACGCGATTCGCTACTGGAGCACGATCGGCGTGCTCATGCGCGGCAAGGACGGACTCGCTGCCGCGCACGACGAGATGCTGAAAGCCGCCTCCGACAGCTCGACCTACGTGCAAGTCGTCGCCAACTGGTCGCTGGCCAAATACGGCAGCGATGCCGATCGCGCCGCCGCTTTGCCAAAGCTCGTGAACCTCGCGAACTGGAGCCAGCACGACGTTTTCACCACGATGAGCGCCCTCAACGCCATCGGCGATCTCGGCGACAAAGCGAAAGCCATCGCCGAAGAGCTCAAAAAGCTCCCCGCCAAAGGCGAATCACCCGACGGCCGCTTCGCCGGCTACACCGCGCGTCTTCTCGCCGATCTGACCGGCAGCAAGCCCGCCTTTGAAGATGCTGGAGAACCGCCCGCGAAGAAAAAGAAGGGCAAGGCGAAGAAATAGGTGTCCGGGCCATTCCTGGCCCGCTCAGCATCAACCGAGTTAAGACTTCGATTCTGCCGTCCATATCCGCCACACCGGAATCAGTCCGCTTTGCACGACCTCCGTGGCGGGTGAGGCGCGTTCCTGGATCGCCACATAATCCATCCGGGGGATGCTTTTACGTACCAGATCCTCCCCACGCTCAAACAGCTTTTGATAGGCTTCCTTGGCGATTTGCGCTTCCGACTTGAGTCGCTCGTGCTCGGCCAGTTTGCTTCCCTGCCTGAGAGCTTCTTTTTCAATCTCGGCACATTGTTCATCCAAGGCGGCGATCAGACGTGGCACGCCTTCATATCGCTGTTGCAGCTCCTTCGTGATGTCTCGGCCAAAGCTTGCAGCAAGAACTTTGCCTTGGCGATCTTCTCATCCAGCGCCAGCACCTCCACATGATCAGGCTTGCGGGTTTGCAGCAGGAACTTTCGATCATTGTCGAAAACAAACAGCTCGTTCTTGGTTTTGAGGTAGCTGGCCTCGGCGTCCGTTGGGATAAAATCGCTTCCGGGACGCGATTCCCGCTTCCTCGCTGCCAAGGCGGCAGAAATGTCATCCAACGCCAGCTTCATCCCCGCTGCCTCTGTGCGCTGCTCGTCTCGCTGCTTCCTCAATGCGTAAAGCCGTGTGGCGGTCTCATTGTTGGCATTCGCAAGCATCACGACATTGTTCTCTTTCTGGAAGGCTGCGAGCGCCGCGGTCTTTTCGTCCATGACCTTCTGCTTTTTCACTATCTCTTGAAGAAAGGTGTTCAGAACTTTGCCGCCTGCTTGTTCGCGGATCGACTGCCGGAAGGCAATGAACTCATCCAGCAGCGCGTCCAGAAACACCCTCGCATATTTGCCGTCCTCGCAGCGTGCCTGGATGCTGAAAATGGCTGAAGCCTTGTGCTGCGAGGCCATGATTTCCACATCATGGTTGTTCAGATTCGGATTCAATGCCTTCACGCGCTCCAGCGCCCGGCGTTTCATCTCGGCTGATTCGATGGTCTCGATGATTGTGCCGTAGAAGTCCTGGTTCTGCTCCCTCCAACTGGCGGCTGCCGTTGTGTTGAGTCCGCCCGCCACCAGCTTCGCCACGCTTTGATATATCGGCTTTTTCTGGGTGAACTCCATCTTCGTCGTCGCCAGCACGCTCAGAATCACCGCCAGGATCGCGATCAGGCTCAACGCGCCGACACCGACCCGCCCGCGCCAGCGGTTGTGTTTCATCAGTTCGCGCACACGCTGCCGCACCGGCTCCCCTCCGAACATCGCCAGGCCTGCCACGTTTTGAAGACGCGTTGGCAGACCGGCGGCGATCTCCACCAGCATGCGCGCATAGTCGTGTGCGTCTCCGCCCGCCAGCACGGCGGCATCATCGGCCGCATGCTCGGTCTCGGTGCGCAGCCTCCGCCAGGCATGCCACGCCAGCGGCTGCCACCACCAAAGGCACACGGTGATCTGCGCCAGCCAGTGCCAGGGGACGTCCGCGCGACGCCAATGAGCCACTTCATGCCGCAGCACCGCATTCAGCCGCTTCTCATCCCAGGCCAGTGCTTCCAGTGGCAGCCAGATCACCGGCTTGAGCCAGGCCGTGAGCATCGGTGAATGCAAACGCTCCGCCACACGGCTGGAAAGGCGACAGGGCCCGTTCATTTCGTTCAGCAGGCGCTTCACGGACTCCGGCGATGGCTTGCTGTGTTTTCCAAGCCAGATCAAGCCCGCGTATGCTGAGACCACACGCCAGAACAGCAGCACGACCGCAACGCCGAGCCACACTTTGGCTCCGGTGTCCTCCACAAGCGCCAGGCCTTGCTGCCACCACGTTTCCTCCGCCAGGATCATGGCCGGCATCTTCGACATGGCGGGAATCACCTCGACAGGAGCGGCCGGGAGCGTCACGCGCCACTCGACGACGGCCACAGGCGGCGTGCTTTTCGGCATCAGGCGCCACGCCGCCACTGCGAGCAGCAGCACCATGGTGATCCGCCACACCAGGCTGCGGGCGTGCGCAGAGTGTCGCTGCAAAGGCAAAGCGATCACCCATGCGACGCACACCACCGCCGTGCTCGTGAGAAAAGCGGTCAGCAGCAGCGCCAGATTCGGATTGAGTGTCAGAATCCGCAGAAAGCTTTCCACAAGATCATTCATGGGCGCGTGCCTCCTCAATGAGTTGAATCAGTTTGTCCGCTTCGTCTTTGGACAGCTTCACGTTTTTCTGTCCCAGCAGCGCAAGCGCGGCTTCTCCGGCGGAATTCTCGAAAAACCGCCCCACAAAGCTCTGCAAGGCGCTCACGCGTGCCTTCTTCGGCGAGACTGGCAGTGAGAACCAGTCGCGCCCGTTCTCCTGCACTTTGTTCAACAGCCCGCGCTCCACCAGCAGCCGCAGGATGGACCGCACGGCCGAGTAAGTCGGCGCGTCCGGCAGTTCCTCCTCGATCTCACGCGCGGAGACCCGCCCGTGCTTCATCACGATCTCGATCACCTGCCGCTCTCGCCGGCTGAACTCATTGGAATGCTTGTCGTCCCACATGGGTGTTGATTTTTCAACACCAAGGGACAGTCGTCAAGTCCGCATGTTGAATTTTCAACATGGGGCTGTTTGCACGCTCTCGTACCCGGGCCATGCCGGGGCAGGAATGCCCCGGTTACAGAAAAGGCACGACCTCGCGGTCGTGCCTTTGAATTTTTGAACTTGGTGCCGCCGTCCCTTACTGCTTCGGCTTGGTGAGCATCTCGAAGTCGTCGCTGCGGAACGGGGTGACGGGGAGGCCGTCCACGCTGAAGAGGTTGCAGACGGGATTGTCCGACCACGCATAGCGGACGGCGACGGGTTTGGCGACGCCCTTGGCGCTGACTTCGAGCTTGTCCTTGCCGATGATCTTCGCTTCGGCCCAGGTCCACTTTTTGTCCTCGCCGCAAACGACGAAGCCCTTCACCTCGCTGACATCGACGGTGCGCAGGGTGCTGCCGAAGGTGTCGAGTGTGACGATGGCCTTGCCTTGGCTGAACTCGGCGGATTTGAACTCGGGGCTCCTATACGGCAGCTTCAAGCCGTAGTCCTTCACCAGCGCCCAGCGGGCGAGACGTTCGGCCACATCGCGCTTGTTCTTCGGATGGATGTCGTTCGCCTCGCCGAGGTCGATGATGACGGCCTGGCCGCCGTTCTTGATGGCGTTCTGTGTCTTGGTCTGGCTTTCACGCAGTTCGGCCCACTGGCTGGCGGTGGCCTGCTCAGCGTCGGTTTTTTCGGCCATGAAGTCGGCGAGCTGCACCCAGTAGAAGGGGAAATCGCCCTGCTTCCATTCGGTACGCCAGTCCTGGATCATGAAGGGGAAGAGGCTGGCGTATTCGTAGGCGCGGCCGGCGTTGCTTTCGCCCTGATACCAGATCGCGCCTTTGATGCCGTAACCGATCGTGGGCAGGAGGACGCCGTTGTAGATGTTGCCGGGGCGGGCGTTGCCACGCAGCCAGCCATCGGGCGCCTGCGGAGCGCGTGCGGTGAAGGGTTTCCCGGCGGCCTTGGCTTCATCGGCCTGCTTTTTCCAGGCGGCGAGGTCGGTCTCGTATTTCTTCTTGGCGGCGTCGGAGGTGAGGAAAGCCTCGTTCTTCCTGGCGTTGTCCATGAGCAGCGTGAAGCGTGGATCTTTCTCCAGCAGATCGCGGCGCACCCAGGCTTCCGCGGCGCTGCCACCCCAGGCGTTGTTGATGAGGCCCACGGGCACGTCGAGCATCTTGTGCAGCACGCGGCCGTAGAAGAAGCCGACAGCGCTGAAACCGCCGACGGTTTCTGGCGAGCACTCCTTCCACGCGCCGTTGAAGTCCTTCTGCGGCTCCTGCGTGCCAACCTGCGGCACGGAGATGAGGCGGATGTTCGGATACTTCGCGGTGGCGATCTCCAGATCGGCGTCCCATGAGGAGCCGACGTTCCACTGCATGTTCGACTGGCCGGAGCAGATCCACACCTCTCCGACGAGCACGTTTTTGAGTTCCTTCGCGCTGCTGCCCTGGATGGAAATCGTCGCGGGCTTCGCGTTGGCAGGCACGGGATCGAGTTTCACCGTCCACTTGCCATCGGCACCGGCCTTCGCGGTCTTTGTCTGTCCGGAGAACTTCACGGTCACGTCGGTGCCAGGCGTGTCCCAGCCCCAGATCGGGTTCGCGAGCTGCTGCTGCAACACCATGTTGTCGCCGATGATGGCGGGGAGTTTCAATTCAGCGCGGGCGGTGAGCGCCAGCGCGGCCAGGAGGGTGGTCAGGGTCGTGAGTTTCATGGTCGGAAGGACAGAGCGTGAACAAACGTGGGCCACTGCGGCTTTTCCATCAAAGTTTTGTGCTCGTGAGGTGCACGTGGTGGAACCTGTTTACCGCAGAGGGGCAAAGGAGCAGAGGTTGCAGAGATTCATTTTGATCTAAAAGTCCGCGACCTCTGCCTCTCCGCTATGAAATCGAGTGTGCGGAATGTGCTTCAACAGGTGTCGCCTCGCTATTGTTCCCGTCCACCTTGAGGAAGCCTGAAGGGCTTCCGGAATACAGCCCAGGGATGAACCGAAGCGCAGCGAAGATAGCCAGCCTCAGGCTGCCCGAAGGGCGAGCGAAGCGAGGCAACGAGGCACGAGCGATTCCCTGGGTCCTCGTGCACAGCACCAACCGTGCAAACCCAAAACTGCGCAGGCACGCACAGGCAGCTAGCAGCACTGTTCCCAGACGCTGCTGGCGGCTTCTGAGCTCCGTTGACACACTCGCTTTGCTTCCCATTGCGCTTGTCCATTGACCCAGGGAATCGCTCGCCAAGCCTCGCTCATCCCTGGGCTATAATACGGCAGCCCTTCAGGCTGCGGCGGATCTGAATGGCTGCGACGAGTCGTTCCTTGCCAGCGCCGGGAAAAGGTGATTTCTGAGGCCGTTGCAAATCTCCCCCGCATTCTGGCGAATGCGCCTACACAGCGCTCGGCAGGCTCGTTCGCCAGAACGAGGGATCGGGACGATTCACAACGACTCCCTCTGATTTCACCGCATGCCTGAAACCCCGACCACCGAGCCCGACACCTTCATCCCGAAGATCGTCAGCACGCCGCTGCGATCCGGGCATGGCATGAAGATCGGCCTCTTTGCCGGCATTCATGGCGATGAGGAGGCGGGCACGCTCGCCACGCAGGAGCTCATCCGCTGGGCGGCGGAGGAGCCGGAGGCGCTGCATGACTACGAGCTGCATTTCTACCCCGTGTGCAATCCCACCGGCCTCGCCCTCGGCACGCGGCACAGCCACAGCGGACTCGATCTGAACCGCGAGTTCTGGCGCGGCTCCACCGAGCCCGAAATCATCTATCTGGAGGGCGAACTGCGCCGCGAGCACTACGACGGCATCGTCTCCCTGCACTCCGACGACACCTCCGACGGCTGCTACGGCTTCGTCAGAGGGGCGCTGCTCAGCGAGCACCTGCTGGAGCCCGCGCTGCAAGCATCGATCGAATTCCTGCCGCGCAACGAAGCACCGGTCATCGACGGCTTCCCCGCCTCACGCGGCATCATCAAGGAAGGCTACCTCGGCATTCTCAGCGCCCCGCCGGAGCAGCGGCCGCATGCGCTGGAGATCGTCTTCGAAACACCCGCGCTCGCGCCGATGGATGCGCAGGTCAAAGCGACCGTCGCCGCCGTGAAACGCATCCTGGCGGAATACCGCGAGCTGCAGGCGTATGCGGCGAACTTGTAGCGATCATCGCCGTATTCTATTTCACTGTTTTTTCATCAACCAGCTCTTTCTGAAAATGGCCAGCGACGAAACGATCGAAGACATTCTAGCATCTCTTGTGAGAAGGCAGGAAGCCTTGCGAGAGCACTTGAAGGCGCAACCTACCTCAGAAATCTCTGGCGTGATCTATCCAGGTGGACTCAGCGGCTCCGGTGGAGGGAACAGTGACCGTTGGACTTTTTCCATGTGCCTCAATCCGTGGAGAAGCAATGATGGCGAATTGAAGCATCAGACGATACGCCTGATAAAAGAAGGGATTTCGAATGACGAGCTTCGCGAACTCATGGATTCGATGGCATCCTATGAGGTAATTCGAGTTTCCGCCAAATTCTCAGAGTCATGTCCCGAGTGGGACACGCCTCAGGGACTTTTGGAATCAGTCCTTGAAACGAAGGCGCAAAATAAAGAACTGAGCGAGCAATCAGAGGCGTTGAAGAAGCCGTTTTCTGTAAATGATCCGTTCTTCGGCAGGATGAAACTCGATCGTTCGGTGAACTGGCTTGAGTGCAAACGCAGAAACGGACTCTTCTCTACTTACAAGGTCTGTATTTCGCGAAATGGTGAGCGCTACGATGGAGCAAAGGCGAAGGAAATCGTGACATCACTCGAAGCAAGAATGCCGGAAATTCGCGAAGCCATTCGAAGCGCCCTTCACGACACCTACAACGATTGTTGGGAGAGCATTGGCAAACTGAGCGCAGCACAATTTCTGAAGAGGATTAAACTTCAGAGCATAGTTGTCAGCAAATCCGGCTCTGCGGGTTGTTGGTTTGAGGACGGCGGGTTGTTTTTGGGTCATTCAATTGAAGTCCGGATCGACGAAAACGGTGAGATCAAGGGCGCGAATTTGGCCGGCTGAAAACACGCGAACGTAGGACGCCCAAAGCTGCTCTCGGCTCACCGCCCCTGCTTCAACCTCTCCAATTTCACCCCCGCCGCGTCCAGTGTCTCTTCTTTCTTCGCGAAGTGGAAGCGGATGAAGCGGTGTTCGGGTTCGCGGAAGAAGCTGGAGCCGGGGACGCCGGCGACGCCGATCTCGCGCACGAACCATTCGGCGGCCTCGGTGTCGGTGGCGAAGCCGAGGGAGGAGATGTCCATGAGCACGTAATACGCGCCGTGCGGCTCGGTGAAGGGCAGGCCGGTGGCGCGGAGGTGAGCGAGGAAGACATCGCGCTTGCGCGTGTAGAGATCGCGCAGGCCGTGGTAGTAACTGTCCGGCAGTTCCAGTCCGGCGATCGCGGCCTCCTGCAACGGCGCGGCGGCGCCGACGGTGAGGAAGTCATGCACCTTGCGCGCCTGCGCGATGATGTGCGGCGCGGCCTGCACGTAACCGAGACGCCAGCCGGTGATGGAGTAGGTCTTGGAGAGCGAATTGCACACGATCACGCGCTCCGCAGCTCCCGGCAGCGCGTGCATATAGACATGCTCATGCGGCGCATAGACGATGTGCTCGTAAGGCTCGTCAGTGATGACGAAGGCGTCGTGTTTTTCCGCGAGATCGAGGATCAACTGGAGTTCGGCGCGTGTGAAGACCTTGCCGGTGGGATTCGAGGGATTGCAGACGATGATGGCCTTCGCTCCTTGGGCAAAAGCATGGGCGAGTTCATCGGGATCGAAGCCGAACTGCGGCGGGTGCAGCGGCACGTAGATCGGCTGGGCGCCGGAGAGAATGGCGTCCGCGCCGTAGTTCTCGTAGAAGGGCGAGAAGACGATGACTTTGTCGCCCGGCTCGCAGCAGGTCATCATGGCGCACATCATCGCCTCCGTGCTGCCGCAGGTGACGACGAGGTTCTGATCCGGATCGACCGGCGTGCCGGAGAAGTGCGTGATCTTCTTCGCCAGCGCCTGCCGGAAACGCGGCGCACCCCAGGTAACGGCGTATTGATGAAACGGGCCGCGTGTCGCCCGCTCCAACGCCGCGAGCAGCTCCTCCGGCGGATCGAAATCGGGGAAGCCCTGCGAGAGATTGATCGCGCCATGCTGGTTCGAGAGACGTGTCATCGCGCGGATGACGGATTCGGTGAAGGTGTGAAGGCGCTGCGAGGTCGCGGGCATGGCGGCGGATTTGAACGAGGCGTCGCCAAGGTGCAAGCGAAGGTCGTGCCGCGGGCCGTGGCGCGAAGATTACAGTTTATTCATCTGGATCTGCGGCGTGGCTTCATGCGAGAGGGGCTTTGTTGCACAGAACACTCCTCCCATGAAAACACGTTCACTCCTCCTGGCGGCGGCCACCGCCGCCACCCTGTGCCGGGCGCAGCTTCCGGACGGCACCGCCGTGCATCTCGCCTCAGGTTCACTCGCGAACAGCTCGCTGGTGAGCATCGCGGATCCCGGCGATCACGTCTGGACGCTGCAGAGCTCCCCGAATCTCACGAGCTGGTCCGACGTGCAGACGTTCAAGGTGCACAACGGCCGGCTCAGCCAGCTCGTCACGCATGCGCCATCGAGCGCCATGCTGTTTTACCGCATGGCGTATTCAAACGCCCTGCAAACCAGCCTTTCCAGCACAACGGCCGATGCCCTGCTGCTCCCCGCAACTCCGGACAACTACGCAAACCCGGTGCTGCCGGCGTCCTTTGCCGTGAATCCCATCCTGGCGCAGGACAACATGCCGGCGAACAACGCGACGTCCGACCTCGGAGCCAAACTGGGCCGGGTGCTGTTCTATGACAAACGGCTCTCGCTCAACCAGACGGTCTCGTGTTCCTCGTGCCATCAGCAGGAGCACGGATTTTCCGATCCGCGGCAGTTCAGTGTGGGGTTTGAGGGAGGGCTCACCGGTCGCAATTCGATGGGCCTCTCAAACGCGCGCTGGTATCAGCGGCGCGCCTTCTTCTGGGACGAACGCGCGGCCACCCTGGAGGACCAGGTGCTACAGCCGATTCAAAACGCCGTCGAGATGGGAATGACGCTGACCGCTTTGGAGGCAAGGCTCGGCGCGGAGCCTTTTTACACGGATTTGTTCAGTGAGGTCTTCGGCACTCCGGAGGTCACCTCCGCGCGCATCTCCCAGGCGCTCGCGCAGTTTGTGCGGTCGATCATTTCGACCCACTCGAAATACGACGCCGGAGTGACGGCCACACCGCCGTTCTCCAACCTCACCACCGAGGAGAACCAGGGCCGGCAGGTCTTCTTTGGACCTCAGGGCGGATGTGCCGCGTGCCACGGCACGGACAACTTCGTCCCCGGCGGCGGCCCGGCCAACAACAACGGCCTGGAGAATCCCTACATCGACAAAGGCATCGGTGAGATCAGCGGGCGCACGCAGGATGAGGGGCTCTTCAAGGTGCCGTCGCTGCGCAACATCGAGCTGACCGCGCCCTACATGCACGACGGCCGGTTTGAGACGCTGGAGCAGGTGGTGGAGCACTACAATTCGGGTGTGGTGGCGCATCCGAACCTCTCCCCGCCTCTGCGCAATCCTCCAGGGAGCCCAAACGCCGGCCAGCCGCGTCGTTTGAATCTCACGACCGCCCAGAAGGCCGCGCTGGTGGCCTTCATGAAGACGCTGACCGATCCATCCCTGGCCGCCGACGCCAAGTACAGTGATCCTTTCAACTATGGCGACGAGTGATGCCGCCGACGGGCGGCCCACTGCCTCGCGGAGAGGTTGCAAGCGGGCCGGACGACGCCGAAAGGAGCGCCATCCGCATGCCCTCCGAAGCCGATCCTCCCGCCCAGCTCAAAGAATGGTTCAATGAAGCCCGGCACCGGTCCATCGCGCGGGAACTGGGCGCGATCTCGCCGAGGTTTGATGAGAAGACGTTTCTCAAACTGACTTTGGACGGCCTGGCGGGGCGTTCGTTGATGCAGCGGCTGAACCAGTGTGCGCTGGCGGTGAACGAGGCACTGCCGGGCACATTCCAGCAAAAGGTGCGCGTGTTGCAAAAGCTGGCCCCAAGACTCGGCCATGAGTTCGTGGCGGTTTTCCTCGGCGATTTCGTGGCAAACTTCGGCCTGGACGATTTTGACTTCTCAATGGAGGCGCTGCGGTTTTTCACTGTTTTTGGCTCCTCGGAGTTCGCCGTGAGGCCGTTCATCGTGGCGGATCAGAAACGTGCGCTGAGGATCATGCAGACGTGGGCCGCGCACGCGGATGAGAAGGTGCGCCGGCTCGCCAGCGAAGGCTCACGCCCGCGGCTGCCGTGGGGCATGCGTTTGAGCTCGCTGGTGCGCGACCCTTTGCCGACGTGGACGATTCTGGAGGCGTTGAAGGATGACGGATCGCTCTTCGTGCGCCGTTCGGTGGCGAATCACCTCAACGACATCACGAAGGATCATCCGGAGTTCGTTCTGCAGCGTCTGGAGGCGTGGGATCTCGATCAGGCGCACTCTGCCTGGATCGCCAGGCATGCGTGCCGCACGCTGATCAAGCGCGGGCATCCCCGGGCGCTGAAACTCTTTGGTTTTGGCAAGAAGGCGGAGGTGGCAGCGACCCTGGCTGCGTCACCACCACGACTCGCGCTCGGTGAACGGCTGACGCTTTCGGCCACCATCACGTCCACCTCCACACGCACGCAGCGGCTCGTGATCGACTACGTCGTGCATTACGTGAAAGCGCGTGGCGTGAGCGCGGAGAAGGTCTTCAAGTGGACGGAGGCCGATCTTCCGGCGAAAGCGACGCTCGATCTCGCCAAGGCGCAGGTCATCCGCGATTTCACCACGCGCAAACATCATGCTGGCAGGCATCGCGTCGAACTCCAGATCAACGGGGAGCGGATGGCGGAGACGGTGTTCGTTTTGAAACCTGCCGCGGATCAACGATAAAACGTCTCAAGAATCAGGGTGCACAGCGCCTGACGGTAGGTGGTGTCGGCGGCATCGGCCGCAGGCCAGTTCGGGCGGCCACGTTTGAAGCCGCCCGTGGGTTCCTGAGCTGCGACGATCTGTGGCATGACGGTGCGGGTGAACTCTTTCCAAGGTGCGCCACCATCGAGCGAAAGGGCATTGCCGTAGCCATACCAGCAATAGAGGTTGCAGTTGGCGTTCCAATCGGGCGGCTCGGCCTTGAGGAAGCCGTCGATGAATTTGATGCCCTTGGCGGCAGCAGGGGTGTTTTGACCGCTGAGCATCAAATGACCCGCCGTGGCGCCACCGCTGAGGCTCCACTGGTTGTAGTGCGCATCCCGGGTCGTTCCGCCGAAGCCGCCGTCCCGGGTCTGCATCGAGTCCAGGTAGTTCACCGCCCGTTTGATGCAGGCGTCGAGTCCGGCGAACTGCAGATTGCTTTCTTTGGCGACCTTGAGCGCCTGAAAGTGCCAGTTCGCGAGGGAGAGATCCGCGCCACTGCCGGGATTGTACACGATGGCGTCTCCGCCATAGGTCCAGGAGCCACGCTTCGTCTGCTGGCTGATGATGACCTCAACGGCCTTTTGAAAAGCCTCCCGCAATCCTGGCAGGCTCTTGGCACCTGCCAGCACGCAGGCCTCACCGACGGCCACGGTGGCGATGGCATGCTCGTAGGTGCCCGCGCCGCCTTTGTTGCCCATCCAGTTTTCCGTCAGGAGGCCGTGGGGATTCTGGCTGGCGAGGTTGATGAGGTAGAGCAGTCCCTTCGTGATGGCGTCTCCGAACTCAGGCGACTCCGGAGTCTCGCCATGACCGAGATAGCACTGGATCACAAAGCCGGTCATCGCGCCTTTGTTGGCGCGTGCCCAGGAGCCGTCTGGATTCTGGCTGGTTTTGAAGCCCGCCAGCGAGCGCAACACGGCGGCCTCCATCTCTTCCGTGCCACCGCCTTCGAGGATTGATTTGAGGCGTGCGTCGGAACTGACTCGCGTGCGATAACGAGGTGGCAGGCCGTTGCGGACCGCATCGGAAATGCCGCCCGTGGCCGTCTCTGGAGTGGCTGGCGCAGTTTGCAACGCCGCCCAGTGCTCCTTGGCGTAGGCCCTGTCGGGCGTGCTGAGACTGTCGATGGCGATCTCGAACTCCTTGCCGTCCTTGAGGCGGACTTTGACGGCACGTTTTGGAACATTCACCCCGATCATCTCGGCCTCGATGAGCTGGCCGCTGGTGTTCGTCCAAAAACGCATCTCAGCGGCTGCTGCGGTGCTGGAGAGCAGCAGAGTGCAGGCAGCCGCCGAGCAAAGAGCGAGTTTCATGACTACTTCGTGGCCGACTTCGCCTGCGTCTGGCTTTCAGCGGACAGCTTGTCGAGCGGGAAGATGTGCGTGACGCCTGTCGAAGGGATTTTCAGCAGGACGCCACCTCCATCGAGGCCCATGAAGTGTGCCTCGATGGTTTTGCCTTCGGTGTTGGTCCATTTCATGAGCGGGCCATCGCCTGGAGCACCGACCGTGGTGGCTGCGGCAGGAGCCGGGGCCGGGGCGGCACCGCCGGCGGTGAGGCTGGCCCCTTCGGTGATCCATGCCTTCAAGACGTCGAGCTCGGCGGCCGTGAGACGGTTCTTGCCATCGGGCGGCATCACGTCCGCGTCATCATCCGGAAGCGTGCAGTTGATGAACATGGTGCTCTTCATCGCCTCGCCAGGAATGATGTTCTTGCCCGCGCCGATCTGCTCCGGCAGCTTGGCATCATCGAGGGCCACCTTCCCTTTCACCTTCTGAGTCACGCTGTGACAGGCGAAGCACTTCTGGCGGAAAATGGGAGCGACCTGGGTTTTGTAATCGACTGCGGAGGCCGTGCCGACAGTGAAGGCGAGAGCAAGGAGGGTGCGATATTTCATTGGATGGCAGCGCATGGAACGATCAAATCTGTCGTTTGCCTAGCTTATTTTGCGAATTCGACGGAATCAGCGTGCGGAGGGGTCCACATCCCGCAAGCGGCGCAAAGTGGCGATGATGGCATCCCGCATTTCTTGCAGGCGGCTGAGTCCGAGCACGGCCCGGCTGCCGGAGAGTGTGTTGAGCAGCGGACTGGCCTCCGGTGACGAGGGGCTCCACTCCACACCACGAAACGCGGCCGGGTTCTTCGAGCGGAGGGCCTGGTAGGCGTCGTTCAACTGCTTGCGCTGCGCAGCGAGCTGGCTCCGCAGAACGGTCGCGGCGTTGAGCGAGGCGTTGGCCATGCTGAGCACTGGTGCCGCAGGGGGAGCGGGCGCGCCGCGGTTGATCTCGAGCGCCCGCGCCTCCGCGAGCAGCTTCGCCCGGGCGGCGTCTTTGGCCTCCTGGGGATCGTAACATGCCTCCCAGCGCAGATCTTCGTTGGTGTCCGCCATCGCGACTTTGAGGAAGCCGGAGTCATGGCGGATCGAGATCTCATCGGCGCTGATCGTGGTGATCTGTGCCTCGTGCAGCACCTTGCCGTTGGCCAGGTTGAGCACCGGATACTTCTTCCCGATCATCGCATTGCGGCGCTGGGTGCGGAACTTCGCGAACTCCGTCCGCAGCGCCTCGATCTCAGCCTGCGCCTCGATCAGCAGGCCGCGGGTCTTTTGCAGTTCCGCCTGTGTCTCGTGGGTTTGCAGCAGTTGTCTTTGGGTGGCGCCCAGTTCCGCCTGCTTTTGCTGGAGTTCCCGGTTCAATTGGTCGATCCGCGCCTGGAGCTGCTGATTTTCCGTCTGAAGAATCTCGTAGTCCCCCTGCTTGACACAGCATGGCAGCAGGACCACCGCCAGCAGGGCGCCCAGCATTGGATTGGCAGCGGTGATGCGGTCTCGATTCACAGATGAGAGTCTAAGCCTTGAAAGTCTCTTTTGTCACGTCGGCGTTTGTTGTGATGCCACACCTTGGCAGGAAGACAGCAAAGCCGGTGCCACACTGGTTTCCATATAAAACCGATAGGCTATTGAGGTAATACAAGTTGTCATCGCTTGCTTTCATGGCATTCTGGTGGAGTCTCCCCGCCCTCAAATCCACCCCTTCTATGTCCAAAGCCTCTGTCGAAGACATCAAACTCGAATCCCACGGTCTGCGCGGTCAGATCGCGGAAGAATTCGCCGACCCCGCACTTTCCCACATCTCGGACGAGTCGAATGTCTTGCTCAAACACCACGGCTCCTACCAGCAGGACAACCGCGACCTTCGCGCCCAGCTCTCGAAAGAGAAGAAGGACAAGGCGTGGAGCTTCATGATCCGCAGCAAGATGCCCGGCGGCCGTGTCACGGCAAAGCAGTGGCTCATTCACGATGACCTGTGCACCAAGGCCTTTGGAAATGTCCGCCTCACCAACCGCCAGGGCATCCAGCTCCACGGCGTCCTCAAAGGCGGCCTGAAGGAGGTCATTCACAATGTCTGCCACAGCGGTCTCAGCACCATGGGCGCCTGCGGTGACGTGGTTCGCAACACCATGGGCCCGGCCGCTCCGGTCAAGGATGCCGTTCATGCCGACACGCAGAAGCTCACGGAAGAGATCAGCCAGCGCTTCCTCTGGCGCAGCCAGGCTTATGCCGACATCTGGCTCGACGGTGAAAAACTCGAGCCGGACTGGATCAAGGACCCCGAGGTCAATCCGGCCGTCCGTGAAGCCACGAAGGCGCCCGAAGGCGATGACCCGATCTACGGCAAGGTCTATCTGCCGCGCAAATTCAAGATCGGTGTCGCCATCCAGCCCTGCAATGACGTGGACGTTTTCTCCCAGGATGTGGGCCTCGTGCCGCACGTCGTGAATGGCGAGGTCGAAGGCTACACCATCACCGTCGGCGGTGGCTTTGGCATGAGCCACGGCCAGCTCACCACACGCCCCTTCCTCGGCCAGCCGCTGCTGTATGCGAAGCGTGCCAACGTCGTCGATGCGGTGGAGGCGGTCGTCACCACCCAGCGCGACCACGGCAACCGCACCGAACGCAAGAACGCCCGCCTCAAGTACACCGTGCAGAGCATGGGCCTCGACGGCTTCCGTGCCGAAGTCGTCCGCCGCCTGCCCGGCATTGAGACGCTTCCGCCGAAGGAGCTCCATTTCGACACCGTCGAGGACAATCTCGGCTGGCACGAGCAGGGCGATGGCAAGCTCTACTGCTGCGTCCACGTCAGCATGGGCCGCATCGTCGATCGTGAGAACGGGCCGCAATACCGCAGTTGCTTTGCCGAGATCGCCCGCACGCTCGATCTGCCGTTCATCGTCACGCCGAACACCAATCTGATCATCGCGGAGGTCAAACCGGAGCAAAAAGCCGCGGTGGACGCCATCCTGGCGAAACACGGCGTCGTCCACGCGGATGAAGCCGGCTTCACCCGTGCGCGGAAAGTGGCTCATGCCTGCGTGGCCCTGCCCACCTGTGGTCTCGCCTTGAGCGAGTCCGAGCGTGTGCTGCCCGGCTTCATGGACAAGATCGACGAGTCACTGCGTCAACTCGGCCTCGCCGACGAACCGATCCTGTTCCGCATGACCGGCTGCCCGAACGGCTGCGGCCGTCCCTACAACGCCGATTTCGGCTTCGTCGGCCGTGCGCCGAACAAATACGCCATGTTTGTCGGCGGCAGCATCCGTGGCGACCGCCTCGCTGGGCTTGAGTTCAAATCCCTCACCGGTGACGAAATCCCGGTCAAGGTGCGGGCCATCCTTGAGGAGTTCAAAGCTGGCCGCAACGAGGGTGAAATCTTCGCCGACTGGTTCTCCCGCACCCGCACCACGGGCGAGGCGCCCACGCCCGAGCAATTCCACATCGAACTCGCCGAACGAGCCGCCAAGCTCGCTGGCGAGAAGGTGGCCGAAGCAGGCTGAGCCTCCGAAATCATTCAAAACAGGCGGTTTGCGTGAAGCAAACCGCCTTTTTTGCGCCCCTTCGGCTCTCCTTAAAATCAAAAACAAACCTCAAATCCTCCAAAAATGTTGCCAAATGACCACTTAGCCTCCCACATCAGCCAAAATGAACGCAGATCTGAAATTGAGCGGCGATTCCCTCCGGGAGGCGGTGAAACCGTGGCTGGAAGAGCTGGGAAAGTCTGACCGGGAACGGCTGAAGCGGCTCCTGGACCTCTCCCAGACGGCCAACACCCGGCTTTCGGACTGCCTCGCGGCCCTTTTCCCCGACGACGACACACCGACGGCACTGGCGAACCTCACCCGGCTCCGCAAACGCCTCAATGACGCGGCCGACGGCGACAAAGGGCAAGGAAAAGCCGTTCTCGGTCTCCGCTTCCATGTTGATACCAAAAAGAAGAGCCCGCCCAGCCAGCGTTTCGTTTGGTTCACCGGCCCCGACGCCGCCGTGCTCCGTGCCACCCGGTTTTCTGAGCAGGCGACCTCCGACATCGCCGGAAAGCCGCTGATTTCATCCAAAGGCATCGCGACCACCGGAAGCGCCCTCGCTGCCGGCAAGCGGGTGGTCCGCTTCTTCATATCCTACGCCCATGAGAACAAGGGGCTGGCGGAGACCTTGGTCAGCGCCCTGCGTTCCCAGTTCGGCCCGTCCCGGCGCTACCAGCTCGAACTCTGGATCGATCGCGAGATCATGGTGGGAGAGAAATGGCATGAGCGGATCCAGCGGGCCATCGCTGAATGTGATTTTGGCCTTTTCATGGTCAGTCCGGACTTCCTGGGCAGCGACTACATCGGAGAAAACGAGCTTCCGCCTTTCCTCAGCGCCCCGACCGGCAAACCTGTTGTTCCCGTGGGCCTGGTGCCGGTCAGTTTCTCTCGCCACGACCTGAAGGGCTTGAAGGAAAACCAGATCTTCTTCCTGCGCGGGCGCAGCTTCGACCAGATGCGTCAGGCGGCGGAGAAAACCGAGTTCGCACGGCATCTGCACGAGGAAATGGAGAAGCGTCTCGACGCCTGGTTCGCCCCACCAACCGGCTCTCGCACCGCTGAAACACCGGACGGCACCGAATCGGACGCTCCACGAGGCCTCTCTGTCGAAGATGCCCTGGATTGGATGCCTCGGCCGGAGGAGACGCGGCATTTCCAGCGCACCAAAGGCTTCCCGCATCATCTGGCGGCCCGTGAATCGCTCGATCCTGCGAAGGCACCGCCTGGCGAGGCACGTGATGCGCTGGAAGAACTTGAAGCCTGGGCCGTGCGCGCAGACGGGCAGCCGTTTTTCGCACTCCTGGGCGAGGTGGGCATCGGGAAGACCACCACGCTGAAGCAGTTCACACGTCAGCTCCTGGAAAAGCGGCGCAAGCAGCCACGCAAATTCCCGCTGCCCATCTACATCGACCTGCGCGACTACATCGGCGACCGGCCGGATGCCGTGCCGACCATCGAGGAACTGCTCGCCAGCGTGATCCAGCGTTCATGGCGTGTCGCAGATCGCAACGTCACCGCCGCCGATCTGCTGCGTCTCGTGCGGGAAGACGGCGCGCTTATTCTCTTCGACGGTCTGGACGAAAAGATCGTCCACCACACGCAAGATCGTGCGCGGCAGTTCATCCGCACGCTGTGGTCGGCGCTGCCGCAGGCCATGCTGGCAGGGAGTGAGCATTCCCGAGGGAAAATGCTCCTCTCCTGCCGCAGTCATTACTTCCGCGATGTCTGGAGCCAGAATGCCATGCTCACGGGCGAGGATCGCGAGGGCATCGACCATGCCCAGTTTCCCGCCTTCTGTTTGCTGCCTTTCGACGAGGCGCAGATTCGTGCCTACCTGACCTCCTTCCTTGGCGATGAGAAACACGGCCATGCCGCCTTCGATCTGATCGCCTCCATCCACAACCTGCGCGACCTCGCCCAGCGTCCCTACCTGCTCAGCCTCATCAGCGGCCATCTAGGTGAGCTGGAGGCGCTCCAGTTGCGTGGTGACACTGTCAATGCCGCGCGGCTTTACGATCTCGTCGTCCGCTCCTGGCTGAACCGCGACGGCGGGAAGCATCACCTCGAAGCGGCGCACAAGCGCCGGCTCATGGAGGCGCTCGCCGCCGCCTTGTGGCGCAGCGGAGAGAAGCAGTGGGAGGTGGATCGCCTGGAGGACTGGTTCGACGACTTCCTGCTGCAAAATCCCGCCATCTCACTCGCTTACGCGAACAAGGACCGCGCCCTGCTGAAGGAGGACCTGCGCACCGCCACCTTTGTGCTGCGCCCGGACACGGAGGAGAAAAGCTTCCGCTTTGCCCACACGTCGTTGCAGGAGTACTTCCTCGCCGCGCACCTGGTTCGCGCTCTGCGGGAACAAGCGCCCGCCGCCTGGGACCTGCCCCTGGTCTCGCTCGAAACCTTCGAGTTTCTCGGCCAGATCCTCATTCTGGAGCCCACTCCGCAGGCCATCGAGTCGATGGGCCGGGTTCTCGGTGGCGACTGCGTTCCTGCCGCCCTGCTCGCCTTCAAATACTGGCTGCACGCCATTCAAAAAGGCTACCCGGAGCCGAATCCGGGCCGCGTGAACCTCGCTGGCGCCGATTTGGAAGAATGGCATGTCCAAGGGCACGCCAAGGACCGCCCGCTGAACCTTCGCGGTGCCAATCTGCGCGGCTCCCGGCTCAACCGTGCCCGCATCGAGTTCGTCGATCTCGCCGCCGCCGATCTGACCGGCTGCGAGGCACGTCAGGCCCTGTTTCTCCACGTGGACGCATCCCACGCGAAGCTGATCGAAGCCGACGTGGCAGGATTGCAGTGGCGGCATGGCTCGCTGGAGAATGCGGAAGGTTTACACCCATCGTCCGGCTTTGAGCAGGTGATGCATGTGAAGGGGATTCCAAATCCAAAGGCCATTGTGGGCTCCACCGCTCTGGCCACCGCTTACACAGGGCACCGAGGCACGATTTCGTGTTGTGCGTGGAGTCCTTCCGGGACGGCTTTTGTCACAGGATCATGGGATGGCAGCCTCAAGGTATGGGATGCGGTCTCCGGCAGCCAGATCATGACCTTGGCGGGGACGGGTGCCGCCGTCTCGTGCTGCACCTGGGCGCTCAACGGTTCCCTCCTCGTGTCAGGAACGGAGGACGGGACACTCACCACCTGGGACATCGTCACCGGGCTTGTTCTTTCCAGTTTGAAAGCCACGGACGAGACGCTGCGCGGCATGTCTCGCAACCCGGTCAGCGCCGCAGCGGTGCTGATCCATGGAGATGCCGGCCTCAAAGTCTGGGATGTCTCCAAAGGCCGCTTGATCAACGATTGGGAAGGGCTGCGGGGACCGGTGTCTCTGGCTGATTGGAGTCCGACAGGCCAGACGATTCTGGTGCAAGCCGGAGATGGCCGCACAACGGTGCATGAGACCGCAAACGGCCACGAACTGGCGTGCCTCATGGAAAAGGGAGCCGACGAGCTATGGTGCTGCGCCTGGGCTCCAGATGGCAGACAAGTGGTGACTGGAAGCAGCACGGGCGAAGTCATCATTTGGGACGTCGCCAGCGCCACGGCCATCCTGACATGCATGGCACCCGGTCCGCTCTGTTCGTTGCGTTGGGGAAGCCATGAGCGCTGCCCGACATGGCTGAGTTGCAGCGAACTCACCGGCATCGTGACGGCCAGCGGAATTGTCACGATGACCTTGCCTCCCCGGTCGCCGACTTGGCTTACCCAGGGCGTGTGGAGCCCGGATGGCCGTTCGCTTGTCACCGCCGATTTCGCAGGCACCTGGAAGGTTCGTGACAGCAGAACGCTGATGCCACGTGTTCAAGGCTTCGTGGACCGTCTGGATCAACACGCCTGCGTGTTTCCAGGAGCGTCTGCTGCGGGGCTTCAAACCGACGCGGGCTGGACCCTGCATGCATTGCCTGAGCAACAATCCGCCATCATCAGCGCCGACAGGAAACACATCCTGCACGCGACGTCCGAGGCCTGGCGCTGGCTGGGCTGGGAGGAGCGGGATGCACGGGGACGCTTCATCCGCCGCCTGCCGGCGGAGGTCTTCGGGCCGATCCCGGGCATGGACGACTGAACCACCGCTTTGGCTCCACATCAGTCGCCACCACCGCCGCAGCCGCCCCCGCCACATCCGGAACTGCAGCCTGAGGAACCGCACCCGGATGAGCTGTCGTGGCGGCTCGAGCAGCCTGATCCACCACAGCCCGTGGTGCATCCGCCGCCGCCTTTCCCACCGCCGCCACGACGTGCCGAGCGAATGGCCAGACCGACGACGAACAGCAGAATGACCAACGGAAACACATTGCCGAAGGTGAGATCGTCCGCCGTCCAGGTGCAGGCGGCCAGCGCCGTCAGTGACAACGACACCACCAGGCAGGCCGCTGCCAGCCGGCCGACGCGTTGCTTCGGCAGCATCCAGAATGCCGCGGTGTTCACCCGTGCGAAACGCGCCGGGGAGGCAAATCGCACCTCCGCAGGCGGCCAGATGTCGGCAGGAGGCTGCTGGCCAAACCATTGTGCGTAACTCGTCTTGGTCTCGGCATACTGGCTTTCGAAACGATCATCCTCCGCCTTGCCACCGCGTGTGGGACCGTGGTGGAGCGGACGACCGAGCACGCCCTGGCAGAGATCTTCCCAGTAGGATCGCGTGTAAACGAGATGCAGGTGCCAGGCCTGATCGACCTCGTCCGACGGCGTGACGGGATGTCCTGCACGCAGCGCCAGAAACAAAAAGCGGCGATACTCCTCCACGACTCGCTGCGCGAACTCGGGTGACCACCGGTTCTCACGGGCGAGGCGCCTTGTGAACGTCAGATCATCACCCGGCTGATCGAAGGCAAAGGTCTGAAGCTTGTGCCATAGCGGATCATTTGACGCATTCATGGCGATGAAGGTGGGGAGCAGGACGAACGCTGGCAAGCCACGACTGTGGGCCGCATTCCGGCAAAATCCACGCATCCCGGCACTTGTGAGGGGCGTTTCTTTGCGCCACAGACTCCCGCCATGTCCCTCCAAACCTATCACTTCCTCCATCTCATCGGCCTGATCTGCGTGTTCATCGGCTTCGGCGGCCTGCTTTCCAGCGAAGGAGCCAGGAAGGCCATGAAATGGCATGGCATCGGCCTCGTCATCAGTCTCGTGTCCGGTTTCGGCATGCTGGCCAAAATGGGCATCATGGGTTCGATGCCCGTGTGGGTCTGGATCAAGATCGCTCTCTGGCTCGTGCTCGGCTTCCTGCCGGTTCTTGCCAAGCGTCGCGTGCTTTCCGCGCCGCTCGTGGTGCTGATCGCCGTGATCGTCGGCGCTGTGCTGGCCTACCTGGGCTATTTCAAGCCGGTGTTTTGATTCACGCGCCGAGCGCCTTGCTCTTCTCCGTCGCAGCCCGCACCGCCTGGATCATGGCGTTGCGCAGGCCGTGCTGTTCGAGCTTTTCGAGACCTGCGATCGTGGTTCCACCCGGACTGGTGACTTCATCGCGCAATGCGGCCGGATGCTTGCCGGTGGTGAGCACCATTTCGGCGGCTCCGGCCACCGTTTGGGCGGCGAGTCGCACGGCCGAGCCTCGCGGCAGACCCATGAGGACACCGCCATCGGCCAGGGCCTCGATCACCGTGTAAACATACGCTGGTCCGCTGCCTGACAGGCCGGTCACCGCATCGAGCAGCTTCTCCGACACCTCCTCGGCGATGCCGACGGCACCGAGGATCTTCGTGGCGAGCGCCGCGTCTTTCGCCGTGGCTTTGCTGCCGCGGGCAAACGCCGCCGCGCCCATGCCGACAAGCGCGGGCGTGTTTGGCATGCTGCGGATGACACGCTGGCGCGCCCCCAGCCACATCTCCAGATGAGAGAGATTCACCCCGGCCGCGATGCTCAGGTAAAGACGCGTGCCTTTCACACCCTCCAGTGCCTCGCACAGCGTCTTCATGTCCGCAGGCTTCACCGCCAGGATCACCACATCGGACGCGGCGGCCACCTCTTCAGGCGTGCCGGTGACGGACTTGCACGTGAGGCACTTGCGCAGGCCGTTCACGGCCTCCGGCACCACATCGCTCAGCGCCACGTGCAGGCTGGCCTTGCCGAGGGCCTGCTCCACGCCACGCAGCAAGGCGCCGCCCATTTTTCCGCATCCGATAAGTCCGAGTTTCAACATGACCGCGATTCTGCGGCGGATGCGGCCTTTGCGCAAGCTTCCCCATCTTCCTCCTTGCCGCCGGGGGCCGTTCTTTGCCATGCTGGGAAAGAATTCCCGGAAAACATGAACGCCGAGCAGTTTCATCCCGAAAAACTCCTCGCTGGAGGTCCTGCTGCGAAGGTCTATCGCGGCGTCGAGACCGCGACCGGCCGCAAGGTGCTGATGAAGGCGCTGCTGGACGAGCATGAGTCGCCGCATGCGCTGGATCGTGAAAAGCTCCAGCTCATGGCCCCTTCGCTCATGCAGGTGCGGCATCCGCAGATCGCCGGGCTCATCACCATGATCCCGACGGAGGATGAGTTTGCGCTCATCTACGATTTCATGCCGGGGCTGAACATCCGCGGCTTCGCGGCGGCCCGCACGGCCTCCGCGGCGGACATCCGCGCCCTCGCGGTACAGCTCATGCACGCGCTGTTCATCGGCGAGCAACTCCACCAGCCGCATGGCGATCCGAAACCCAGCAATCTCATCATCGCCGATCATCCAGGCGGCGGATTGTTCATGCAGGTGCAGGACTGGGGCCTCTCCCTCACTCGCAGCGTGCATCCGCCGGAAAGCCTGTGGTTCCGCGCACCGGAGCTCCATGAAACCGGCACGCCGACCACCCAGAGCGATCTCTTCACCGCAGCAGGGAGCCTTTTCTGCCTCGCCACGAACTCCGCGCCGGCCCAGGGCGACGATCCAGCCGATCTCACGCAGCAATGGCAGGCTTTCGACATGGGCCACGCCTTGCGTCACCTCCGTCCGGACCTCGATGCGCCGCTGATCGACTGGCTCACCTGGCTTTCGCGGCCCGATCCCCGGCAGCGGCCGCACTCGGCGGCCCAGGCGCTGGACATGCTGATGACGACGATGCACACCGGCTTCATCTACATGCCCCAGCAGGCACCGCAGATGGCTCCTGGCACGCAGACGACTCCGCTGAACCGGCCTCCCGCCGCTCCTCGTCCAAAAACTGTCACAACACGCCCCCCGTCCGGCATTGAGTCCCAAAGTGATCCGGCGCCGCCTGCACGCCCCCCACGCAGCAAAAAGCGTGTCTTTGCCGCCGTGGTGCTCAACCTTGCCGCCCTGGGTTTGGCCGCCGTCTTCGGCTGGGGCTGGCTCAGCGCCAATGGCACCGCCTTGTGGAAGGATCTCAGCGCCTGGGCCGGCCGTTTCAAAGTGGAGACCGTGAGCGCCCCGGCAGCCACCCAGCCTGCTGCGGTGCCCGAACCTGCCGCAGCCAAACCGCCCGCCACCGTCGCGACCACAAAGGCTCCGTCCAAATCAAAGTCGAAGCCTAAGACCAGCAAAGCCAAAGCTGCCAGGACGACCGCGGAAAAATCGGCGGAATCGAAGAAGTAGCCGCACGGATTCTCCATCTCGCGGGACGTGAGAGGCGGGCAGCCGTTCCGTATTCATCCCCACATGGCATCGACTGCATTCTCCATTCTCGCCCTTGTTGCACTCGGCGGCACCGCCGGAGCCGCGATTGATTTCGTGCAGGACATCCAGCCGATCTTCAGCACGCATTGCTACAAATGCCACGGCCCGCACAAGCAGGAGGCGGCCTTCCGGCTCGATCACAAGCCCACCGCCCTCAAAGGAGGCGACTTCGGCCTGGCCATCGTCCCGGGAAAGGCCGACGACAGCCGGCTCATGCATGCCGTGCTGGGCACGAACCCGAAGATGCGCATGCCGCGCAAAGGCGACCCGCTCACCGCTGACGAGATCGCCAAACTGAAAGCGTGGATCGATGCAGGTGCCGTATGGCCCGACAGCGCCAGCGTGAAGCTGGAGCAAAAGACTGACCACTGGGCCTTCAAGCCGCCGGTGAAGCCGAAAGTGCCAGCGAACGCGAAGCATCCCATCGATGCCTTCATTCGTGAACGGCTCGCCAAAGAAGGCCTCAAGCCCTCCCCCGCCGCATCGCCCGAGACCCTGATCCGCCGCATCGCTCTCGATTTCACCGGCCTCCCGCCCACACCGAAGGAAGTTGATGCCTTCGTGGCTGCGCATCAGAAGGATCCAGCAGCCAGCATCGAGCATCTGGCATCCAGCCTCCTCGATTCCCCGCACTTTGGCGAACGCTGGGCCCGCCACTGGCTTGACGCGGCGCATTACGCCGACAGCAACGGCTACGAGAAAGACCCGATGCGCTTCATCTGGTTCTACCGCGACTGGGTCATCAACGCCTACAATCGCGACATGCCCTACAACCAGTTCGTCATCGAGCAGATCGCCGGCGACCAGCTCCCGAAGGCCACGCAGGATCAGATCGTCGCCACCGGCTTCCTGCGCAATTCGATGATCAATGAGGAAGGCGGCGTCGATCCCGAGCAGTTCCGCATGGAGGCGATGTTCGACCACATGGACGTCATCGGCAAAAGCGTGCTCGGCCTCTCCATCAACTGCTGCCAGTGCCACAACCACAAGTACGACCCCATCTCGCAGGAGGAGTACTACCGGATGTTCGCCTACCTGAACAACGACAACGAGCCCTGGCGCGTCGTTTACAGCTCCAGCGAGCAGATGCAGCGCTCGCAGTTGCTCGCACGGATCACGGAGCTCGAGAACAAGCTCAAACACGATCACGCGGACTGGAAACAGCGCATGGACGACTGGGCGAAGAAGATCAAAGCCACGCAGCCGCAATGGAGCACACTGCATTTCGAAGATGACCCTTCCGGTGGCGAAAAAGCCCT
Organism: Prosthecobacter sp.; assembly: GCF_014879935.1. Lineage (GTDB taxonomy): Bacteria > Verrucomicrobiota > Verrucomicrobiia > Verrucomicrobiales > Verrucomicrobiaceae > Prosthecobacter. Next base: position 43,967 of record NZ_JACSRD010000210.1, read on the forward strand.
GCGCCAGCCCGATGGCAGCATCCTCGCGCAAGGTTACGCACCGACAAAGAGCGAGGTGAAGTTCATCGTGAAGCCAGTGGTGCAAGCCTCCGGCTTGCAGACCGCAACCGCGACGGTTGCGCCACTTAAAATCGCCGCCTTCCGCCTGGAGCTCATGAACGACCCCAATCTGCCCGCCTACGGTCCCGGACGTTCGCAGAAAGGCACCGCGGCGCTCACGGAGTTCAACGCGGAAATGAAGATCGACGGCAAGATGACGAAGCTGAAGTTCATCAAAGCCACGGCCGACTTCGGCGAGCCGGAGAACACGCCGCTCGCGCCTTTCGCCCGCGACAAGGAGTCGGGCAAAGACAAACGCGTCACCGGTCCCATCCGATACGCCATTGATGGCGATGACAAAACCGCCTGGGGCATCAATGCCGGCCCCGGACGCCGCAACGTGCCGCGCAATGCCGTCTTCGTGCTCGAAAAGCCCGTCGAGGTGAAGCCCGACTCCGAACTCACCATCGGCCTCAGCATGAAACACGGTGGCTGGAACAGCGACGACCTGCAGACCATGAACCTCGGCCGCTACCGCATCAGCAGCACCGATGCCGCAAACGCGGAAGCCGACCCGCTCTACGGCAAGACCAATGCCTTCGCTGTGTTTCGCAGCACGGTTCCCGAATGGAAGGCCGTGAACGACGAGATCGAGTCGCTCTGGAAGCAGCATCCCGAAGGCGCGACCACGCTCGTGCTCGATGCGCGTGACCAACCGCGCATGACCACCGTCTTGAAGCGCGGCGATTTCACCAAACCGGGCGACAAAGTCACCACCGGCGTGCCCGCGGTGCTCAATCCGCTGCCAAAGAACGCCGATGCGTCGCGACTCACCTTCGCCAAGTGGCTTGCTGACAAAAACTCGCCCACCACCGCCCGCGCTTACGTGAACCGCGTGTGGCAGGCCGTGTTCGGCACCGGCCTGGTCGAAACCGCCGAAGACTTCGGCACGCAAGGCTCGCCACCAAGCCATCCTGAGCTGCTCGACTGGCTCGCCGTCGATTTCATGGAGCACAACTGGAGCACCAAGCACCTGCTCAAGCTCATCGTCACCAGCGAGACCTACCAGCAGTCCAGCAAGGTCACGCCGCAGCTCCTCGAACGCGATCCCTACAACCGCCTGCTCGCCCGCGGACCGCGATTCCGTGTCGAAGGCGAAGTCGTGCGCGATATCCAGCTCGCCGCCAGCGGTCTCCTCAATCCCGAAGTCGGCGGACGTCCCGTCATGCCGCCCGCGCCCGCGCATCTCTTCGAAAAACCCGCCAGCTACGCGCCCTTCCCGTGGAAGGTCGAGGAAGGCGCGGAGAAGTTCCGCCGCAGCATCTACGTCTTCCGCCGCCGCAGCACACCATATCCATTCCTGAGCACCTTCGACGTCCCCAACGGCGAATCCTCCTGCATCCGCCGCTCCAAGAGCAACACACCGCTGCAGGCGCTCATGACGCTCAACGAAACCATGAGCCTGGAGACCGCCAAAGCCCTCGGCGAACGCATGTGGAAGGAAGGCGGCACCGATGACACCTCCCGCATCGCCTACGGCTTCAAACTCTGCACCGGCCGCGCACCAACACCGAAGGAAAGCAACGTCCTGGTCACCATGCTTCACCGCCACGAGCAGAAGAAGAGCGAACTGGCACCGCAGACGCTTGTCGCGCGTGTGTTGCTGAATCTCGACGAGACGATCACGAAGGAGTGATTGTCATGGCCCGCGCTTGATGCGCCAGTCCCAGCTCTTGCCCCTCACGCTGGAGAGAACGTAACCGCTCTGTTCGAGACGATAGCCCGGCAGTTGGGAAGGTTTCGCAGGATCGGCGAGGGGAAACGGCTTCAACGCCTCTTTCACCGCATCGAGCGAAGCCGGATACGCGCCGTGTGTAAGGCGGTGCTTCTCCAATTCGCAGGCGATGATGAGGCATCGGCGGTGGAAGAGTGTCTCTGCTGCGGCCGGGAAGAGGTTGCCGATGTTTGGCAATGCCACCGCACCGATTTTGCGGCGCATGTTCCAGCCGATGTGGCGATATTCCGTTTCGAGACGCTGCTTGAGTGCGGTGGCTCGTGTTCCAGCGTCCAGCCACGCCGTTTCGCCTTTCGGACCGAGCAGATCGAGGAAGCGCTCGGCGAAGAAGGCCGTGTTCGCATCGTGCCAGCCTACAGGCCCGTAGATGTAGCCGAAACGCGTGGCGTGCGCACCGATTCGTGCGAGCCAGGAATTGTCCTCTTGGCCAAAGCGGAGCATTTCGACGGCGAGGCCGTCTTTGCGGCAGCTTTCGCGAATGAAAAGGCCGACACCGTATCCGGTCAGTGTCTCCATGCTCATCGCTTGCTCCATCACTTCGAGATCGTTGATCCTGCCGAGCTGGAGTTGCAGCGCATGGAGGCCGTTCTCATCCCACGCCGGTTTGCTGAGCGCGTCTTGCAGTGCCTCAAAGGCGATCCCATGCGTCGCGATGCTCACCAGCGAGCCGATGAGGCATTGACGCGAACTGGCGGATTCAGGAAACAATCGCAGCAGGATGAGCGCAGTGCTGCGCGCTTTCTCCACATCACCCGCCGCAGCGGCCACCCGCAAATGGAGGCCGAGTTGACGCATTTGGTCGTTCACGTTGCTGACATGCGGCTGGATCGCGTCATAGGGATCGGCTCCGGCGGCGGCGAGTTCGTCATGCTGGTGCGGTTTCCAGGCGGAAAAAGGCCGCGAGAGCCCGGCAGCGAGTTTCGGGAGCAAGCCATTGCCATCGCCGAGTTCGCGATTCATCACGATGGCAGGCGATTCGCCCTTCAAATCGCGATTCTTCGCCCAACCCGCGAAATCGACGCGTGAAGTGCCATCGGCTTCGTTTTCGAGAATGGCCGGTGAAACGAAGTTGGGCGGCAAAAAGACGTTCTTCGGGATGACGTAGCGCACTTGGCGACCATCGCGGTGCATCCATTGCTCGATGACCGGCAGCGCGAAAAAGTTCTGCTCATCCGGCACGACGGGCGGCGCGAGATCGAGCCAGTTTTCCGTGCCGATGCGTTCGAGCAGATGCTCGCGTGCGAGTTGCAGCTCACGCGCGCTGCGACGATTCTCCCACTGGTAATAAACCGTGAGCAGAGAGACGAGCGTCACGACCGTCCAGAAAAGGCGACGAAGCCATTTTCTTGGACTGCGGCAGCCTGCTACCGCTTTCGGGAGGCCAGCCTGCTGGCCGTCGAGTGTCGTTTGGCCTTTGTCGGCAGCAGGGCTGCCTGGGGAAAGCGGCAGCAAGCTGCCGCAGTCCATGTTTGAGTCAGAGCGGCGGGATGAGGCCGCGGCGTTGTTCGAGGAGTTCATGGGCGAGGCGTTTGGCTTCGGCGAGGTGGGCGATGAGTTGCGCAGGAGTGACCGGCGGTAGCTTGGCGTAGTTTTCCAGTGTGCTTTGCGGGACGGCCTCCGGCGTGGTGAGGCGGAAGTAGAACGCGAGCAGCCAGCACGCGGCCAGCGGCAAGCGCAGCGGACGCGGGATGAATGCAATGAGCCACGCGAAAGCGTTTTGGAGTGCGGCGGCCCTCCGCCGCTTTCGAGCATCTTCAGGTTCACGCAAAGCTCCAGAGGGCTGGAGCACTCCAGAACGCTGTCGCGACTCGGCAAGTGCCAGGTCCAGCGTTTGCTGCAAAAACGCCGGCGGCGGGTCTCGCCAGCGGAGGGTGCGCAGGGTTTGTTCGGGGTCGGGTTTCATACGAGCGTGTGTTTGTGGGCGCGGAGTTTCTCCAAGGCATAGCGGTAACGGCTGGCGATGGTTTGCGTGGGCAGGCCGAGCAGCTCGCCGATCTCGCGGAAGCCCATTCCCTCCCACACATGCAGATGCACGACGCTGCGCTGCTCCTCCGGCAGCTCCGCGAGCGCGGCGATGAGCGCCTCGTGATCGGCCGCGGGCTCAAACCAGCCCGGCAGCTCCTGCTCGCAGGCCTCCAACGCCTTTTCCTCCCGCGTGCGTCGTCGAAGCGCATCGAGCGAGAGGTTTCGCACCATGGTGAAGATGACCGCACGCTCCGAGCGGGCCGACGTGACGACTTCGGCATCACGGGCGAGCTTCAAAAACAGCTCCTGCACCACTTCCTGCGCCAGACCGTCATCTTTCGTCACCGACCACGCGAAGCGATACACGCTCACGGCGTGGTCGGCATGGAGTCGGGAGAGGGTGGCTTCGCTGGGCGGCATCCGCGGTCAGTTTGGCAGACGACGCACGGGATGGCTGGTTTTATCTACAAAGGTCAGCGCTCGCCACTGCCCGACGTTGGATCAAACGCCCGGGATCGCTCCCAATTCAGGCTCCGGAAGGCGGGTTCACCGCTGCAGCATCGAACCACAGCATCTCATCCATCCACCGCTGCAACCACGGCTCGATGGCATCCTGCGATCCTTGGTTCCCTGGCGGTCCCGTGGCGACGATGATCCAGCCGCCGTCTTTGGCCTCCACCGCGCCTGGATCTGCGCCTTGGACGGCAAAGTGACCCGCAGCCTCCCACTTCGCACCATCCGGGCTCGTCGCGGTGAACACACCGCGGCCGGTGCCGAAGAAAGTGACCGTCTTGCCGTCGGATTGCGCATTGCCGAGCCAGCGTGAGTCGTCATCCAGGGTGACATCGTCCGCACGGGTGAAGTGGATGCCGTCGGAGCTGGTGGCGTGGTAGGCCCGACCCGCAGGCGGCGGCTGGTGCTGACGCTCGTTTTCTGCAAAGGACTCCGCACTGCCGTTGTCCGGCGAATACAGGTGGAACGTGCCCTGATGCAGCACGACCGCGCAGTCGATCACGATGCGGCCTTCGATTCCGAAACGAACACCAGGCTCGAAGGTGTAGTGAATGCCGTCATTCGAGACTGCGGAGTAGATCTGCGGTGTGCTCATGCGGAAATCGTGATGGCGGTTGGAGGTGAAGTAGATCCGGATTCTCCCATCCGGCAGCGGCACGAGCGTGGGATCAAACGGACGCGCGAGACCTTCCTCCATGCCTTCCACCTCGATGGGCGCCGCCTTCGTCCACGTGCGCCCCTCATCCTCCGAAAAGCTCACCGCCACGCGGTCAAAATGACGCTCGTCATCAGCGGGGAAGTGCTGGTAAGCGGCGATGAGCCTGCCGTCCCGCAAGCGGGCGAGTGTCGGCACGCCTGCACGCTCAAAGGCTCCAAGCTTCTCAGTGCGGCCATCCGGAGTTGCTTTGTAAATCAGCACATCATTGTTCCACGGTCCACTTTGCGGCCGCACCGGCCGGCTGGAGCCCGGATTGCGATCAGCGAAGCCCTGCGGGCCGCCACGACCTGCTCGCGGCGTGGGAATGGCGTGGGTTTTGAAATACATCTTCCATTTCCCCCGCCACCGGATGACAAAGGGATCGGTGATCTGCTGGCCGGCGTCGGCGGTGAGCCGTGCACCGGGCTCCTGCTGCCAATTCAGGCCGTCGGTGGAGATGAAACTGCCGACGATGTTGCTGCCGGGCCTCTGCTCGAACGCATAAAGCCGCAGCCGGCCATCATCGAGCGGCACAGGCATCGTCGTGGCCCAGCCCTGGAGCGGCAGCACCCCGTGGTAACGGAATTTTAACCCGTCGTCTGAGCGTGCGATGACCGTGCCGCCCGTCCCATGCACGAACATGAACCACTCCTTGCCCACGCGAAACACATCGGGATCACACAACTCCTCGCGGCTGATCACCTCTCCCGTTTCGCGGTAATGAACACCGTCATCCGATGTCGCAAGCGCGATGCTGTGCGACCCCTCCGCACGCGCAGGATCGCCGTGAAAGTCGGAACCGAAGTAATACAGGCGGAATTTCCCCTCCTCATCGCGGATGATCGCCGGATCGCAGGCTTTCATCGTGCGCATGCCCTCGATTTTGAAATCAGGTGCCGACGTGAAGTGGATGCCATCCTCCGAAACCGCGCACGCGGTGTTCTCCGTGTGCGTCGTGAGGCCGTCCGGCGGCTTCACGTAGTAGATGAGCACGCGTTTGTCCCCATCATTGATCGCACAGGGCACCGAGGCGCTGGTGAGGCGTGTGCCTTCATCCACCGTCCATGTGAGGCCATCCTCGCTCGTGGCGCTGCGGACGATGTGGGACTGGATGCCCTCGTTGCCCGGCGGAGCCCCCTGCTCTGCCGAAGGAGGCGGGAAAGGAGCCAGCGGATTGAACAGCTCCGAGAAAAAATCCTGCGCCGATGCGGACGCGAGTCCGCACAACGCCACCAAGGCGAGTCGAGAGAGTGATTTCATGGCAGGGACGGGAGGCCCGGCTAAGAAACGGCACCACTGCCGCCTTTTGTATGTGCGGTGGACGCCACAGAACACATTTGGCCGGCCGGAGAGGTGCAAAAATGGCGTGAAGCTGGACACAACTTCACGCCATGGCGCCGGCGTTCCTCATGCGTCAAGAAAAGCACGGCGGCCATTCCCCCATCGCTCCCCGGCCCACGGGCGGATGTGGCTAAGCCTTCCCTTAGGCCACCCCGCGTGCTTTTTACCCCGTCGATGGCACTCAGTGAGGCCCCTGATGTTCCGGCCCTCCATCGTCCTGAGGAAAGGGCGGGAGTGACAGGCGTTTGGGAATCACCGCATTCACTCACACGCATGAAGATTCTTGCCCCTGCTGCCCGAAGAACCTCCCTCACCCGCAACAGCAGTGAACTTGTCAGCGGAAACCGGTGCCGGCGTGAGGAGTTCCGGGTCGGCGCGTATCGGATGAACAATGGCAGGCTCGTGGAGGTCCTGATCGGGCAGAAGGCGAGGCGTGGCCTGCGCTACGTCGGCAGCGCCCGTCCCACCGCGTCGCATCTGGGCAGGCAGTTGTTGCAACTTCTGCGCATGCTGCATGTGCACACCTTTTGTCCCTTCATGGGCTTGCATGGCGACGAGACCCAGCCGCTCGCCGAGCCGGAGCTGTGGGAATGCCAGTGGGTGGAGGCCAACGTGGCTGTCTGGGTGGAGCACGATGGCTGGAGCAAAACCGGCCTGCTGCTCAACCCGCGCATCGTGGCGATGAACTGACAGCGACGGAGATTCTCAGCGCGGCTTCCTGAAAAGCCATGCCGCATCGCCCGTTTGTTCAGCCCTCATGAAGCGCCTCACCTTTCTCCTGCTCGTTCTCGCCGGTCTTTTCACACCCATTCTTCACGCCGCGGACGACGGACGTGTTTACGAGTTGCGCATCTACACCTGCAATGAGGGCAAGCTGGATGCCTTGCTCGCCCGCTTCCGTGATCACACCTGCAAGCTGTTTGAAAAGCATGGCATCGGGAATGTCGGCTACTGGGTGCCGGTGGATGAGGAGAATGGCTCGAAGACCACGCTGATCTACGTCCTCGAACACAAGAGCCGTGAGGCGGCCAAAGAAAGCTTCAGGGCCTTCGGGGCCGACCCCGAATGGCAGGCGGCCCGGAAGGCGAGCGAGGAAGGCGGCAAGATCCTGGCCAGAGCGCCGGAGTCGATCTTCATGACACCCACGGACTACTCGCCGCCGCTGGCGATCGCGAAAACCGCGAAGCCACGCATCTTTGAAATGCGCACCTACACCACCAATGAAGGCAAGCTGGACGCCCTGCACGCCCGGTTTCGCGACCACACGATGAAGCTCTTCAGCAAGCACGGCATGAGCCACATCGCCTACTGGGTCCCTGCAGACAAGGAGAAGGGCGCAGGCACGAAACTGATCTACATCCTCGCACACGACAGCAAGGACGCCGGCCTCGCCTCCTTCACCGCCTTCCGTGCCGATCCCGACTGGATCAAAGCGAAAGCTGAAAGCGAGAAAGACGGCCCGCTCACGATCCAGCCACAGACGGAGGGCGTGAAAAGCGTCTATATGAAGGCCACGGACTTCTCGCCGATCCAGTAAGGCCGCAACACGATGTGTCATGTGCCCGTATGCTGCGGGCCATGATTGCCTTCCGCACGCTCTGCCTCGCCCTTTTTGCCACCGTCGCACATGCGGCCACGCCCGAGTTCGAATGGATCGCCGCAGGCGGCGGAGCGAAGAATGACAAGACTCGTGCGGTGACTTTCGATCGCGATGGGAATGTCTTCCTCGCCGGTGAAACGACCGATGAGGGCACGTTCGGCGACCTGAAGCGCACTGGACTCGGCGGGATGGACTTCTTTGTCGCCAAGGTGTCGAAGGAAGGCCGCTTCCTCTGGGTGCGCAGCCTTGGCGGAAGCCTGGTGGACCGAGGTTATGGCGTGGCGACGGATGCGGCCGGCAACGCCTACGTCACGGGTCATTTTCAAAGCATAAACGCAAAGGCGAACGGCCAGATGCTGCCGAACGCGGGCGACTACGACATCTTTGTCGCCAAATACGACCCCGCCGGCACGCTGCTGTGGATCAAAACTGCCGGCGGCAAAGGCTACGACTACGGTCACGGCATCGCGGTCGATTCGAAAGGCGATGTCGTTGTCACCGGCGCTGTTGCGGGCGAGGCAAAGTTCGGCGACGTGGCCGTGAACGGCGGAAGCACCACACGACCGATCTTTTGCGCCAAGTACGATGCCGCAGGCAACCTGAAATGGGTGAAGACGACCGGCGGCAAATTTTCCGGCAGCGGGCATGGCCTCGGCGTCGATGCGAAGGACGCTGTTTATATAGGCGGCAGCGGCGGCGGAGCGGGAACCATCGGCTCCGTTCCGGTCGAGGTCGCGAAAGGACAGGCTGGAGTCGTGTTGAAGCTCACACCCGAGGGCGAAGGCGTGTGGGCCGCCACCTTGCCAGGAGCACCGAGCGCCGGCTTCCACGAGATCACTGTCGATAACGCCGGTCGCACGTGGTGCGCGGGCATGTTCAAAGGTGAACTCAATGGCGGCCCGGTCAAAACCACTGGCGACAAGGACAGCGACGGCGTCCTCGCGCATTTCAGCCCCGAAGGAAAACTGGTCTGGAGCCACGTCATTCAAGGGCCGGCCACGGATTACTGTCTCGGCGTCGCCACCGATCACACGGGACGTTGCTTCGTCACGGGCGAGTTTTCCGCGACGGCGACTTTCGCCGGAGAGACGCTGACAGCGCAGGGCGCAACCGACATCTACATTGCGGCACTCGATGAGAAAGGTGGCCTCGAATGGATGGTCAAAGGCGGCGGAATGAAGGGTGACAACGCCTACACCATGGCCTGGCACCCCTCCGGAAAGGTAGTTTTTTCAGGGGCTTGTGTCGCACCTGCGACATTCGGCGGCCAGACGATGACCTCACCCGGCGGAGCGGAGGCCTACGGGGCGATTTTGCGGTTAAAGTGACCGCGTGGCACAAAAATCGGGCCTCGGAGCCTCCGGAACGGGGTTTGGAACCCGGTTTTGGCTACAAATCGACGGTTTGACAGGGGGAGCGAAGTGGACACCATGCGCGCCCCTTCGCCCGGGCCCCCACCCGGCGAGGCGTGACCCAACAACCCCACCCCTGATTGAATCGATCCATCCTTCTGTGCCTTGCAGCCTTGTGCGCCATCACCGCTTCGGCGGCTGAAACCAAATCCCAAGCCACAACGCCAGCCGGCACTCCAGGCCAGGTCATCGTCGGCGTCAAAACCACCGCCTACACCCACGACGAGAACGATCACATCGAGTACGGAGCCCGCACCGCCGTGGGCACCCCGCTCCGCCACGGCCAGATCCGCAGTGCCGCTGCCGACTGGTCCATCTACCCCGTCGGCACCGTCTTCCAGATCGCGGGTGATCCATCGCTCTACGTCGTGGACGACTACGGCTCCGCGCTCGTCGGCACCAGGACCATCGACCTCTACAAGCCGTCGTTCGGTGCCATGAACCGCTGGGGCACCCGCCGCGTGACCATCCAGGTCATCAAGTGGGGCTCCTTTCAGAAGAGCCTCGCCATCCTGAAGCCACGCGCCTACAAGGCCCCGCACGTCCGCAAGATGGTGGCCAGCATCGAAGGCCGCGCCGCCTGATCCCCTCCCCCAAAACCTGAATCCAGGTTGAGCCACGGAGCTGCTTCGTCAGTTCCGTGGCTTTTTTCTTGGCTCGTTCCCGAGAACGACAGACCGCTCACTCCGCCAGCCGCTCGCGATACACCTTCCGCGCATGCTCGTAGGCCGCCACGGCGTCCGCGTGCTCCTTCGGGGCGATGAGCGCTTCTTTTTGCGACCAGCATTGATCGACGCTCTTGAGGCACCATTCGAGGCTGCGCTTCTCGCGGATCGGTTTGTTGTCCACGATGATGAAAATCGGGTTCGTGTGCGAGCTGGCGCGGATGCGCAGGGCGATCCATGCGCTTTTTTCGATCGGCAGGTCGAACGTGAGGTCACGCATCGTGCCGTCCGCGGCGATGATTTGCTTCTGCACGGCAAAACCATTCACCAGCAGCTCCACCGGCACGTTTCTTGAAGTGCCGATGCGGGCGCGTTCAAGGTCCCAGAAGGGTTTTTGGCCTGCGGGAGCGTTTTGGATGTCAGGACGCGGCTGTTCATCGAGCAGCGCGGAGGCTTTGACGGTCACTTTCACGCTCGCGGGCTTCGCGAGGCGCAGTTCGCTGGTTTTCGTGCCGAGTTCGAGGTCGTTCGCCTTGAAGTCGATGAGGTGGCTTTTGCCATCGCTCACATAGGCGCGTCCGGCGCGGATGCCTTCGCACCACGCGTCGTAGCTGAGGCGCTCGTCGAGCTTCACGTAGGCGCGGCCGAGGCCCACGCGCTCGCCGTAGATGCAGGGGAAGTCGGTCTCGCCGCTGATGCGGGTGCGAAAACCAGCGTTCAGCGTGTGATACCAGATGTTCAGCTCCCAGGTGTGCGGCGTATCGACCATGCTGAGGAAATCGACCGCAGGCACCGGCTTGCCGTCCGGTCCTGGAACCTCGTGCGTGACATCGACAATGTATTCGCACGCGCCGATGCCGTTGAAGGGCGGCACGATGTAGTTCGGCAGCTCGTCGGTGGCGCTGGGTATGCCGAGTTTGTATTGCTGACCACGCGCGGGATCATTTTCCGCGAGCGGTTGCAGCCCCCAGCCGCTGTGCGCGGGACCGGTGAGCGCGCCCTGCTTCTTCGCCCACTTCAGCGTGTTCAGGCAAAGCGTGGGCCAGTGATCCGTCGAGTCGCCGCCGGGATACATCTGCTCCTTGAGCTTCAGCAGGCACAAATGCCCGCTCTTGTGCGATCCGAAGCCGCTGACCTCCACATCGTAGCGCAGCAGAAAAGGAAAACGCGATTCCTTGTCCTCGGTGCCCGTGAAGAACTGCTTCTGATAATCGAAGCACGGCCCCCAGGTGAGGTTCGCGCCGATTTTCAAATCCTCGCCCATGCAATGCCGCGCCATGTCCGGCGCATGCACGCCCTGCGTCGGCACGGAGTAGTGCGCGCAGCCTGCGGCATGGATGTGATGATCGCCGCTCCACCAGCCGAGCTTCGACGGATCGATCCAGCGCTTCACCTGAAAGCTCCACGAGGTGTTTTGGCCCGAAATGGCGACTTTTCGTGTTTCAGGCAACGATTCCGGCCCTCGACGAAAAACGACGTCATACTCGCCATCGGGCAATTTGATCGATTCGCCGTCACCGCGGTAGATTTGCGGGTGGAAGAAGAAATCTGGCGCGTGGCGCTTGATCTGGCTCGGATACACGCGCCCGGCCTTGTCCTTGATGAGCAACTCCGCGATGCACGGCTGGCCATTTTCATCCGTGATCGCCAGTTTCACTTCACGCGCCGCCTGGCAGTCGAAAAGCACGCTCGTTTCATTGCGGAAACCGAGGTCCTGCGTGCCCTGGCCCGTGTCGAAGCTGAACGTGGCATCGCGCTTGCCCGCGTCGCGGCTGTAAAGCTGCACGATTCGGTATTCGAGGCCCAGACCGCTCAACGTCGGCTGCATCGGTGGCTCTTCGAACATCTGCAAATCGAGCCAGCGCGTCGAGATCGCCGGTTCACCCGGATCACGCGGCTTCGCATGCGGCGCGACGGGTGGCGAGCCTTTCACATACATCTCCTTCGCTTGCGGACTGCTCACCGCGAGCCGCGCCGTCACGCCCGCCTCGTTTTCGACCCGCACGAGATACTGCCGCCAGCCCGCCTCATCGAGCACGGCCTTCGCTGCGCCACGCTCCACCTTCACCCGCTGCTCCGGCGTGATCGTGACGTGGAATAACGCATGCGCATCGAGCACCGCTTTGGCCTTCTCGACGGCCGCGGCATCGTTTTGCGAGATCGCCGTCCTCAAAGTGATGATTTCATCATCGCTGAATGGCGAGCCGAGGAAACTCGTCGCCTCGATGATGCGCTGCGTGGCCGCCAGGAACGGCTGCGGCTCGACGCCAGCCGCATGAACGAGTGAAACGCAGGCGAGGAGGCTGAGGAGCGGTTTCATGGCTACCCAAACGTGCGGCAACCGACACGGCTTGCCGTTGATGGCTCACACCACCACGAGCACGATGGCGCTCATCATCATGAAGGCTCCGGCCAGACGCCAGCGCATGACCGTGGGGCTGAGATGCTGCTCGGCGTTCTTGAACCAATGGCCGACCATCCAGACCAAGGCGACGCTGAGAAGACCGCGCGATGAATAGACGACGTTCGTGGAGGTGGCTTTGCCGAACACGGCCACGGTGCTGACGAAGGTGATGCTTTGCACGCCGAGCAGCACCGATCCGCCAGCCAGCCAGGGCCAGGCCCTGCCAGGAATGGCGCTCAACGGGGCGGAGAAACGCAGAATGAGGCCGAAGGAGAGCACCGCATTGATCCAGAAGATGCAGGGCAGCAGGCGCCCCACGCCCCACACCGGGCCCCACTTCTGCACGAGCACGTCAAAGATGGCGAAGGCGATGGAGCCGATGCCGCCGGCCACAAAGGTGATGAGCAGATGACGCGGCGGCTGGCTGGCGTCTTTGCGGTTCAAAAAGGTGATGCCGAGCACGCTGAGAAACGCGGCAATCCACAGCTTCAAGCCGACCCCTTCCCCGATCAGAATGGGCGTGAAGAACGCCACCAGGATCACCTTGAGCCCGAAAATCGGCACGGCGACTGACACATCCCCTTTTTCGAGCGCCAGGAACTGCGAAAGCTGGCCGACGAAGAGGCACAGGGCGATCACGCCGGGCTGCCAGAGCAGTTCTTTGTCCACCGGCGGCCCTCCCAGCAGCCAGAGCAGCGAAAACAGCAGGGCGACGATGATGTTCGCCACAAACGTGGTGCGCCAGAGGCCGACTCCGAGATCGCTGGAGCGCTTGAACAGGAGTGCCCCGAAGGCATAAAGCAGCGCGGCGAGAAGCGGGAAGAGCGAGGTGGCGAGTTGCGGGGGCACGGGCGGCATTAACACGCGGACGATGGCTGGCAAGGGAAGAGGAAAGAACGCCCTTGAATGCGAAATGACGGAGGGCGGCTCGGCGCGGGCGAGCGTCTGATGAGGTAACCCATTTTATGTCAATTCTGCGAAAACAGCCGCCGCTTGCGACGGAGGGCGTGCTCGCTATGGCAACGGCCCCCAACCACCATGACCCCCGTTTTTCCTGAACAATCCGTGGTCGTGCTCTTCAGCGGAGGAGACGCGCCTGGAATGAACGCCTTTCTCCGCGCCGTCGTGCGCCTCGGTCTGAACCGTGAAAAAATCGCCGTCCTCGGCATCCGCGACGGCTACCGCGGCCTCGTGCGCACCGCCCGTGCAGTGAATGGCGATGCTGAGGCGCTCGTCCGGCTGAAGAACGACATCGCCAATCATGTCGGACGCGCGGGCCTCATTTCGGAGCAGCTCCATGTCATCCAGATGGACCATGCGAGCGTGAGCGGCATCATGGGCAAAGGTGGGACGATCCTCGGCTCGGCACGCTGCCTGGAGTTTCACGAGAAGGAAGTCCGGGCGAAGGTGATCAAGCTGCTGAAGGCGCTGAACGTGCGTGCGCTCGTGGTCGTGGGCGGTGATGGCTCGCTCACCGGTGCCAGGCTGCTAGCGGAGGAAAGCGATCTGCGCGTCATCGGAATTCCCGCGACGATCGACAACGATTTGCAGTTCACCGACATGGCGCTGGGCGTGGACACGGCGGTGCACACCCTGGTCTGGGCGGTGGATCACTTCATCGACACGGCACGCAGCCATCGCCGCGTGATGGTGCTGGAGACGATGGGCCGCGAAAGCGGTGACCTGGCCCGCATGGCCGGTCTGGCCTCAGGTGCAGAGATGATCATCACGCCCGAGCCCGGGCCGTTGAATGAGGAGCACATGAAACGCCTCGCCGCCAAGATCGAGGGTGCGATGACCCGCGGCCGCGGCCACGCCATCGTCCTGGTGGCTGAGGGGGTGAAGTTTGACCCGCCGCAGAAGCGCAACCGCGCCTACGTGCTGATGGATGCCTTCCAGCAGTATTTCCAGCGTCCAGGAGCCCCCTTCCCCGATCTCGAAGTGCGTCCTTCCGTGCTCGGTCATTTGCAACGCGGCGGCCACACCACGCCGCAGGACTGCATCCTGGCCGCCCGCTTCGCGGATTGTGCCTGGAAGTGCATCCAAGATTCGAACGGCGGCAGCGGCATCACCGCACTGCGCAAGAACGTGGTCGAGATCGTGCCGTATGGCTCGCCCGACATGCCAGAGCGCGCGGACTTCTCCCGCGAGATGGATCAATTGCACGACGATCTGAGCTCGTGGTGAGGAAAGCGTAGAGCCAAGGGCAAAGAGCAAAGAGACATCCTTCCAACGAAGGACGTGAATGCACGATTCGTGACTCTCTGCCCTCTGCTCTACGCCCTCAGCCTCCCTTCACCCACGCATCCATCCACTTCAGCGTCTTCTCCCACATCTCGGGCAGATAGATGTGACCGACGCCAGGATAAATGACGTTTTCAAAACGCTGCTTCGTGTCTGCGCCGTGCAACGCATAGATGTTGCCAATGATATCGCCGAGATGCCGCACGCCTTCCACCGGCGAGCCACCATCCTGATCGCCCGTCATGAAAAGCATCGGCCGGGGTGCGGCGAGAGCGATGACGGCCTCCGTGTCAAAGTGCTTCAGCATGCCCGGCACGAAGTAGTAAATGCCATGCGCCTTGAGCATCCCGGCGCGAATCAGCTCCTCATAGCGCGTCATGCAGCCCACGCACAGGGCGGCACGGGGACGGTCATCCAGCGCCATGATCCACCAGCTCCGCGTGGAGCCCATGCTGATGCCGGTGACGCCGATGCGCTCCGCATCCACCTCCGGGCGTGAGCAAAGGTAATCCAGCGCCGTGAGATCATCGCGGATCATCATGCCCCAAAGCGTGCGGCCGGCCCACAGATGAAATTTCGACGCTGACATCTCGCCCGAGCTGCCTTTTTGCTGCGGACCATCCGGCCCCTGGCCGTTTCGCTCCCCAAAACACGGCGCATCGATGCCCAGCACCACATACCCCGCCTCCGCCAGCGCCGGCCCGGGAGCCACCGGCACGGCGTTCGTGCCCAGCAGCTCGTTTTTGCCGATGTCATACTGCCCGCCATGCCAGTGGCAGTAGAGGATCGCCGGAGCCTTGCTCTGCGCCGTTGCCTTCTTCGGCACAAAGAGCAGGCCCTTCACGATCTCGCCCGCGTGGTTGTCGAATTGGACGGTCTCCAGCGTGTAGCTTCCCTTGACCTCTTGGCTCACGACTTGAAACGCCGACACCGGTGGTCGCGGTGGCAGATCGCCGAGCAGCTCGTTCAGCTTCGCACGGATCTCGCCACGCTGCTTCTGCCATGTCTCCACGCTCGCCGGCACCACCAGCGGCGGCGCAATCTTCGTTTTTGCGAGCCAGTTTTCTGCCTGTGGTTCAGCGGCGTGCATGGATGAGGTCAGGAGGATGAGAAAGGCGACGATCGTGGCCGTGAGGTCATTTGGACGGTGTTGGGGCATCTCTTTGGATGATGATTGAATACGGTGTCAGAGTCCATGTCGCATCCGCCAAGGCACACATGGAATCAATGATCACCAGAGCGTTCCTGCCCCGGAGCTTGATGTTCACCCGGATTTTGTCGAACTCGCCTCTGAGAACAAAGCTTCCAACAGCTCGACCATCTGGAGTCACCTTTTTGGATGCCGTCATCAAATGTTGAATCGCATCTTCCAAGGACCCGGAGAACTCGAACTCAGGAAACACCGACTTTTCCATCCAATCCCGCCACTTCACTTCTGCCGCAGCACCAGTCCAAGGAGTTTCATGACGTAACACCTCCCGCCCGATGATTGGGCTGCTCATCACAAGAATCGCCAAGGCCAGGAACGTCATGCGCATCCGCTGCTTCTACCAGCCGGTGAAAATCACGGCAAGAGGCTTGTCGCGCATGCCGCGCTCCATCACAATGCCGCCATGACCACCGCTGACATCACCGCCGCGCTCTCCTCGATCCGGCAGGAGACGGATTTGAACGCCAAGTCCCTGCTGCTGGCCGCTCTCGTCTCCGAGCTGTTTCGCGAGCGCGGCTTCGAGCCCGTGGTGGTCGGCGGGTCAGCCATCGAGTTTTACACCGATGGTGCCTACATGTCCGGTGACACGGATATTTGCTGGGCGAATTGGACCACGCCGTCTGAGGAGCAAAAAGAGGAGATCATGCGGCAGATTCCCGGGGTACGCTCACATGGCGGTGCCAAGAGCTGGAACATCGAAGGACTGTGGATCGATCTGCTCGGAGATATCGACTACCTGGCCGAGAAAGACATGGTGGTGCTGGAGACCCAGCTCGGGGAAGTGGCTCTGATTCCCGTGGAGGACGCACTCGTCGGGCGTGTCTATGCCGCCCGGTGCTATTGCAGCGGTTATGACGAGAAGGATGACGATTGCGCCAAGAAGCTCATGACTGCGGTGCTTTTGGGTCATGTTCCTATCGACTGGGATGAAGCTCGCAAGATCGCGGCTAGCCCCAAGTTCAACTGCCTTGCCGTATTTGAGACCGTGAAAGCCGAGGTCGAGGCCGAACTGGCGAAATCCGGCTTTTGAGCTATCTCTAGCCATGACACCATCGAAACTTCCCATCAAACCCGACCGCCGTTGGACCTGGGAGCAATGGCAGGCAGGCCGCGCGGAGCGCCGACGCCTGGGGAACCTCGTCGCGCCGAAGAACATCCGGCGGAAGAAGAGCGAAGGAGACGAATACCTGCGCGAAACCTACGGGGGCGAACGAGGCCCAAAGTTCAACAAGCCCTTCGACCCCTCTGCGGACGAGGAATGAGGCGCTGGAGGGTGAAACATCGCCCCGGGCGCATCGTTCCCACCCGCCCATGAAAACGACCGCTCTCCTCCTCCTCAGCCTGGCCGCCGTCACCGCACGCGCGGAAGAATCCAAACCCCTCCTCGCCGTTCCGGGCAAGGTCATCCTCGAAGCGAAGCTCGACGGCGCTCCCGGAGCCCCGTGGAAGGCCGCCAAAGGCAAGTGGGAGGCTGCGGAAGGTGCCATGAGCGGCAGCGAGCTCGTCGAGGACAAGCACGGTGCCGTGCTCCGCATCCCGAACAAGATGCAGGACTTCACCATCGAGTATGAGTTCAAATTCGACGGAGCCCGCTCCACCAGCCTTTCCATCAACGCGGTGAAGGACCACATGGCCCGCATCAACATCACGCCGAAGTCCGTCACCATCCAGCGCGACGACAACGACCACGAAGGCCCGGACAAGGCCGTCGTCTTCGCCCGCTTCCCCGCCGAACTCGGCGAGGGCTGGCACAAGGTCCGCCTCGACATGGTGGGCGACAAAATGTACGGCCAGGTCGATGACCTCGCCGCGTGGGGAGCCAACGAGCTGTTCAAAACTGAAAAAGCCTCGCCAGGCTTCACCGTCGCCGGCCAGAGCGTCTGCTTCCGCAACTTCGTCCTGCGTGAGGCCACGCTGAACCCCGGTTGGGAGTCCATCCAGGCCACGCTGCCCAAACCCGGTGAGAAAGTCGCCCCTGCGGCCGCGCCCAAAGGAGCTGCAAAGGGCAAGGGCAAAGCCAAGGCCGGTGCGAAGAAGAAGGCAGAGTAAAGGCTGCCGCTGCGATTTGGTGAATCCGAATGACGAAGGTGGAGGCCTGACGAGGATTTCATCCGTCATTCGGATTCCATCACTATGCCAGTTGATTGACTCGACCCCGCCTGCTGCTAAGTGGCGACATGTCCTTCCCCATCCGTTCTCCTCGTGACATGGTCGGCGGCGTCCACGTCTTCGCCCGCATCCTCGACAAAATCCGCCTTTTCGCCAAGGAAGGGAAACTGCCGGATGGCTATCACCTGGGCTACATGCCCGGAAACCGCACCTTTGACGAGCGTGTGTGCAAATTCCTCGGCGTGGACTTCAACGCGCTGACGAAACGCACGCTCGAAGGCGGCACGGATGAGGAGATCTTCGAATGGTGCTGCCAGAACGGCCACCGGCCATCCCCGGAGCAGATCGAGATCTGGAATGGCTTCATGTCGAAACGCGGCTGGAACGACGCGGCTTCGAAAGGACTCCAGGCGAACAAGCTGGAGGCCGGACTGGGCGACCGAGATGACATCGTGACCTTCTTCGACCTGATGGATGTCGAGGAAGGCCGCGCAAAGTGATCACAGGCCGCGCGGAGCCATCGAGTAGAGGCCCATGGTGACGTCGTAGGCGTCCAGCAGGGCCATTCGCTTCAATTCATGGCCCGCGCCCCAGGAGTCGGTGAAGAGAATCTGATTTTTAGCGGTGTTGTAGCCGATGATCAGGCGCATGTGGCCGCCGCTGACCTGTCCGCCGCGGGGAAGCGGTGGGTCCTCCTCCTTTTCTCCCAGCGCCAGCCCCCAGAGCAGCGGCACCCCTTTGTCGGTGTATTCTTTGACGATGGAGACGAACTGTTTGTCCGACACCCGACGCTTTCGGCCGTTGGTGTAATACAACTCGGGATTGATGAGCGGCTTGAACGTGACCTTGAAGGCTCCGTCGATCTTCGCCAGGCTCTTCTGCATGCCGAAGATGTTGGCACCTTTCTCGGCGTCGGCGCTGACCAGCTTCGCCATCTCATGCTGGTCGCAGGGGATGCGCATGTATTCGAAAAGGCGCTGGCAGCTTGCGGCGACGCAGTAGCCTTTCTGCCCCTGGTCCACCATCGGCACGCCGGAGATGTAGATGTCACCCTCCGGCGTCTTCGTCACCCGCTGCTGGAGTTCCATGCGCTGCACGCCCATGGCCATTTTCCCCATGCTCCAGTCCGCCTGGCCAGGCGCTGCCAGCTTCATTCGGAGGAACTCCGGCTTCGTGACCTTCCCGGGCGTGTTGTATTCGTTGTACTCCAGCAGGGCGACGCCAGCAGGTGCGCTCCACATCCAGCTCGTCACAGGCAGCGCGGCATTGGCTGACATGATCTGACGCTTGGGAGCCACTTTCATCACCTGCCCGAGGTTCTGGCCGATGGTTTTGAAGAGCTTGTCGAAAGCAGGAACCTCAATGTCGCCGGAATCGCCGCGATTGTAGAAGGACACGGTCTCACGGGCCGCCTTGCCGTTCACGAACTCCACGATCGCCTCCTCCACATTGATCGACCCGCCGAACATCGTCAGCTTCGTCTCCACGTTGCTGAACATGTGCCGCGAAAATCGCGCCCGCGACTTGTCGGCGTTCACCCATTCGAACTGCGGGGGCTTTTGCTGCTGCTTCTGGTCTTCGAGCTTTGCCACATAGCTGGCCTCGAACTTCTCCGAGGACCATTTCCACAACTCACTGAGATTCAGCAGAGCATCGAGATCGGCGGCGAGTTCGGGCAGCCTGCGCTGACCTGGCTCCTGGGCCTGCCCGCACAGGACTGAGAAACACAGGATCAAGCCGAGTTTGCCAACGGATTTCATGCCGTCGTTTTACCCGCTCCCGAAAGTGGATGTCAATCACTTCGCCACCACGGCAGCGGAAGCCGGCATGAGCACCTTCTGAAGCGGCTTGGGATAGACGCCGAGGACGACGATGGTCACGGCCAGGAGCCCCGCCACAGCCTTGGTGGCGACGCCGAGCGGAAGAGCCGGGGTGTCGGTGCCTTCGGTGGTGTAGATCGCGAGGACAGTCTTGAAGTAGTAGTAGAACCCGGCGGCGGCGGCGACGATGGCACAGGTCAGGGCACCCCAGTAGCCGTGATCGGCGAGCCCGAGGAAGACGAACAGCTTGCCAAGGAAGCCAGCGGTTAGCGGCAGACCGGCGAGCGAGGCGAAGGAGAGCGTCATGACCAACGCGAGCAGCGGATTGCGCCTGGCGAGGCCGGTGAAGTCCTTGATGTCCTCTCCAAGACCGTTGGCACGCATCAAACCAAGCCCAAGGAAGCCGATGACGGTCATCGGCAGGTAGGTGGCGAGGTAAAAGGCGACGACGCCACCGGAGGCAAGGTCGACACGGGCGCTGTCGCGGCACGCTAGCGCCAGGAGCAGGTAACCGGCGTGCGAAATGCTGGAGTAGGCCAGCAGACGCTTCACACTGGTCAGGAACATGGCGGGAAGGCTGCCGAGCAGGACCGTGAGAGACCCCGTCACGAGCAGCATGGCCTGGATCTCGGTGCCGATGAGCGATCCTTCTGCCAGGAAGGCATCCAAGGCACGAGTGAGAACGACAAAACCGGCGGCTTTGGATCCAACCGACAGGAAAGCCGTCACCGGCGTGGGTGCGCCCTGATACACGTCCGGAACCCACATGTGAAACGGTGCGGCGGCCACTTTGAAACCGAGACCAGCCAGGATCATCGCCGCGCCGAACAGGGCAGCCGGTTTGCTCGTGGCCGGATTGCCGAGCGCCTTGGCGATGCCTTCGAAGCTCATGGAGCCGGTGGCACCGTAGATCCAGGCGATGCCATAAACGAGCACACCGGTGGAAAGAGCGCCAAGGATGAGGTATTTCACGCCTGCTTCGAGGCTGAAGGAGCTTTTGCGGGCGAAGGCGACGAGGACGTAGAAGCTGACGGTGACGAGTTCGAGTGGAACGAAGACCGTGACGAGGTCGCGTGCGGAGGCCATCCACATCATTCCCGAGCAGACGATGAGCGGGAGGCTGAACATCTCGGCCAGCTTGCCGTCCAGGGTGAACTTCGTGAGGTACGGCGAGCATTCCAGCGTCAGCCAGAGCACGAGCAGGGTGATCACGAGCGAGAAGCCCTTGTAGAAGAGGGCCAGCGTGTCGATTTGATGCCACGGCTGCATGAAGGCCGGCAGCGAGGCACCGCAGAACGGCAGCAGCACGAGCGCGATGGCCGTGCCTGCAATGGCGGTGAGTCCCAGGGTGCGACGGGAGATGTCAGGCTTGAAGGCCTCGATCATCAGCAGAACGAGTCCAAGGAGGGCGAGACCGGCTTCGAGGGTGAAAACGCTCATGGCAGGGGCTTACAGCGCGGATTTCATGAGGTTGAGCAGCAGCCAGGGGCAGCAGCCGGTGACCAGCAGCGTGGCGGCGAGGAGGATGAAGGGCGCGCGTTGGGAGAACGCAGGATCGATCATGAATAGACCGGTCGTGGCGCTGCCGTGGAAGACGCTGCGGTAGGCCCGCAGCATGTAAACGGCGCTCATCACGACGCCCCACAAGGCGAGGATGACGGTCCAGTGCAGATTGGTGAGCGGACCCGCTTTGAAATTGGCGAAGCTGCCGGCGAAGATCATCAATTCGCCTGCGAAATTGGTCAGTCCAGGCAGTCCGATGCTGGCGAAGGCGCCAAAGGCGAACAACACCGTGAAAGCCGGTGCATGAGTGGCAAGACCGCCCAGCTTGCTGTATTCGAGCGTGCCGAGCTGATTCCTCATGCGGCCGCAGAGCGCAAAAAGCAGCGCGATGGACACGCCGTGGGCGAACATGAGAAGAACCGCACCTTTGAGGGCGATCTCAGTGCCCGCGGCAAAGGCCAGGAAAATGTAGCCCATGTGCATCACGCTGGAATTGGCGAGCGTGTCATCGAGACGGCTGGCGTAGATCGTCACCAGACCCATGACCAGGATGTTCCCCAGCAGCATCAGGAGCAACGCATTCTGCACCCAGGGGACTTGAGCACCTTGAGGCAGGAGAGGCACGGCGATGCGCAACAGGCCGTAGAGCCCGAATTTCTTCAAAACGCCGGAGTGCAGCATCGCCACTGGCGTCGGTGCGGTGGCATAGGCAGGGGCGGCCCAACTATGGAAAGGGAAAAGGCTGACGAGGGTGCCGAAACCGAGCAGCAGGACGAAGAAAATCGGAGCCTGTTTCTCCGGCGTCAAAGGGGTGGCCGCCGCCTGGGCACGCAACGCAGTGAGATCGAACGTGAGCTTCGAGCCGCCGCTGAACTCAAGAACGGCCCAAACCAACCCCGCGAGAAGCACCAGGCTGCCTGCGCCGAGATAGATCGTCGTTTTCCAGGCCACCGCTTTCCGCTGCGCCGGTTCAGCGCGGCCGTGGAGGGCGATCATGAGGAAGGTCGGGATGAGCGCGAGTTCGTGGAAGGCGTAGATGAAGAAAACGTCCGTCGTGAGGAAGGCCCCCAAAGCTCCGCCTCCGATCAGCAGAGAGGCGATGTAGAAGATGTTTGGGCGATCCTCGATCTGCCAGACGGCCGCCAGCATGACCAATGTGGTGAGCAGGGCGAGGATCAGCGAGACGCCGTCAGCACCCACGGCAAAACTGAGCGCAGGATTGTCGAGGATGGGGCGGGAATGCGTGAAGGCGAGACCCGACTTGCCCGCGTATCGCACCATCGCCCCGATGACGAGAGCCAGATTGATGAACGTGGCTCCCAGTGAGGCGGCACGGGCGGGCGCACCGAGCCAGACCGCGAGGGCGGCCAGCAGCGGGAGTGCGATGACTATTTCAAGAACGCTCATTCAATCCTCCATCAATGGCCCATGTGGGGCAGCACAAACACGACGAGATAAATCAGGGCGATGATTCCACCGCCGAGAAGGAAGGTGTAACCCTGCAGATGACCACCATGCAGCAAGCGGGTGGCAGCGCCGAGGCGGGCCACAATCGCCGCCGGCAGACGCACGACAAGGCCATCAACGAAAACGCGCTCCAGCGCAGTGACGATCCAAGCCAGACGATCCTGGAACACACGGACGATGACCGCGTAGATCTCGTCGAAGTAGAACTTGTTGGCGAAGAGCTTGATGTTGACCGGATCGCTGTCTTTGCCGCGATAAAGATGGATCGCACCGCCGCAGCCGACCAGCAAAGCGGCCAACGAGGCCCAAAACACGGTCTGATGACCCTCCACATGAGGCGGTTTCATCGCCTGCAAAGGCGTGGCGAGGATGTCGTAGCCAGAGATGACAGAGAAGATGGCGAGGATGGCCAGCGGGAGAATCATGACCATCGGAGCCTCGGTGGCGTGGTGCGCGGCATCCGTGCGCGGCTTGCCAAAGAACGTCACGATGAGAAGACGTGTCATGTAGAAGGCGGTGAGCGTCGCCGTGAGCGCCCCTGCGACAAACAAGCCCTTCCAGCCACTGTCGTAGGCTGTTCCGAGCACGGCTTCCTTGCTCCAGAAACCGCTCAGGAGCGGCACGCCCATGAGAGCCGCCGTGCCGATGGCAAACGTCCAGAAAGTGACCGGCATGTGTTTGCGCAGGCCGCCCATCTTCCAGATGTCCTGCTCGTGGTGGCAGGCGTAGATGACCGCGCCGGAGCCAAGGAACAACATCGCCTTGAAGAAAGCATGCGTGTAGAGGTGGAACATCGCGGCATGGCCGGGATCGGCCGCATGCGCGCCCTGGTGTCCGTGCTGTGCCGCCATGGCGACCGCACCGACGGCCATCACCATGTAGCCAAGCTGCGACAGCGTGGAGTAGGCCAGCACACGCTTGATGTCGTTCTGCTGCGTGGCCATCAAGGCAGCCATCAATGCCGTGCCGCAACCGATCAGCGCGATCACCTGAGCGGCGACCGGTGATGCCGTCACCAGGAAGCTGACACGCACGAGCATGTAAACACCGGCGGCGACCATCGTGGCGGCGTGGATGAGCGCGGAAACAGGCGTGGGGCCTTCCATCGCGTCCGGCAGCCAGACATGCAGCGGAAACTGGGCGGATTTGCCGACCGCGCCCATGAAGATGCACAACGCCGCGGCGGTGATCAGACCGGGGTTCGTCTTCTGCACATCGAACAGCGCCCCGCCTTGCACAAAGGCATCCTGGAGATTGTCGATGGCGACATCGCCCTTGTTCAGGCCGAACAGGATCAAAATCCCGATCATGAAGCCGAAATCGCCGTTGCGGTTTGTCAGGAATGCTTTTTTGCAGGCCTCGGCGGCGCTGGCTTTCTCATACCAGTGGCCGATGAGCAGGTAGGAGCTCAAGCCGACCAGCTCCCAGAAGATGAACATCATGAACAAATTCCCGGCCAGCACGATGCCGGTCATCGAGAACATGAACAACGACAGCGCCCCGAAGAAACGCGGCCTTGCCTCATCCTCCTTCATGTAACCGAGGGAGAAAATGTGCACCAGCATGCCGATGAAGGTGACGATGAACATCATCCCCTGGCTCTGCTTGTCGCTCATCACGTCGATTCCGGCCGTGAAAACACCCGGAAGGTCGATGAATGGCAGAAGACGGGTGGTGCCTTCGTTGTCATCCGCTGCGAGGAACGCCAGACTCGCCAGGAAGGCGATGATGGAGGATCCGACGGAAATGAGGACGGCCGCACCCTTGAGCTGACGATGCCCCAAAAGGATGACGAGCGCCGAAAAAAGAGGCAGCAGGAGGAGGATGCTGGCGTTCATGGTGGCGCGTTATCCCTGAAGTTTGGTGACGGACTCGACATCGACACTCTGCTTCGAACGGAAGAGCGCCACGATGATGGCAAGGCCCACGGCCACCTCCGCGGCAGCCACGGTGATGGTGAAAAACACGAGCGACTGCGCGGTGTAGTCCGGCAGGCCGTTGACGAGATGGAAACGGGAGAACCCTACCAGCGCGAGGTTCGCGGCGCTCAGCATCATCTCCAGGCACATATAGACAATCAGGATGTTCCGGCGGGCGATCACGCCTGCCAGACCGAGCGCAAACAGCATGCCGCTGACGACGAGATAGTGGCTCAGGGAGATCACTGGGCACCTCCTTTCTCACGCTTGCTCAGGACCACGACGCCAATCGTGCCCACCAGCAGCAACAAGCCGACGACCTGGAGGTGGAAACCGTACTGTTCGAAAAGTGTGAAGCCGATCAATTTCACGTCCGGCAGCGTTCCGGCCTTCAAATCATTCGTGATCGTCGGCAGCGCCGCCTTGCCCAGCTTGCCGACGGCTTCGGCCAGTTCCAGAGGCGTATTTTGCGCTGTTTTGCCAGCCAGGCCAGTGCTGGTAGCCACGGCAAAAATCTGCACCACCAGCAAGACGGCGACGACGATGCCGGAGATGATCGGTGCCAGGTTCAGCTTCTTGTGCTCCTCCGCCTTGATGTCCAGCAGCATGATGATGAACAGAAACAGCACCATCACCGCGCCCGCATACACCAAGATCTGAATGATGCCGATGAAGTAGGCGTCCAGGCTCAAAAACAACGCCGCCAGACCGACAAAACTGGCCGCCAGGGACAGGGCGCACGTGACTGGATTGCGTCCCGTCACGACCATGAAGCCGAAGCCCAGGGTGATCAGTGCCAGCAGGTAGAACAGCAGCGGAGGCATCACTTCAATTCATTCCACTTGTTCACCAGCCCCACGCGCTGGCCGCCGATTTCATACAGGCGTTTCTTGTTGTGAACCATCTCCTGACGGGAGAGACCGGTGATGGCGTAGTCTTTTCGCAGGAAGATGGCCTGCTCCGGGCAGACCTCCTCGCACATGCCGCAGTAGATGCAGCGGATCATGTCGATGTCGAACTCCTTGGGCCGCTTTTCCACCTTCGCCCATGGATCATCACTCGGAATTTCGCCCGGGATGATCTTGATGGCCTTCGGCGGGCAGATGAACTCGCAGAGCTGGCAGCTCACGCAGCGTTCGCGGCCATGCTCATCCGTGACCAGCGCCGGAGCACCACGATAATAAGAGGGCAGATGATCGTCCCACTTCTGCTCCGGGTATTCCATCGTCACCTTCGGCTTCTTCCCGGCGATCTGCAGGAAGGTCCGGATGCCGTGCCCGACCGTGATTTTCAGGCCTTTCCACAGCGTGGAGATGAACCAGCGTTCATGCCAGGCAAGCTTGGGACGTTGTACGGTGATGGTGGCCATTGTGCGGTTACCGCAGGAGAAGGGGTGACCGCGATTATCCAAGTGTCCCGCAGAGCAGCAACCGCTATTTGTGAAAAATTTCACAAGGCAGCCTCCCACGGGTTCCATCTGGACACAAAACGGCCCGGGTCGGCCACCATTCCGCAGAAACGGTCGCTTCCCGGGCCTGCAGATTACTTCGAGCTCTTGGTCTCTTTTTTCTTGGCCGTCGTTTTCGACTTTGCGGGGGCTTTCTTCTTCTCAGTGGCCTCCTGCTTGCCTTCCGGTTGCGGGAATCCTGCCTTCGCATGTGCCACCATTTCAGCGAATGTCGCCTCGCCGATGCCTTCGACTTTGACCACATTGGTCACATCGGCAAAGGGCCGCGCCTTCTTGATCGCCGCTGCACGCGTTTCACCCACGCCTGGGATGGTTTGCAGCGCTTTGTCATCTCCTTCATTCAAAAGGGAGAGCAGTTTGGTTTTCTGCGACGCTGTCAGGGTTTTGGCGATCGCCTCAACTTTGGCCGAGGGTCTCGCCGTTTCGGCGGCCGGAGCCTTTTTCGGCGCGGCTTTTTTCTTGGCGGGAGCGTCAGCTGCGGTGAGGGACGCCGTGATAGCGATGAGGCACAGGATTAGGTTAAATGTTTTCATGGTTGATCGGTAAGCGGCCCCACTAGAACGACAATTGCAGCTTCTGCAAGCTTAGTCATTGTCGCGCCTTCCCGGTCGGGGACCCCTCAGGGCAGCCGCGTGTTTTTTGACCCAGCAGCGGCCAGAATCCCCGCCGCCTTGTGCAATGTCTCCTCGTATTCGCGTTCCGGAACCGAGTCAGCCACGATGCCCGAACCGGTGTGGAAGGTGATTTCATCCCCCCTTTGCACGGCGGTGCGGATGGCGATGTTCCACTGGCTGCGGCCGTCAAAGCCGAACCAGCCGATCGCACCCGTGTACAGGCCACGCGGATGCGGTTCGAGTTCGGCAATGATTTCCGTAGCACGTTTTTTCGGGGCGCCGGTGATGCTGCCGCCGGGAAAACACGCGCGGAAAGCATCGACGTGATCGACATGCGGGCGCAGCGTGCCGGTGACGGTGGAAACGAGGTGAAACACCTGCGCAAAGCTCTCCACCCGCCACAATTCGGGCACCACGACGCTGCCAAACTCGCACACCTGCCCGAGATCGTTGCGCTCAAGGTCGGTGATCATGAGCAATTCGGCCCGTTCTTTGACCGACGCCGTCAATTCACGCACCGCAGCCTCGTCCCGGGCCGGGTCATCGGCGAAACGGGGACGCGTGCCTTTGATCGGACGCGTGGCGATACGAGAGCTGTGCATGCGCAGGAACAATTCAGGCGAAGCGGAAAGCACCGTGGTCCCTCCGAGGCGCAGGTAAGCCGCATGAGGCGCGGGGGAGACTTCACGCAACCTCAAGTAGAGCGCCAGCGCATCCGCGTCACGCGGCCACATGGCTTTCCACAGGCAGGAAAGGTTCACCTGGTAGATGTCTCCGGCCGCGATGTACTCCTGCGCCCGCCGCACCATGTCGATGAAGTGCTCGCGGCTTGTTTGCGGCTCAAAATGGAGCACGGGAACGGCAGGACACGGGGTGTCTGCGACTTGCGCTCGGAAGTCGCCAAATTGATACCAGCGACCCTTGTCATGCTCATAAACGAGACCATGCGGATAGACACCGAAGACGAATCTCCCGTCATAGCCAACCCAGCCGTACAATCCGCCCGCCGCAGCCCGTGGAAGACGCAACGCGGCACGGACCTTCTCCCAATCATGGTCGATGTGACCTTCGATCACATCCACGGGATCGGCCGTGAGCACGGAAACCGAGCCAGGCGCCGGCCGGGCGGAATCCATCCACACAAAACCCTCACGCCGGCCCAGTTGCGCTGCCATTTCGGCAGGAGTCAGCGAAAAATCACACCGATGATGGTGCGGTGACGTTTCCAAAGCATGAACGAACAACGGCAGGGTGTGACCTTCCGGCATTTTGAACGAAGAACCCTGGAGCATTGACACTGGGAGGGCCGGACCGTACCATACGCCCTTTTTCCAGCAACCTCGTGACACCTCCCTCCACCATTCTGTCTCCAGATCGTGAACGCGCCTCCGTCATCGCCTGGGGAGTGCTCGGTCTGCTTGCGGTGGTGCAGATCGGCGTCGCGGCAAAGCTCATGATCGCGAGGAATCCGCTGGATCGCAGCACGGTCGTGCCAGTTTCGGTGCCTGTGCCACCTGCACAACCCAGCGCCGTGCCGGAAATCGGCCAGATCGCCGCGCCAGCAGTGCCTGCGCCTGCCACAGCTCCGGCAGTGCCTGCCTCCATGGCTCCGCCACCGCCAGGAATGCTGGCTGCCCCAGCTTCCGCGCCTGTCGTTCCAGCACCGCCTGTGTCCACGGCACCGCCGCTGATCGGCTCTTTCCAGCAGACCGTCGCACCTGCGCTGCCTCCAACGGCCCCGCAGCAACCCGTTGCCATGCCCGGCATGCCCTCCGCCGCTCCAGCACCCCTTGAGGTGCCGACATCAGCGCCCACGCCTCCGCCTGCCACCGTCTCCAGTCCGGCAGCACCGATGGCCCTGCCAAAACCGCAGCCGGTGAAGCCGGACGCCGCCACCGAGCTTCTGCGTGATGTGAATTATGTCGTCACCACCGCCAAGGAAATCCGTGGCGTGGGCGACATGAATGGAGCTCTGGAAATGCTCCGCCGGGCGGATGAACTGACGCCGGACCATCCGGCGATCATCGCCGAGATGGCGCAGACCTATGAGCAGATGGGCGTGGCTGCCAAAGCCACCGACAACTGGCGCCGCATCCAGCTTCTCGGCGCCACGAAGGCGGGCAGCTATTTCGAGCTCGCTTCCCGCCGCCTCGGCGCAGGTCCCGCCGCCTCCGCCACGACCAATGCCAGCTTTGAAGGGGACAAGCTGCTCCGCCTCGGCGCCTGCAACACCCAGCGCGACCTCAGCGTCGGCACCGGGGAGCGTTACACCGTGCGCGTGCCGATCGTGCGCAATGGCAGCCAGCCGCTGGATGCCAACGCCGTGAATCTCGAGGTTTTTTTCTTCGACCGCGTCAATGGCACCCAAGTGGCGCAAAGCATCGCGCCGGAGCCGGTCGAAACCTGGCATTCCGCTCCCGTGGACTGGAATGGCAGCACGGGCGAGGAGGTGCTGGACGTCGTCTATCACCTGCCCGCCCTCAGCCCCGCTGAAGTCCAGCAACATGGCCGCCGCTCGTATTACGGCTACATGCTGCGCCTCTATTATAACAACAAGCTCCAGGATGTGGCCGCCGAGCCCCGCGATCTCCTGGAGTACGGATCCGCACCGGGTGCCGCTCCTGCTGGCGCCAATCCGCTCCTCCCGCCCGTGGGGAGATGATCGCCCAGACACGCCCGCATGACTCTTTTGTTCGTCGATTCCAGTGCCACCCAGCACGACACCCGCCTCATCTGGCTGCGCGACAGCCTTCCCGGCTTCACCATCGTCGATTTCACCACCGCCTCCGCCGCGGAGGAGTGGATCGCGAAGGCCAACGCGCTCGACATCCTCGTGACGGAGGCCATTTTCCCCTCCCAGGACACCGGTTTCGCGCTGCGTGATGCCGCGCGCGCGCGGTTCCCTCAGTTGCGTGTGCTGTTCACCACGCGTTATGACCTGACCGGTTTCGAGGCGCAGATCGATGACGGCCTGGTGCTCAAGGACGCTCCTTACACACCAGAGAAACTGCTGGAGCGCGTGCGCTCCCTGCTCACCCAGCCAGTGGCTTCGGATGCGCCGCCTCCGGTCATGCCGCCAGGAACCGTCCTGGGCAATTATCAGGTGCTGGAGCGTCTCTACGTCGAAAAAGAGGCCGAGACGTATCGCGCCTTGCAGGTCGCCGTGCAGCGCCCGGTGGCCCTCGTGCTTCTCAAACCGGAGCATCTGAAGCAGCCGGAGATCGTCGCCAAATTCCGCGAACGTGAACGCGTGAAGGCTTCGCTCACGCACCCGCGCATCGCCCCGCTGTTTGAGGCGGGCGAGGCCAATGGATGGCTTTTTTACACGCGCGAACTGCCACGTGGCCGCAGCCTGGCGGAAGTCGCCCGCACCGATGAGATGCTGAGCGAACGCCGTGTGACCGAGGTGCTCTTCGGCGTGGCGGAGGCGATGCAGTTCGCCACCGAGCGCGGTTATCATCACCGCACGCTCGCCTCACGGGACATTTACATCGATTCCGAGCACCAATCGAGCATCGTGAACATCTTCCGCCCTGCCATGGTCGAGAAGCGCGATGCGCGGGCTGATGTCCGCGCTCTGCTGGACCTGCTGCGCTCCGTGGCGGCCGAAGGAAAGGCCCGCGGGCTGCTGCAATCCCTCGCGGAGGCGAACCATGACTGGAACAGCCTGCTGACCGCCCTGGACGACCTGCGCGATGACATGCGCGAGCGCAGCATCGTTCGCAAGATCGAGGCGGAGACGCTCCCCGTGGATGTGAGCGGCCGGAAGCCCTGGTGGGTCTGGCTCGTCGTGGCGGTCATCCTGATCGTCGTCGCCGCGCTGGGGGCCTTCATGAACGGCCACAATGCCATGTCCGACGCGGGCGCCAGCGTGCTGCCGGTGGAGCTGGTCCGCATTCCCGCAGGCGAGTTCAGCTATCAGAAAAACGACAGCGTCACACTGCCCGACTACTGGATCAGCAAGCACGAGGTCACGATCGGCCAGTATGCCGAATTCCTGGAGGCGCTGAAAACCGCCGCGCCGGGAGCCTTTGATCATCCGCTGCAGCCGAAGACCAAGACCGGCCACGAACCGCTCAAATGGACCACCTATCACTCCGCGGCACGCAGCGGCACCACCTTCAATGGCGAAAGCGTCACGCTGAACACACCCGTCACACAGGTGGACTGGTGGGATGCGTATGCTTTTGCGAAATGGAAAGGCCAGCGCCTGCCCACCGAGCAGGAGTGGGAGAAGGCCGCGCGTGGGAGCAAAGGCCTCAGCTATCCTTGGGGCGATCAACCGCGTCCCAAGGCCGCCAACCTTGGCGACGATTACAACGTGAAGCCCAAAGGCAAGGGCGGCCGCATCGACGGCTACAACCTCTGGGCGCCGATCACCCGCGTGACACAGGATGTCAGCCCCTACGGTGTGTGTGACATGGCCGGCAATGTCAGCGAGTGGACCTCCGGCGAGACGAGGGACGGCGAATGGCCTTCCCACCCGGATTTCATCGACATCAAGGTGCCCGTCGTACGCGGCGGCCACTTCGGCATGAACAGCAGCGACCACCTGCTGACAGACAGGCTCTTCCCAGAATCTGCAAATGAGGCTACACTCGCCCGCGGATTCAGGGTAGCCTCCAGCACCCCTCCCCCTTCCGCAAACCAGCCACCCCGACGCCCATGAACCGTCTCTTCCTGCTGTTGATCCTCGGCCTGTGCACCGGCTTCTCCGCCCATGCGCAATACGTGACCAACCTCACGCTGCAAAAAGACCACTTCCTCACCGGTGAGCCCGTCGTGGCCACCGTCACCATCATCAACCGCTCCGGCGCGGATGTGATCGTCGGCGGTCACGGTTCTCGTGACTGGTTGCAGTTTGAAATGATGGAATCGACCGGCCGTCAGCTCTCGCCCATCTCCATCGGCTCCGAGCAGCCCATCACCATGAAGGCCGGTGGCACGACCCGGCACACCGTGGAGCTTTCCGGCGGCTACTCCACGGCCGACCTCGGCACCTTCTCCATGAAGGCGAATGTTCTGCATCCGATCACCGGCCAGTTTTATGAGTCGAACAAGGTGCGCATGACCATCACCGATTCGAAGCCAAATCTCTTCGACCAGCCCTACGGCGTGCCGGATGGCTTTCAAAACGCCGGCCGCGCACGCCGCTACCAGGTCATCCTCTATCGTGAGCTGAACGACCTGCAGCTCTACTGCCGCATCACCGATGACCGCAGCGGTGCCTACGTCGCCACCTTCGCCCTCGGCTCGGTTCTCATGGTGGCGGAGCCGCAGATCATGATCGACGTCAAAAACAAGCTGAACGTCTTCTTCCTCGTCCAGCCCTACATCTACTGCCACGTGGTCATCAATCCTGACGGCAAGGTTTACAAGCGCAGCTACTACCGTAGTGCCGAGGACAACCGCCCGACGCTGATCATGAATCCAGCCGGTCCTCAGGTCATCGGTGGCATCTACTTCGATCCCGGCGCCAAACCTTCGACGGAGAAAAAGAAGGTCCGCAAAGCTTCCGAGCGCCCGCCTGGACTGTGACGCCGCCGCAACTCACGCCACCGGAATGAGCACCCTCATGCAGCCGCAGATCCTCTGGGTGATCTCGATCATCGCCTCGGTGTTTCAGGTCGCGTTGATCATCAGCGCGTTCATCAATCAGGGCATCACACCCGAGTCCGGTTTCAAGACCTGGACCCGCAAAACCTCCGTGCGGCTGACGATCTCCGCCTTGGTCGGCTTCGGCTGGGGCGGCGTGCTGGCCTTCCGCCAGAACCTGCCTCCAGATGCCGCGTTCGTCATCGCGATGGTCTCCGCGGTCGCTTTCACGGTGCTGATGACCGTGCTGCTGCGCTTTCTCATCGAAGAGTGACCGCAAGACGGGCGCGAGATGCCACCAGGTGACGCGTTATGCTGCTCCTCATGCGCTTCTGCCATCTCGTTTCATCATTCTTGCTTGCGTCCATCAGTGTTTCCGCCGCCGACGCGCCAAAGTGGAAGGCCCTCAAGCCGCAAACTCCCGCAGGCTTCACGTTGAAGACTCTCGTGGTCGAAAAGCACCCCGAACACGACGTGGAACTGCACGTTTACGTGCCGGATGGCGAAGGAACCTGGCCCTGCATCCTCGACATCCACGGCGGCGGCTGGAAAGCCCGTCAGGTGGAGGCGGACAAGCCGATGATGGAACGCCTCGCCCAGCGCGGCTTCGTCACCGCCCTCGTCAGCTATCGCTTGAGCACCGAGGCGAAGTACCCGGCCGCGCTTCACGACTGCAAGGCCGCGCTGCGCTGCCTCCGTGCGCATGCGAAGGAGTTGAAGCTCGATCCTGAACGCATCGGCTGCATCGGCGGCTCCGCTGGCGGCCACCTCTCCGGTTTGACCGCCATGACCTCGGGACTGGCCGAATTTGAAGGGGACGGACCTTTCAAGGACCAGTCCAGCGCCGTCAAAGCCTGCATCGTCATGGCCGCCACGCAGGACCTCGTGGCCGCCAACACCGGGAAGAAGAATGACGGCGCGCTGCTGTTCTTCGGCGCCTACTGCGATGACAAACCGGATCTCTACAAGGCAGCCTCTCCCATCACCCACGTTCGGGCCGGTGTGCCGCCCACCATCTTCATCGAAGGCGAAAAAGACACGCTCAAAGTCGGCCGTGCCGAGATGATGGCGAAGCTGAAGGCCCTCGGCATCAAAACCGCCGTTCACACGCTCAAAAACGCGCCGCACCCGTTCTGGATGAGCGATCCCTGGTGCGCCGAAACCGTCGAAATCGCCGCCGCCTTCTTCAAAGAGCACCTTGGCGAAAAGGAACCGTGAACTGAGAACAGCGAACCGAGAACAGAAACCTCACTTCGTCGCCCTCGGCAGCGCCTGCACCAACAGGCTGTAGAACTCATTCTCCGCCGGCTTTTCGCCATCGCTCTTCAGGATGTTTGCCACCACACCGAGCGCCTCTTTCTGCGCCGTCTTGGTTTTAAAGGCCTGCGCCCGGGCGTTCATGTAGTCGATCATCGTCTCGTCGCTCTCCGACATCTCACGCGCACGGGCAAAGGATTCGTCGATGAACAGGCTCTTCGGATGCTTCGAGTCCCAGCCTTCCGCGATGAAGGCGGACTCCAGCAGCCGCTCCTCCGTGAGCGAGATGTGGGCGTCGGCATAAATCGAGAGTGTCAGGAGATCAAAGAGGGCTTCGCGTTCGGTTTGTGTCATGGCGGGATATTGCCAGCAAACGCCGCTCAAACTCAAGAATTACTTCGCACGACTCCCGCCTTGACCATTCCCCGCCGCTCTTGACCTCTTGACGCCCTCCATGTCCGACGCCGCCACCACTCCCATGATGAAGCAATACCTCGCCATCCGGCGGGAGCTTCCGGAGGATGTGCTGCTGTTTTTCCGCCTGGGGGACTTTTATGAGCTGTTCTTCGAGGACGCGAAGGTCGCCTCGCCCATCCTGAATGTGGCGCTGACGAAACGAAACGCGGTGCCGATGTGCGGCGTGCCGCATCATTCGTCGCAGGGCTACATCGCGAAGCTCATCAAGGCCGGCAAACGCGTCGCCATCGCCGAGCAGACGACCGATCCGGTGCCGGGGAAGATCGTCGAGCGGGCCGTGTCGCAGATCCTCAGCGCGGGCACGATCAATGACCTCAATTTGCTCGACTCGAACCGCCCGAACTACCTCGCCGCGGTGTTTCGCGATGGGAAGAAATTCGGCCTCGCTTATGTCGATCACACCACCGGCGAGTTCGAAGTGGCCGAGTTCAAGGACACCACCGAGCTCGCGGATGAGTTGGAGCGTCTCCAGGCCAGTGAAATCCTCCACAGCGACGATCAGCGCGACGTGATCGAGGCGCTCGGCAGCCCGGCCTGTGCGCAGGCGGTGGAGAGTTACCTGTTTTTGCTCGATCAGGCGCAGCACAGCCTCACGCAGCACTTCAAAGTGCAGTCGCTCGATGGCTTCGGCTGTCAGGGGCTCAGCGCCGCGCTGTGTGCCGCCGGCTGCATCCTGCAATACCTGCAATTCCAGCTCCGCCGCAGCGTCGAGCACATCCAGCGCCTGCGCGTCGCGCAAACGAGCGACGTGGTGCTCATCGACGCCGCCAGCCAGAGCCACCTCGAGCTCGTCAGCGCCCGCGGCGGCAACGCGCACACGCTTTTGAGCGCCCTCGACCGCACCTGCACGCCCATGGGCGGCCGCAAGCTCCGCCACTGGGTCCTCCACCCGCTGCGCGATCTCGACACGCTCACGCAACGCCAGGACATGATCGCCGCCTTCCTCGATGAGCCCATGCTCCTCAGCCAGGTGCGCACGCTGCTCAAAGAAGTGCGTGATCTGGAACGCACCAGCAGCCGTCTGAGCCAAGGCAGCGGCAATGGGCGTGATTTGCAGGCTTTGGCGGTGTCTTTGGAGGTGGTGCCTTCACTCAAAGATCTGCTCACCTCTCTTGAGTCGCTTCAGTCTCTTTCGTCCCTCCTTCCGCGCCTCCACGACCTCACCGCGCTCTCTTCCGAAATCCAACGCGCCATCGTCGATGAACCGCCCATGCAGATCAAAGAAGGCGGCGTCTTTCGCGAGGGCTGGCTGCCGGAGCTCGACGAGCTTCGCAATGCCTCCACGCTCGGCCGGCAGTGGATCGCGGATTTGCAGGCGCGGGAGATCGAGCGGACGGGCATCAAGAGCCTCAAGATCAAATACAACGCCGTCTTCGGTTACTTCATCGAGATCACCAAGGCGAACGTCGGCAGCGTGCCCGCCGACTACCACCGCAAGCAGACCACCGTCAACGGCGAGCGCTACATCACCGACGAGTTGAAGCGCATGGAGGACAAGATCCTCGGCAGCGAGGAGCGCAGCAAGGCGCTGGAATACGAGCAGTTCATCGAGCTGCGCGGCCGCGTGCTGCAGCATCTCGCGCAGATCCAGGAGACCGCGGAGACCATCGCCGTGCTCGATTCACTCGCCTCGCTCGCCGAGACCGCGCGTCTTTTCAATTACACGCGCCCCGTGCTCAATGAGACGCGGAATCTCTTCATCCGCGACGGCCGCCATCCCGTGCTCGATCAGAATCTCACCAGCGGCGAGCGCTTCGTGCCGAATGACATCACGCTCGAGCCCGAGGAGAGCCGCCTCATCCTCATCACCGGCCCGAACATGGCCGGTAAGAGCACGTATTTGCGCATGACCGCGCTGCTCACGCTCATGGCGCAGATTGGTAGCTTCCTGCCCGTCGCCAGCGCGGAGATCGGGCTCGTCGATCGTATCTTCACCCGCATCGGCGCCAGCGACGACATCGCACGCGGCCAGAGCACCTTCATGGTCGAGATGAACGAGACCGCGCTCATCCTCAACAACGCCACCGAGCGCTCATTGGTCATCCTCGACGAGATCGGCCGCGGCACGAGCACCTTCGACGGCCTCAGCATCGCCTGGAGCGTCGCCGAGCATCTGCATGACAAGGTGGGCGCGCGCACGCTCTTCGCCACGCACTACCACGAGATCACCGCGCTCGCGCAGAGCCGCACCGCCGTGAAGAACTACAACGTCGCCGTGAAGGAGTGGAACCATCAGATCATCTTCCTCCACAAGATCCTCCCCGGCTCCGCCGAAAAAAGCTACGGCATCCAGGTCGCGAGACTCGCCGGCCTCCCCGAAAACGTCATCGACCGCGCCAAGGAAGTCCTCCACCAACTCGAATCCGGCCACCAACCCGCCGAAAGCGTCCAAGAAGTCCCCGTGGCAACGAGCGTGCCCGCGAAGACCCGGAAGAAGCCGCGCAGTGATGAGGACGCGGGGCAGATGAGTTTGTTTGGGTGAGGAAAATGACCGTGACTCTGTTGGACGTTTAACTATTCTCGCAACCAATGAAACAAAATCAGCTTCGTCTAGATTCTCCACCAATTGTCGAAGCGGTGGTGGACATCGATTGTGACATGCCGCCCAAATTTGATTTGGCTTCTTTAGAGGCTGCTTCCAAAGAAGCCTATAAACCTCGTTATCCACACTTTCAGCTCCGGTTGATGGAGGAGTTTCAAATTAAGGCTGAGGAAAATGGACCATCAGTGCAAAATCGGAAGCGAGCTGTTCAAGCGTTCCAATTTCGACAGGTTGATCAAGCTCAACTTGTTCAGGTCAGGTCTCAGGGGTTTTCGTTTAACCGTCTCAAACCCTACACAACGTTGACGGATTATTTGGAGGAGATCGAGTCGTGTTGGAGAAAGTTTGTGGAGATTGCGAACCCCGTTCAGATCAGGTCTGTTAGGATGCGATATATCAATCGCATCTTGCTGCCACTCGTAAATGACGCTTTGGAGTTCAACGACTACATCAAAGCTTGCCCTCAATTACCTGAAAACAGCAACCTCGCTTTTGTAGGCTTTCTGAACCAGCACTCTGCTGTGGAGCTTGCCACTGGTAACGAGGTAACCATCGTGCTCACAACCCAAGCACCTGAAAATGACCAACTGCCGATCATCTTCGATCTCACGGTTTGTTCGCAAAGAAGCGGCGAAGTTGAAAATTGGGGCTGGATTCTCGAGCAGATTCTGTCATTAAGAAGTCTCAAGAACCGTATTTTCGAGAACACCCTCACCGAAAAATGCCTGAACCTGTTTCGACATTAAGTTTAATGTTTGTGGGCTACGCGGCCATTCAGCCGTTTGCTCGCCGGGGCACTGCTGTGTCATCTGAGGCACAAGCGGTTCGTCGCGCAGCTTCTGCAGTTGTTTCTAGCGCAGAACGTTCAGAATCATTGTTTGGAGAGAAAGCCGAATTGATATCCCAGTTGTGGACGCTCTATGACGAGTGTTCCCAACATGATTGGGATGGTAGCAATGCGATGCCAATGAGTGGAATTGCGGCAGCAGCCACTGCTGAATTCATCAAGGTGCTTCCTTCCGGAGTGCCTCTCCCAGAACTCGCTCCAGAACCAGATGGGGCTATTTCTTTAGATTGGATCGTCTCCAAGCGGCGCGTGTTTTCCGTTAGCATTGGAACCTCGGCCAGGTTGTCTTTCTCGTGGCTGGATGGTGCCGATAGTGGCTACGCTGTAGCACGATTTGATGGGATGCAGGTTCCTCAGCGCATCTTGGAAGGAATCAGTGCAATTTTGGGCCATGAGAATGCTTCCATCCGGTTTGCCTGATCATGTAAGTGATCCAGAGTGCGTCTCAAGGTTTCTGACCTCGAGCAGTCAGTTCAACTCTACAATGGTCAAACCCGCTGCGTTCTTGCCCCATCCGGTTCATCGTAATTCGTCGGTGTTTCGAATTGGCGAAGATCCAGAGCAATTGCGCAAGGTGTGGCAGGAAACGACTTCTGGGGAGCGTCAGCTTAAAGCTGTAGCCATCGTGAATGTATCGGAG
This sequence comes from Prosthecobacter sp., assembly GCF_014879935.1. Lineage (GTDB taxonomy): Bacteria > Verrucomicrobiota > Verrucomicrobiia > Verrucomicrobiales > Verrucomicrobiaceae > Prosthecobacter. The sequence continues at coordinate 82,110 of NZ_JACSRD010000210.1, forward strand.
GTGCGTCGAGCTCAGCTTGATGTTGTTGCCGAAGAGCCTCCGCCTAAACATGCGAATATTGAAGGATGGCCATGGGTGGAAAGTGATCCTGAACTTCAGAAGGCACGGCAAAAAGACTTGGCTACTCAGGTTGCCAGTTGCGCCCAGTTGGTAGTTCTTTGAAGAATGTAGGCTTCCGGAAATGACTTCAAGAAAATCATCCCGGCCGCAACTGTCTGACAAAATGGCTGTAACTCTCTTGTCATAGCCGAGCACACGAGGAAGCCGGGCCGTTGGAGCTTGCCCGGCGCAGGCGAAGGCATCCGAGGGTCCCATGACGGCCACCCTGACCGCCCCGGTCGAAGCCTTGCTCCGCGAGCAGGTCGCCAACGGTCACTTTCCAAGCATGGATCGGGTCTTGGAAGTCGCGGTGAAGACCGGGGAAATGACGTCAGGCTGCAACTGTCTGACAAAACGGCACCCGGAAAAGAATGCCAGGAAAAGAATGCCAGGAAAAGAATGCCAGGCATTCAGTGCTTGACCGCCACCTCATTTTGACCATTGTCTCCCTCCATGAAGACCTCAAAAAGCCCTGAGAACCAATCGATTCCCTTGGAGGAGCAGCTTGTCGGCATCAATGCCAAAACTGCTCCCTATCCCGCCGCGCGGTCTTGGTCGGGCGGCAGGCGGCGGATTCTGGGGAAGGGACCGCTGGAGAGCTACACCTACCACGTCATGTCCCGCACATGCGGAGGGGAGGTGTTTTGGGATGACGTGGAGAAGGAGGCGTTGCGACGCCTGCTCTGGAAGATGGCCGAGTTCTCGGGGGTGCGACTGGTGACTTACTGCATCATGGGCAATCACTTTCATGCGCTCGTGGACGTGCCGAAGCGCGAGATCTGGCTGGAGCGCTTCGTGGGAGTGGGCGGCGAGGAAAAGCTCTTCGAGCACCTGCGCACGCTCTACAGCAGGGAATTCGTCGGCCTGCTGAGGCAGGAGATCGGGGAACTGCGGCGGCTGGGCATGCACACGCTGGCTTCGGCGAAACTGGAGGCGATCAAGAAGCGCTTCTGCGACCTCTCAATCTTTGTGAAGGAGGTCAAAGAACGCTACAGCCGCTGGTTCAACAAGCGGCGCGGGCGAAAAGGCACGCTGTGGATGGACCGCTACAAAAGCGTCATGGTAGAGGGCAAAGGCGAGCCGCTGCACACCATGGCTGCGTATATCGATCTCAATCCGGTGCGTGCGGGCTTGGTAAAAGACCCCAAGGACTATCGCTGGTGCGGCTACGCGGAGGCGGTCAGCGGCAGCCGCCGGGCGCAGCGCGGGCTGAGCAAGGTGACGGCGAAGCCAGTGGATGGCTGGGAAGCGGCTGGCGGAGCGGAGGCGTATCGTTGCCTGTTGTTTTCGACTGGTGTGGAAGTCAAAGACGCGCAGAACGAGAATGCGGTGCGCCAGGGCGTGACGGCAGAGGAGGCGCGGCAGGTGCTCAAGGAGAAAGGCAGGCTGAGCAACACCGAAATGGTGCGGCTGCGAGTGCGCTACTTTAGCGATGGTCTAGTGCTGGGAAGCAAAAAGTTCGTGGAAACCGTCTTCATCGAAAACCGCGATAAATTCGGCCCCAAACGCCGGGATGGCGCGCGAAGGATCGCAGAGAGTGCGGGAGGATTGTTCGCCCTGCGACGCTTGAGAAAACGTTCAGTCGGCTGACAGGGGCGACGGGACTGCAAAAACCGCTGCCGGGCTACCCATACTAGGCAGTGTTTTAAAACCTCAAAAGGCGAGAGAAAGAAGTTGTACTCACGGGTTGGATAACG
>NZ_JACSRD010000162.1 GCF_014879935.1 Prosthecobacter sp.
GGGACGGCCGTTTTCGTCCACAGCGTCCCAGTAGAGCGTTTTCATGGCGGGAAGCGGTTCGAGGCACTTGGTTTGGGCGGGGTAAGCGCGGCAGGTGATGCAGCTCCTGCGGCGGGAGACGGCCGGAATGGGCCGGGAGATCATTCTCCTGCGGCAGGAGACGTCCGGAATGCACCAGGAGACCGTTCTCCTGCGGCAGGAGATGACCGCAATGCGCCAGGAGATCGTTCTCCCGCGTCAGGAGATGCGCCGGATGTGGCGGGAGATCCATCGCCTGCGTCGGCAGATCGCCGGAATGGCGCAGGAGAAGCTTCCCCTGCCGCGCCTTGTGCGCATTTCGGAGAGAAATCGGGCTGCTGGAGGACAAAACAGTCATTCTGGCGGGGAATACCAGAATGCGGGCATGGCGGTGACAGTGGCCCGGAACTTTTTGTGGCAGCGAACCGCTGTGGGTGACCGCGTTACCGGCAGGGACCTTCTGCGGATGAATGCCGCAGGCGCAACAGCCACTTGAGCTCTGCCATCAGCGATGGATTGGCCGGGTAGTCGCGGCGGAGAAACGAGAGCGCTTCTCCTGGGTCGTTCCAACCACGGATGAGAGCAAACAAATCGGTGGCCGAGGCTCGTGGGTTTGTCATTTCCTCCACGAGTTGTGCGACGACTCGCGGCAGCCGGGCATCATCACCCTCGCCAGCGAATGAAAAGCCTGATGGACGGAAATACTGCCCGAACATGAGCTGGTAGAAGCGCCGGTGCAGTTCACGCGGCGGGAGCGTGCAGAGAGCGTAATCACGCGCGAGCTGGCGGCCGGATTCCGTGGTGAACAGCGCGTTAAGTGTGTCGATATAATCCGGATCGGCGAGGAAGCTGGTAAGGAACAGGCCTTGCCTCTCGGAGCGGGCATGGTCAGCGACGTTGCGGCTGATGAGGTCGCTGATGACTTCATGAGCGATGGTTTTGTCCCAGGTTTGAGTCAGCGTGTGAAGGATGACCCGGTCACAAAGGTGCAGGGGGCTGCGCATGGTGATGGCGGTGGCTTTGTCCAATGCCCGCCGCCAGGCGGCCTGTGCTGCCTCCTCGTCTCCTTGAAGTCGGCACACCATGCCGTCGAACAAACCTGCGCTGGTCAGCAGACGCGTGTCCCCTCCTTGCTGCTTGAGAGCCGTTGACGCACCAGCAGCGGCCAAAGAAAGATCGCCCGCCCTCGCCGCGCGGCGGCCTCCCTCCAATGCGGTGAGGCACCGCACGGTGGGATCATTGGGTATCTCATTTCGCCAGTGCCCGAGCCTTGCGGCGAGTGAGGAGTCTTTTTCGGAGGGTGAAATGCGGCACCAGAGCGCCAGACAGTTCAGGGCAGCCAGATGATCGGCCGGAACGACGGACAGGCGACGCGCTTCGCTGATGTCCAGCCCGGCCATCAACAAGCGTCTGGCTCCATCGTCCAACGATGCCTGATGAAAGGAAAAGGCACAGCGGTTGGCAATATCCACATTCGAGCAGCCGAGCAGGCGGAGGGCCTTGGCGGCGGCAAGGACTTCCCGGGGGTCGGAGTTCAGCAGTCCGCTACCCGCGCCCAAGCGGCGGTAGGCATTGATCAACTTGACCTGGCTTTGCGGATCCACGCTTCGAATGATGTGGGACGGAACCTCGCCAGGCAGATTTTCCAGCCAGGCAGCGGCGGCCGTCAGGCCCTTGGTGGTGGCTGTCCGCACCCAGAGGTGATAAGCGCTGAAGTCCCGCCAAGGTGAGGGCGGGCCGGCCAGGATGCCCTCCCAGAGCCTGGCCGCCTCGTCGTATTCCTTGAGCTGGATATGCACGGCAGCCAGCTTGTAGCGCGCCTCAACGCCATGGTCCGGAGCGCCTGTCAACTCCTCAAAGTGACGCTGCGCGTCCTGCCAGCGTCCTTGGGAGGCCAGCAGATCCGCCTCCTCCAGCGGGCTGATGGCCTTCCGCTCCAACTGCCGGATGCTGAGTGCCTGGAGTCCGATGGCCTTGGGCCAGTAGAGGCGGCACCAGTTGGTGTCGGTGGCACTGCTCAATAGGAACAGGTTCTCGGCCTTGACCGAATGAACGCCGTTGATGACCGCCTCTGCACGATTTTGGTTCACCCGCAGCGCCAGAGTGAAAGGCTTTTGCAAAAGCGCGGTGTCCGGAATGTGGCAGCCTGTCTGAAAACTTCGGTTGTGGGAAAGGTAGAGAATGAAGGAGCCCGGATCGGGATCAGACACGCCCACGGCTTTTTTGACAGCCTGCGGAGCATTCCCGGTCTTGTAAACGGCAACGTCCACGCGCGAATCGAGGTGGGTGACTCCCATGCCGATGTATCGAAAGGCAGACTCGGGAACGCTGAAGGTGGCAGTCACCTCCGCCGGAGTGCGCAGGGTGTCCATGACGGTGATGGTGGCGGGCTGCTCCGGCGGACCATCGTATTCGGGATGCAGCAGCCCGTCCTCCCCGGAGACGCGCACATGACTCCGGGGGAACAGACCCTGAAGATGCGTGAATGGCGGGTGCAGGTCGGCGAGGGATCTCCAGCCTCCCCGGCGCGCATCGAGGAGTCCGGTGAGACGGCCCGCCTCCGCCCGGTCATGCGGCCGCAGCCATTCGATGGCCTCGACCATCCATGTCCATTGTTCATCGCCGACACGAGTCTGGCGAAGGGCGGAGAAGATGTCATGCGACACATCCGCCAGCAGGGCGGACCTGCGATGGTCGGCACTGTCAGGAGAAAGCAGGGCCAGACGGGCCAGATCCGCCTCCGCCGCCTGGAGCTGGCTGCGGCTCCATTTTTGAAGAACCAATGATTCTGCGAGACGCGCCTCCAGCTCCCGCCGCTGCCGTTCGCGCACCGCGCGTTCGCCATTCCAAGCCGCAAAACCTGTGAGCGCAAGACAGGCAACCATCGTCGCAGCGAGGGCAGGCTTTCGTCGCGCCCAGCGAAACACTTGGGTGATGCGAGAGACGTGTCGTGCCCTCACGGGATGGCCCTTCAAGAAAAGTTCGAGGTCGTCGGCCAGTTCTGTTCCATTCGCATAACGATCCGTCGGGCGGTGTGCCAGTGCCTTCAACAGGATGCACTCCAGATCACGCGGAATGGCAGGATTCAGCGCGGAGGGGCGGGCCGGTGCCCGCTCGTCGTTGTGTCGTTGAACGACGACCGTGAACTCGCCGGGATGCGGCGGCACGTCAGTGAGCAGTTCGTAGAGCGTGGCCCCGAGCGCATACACGTCTGTCGCGGGGGAGATCGGAGACCGGCGGCGGTCAAACTGCTCCGGAGCCATGTAGTGAACCGTTCCCAACGCCTCGTTGGTCAGGGTGAGAGTCAGTTCGTTCTCCACCTTGGCGATGGAAAAATCGACAATGACAGGCTGATGAGTGACGGCGCTGACGAGGATGTTCGCGGGCTTCAGATCGCGATGCACGACGCCAAGACCATGAAACCAGCCCGCTGCACGGGCCGCCTGAACCATCAGCTTCACCCGTTCCTGGAGGCCCAGCCGGTGAGTGGCGCACCACTTACGCAAGTCGAGGCCCGGGATGAACTCCATGACGAGGCAGAAATGCCCGCCTCTGATCTGGAAATCGAGAATGGGCACGACGGATTCATGCGCACCGGCCTCGCGAAGTTTGGTCAGGGTTTCGCCCTCGACCTCCAGCCGTGCGAGCGCCTGCTCATCGCCCATACGTGACGAATCGAGCAGCTTCAGGGCCACGACGCGGTCGGTGGCGACCTCACGAGCGCGCCACACCTGTCCCATGGCCCCGGCCCCCACGCGCTCAAGCAACTCAAAGCGTTGATCCCATCCAAAGGGGGAGAGAAAGGATTGAACCGTCGAAGGCTGCATGAACAAAGGAATGCTCCGGATCTGGGAATGAGACTGGAACGCGAAAAATGTCACCAAATCATGCGAAAATGGTAGGAACCTTCAAACTCCCATGAATCCCGGCCCGCGCATTTTCCCCACGACTTCCCAAACACTCGTCGAGGCACTCAATTCACCGGATGCGAAGAGGCGCGAGATGTCAGTGGCACGGTTCTGCTCGGCTTATTACCCCTCCATCTACGGCTATGCGCGCATGCTTGGACTGCGGGAGGCGGATGCGCAGGATCGCGCGCAGGATTTCTTTGTGGAGGTTGTTCGGGATGATCTGCTGAACCGGTTCGACCCCAGACGCGGCACCCGTTTCAGCTCCTGGTTGATGAAATGCTTCAAGAACCTGGAAATCAATCATCGCGCCAGCCAGTCGCGCCTCAAACGCGGAGGTGGAAGGGAGTTTGTGGAGTTTGACCCCGACCACGCTGAGCACAGCTTCCGTGCCGCTCATCTCGCCCAACTGGACCCGGAACCCACCTTCGACCTGATGCTAGCCCGCGAGGTGTGGCATGTGGCGAAGGCGGCGGTCATTGAGCGGCATGCTCAGAAAAACAATGGTGCCCTTGTTTCCGACCTCCTCCCTCTGGTGCTGATGGATCGTTGGCCTCCACGGCCAGTGCCCACTCAGGAGGAAATGGCCGCGAAACACGGCACCACGCCGGTGAAATTGAAGGCCTTTTTCAACCGCACGTTGAAGACCCAGGCCCGCAACCGGTTCGACGAAGCAGCCGCCGTGGCGTGCCCGGGCATCAGCATGCAGGACATCAACCACCTTTGGCACTTGCTGTGCCGATACGGCGACGAGTGACTCGGGCTCACTGAAGCTCGCGCTTCACCTCACCCACACGATAGCCGAAGCCCGGGCCGCTGAGGGTGCTGAGATCGATGATGCCGTTGCGGCGTTGGAAGAGGCCGGGATGGATGGCTTGTTCGGGCAGGGATGCCTCGGGATAGAACTGCATCGCGTTGCATTCCACGCCCTGGATCGTGCCGGCATGCGCGGCGAGGCGCACGTGGGGGATCATGGCGAGCATCGGATTGGTCAAATCCTGCACCATGAGCGGCATGCCGTGCGCCTTGGCCCAGCAGAGGCTCAGCAATGCGCCGGTTTGGGTTTTGCAGGTCTTCAAAGCGACACCAGACCACCCGAGACGGCGGCCGAGGCGGACGAACTCCCAATCGTGGGCGCTTTCATCGAGGAAGAGCGGCTTGCGGGCGGAAACGCTGCGCACGTCGATCTGATGCGCCTCAAGATCATACGGGAAGGGCTGCTCAACATAGAGAGTGCGGGCAAAGATCTCCGGCTCATCGCGCAGCAGACGGTCCATGATCGCATTCACGTAGGCGGGCTCCTTCACGGTGCAGTTGAAGTCGGCGCTGAACCACGTGACACCGCCTGCGAGGCCGATGCGGCCCACGCGCACCATGCGCTCGTAGTCCCAGGCCGCGTCGGTGCCACGCAGCTTGACCTTGAGGCACTTCAGGCCGTCGCGCTGGATCCAATCCGCCAGCAGCACGGGATGCTCGTCCTTCGGCTCGTTGCCGGTGAGGTCGGAGGCCTCCAGCGCATCGACACCACCGACGAGATGCCACACGGGAAGCTGCTTCGGTGCGTCCATGACCAGAAAGTCCTGCGGATAGCGTCCGGCGAAGCTGATGCCGCTGCCTTCCTCCGGCGTGATGAAGGTGGAAAGGTCGCGGTTCATGAAGTCCGCGTTGTAAGTCGTGTAAATGTCACGGCCATGCAGGACGCCGTAGGCATCGTGAATGGCGATGTCGAAGGCGCTAAAGGCCACGAGCGAGCCTAGATAGGGCATTTCATCGCCTCCGGCCTGCGCGTTGGCTTCACGCAATGTCGCGGCCAGCGTGCCGTGCATGAAGTCGTGGCCGATCTCCATCGGGTGTCCGCTCAAGCCGCCTTCGACGAGGCGTTTCGCCAGCAGCGTGGAGAAATCCTGCATGCGCTGCGCACGCACGGCCACGCTGAGCGTGCTGGGCCACACCCATGAGACGCTGAGCGGTGTCTCGCCCCAACCCTGGGCCGTTTTGCCGCTGCCATCGGCCACCGTCACGCGAACGCGCAGGCAGACGACATTCGTGACGGTCTCCGGCCCGAACTTCAGCGGCACACGCATCGTGACCGGGATGAAAAACACTTCGGCGGCGGTGACACGGACATCGGTGGGCTTGGTGGAGGACATGAAAGTCAAAATGAAGCGCGTGCTTCTGCCCGCAAAGAAAACCTTGGGTGGCGACGTTGCCTCGCTCATGCGCATCTGGGATCTGCATTGTCATCTTTCCGGCGTCGCCGGCCTCACACCGGAGGAGCGGCTGAAGCAACTGTTGGTCTATGCGGATCGCATGGGCATCGAGCGGCTGTGTGTTTACATGGGCCTGAAGTGGTCGCAAGACCCGTCGCCTGCCGACTTGGTGACGCAAAACAACGAGGTGCTGCGTGCCATCGCGGCGTTTCCGGATCGTGCGTTCGGCTTCGTTTACCTCAGCGCCAAGCATCCCAAAGAAAGCCTGGCAGAGCTGGAACGCTGCGTGGCAAACGGCCCGATGGTGGGCGTGAAGCTGTGGGTGGCGGAACGCTGCGCCGTGCCGGCGATCGATGCGATCATCAAACGAGCTGCGGAGCTGAAGGCGGTCATTTTCCAACACACGTGGTTCAAGACGAACGGCAATTACGCGGGTGAATCGACTCCTGACGAGCTGGTGGCGCTGGCGAAGCGCTTTCCTGAAGTGCCGATCATCTGCGGGCACACGGGCGGCAACTGGGAGCTGGGAATCCGTGCGATTCGTGCCCAGACGAACCTGCATGCCGATCTGGCGGGCTCGGACCCGACTGCAGGCTTCACGGAGATGGCGGTGCGTGAACTCGGTGCGGATCGCGTGATCTATGGCAGCGATTGCGGCGGGCGCAGCTTTGCCAGCCAGCTCGCGAAGGTGCACGGCGCTGCCATCAGTGACGCGGACAAGCAGAAGATATTCTGCGACAACTTGCGCGGCCTGATGCTGCCGATTTTGAAGGCGAAAGGAATGAAGGCGTAGCCTGACACGGAATGGGGGACTCCGTCCCCCTGGATTTGCAAACGGGGGACGGAGTCCCCGCTCCTTGGTTGGTGGCGCTACTTCTTCTTTCCGAAGCCGAACAGACGCCGGAGCAGGCCGCCACCTTCTTTCTTCTCCGCAGCTTCGGCCGTGGGAGCTTTGGGACCGGCGAGGCGACGCACGGCGGAGTCTTTCTTTTCCACGACCTCCTTTTTCTCGACGACCGGGGCCACTTTGCCGCCCATCCAGGCTGGCGAGAGCTCGGCGATGGTCTGCCAGGCCTCGAGTCCGGTGTGCCAGACCAGCGAATCCGGCGCGAGCTTCTTCTCACGGACCAGTTCCGCCATCGCGGCGGCATCTTTCGGCCCTTCAGCGGCTCCGGCGTTGTTGATGTACCAGTTCATCGTCGGTCTCAGGCTAAGCCGTGCTCATGAACCGCGCAAGGGCGTGAGGAAAGGCTTTCCTTCATGAAGCTGATCGTTCAAGCTGGCCGCATGAACCGCCGGAAATTCCTGCTGAGCACCTCCGCCACGCTGGCCGCCACATCGATGCGTGCCGAGACGAACGCCGCGTTGACCGACTGCCATGTTTATCTCGGCTCCAGCCCGTTTCGCGAATCTGTGGCCGAAAACACGGCCAAGTTCGCCGATTATCTCCACCAACGCGGTGTGACTGAGGCTTGGGCGGGTGCGTTTGAAGGGTTGCTGCGTCGTGATGTGGCGAAGGTGAACACGGCGCTGGCGAAGAAGTGCGAAAACACGCTGTTCCGGCCCTGTGGCACGGTCAATCTGGCTCTGCCATCCTGGCAGGAGGATGTGAAGCGATGCGCTGAGGATCTCGGCATGCGGGTGATCCGGCTGCACCCGAACTATCACGGCCATGCGCTCGACACCGCGGCGTTTCGCGAACTGCTCGCGATTGCAGGGCAACACCGGCTGCTGATTCAAATCGTGACCCAGATGGAGGACGAACGCACGCAGCATCCACAGGTGCGCGTGCCTGCGGTCGATCTGGCCCCGGTGGCAGGCATCCTGAAGGAGCACAAGGATGCGCGTGTGATGCTGCTGAATGCCAATGCGTCCATGGTGCTGAGGCATCTCCAGGACTGTCCGAATGTCTGGCTGGACTTCGCGATGATCGAAGGCGTCGGCGGCGTTGAAAACCTGCTCAAAACCTGGCCGCGGGACCGTCTGGTGTTCGGATCATTCGCGCCGGTGTTTTACTGGGAGTCCGCGAAACTGAAGATGCAGGAGTCGGCGCTCGATGAATCGCAGCAGCAGAGTGTCTCCTCGCAGAATGCGGCCCGTTTGCTGGCGTGAGGTTCAAGCCTTCACTGTCACTGGACGCAAAGGTGCGGCGACGGCATGTGGCTTTGCCAGTTCGAGCTTCGCGGTGCGTGATCCTGCATTCGCAGCCACCGGACCTATGTTGTCGAAGCCCATCGTCTCCAAAGTGCGCTCGGCCTGGATGACGCTGCCATTCCAGGAGGTGACGACGGGATAGACCTGCGCGGTGTTGGCGAGATAAACCTTCCCGCGCACGAGTTCTTCCGGCGGGCGGAGTTTCATCTGGCCGAGTTTGTAGATCGGCTCGACGAAGGGAGCACGGAAGATGTAGGAGGCCTCGATGTCGTCGTCCTGGAGCTGTGGGAACAGCTTCTTCAACGCCGGAATCCATTCGGCACGAATCGCGGCCTCGTCCTGCGTGAAGCGTGCGTCGCTGCGATGCAGGTATTTGGTGAGATAGACCACATGGCGGTCGCCGCGATCGGCCATTTCGGTGAGCGTGGAGGTTTCGACGACGCCGTCGAAGGGATGCTCGCTCCCCGGCGTGGCGCCCCAGTAGTGCGGCGTGAGCGGCTTCTTGAGGAACAACAGGCAGTTGATGACGCCTTGATAGTCGGTGCTGGTGTCGAGCGCTGGCATCTGGGCGCGCATGGCAGGGCCGATGAGCTGATCGATCTGCGGTGTGGGCAGCGTGGCGACGATTTGATCGAACTGCTCGGCTCCAGCGCTGGTCGTGACAGTAACGCGGCCGTCTTCAGCGAGGTCGATGCTTTGCACGGCGGTCTTGAGCCGGATGTCAGTGCCGAACGAGCGCAAGGCACTCACAAAGCTGTCGGTGATGTGTTTGTAGCCGCCTTTGATGTAGCCTTTGCACTCGCCCTTCGATTCGCCTTTCTCGCGATTGAAGCGGGTCCAGAACCAGAGCGCTGGGACGTCGTGATAGCGATCCCCAAACTTCGCCTCCAGCATTGGCTGCCAGAACTTCGCGAACGCACGTGCTCCGCTGAGTTTCGAGAGCCATTTCACGGTCGTGACGTCGTCCAGCCCCTTGTCGGACACGAGACGGCCATACAAACCGGTGATGCCGACACGAATGCGGTCGATGAAGCGCAGCGGGGCGAACTTCAGCAGGTCCAGCGCTGTGTTGAGCGGAAAGAACCGGCCCTGATGCGCATAGGCGAAGGTCGTGGGCTTCCAATAGACATCTTCACGGATGCCCAGCGTCTCCAGCACGCACAGCAGGGGCCCGTCGCTGGGCAGGGTGCAGTGATAGAACTTTTCAAACGTGCGCCCGTCATGCTCGAAGAACGTTCCGAGCCCGCCGAGCTGGTCGGAGCCTTCGATCAGCGTCACGCATTGTCCTGCCTGGGCGAGACGCAGAGCGCAGGTGAGACCGGAAATGCCTCCACCCAGGACGGCGATGGAATGAGTGACTGGACGCATGAGAGATGAATGAGGAATGTCGAATTCCGAATGACGAATGACTGCGGATCAGGCGCGCGCACGGAGCTGGGCGCGAAGCTCGCTGAGAGACGGCTCGTCGGATTGCGGCAGAACGTCCTTCGCCCAGTATTTGCCGATCACATTGAAGTAGCGGCGGATGGTGCGGAAGATGCGCATCTTGCTGACACCGACTTTGAGGTCGTAGCGCAGGGTGTAGGGAATCTCGATGGCGCGGGCACCGACCCAGCGGAGGCGGAGCAGCAGCTCCAGCATGCAGGCAAAGCTGGACTCCTCGATGATCTTTTCACCGGAGTTCTTGATGAGACGGCCCAACGTGAGGCTGCGATAAGCGCGGAAGCCGGTGGAGTAGTCACGCACGTTGCGATACGGCAGCAGCGTTTTCATCATCACGAAGCAACCCCAGCTCAGTACCTGGCGGAAGAATGGCACGCCATGCACGATGCTGGTGGCCTGGAAACGCGAGGCGATGACCACGTCGGCGTCGCCGTCGCGGATCGGCTTCACCATTTCCTGGATGTAGATCGGGTTGTGCGTGTTGTCGGAGTCCATGACGACGACGACGTCACCGACGAGCCAGCCTGCACGAAGACCGGTCTGGATGCCTTCGCCAAGGCCTTTGTTCACCTCGTGCTGAACCAGCTTCAGCGGCATCTTTTGGGCAAATTCACGCGCAATTTCGGCTGTGCGATCCTTTGAGCCGTCATCCACGACCACGACGTTGTAGTTGAAGGGCATGTCCACCATCGTGGTGCGGATGTTTTCGAGCAGCACGGGGAGATCTTTCTCCTCGTTGTAGGCGGGCAGCACGATGGCGACTTCGTTGACCTGGGTGGGTGTCTTCATGGTGGTGGTGTGTTTTCGGTTAAGCGGTCTGGATGGAAAGCTGCGGGGCCGCGGCCACTGAACCCGCGCAGGCGGCGTGATCGGCCATCGTGCCGGCCTGCCAGTGGCGCTGCAGGCTGCGGATCGTGTGCTCGACGAGGGCGATCTTCTTCTCCGCAGGCAGTTTCATGCCTGGGAAGAAGCTCATCTGCGGAACGTCCGTGACATCGAGGAAATCGGTCGGATGCAGCAGCAACGAAGGAGCGACGCCGCGTGCTCGGCAAAGTGTGACGGCAGTGTTCCAGTAGAGCTTCGCCAGAAACTCTGATTTCTGTGCGAGGAACATCAGATAAGTCGTGTGCACCGGCAGCCGGAAGAGCGGCATGGTGGTCACTGGCACTTCAGCGAGACCGTTTTCCCAGGTGAATGGCTTCAACGGGCCGAAAGCGTCGCTGAACTTGCCGTAGAGGCCCTTGCGCCGCTCTTTTTCCTCGGCGGAGAGTGTGGAGTTCAGGAAGAAGAACAGACGAGCAACGGGGCCGAGCGCGCTGGGGAAGATCGACGCGTCGTACTCGTAACCGCGTTCCGCCAGGACATCGCGCACGAGAGGCGAGGTGCTGAAGCCAGGACCACGGAATCCGCGTGTCTTCTTGCCGGTGACAGCGGCGATGGCGTTTTCCGCACCACCGATCTCCGCATGCAGTTGCTCGCGGCTGTAAAGATGCAGCCAGGGCTCGTGCATGAAGGAATGATTCGCGATCTCATGCCCGGCGTCGGCGATGAGCTTCAGCGACCGGCGGTTGGACTCGATCACGGCATCCTGACCGACGATGAAGAAGGTGATGCGCTGGTCGCAGCGGGCCAGCACGTCGAGGATGCGCGGCACGACCTTGTCCAGATAGCTCGGGAACGTCTCCCATCCCGGAGCGCCCTGCGTTTTCAGGTAGCTCCAGAGATTGTCGAGATCGAGCGAGATGCTGGCGACGGGTTTCATGACGCGAAAGTGGGCAAAAGATCAGGCTGCGAGCGGCAGGGATTGCGCCTGCTTTGCGACGGTCTTTTCCTGGGCACCGAAGAGGAGGTCGCAGATGCGCTCGGCCGTGCGGCCGTCGCCAAAGACATCGCGGGAACGGCTGGCGCTGGCATGCCAGACGTCATCATTCAGCGCCGTGTCCAGCATCTCACGGAGGCGTTCGGGGGATTCGCCAACGAGACGCGCCACGCCGCATTCCACAGCCTCAGGACGTTCGGTGTTCTCACGCAGGACAATCATCGGCTTGCCGAGCGCGGTGGCTTCCTCCTGGATGCCGCCGGAGTCTGAAACAATCAGCCAGGCGTGGGAAAGCAGATGAACGAAGTCGCAGTAGCCCATCGGATCGGTCAGACGGATGCGCGGATGGTGGTCGAGTTCCGCGGCGACGGCGGCGCGCACGTTCGGATTCGGGTGCACGGGGAAAACCATGCACAGATCTGGCTCCCGCTCGATGAACTCACGCAAGGCCCGCAGGTGCTGGCTCATCGTCTCGCCAAAATTCTCACGTCGATGCGTGGTGACGAGCACCAGGCGTTTTCCAGCCGCCCACTGCTGCATCAATTCAACCGTCTTGCCCGGACGAGTGCCGGAAAGAGTCTGGTGCAGCGCATCGACGACCGTGTTTCCGACCAGGTGAATGGAATCGGCCGAAACACCTTCATCCAGAAGCGTGCGGCGGTTGCGCACGGTCGCAGCGAAGTGAAACGCGGCAATCTGGCCGACGAGGCGGCGGTTCATTTCTTCCGGGAACGGGCTGAGCGGATTTCCAGAGCGCAGACCGGCTTCCAAATGGCCGACGGGGATGCGGCGGTTGAAGGCAGCGAGCGATCCCATCACGGCGGACGCTGTGTCGCCCTGCACGAGCACGAGGTCCGGCTTTTCAGCCTCCAGGACAGGGTCAAGGCGCTCCAGCAGGCGGCCACCTAGCGCATTCAAGCTCTGTCCGGCCACCATGGTCTCCAACTGATGATGCGGGTGGATGCCAAACACCTCAAACAGGGGCGTGAGCAGATCGGTGTGCTGTCCGGTGTTCACCGTGACCAGATCGACGCCCCGTTTCTCCAACGCCCGGATCATGGGAGCGAACTTGATCAGTTCAGGACGCGTTCCGAGGCAGACGAGGACTTTGGAGCGGCTTGAACCGGAATTTAAATCTAAATTCATAATTACCATGATAAGCCAGCACTTACCGCAAGCAACTCTAAATTATGGAAATTATCTCAAATGCGGCTAATGGGCTCGAAAAATCTCATGTTTGAGAGGCGAGTTCGAACGCCGTGCATGAACTAAATAATTGCCATAACAAGCCAAACCCCGATCTTTCCGGCATGTCTGACCGACGCCCAGCAGTTTCCGACAATAAGGTTTCCTGCCCGCTCTGCGGCGAGGTGAAACTGCGGTGGCTGTTTGAAAAGAAGGGCCGCCAGTTCTGGGCCTGCACCCAGTGCGGGCTGGAGAAGCAAGTTCCCCTGCCCTCTCTGCAAGATCTGCAGGCCTACTATGACTCGCAGTTCAATAGCGGCATGTACCAGACCTTCACCTCGGCGGAGGAGATGAAGACGATGACCGCCAGGCAGCGCCTGAAGGAAATCACGCCCGTGATCAAACCGCAGGGCCGTTGGTTGGACGTTGGCTGTGCGAATGGTGTGTTCGTTCGTGAAGCTATGGCACTCGGTGCGCAGGCGGAAGGCGTGGAGCTCTCCAGCGTGGCCGTGGATCAGGCGGTCGCCGCCGGCCTCCCGGTAAAATGCGGAGGCCTGGAAGATGTGGCGGACGCGGCCGCCTTTGATTGCATCACCGCCTTCGACGTGCTGGAGCATGTGCTCGATCCGCTGACCTTCCTTCACGACATCGCGAAGCGTCTGAAGCCCGGCGGTCATGCGGCGCTCACCATGCCGGACAAGTCGAGCCTTTTCTCGAAACTGATGGGGGCGCGCTGGTGGTTCTACATCCCCGAGGAGCACCTGCACTACTTCGACCACGACATCATCGGCAAGCTGATGCTCAAGGTGGGCCTGGAACCCGTCCTTGTGGCCCGCACCTTCAAGCCGCTCACCTACGACTACGGTTTGACGCAGTTCATCGAGTTCAACCCACTCATCTATCGCGTGATGAAGCTCGCATCCGCCGTCATCCCGAAAAAGCTGCGCCAGTGGATCGTGCCGCTCTACATTGGCGAGATGAAGGTGATCGCCCGCAAGCCGTGTGCGTGATCAGGCTGGCGTCATTTCCGGCTTCTTCGAAAGCATCGTAGCGATGCCGAGGCCGATCCACGGCCACAGCACCACGGTGTAACGCGGCAAACCCGGCGCGACACTGCTGCCGCCAATGTAGATGAAAGAAAGCAGCCCGATGACCCAGATCTCGGGCGGGACCTCCCGCCAGCGCCTCAAGGCGACCACAGAGGCCCAAAGAAGCGCCAGGACGATGGGACCATTGATCACAAGCAACACGATCGCCGTGACATCCATCCGCTCGAACGAACGAGGATGGCCGATGATGAGCCGTCCCCAGTTGCAGATCCAGTTTTTGAAGACTCCTGCTGGATTTGCCTTCAACTGCTCCGCCGCAAGCTGCTTGAAGCGTTCCTCGCGCTCCTTCACCGGCAGTTCGTAGTAAGGCAGGTAAAGCTCGCGGTGATGCGCCACCAACTCCGGCTTCGTCTGCGCATCTTCCACGGAAAACCAGTGTCCGTTCTCTCCCTCATGGGTGCTGGTCATCCAGTAGAGCAGTTCGCCGCCAACGGTGGACCAGCACAGGTTTTCGCCGGTTTTGTCCTTCGTGTACGCCAGCCACGGAACACAGAGGCCGAATGAAACCAGCATGACCGTCAGCGCACGCAGGATGCGCCCCCGCTCACGCTTCACCAACAGGGCCGACAACACCAAAAATGGCACGGAAGCCATGATGACATTGCCGAAGAACACCCGCGTCATCGTCAGCGAGGCGAAAACGACCGCCGCGCCGATCATCATGAGCCAGTTTGCCTTCTCCGGACGCAAAGCGGCGGAAAACGACCACGCAAATCCGGCGATGCAGCACACGGCCAGCGCCTCGGTCATCAAGTAAGGAGCGGTGCGAGCAAGATTGGGATGCAAAGCCGTGATCAAGGCCACGCCCAACGCCCAGCGTGGCCCCGCATACGGCTTCACCGCACGAAAGCTGAACCACGCCGCCAGAGCCATGAACAGAGCATTCACCATGCGCAGGCCGATCAACGGCGCTTTCACCATCAGCAACACGGCGAGCAGCAGCGGATAGCCCGGCCCATTGATGATGTCGGCATTTTTCGGGTCGGCGTAAAAGCCCTGTGTGAGATTCCTCGCAAAGGCCAGATAACGGCCCTCATCCCAGATCAGGTCAGGGCGGTTCGCCACCAGGGTCACCGCGATGTAAAGCAGCAAGGTGCCTCCAAACAGCAGGAGTTCGAGGCGTTTGGTGGAGGCTGGCACGACAGACATAGCGTACCGTCCGCCGAACGCCCGCGTTTTGTCAAAGCCGAACCTTGCAAGGCCACTCCATCCCTCCACTAATCCACCACTCCATCCCCCACCCTTTCCCGACCATGATCAAGCTCACCGGCATCGCAGACGAAGCAGGCGCATCCCTCGATGTGCAAATCCAGGCCCACCAGGAACTCGGCTGGGACAGCATCGAGTCACGCGTTGTCGAATTCGACGGTGTGAAAGGCAATCTGCATGAGATTCCGGACGCGGTGTTCGACAAGGTCGCATCCCGTCTGCAGGAGCGTGGCATGAAAGTGAGCGGTTTCGGCTCTCTCATCGGCAACTGGGCCAAAAAGATCACCGACGACTTCAGCATCACCGAGGCCGAGATCAGCCGCGCCATCCCGCGCATGCAGCGCCTTGGAGCCAAACTCATTCGCGTCATGAGCTACGCCGTGTGCAAAACCGACGGCCAGGACGACGCGGAGCAGTTTGCTCCCGAGCGCATCAAGCGCATGAACGAAATCAACAAGCGCTTCGCCGACGCCGGCCTCACCGTCGTGCACGAGAACTGCATGAACTGGGGCGGCATGAGCCCCACCTATGTGAAGCGCATGGCCGAGGCCGTGCCGGGCATGAAGTGGGTCTTTGACACCGGCAATCCCGTCTTCATCGATGACCGCGACCGTCCCGGCCACAAGCAGGACTCGTGGGAGATGTACCAGGCCATCAAACCCTTCATTGCCCACGTTCACGTCAAAGACGGCATCTGGGACAAGGCAAAGAACGACGCCACCTACACCTTCCCCGGCGAAGGCGAAGGCCAGACCGAGCGCATCATGAAGGACCTCGTCGATACCGGTTACGAAGGCTACATCAGCATCGAACCGCACGTTGCCGTCGTCTTCCACGGTGCCGGTGCCGCCGACAACCTCTCCCCCGAGCAGAAGGCCAAGGAGCAATACGACAGCTACGTCAAATACGGCCGCATGCTGGAGGCCATCCTCAAGAAAGTCGGCGCGAAGCTGGGCTGACGCCCAAGGAATGGGGGACTCCGTCCCCCTTCAGAGATTTCACGGGGGACAGAGTCCCCCGCTCCTTGGTCACACCTCAAACACACCGCTGCCTCCCGACAAAAACACCTCCCAGTCGCGCACCTTGTGGTGGTTCTTGATGAGATGCGTCACCGGCAGCTCACGCGGCACAAAGGGACGCCGCAGCAGCTTCAATCCCGCCTCCTCAGGCAGCTTGCTGCCCTTGCGGCTGTTGATCTTGCGGTCCGCCAGCACGCAATTCTCCCAGGTGCTCGCCCCACCGCGTGAGATCGGCACCACATGATCGATGTTGCCCTCGCTTGGCTTGAGCTTGCGGCCTGTGTATTGGCACACGCCCCCGTCTCGCTCCCAGATCGCCTTCGCGCAGAACTTCGGCCGGCGTTTTGGCACCTTGTCAAAGCGGGCCAGCACCAGGACCGACGGCACACGCACCGGACGGTGCACCGTGCCGATGCTGTTGTCGCCCTCACGCACCGGCAGAGTCAGCCACTCCTCCCAGGTCACGGGTCGCATGTCCCCTTCCCCGTGAATGTCCAGCGCGGTGGCGTTTCCTGCCGCCATCATGCCAAAGGCCTCAATGGGCGTTTTCGAGTCGATGGCCTGCCAGTGCCGGTTCAGCACTAGTACCGTTGATTTGGTCAACACTTCATTCATGCACAGCTCCTGAGTTTGGAATTTCGGCACGAAGGAAATCACACATGCAGCGCGAGTTCCTTGATGTTGGACGAGCATGCTGGCGAGTCCCGGCGATTTGCCAAGTGGCAAGTTTGTTTCTGCCTGCCTCTTCCTCCTTCTTCTACTCCTACTCTTCCTCCTACGCCCTTGGTCAGCGGTCCAAACACCCAAACCGAAGGGTGGTGCATTCAGGGCAGGAGGACGAGGGAGATTTGCTTGTTGAGGCCGTATTTGAAGCCCAATCCGCCTCGTTTTGGCACTTGCGAGAGATTGCGCTACTTCACCGCCTCCAACTGCCAGTGAACGCACTCCGCCATGAAGAAGAGACAGGTGTGCAGGCGGCTCCAGTCGTAGTGTGTGAGGGCAGCGTGAATGTCGTTGCGTGATTGGGCGATGATTTTGACGTTGTCACTGAGGCTCACGATCCAGGCGGCAAAAAGCGGATCACGCATGCCTTCAAACTCGGCGAGGCGGCGCGGGCTTTGCTTGTTCCAGACGCGGTATTGCTGCTTCGCGAGCGTCACGGACTCGCCGATGTCTTTTTGCGGTTTCCAGCCTTCGAGGACGTTTCGCCAGTGGATGTCAAAGACAAGCGTGTTGGCGTTGTCGTAGCCCTGGCAGCGCGAAATGTGCCGGGCGGCGCTGGCGGCGTTCGCATCGAGACCGCGCTGGAATTGCGCCCTTTGCGCGGGATCGCTTTCCATTTCCCACAGTGCCCGCAGCGCGGCCTGCGAGCTGGCGGAGGTCCAGATCGGCGGGCTTTCGGGATAACGCGGCGGCTCGCCAGGCGCGACGTATTGCACGCCGTCCGCACAAACCTGCGCACGCGTGCGATTCGAGCCAGGAGCCTTCTCCACGAGGCGTCCGCGATACATCGCAAGCCACCGCGCATTGCCCGTGAGCTGGTGCAGTGCCCGCAGAACGAAGAGGAACCGCGTCGCGGCATCAAACTGCGGCTCCGCACCGGAAAGGATGCCAGTGGTGCCCTCGAAGCCGCCTGCCCAGCGACCGAAATAGCCGAGTTCTTTTCGCTCGCAGGGCATCCTCCACTCGTTCGCCTCCAGACCGCGTGCCACGCTGACCATGGTGTCGATCACGCGTTGTTTTTCATCAGCAGAAGCCAAGCCGCTCGTCGCATAGCGCCACATGCCGTAAAACCACGGATAGGTCTGGTCGCTGGAACTCGCCGCGTAGTGACCTTTGCCATCTGCGGCGATCCCGCGAGCGATGAAGCCCGGCGTGCGGCCGATGTCCGCGAGTTTCAAAAGGCCGCCCGCGATCTTCCGCGCCTCCGCGGCCGTGCGTGCATCGTTCGTGGCCTTCCATCGATTGCACAATGCATCGAGATACAGACCGCCAAAGAACGCGCCGTTCTCAATCGGCGACCACCAGCCCAGCGCGTTCGGTTTGTCCGCCGCGCACTCTTCGGCGGTTGGCAATTCAACCGCGCCATTGAGCGAGGTGTAGTCGAAGAACGTGCCGTGAGGAGAGATGAAGCGTTTCCAGATCTCCACGTGTGCTTTTTCGATGAATTCTGCTGCGCGACTCGTTGTGAGCGGCTTCTCAGGCATTTGAACGGCATCGACATCACTGAGCCTCACCTTGAGCAGTTCGACGCTTTGCTTGCCTCCGGCGAAGGCGATGAAGAGGCTGCCTTCGTGCTCGATGACGTGTGGGTAGTCGATGTGCCTGCCGCCGACGAGATAGAGCATCTTGGTGAAGACGAGGCCGTCATTGCTGATCGAGAGCGTGAGCGGATCACGCTTCTTCGGGTTCGGATTCGAGACGAGGACATAGCGGCCGTCGAGGAGGCGCAGGCCGCTGATTTTGGAGGTGGCGTCGGGGAAGTTCGTCTTCTGCGGCGTGCTCCAGGTGCGGCCATCGTCTTTGGAGAAGGCGCGGTAGAGGAAGCCGCTGCGGCGGTTGTCACGGAAGACGGCGGCGAGCGTTTGGTCCGGCAAAATCCACCAATCGGGCTCCTCGGCCTTCAATTCCGAGGCGCTGCCGAGCACGGGGAAGGACTGCCAGTCGCTCAACGACTTCACGCCGCCGACGAGGAAATGGACACCGGTCGTCTTGTAGTCGTGCTGGCGGCGCGACATCATCCAGTCGCCCGTGCGCAGCCTCATCGGCGGGAAGTTGTTGATGGTGTCGTCAAAGACGAGGCCTGCATCGCGCCACTCGCTTGCGGCTTTATCGAAGCGGAAGGCTCGGAGTTCGAGGCTGGGGCCGAAAAAGCCAGCCGCCTCGTCCAGCGAAGCCAGTGCGAGCAACTCGCCTTCGCGTTTCCAGAAGCCGCGCGAGATCCAGCGCATGCCTTTGTCGGTTCTCGTGCCGTAGTGCGGCGAATCAGGCCCCGAGTTCGGCGGAATCGGCGTCAGGAACTTCGGCTCGCTCCATTGCAAGCCATCAGCACTCGTCGCAAACTTCACCCGCTGCCCCACTCGGTCCTCGATGCCCGGTCCATCGCTCCACATGGCCCAGAACTGCCCGTCATGATGCGCGAGGTAGTTGTGCTGGTTCACCCCGCCTCCCTTTTTGTCCAGCTTGGCAAGATCAGCACCTTTCGCCCGCACATCGCTGATCACCGCATGCTCACACGGCACCCTCGGCAGCGCGGCGAAGTCGATGTCATGCGTGTTTTCCGGCACCCACGACCCGGAAAGCATGATGGGGGATGATGCATCCGGTGCCGCGATGGAGGCACCGCAAGCGACACAGTGGATCGCGAGCAAGAAAGTGACAGTTTTCATGGGGTTGTTTGGAGCTTGTTGCCCGGCAGCAGGAACATGCGTCCGGCCTCGTTGCAAATGAGCAGGTTCGGGCCGTTGCCGCCGAGCAGGGTGCCGACAGCGCCCGTTTCATGTGCGCCGCCCGGCTGAATGACAACATTCTGCTCATCTCGGAAGACGAGCGGACGAGCGAACTTCATTGCTTCATTCGTGCCGGTGTTCAGCATCACCAGCGGTGTGCCGATGGTCTTCTTGAGCTTCGCTGGAAGCGCCTTGTCCACGAGACTTCCGATCAAACCTCCGACAACCGGGTTTTGGCCGAGCGCAGCCATGGGATAGCCTGTTTCACGATCCGGAATCGCGACCACACGTCCGGTGCCGATGACGAAGTCGAGAGCACCATCTTGATTCCAGTCGAAGAAATCCAGTTTGCAGCGTCCGCTCATGCCTCCAACTCCGCCACTGGTGCCGATGAGCCTTCCGTCGTCGAGCTTCAGCTTGCCACCGTCTTCAACGTTGTAGTCATCAATGCGCCAGTAGAGGTGAAAATGGTCGTCGCCATCCACGATGGCCAATGCAATCCGGCCACCGATCTTCGCCAAGGCAGGACGGCAGCGCCACATGCCATGCAGGTCGATGCCGTCGCAGTAAAGCGGGCGTGCGGCATCGAGTTTCGCCGCTGTCTTTGTGCCACGGTTCAAATAGATCAGGTAATTGCCTGTGATGTCGCCGGTGATGAGGTCGAGCACGCCGTCGTCATTCCAATCGATGGCATTGGGCGAGAGATAGCCCCAGCGAGCTTCTTGAAGACCCTGCAAGCTGCCGGAATAGCCCGCCTGCACCTGAATTTCGCGGCCGCCAGCCTGCACACGCGTCGCAGGCAGAAACTTCGGCTCGTCGTTGCTGCCGACGTTCTCAAAGAAAAGGACAAAGCCCTCCGAATTGCCCGCCAGGATGTCGAGCACGCCATCGCCATTCCAGTCCACCGTCGTCGGCGAGGGCAGTGTGCCCGCATAAAGGTCCGCATGTTCCTGCAAAACGGAAACCGGCTCCGCAAACACTGGCGCACCCGTCTTCGCCCACTTCCCGGTGAAGCGGTAAAAATACAACGATCCCTCGCCACACGCGATCAGCCCACCCGGATACGCCGCCACGCTCGGATTGATGCTCGGATGCCGCAGTGCATTGCCATCTTCGCCTGCGACGAGGCGCTTCGTTCCGAGAGCAAAACCGCCCTCCGCTTTGTTGTGATAGAACACCAGGTTGCCCTGCCGCGATCCCGTGATGAGATCGCGCTCGTGCCCGGAGCCGAGGTCGATGCCGGTGATGCCGTGCATCGAAAAGAACACTTCCCTCTTTGTCTTCGTGATCTGTCTCACCTCACCCTTCGCCGGCCAGCCGATCAGGTAACGATAGCGAAGCTCGCCAACCGCGATGCCCGATGAGTTGAACGGACGCCATTCCTCTGTGTTCGCGCTGCCCTCGGCGCCTTTGCCGCCATTCGATAGCTCAAACGCGAGATCGTAACCCTCACCATTCGTCAGCACACCGAGACTCGATGGCGACTTCACCGCCTTGGGCAGTTTCTCACGCTTTGTTTCGCGAAACTCGAGCTTCTCCCGATCAAATTCGGTGGTGACGAGTTCCTCCTTGTCGATCCAGAGGCCGATCACGGCACCGCCGTCCCGCTGAAACACGCTGCCCTTGTCTTTGAACGCGCATTTCACCACCACGGGCTCCGCAAACACCGGCGCGCCGTTTTCAGACGTGTCCACCCACTTGAACAAATGCACCGCCTGCGGCCCGCCATACCCAGCCACGAACAAATCCGGCTGCTTTCCGCCAAACACCCGTGCATGCCCCAGCACGTGATGGTTCAAATTCACCAGTGCCAGCGGCCCGCGCCCGTTCGGAGCTGCGGATTGCAGCGCCTTCGTGCCTGGCGGCAGATGCGGTTCGGCGGCACTGCAAAGCGTGGCGACCAGCAAGAGGTAGAGCGGTTGTTTCATAGGCATCAAACTCCACCTCAACGACGGTCGTCGCGCCAGAATTCACGCGCATTCATCATGTCTGAATGAAGCGTCTAGAATGGACTTGGGGTGCCTGGATCTGCCTCGATAAAGGTTTGCATAGGTCGCTGCTGCCAGGGTTCGGCTGAAGTTTTCATATTGAATGGTGTAACCAGCAGTTGAAACCAATGGCATTGGCGACTTAATCCAGCCTGGATCCAACAAAGTGTCCCGGTAGTTCAATGGATAGAACGAGGGTTTCCTAAACTCTAGATACAGGTTCGATTCCTGTCCGGGATACCAGCGAGAGAAGCGCTGTGTGGGAGGGTGAAAGGACGTGGAGGGACGAAAAGGGACGTCCAAAGACGGGTGTTGAGGTGACGGGGGCGTGACGAGCGGACATCGACGCATGCGGCGGCCTCCCAAACGGCTCCGGGCTGCAAAGCCTGATCAGCTTCCAAACAAGGCGGTGTGACAACATTTTAAATACAAATAACTTGCACATGCAAGTTAATTGCGGTTAATCGGCGGCTCGCATGAAAACCTCTCCCTTTTTCTTTGCCTTCGTTTTTGTCGCAGGTTCTGCCGTGAACTTGCTGGCCCAGCAGCGCCATGATCCGGCGCATAATCATGAGGGGGAGGTGATCACATTGGATGAGATTGTGATCTCGGCTCCGCTGGACCGGCCGCTGCATGAGCAGGCTCAGGCGGCGTCGATCATGACGGCGGAGCAGTTGAATCTGGCTCTGGAGCCGTCGCTGGGCCAGACGCTGGCACGGATGCCTGGGGTGAGCAGTTCGTTTTTCGGCCCGGCGGCCAGCCGACCGGTGATTCGCGGCCTTGAGGGCGACCGGGTGCGGATTCTGCAGAATGGTCTGAACACGACGGATGTCTCGGCGGCGAGTTTCGATCATGCGTTGAGTTTTGATCCGTCGAATCTGAAGTCTGTGGAGGTGATCCGTGGTCCGGCGACGCTGCTGTATGGTTCCGGGGCCATCGGTGGCGTGGTGAATGCGATTGATGGCCGGATCGTGGACGAAAAGCTCGATGGCACTCTGCGTGGATCGATGGGGGGCCGCTTTTCATCGGTGGATCAGGGTTACCAGACCAACATGATGTTGGAAGGCGGGCTCGGCGGCCTGGCGTTTCACGTGGAGGCATTCACGCGGGCTTCGGAGGATTACCATATCCCGGGAAACACCCGGACGGTGGGGGAGCAGGAGCGCAATCCGCCTCCGTTTGAGCAAAGTGGCGTGGCACCCAACACGCGTCTGCGGAACGAGGGTTTCTCCGCCGGCATGAGCTATGTGTGGGACGAGGGCTTTGTGGGTTTCTCCTGGACGGAGTTTCACAACATCTACGGTTCCCCGGCGGAGGAATCGGTGTTCATCGATCTCTATCAGACACGTCTGGACGTGCGTGGTGCCTTTTACAAGCCGCTCCCGTTCATCAAGGAGATCGACTGGCGCTTTGCATGGTCGGACTATGAGCATACCGAGTACGAGGACGGGATGGACAACACGGTTTTCAAGAATGACGGCTACGATGCGCGTGTGGAAGTGAAGCACGAGAAGGTCGCCGGCATGGAGGGCGTGATCGGCTTCCAATCGGATCGCAGCGACTTCTTTGTGGCCGGGGCTGAGGCCTACATGCCGCCCTCAGTGACCGAGTCGAACTCGCTCTTTTTCTTTGAGGACATCAGTCGGGGGCCTCTCAGCTTCCAGTTCGGCGGTCGATACGACCACATTTCCACGCGTTCGCGTGACAACGACGTGTTTGGCAGCCCACGCCAGCGCAGCTTTGACAATCTGAGCGGGTCGGCAGGCGTCGTTTACAAGGTGGATGAAGAATACTCCGGGGCCTTCACCATCACCTACTCCGAACGTGCGCCGACGGCGCAGGAACTGTTCTCGAATGGAGATCATGCCGCGACGGGCACGTTTGAGGTCGGAGATTTCGGCCTCGGGATCGAGCATGCGGTCAGCTTCGATCTGAACCTGCGCAAACGCACCGGCTGGGTCACCGGCAGTGTGGGTGGCTACTACAGCATGTATGACAGCTTCATCGGCCTGTTTCCCACGGGGGGCACCGGCCCCGGGCCCGACTTCAATCCTGAGTACGCGTATCGTGGCGTGGGGGCGCAGTTCATCGGTGGCGAACTGGAGGCCACGCTGCATCTGCTTCATCCGGTGACGGAGGAGAAGAAGGCTGCGACGAACCTGCACTGGGAATTCAAGGCAGACGCCGTCCGAGCCCGCGATGACAGCACAGGCGGGTCCCTGCCACGCATTCCGCCGTTCCACCTGACGAACGCGCTGGTGCTCGAGCGCGGCGGTTTTGGTGCACGGCTGGAAGGCATCTACGCAGCGCCGCAGAATCGCGTGGCGATGAATGAAACCGCCACGGACGGCTACTTCCTGGTGAACCTGGCGCTGAGCTACCGGTGGGTGCAGGGGCCGACCACGGTCGATTTCTATGTCAAAGGGATGAACCTGACGAATGAGGATGCCCGTGAACACACGTCCTTCCTGAAGGAACGTTTACCGTTGCCGGGGCGTGGGTTGGTGGCAGGGATGAAGGTGTCGTTTTGAGGGCTCATCAGGCGAGCCCTGGAGTTTCTCAAATTTGAACGACTCAATTGAATGTCTTCGTCATATTTGAAATAAATTCAATAACATTGGCTTGCTGGAATGGCTGTGGATTGTTATAATTACAATCAATCAGCCCTCCGGCTCGCTTATGGAAGCCACCACTCCAACCGCCAACTTGCTAAATCACGCTTCAGCCGTCCCGGCTTTGGAAGCGCGGCGTGCGTGGCGTGAGCAGCAGCCTCTGTCGGCCCACTTTTGGGTTTTGATCACCATTCTCGGCGACCTCGTCATGGCGATCCTGGCCGCCTACTCGGCCTACGGTCTGCGGTTTCACACGATGCTGCGGGATTTCGGGAACTTCGACGCCATGACCTTCCGTCAATATGGCGGCCACATGGCGCTCGGCAGCCTTTCGCTCGTGCTGGTGCTCGGCTGGCAGGGCATCTACCATCAAAACGTGCTGCTGCGCAGCCGTTGGATTTCCTCAAAGATCGCAAAAGCAGTCCTGACCTGGACTGGCGGCTTCCTGGCCATCACCCTGGCGCTGAAATTGCAGCCTGGCATTTCCCGCGCCTACGTGATGCTGAACGGAGCCACGGCGCTGCTGCTGCTGCTCGGCTGGCGCTCGCTGTTGATGTATTTCCTGCGGGTGTCGGATTGCATCAAGGTGCTGCGTCAGCGCACGTTGTTTGTGGGCTGGAACAACGAAGCCATGGCGCTTTGGAAGACCCTGAAGCGTGATCAGGCCGGCGCGTATGAGGTTCTGGGCTGGGTACACGCCGGCAGCCCGGAGACCAAGTCTCCTTCGGACGGGTTGTTCTCCTGCCTGGGCAGCCTGGACCAGGTCGAGCATCTGGTGATCAACCACGCGGTGGACATGGTCGTAGTGGCGGACCTCCATGGTCCGCGCGAACAGATGATCGCCCTCGCCAACCTGTGCGAGCGCGAAATGATCCAGTTCAAGGTGATACCGTCCTGCTTCCGGGTGTTTGTTTCCGGGCTGACGCTGGAAACCATCGCTGGAACGCCCGTTCTGGGGGTGAACCGCCTGCCGCTGGACGACACCTTCAATTTCGTCATGAAGCGCTTCGTGGACATTGCCGGCGGAGTGTTCGGTTTGATCGTCAGCGCCCCGGTGATCGCCGTTTTCAGCGCCATCGTATGGCTGGAGTCCCGCGGGCCGGTATTTTATCGCCAGCGTCGCTGGGGGGTGAACGGCGTCCCCTTTGAAATCATCAAGATACGCTCGATGCGTCTGGACGCCGAGAAGTCCAGCGGAGCCCGGTGGTGCGTGAAGGACGACCCCCGTCGGCTCAAGATCGGCGCCTTCATGCGCAAGTGGAACATCGACGAGCTGCCGCAGTTCTGGAACGTGCTAAGAGGCGAAATGAGCCTCGTGGGCCCGCGTCCCGAGCGGCCGGAGCTCATCGCCGCCTTCAAGCATGAGATCCCGCACTACAACGCACGGCATCACTCCAAACCGGGGATGACGGGCTGGGCGCAGGTGAACGGGTTGCGCGGCGACACCGACCTCGGTGAACGCATCCAGTGTGACCTCTGGTATCTGGAAAACTGGAGCCTATGGCTCGACCTCCAGATCATGCTGCTGACCTTCTTCAAGCGCGACAACGCCTATTGAGCCCAGGGCGATTCATCGGGTGACAGGTCTGTTCTTGTTGCTAATTCTGCCGAAATGCCGCTCTTCACGGTCTATACCCCCACTTTCAACCGGGCGCACACGCTTCACCGCGTGTTTGACAGTTTGCAGGCACAGAGCTGCCGGGACTTTGAGTGGCTGGTGATCGATGACGGCTCCACCGACGGCACAGCGGCTTTGATGGCCCGGTATCAACAGGAAGCCACGTTTCCGCTGCGGTACCTTCAAGAGCCGCATCGCGGCGCACATCACGCGCACAATCTCTCCCTCCGTGAATCCCGTGGCGAGCTCTGGGTGAAGCTCGATTCCGATGACGGCTGCGTGCCTCAGACCTTGGAACGCCTGAAAAACCACTGGGAAAGCATTCCGCTGGAACTCCGTGACCAGTTCTCCGGCGTCACCGGACTCTGCCTTGATCAAAACGGAACCCTCGTCGGCTCACGTTTCCCATCCGATCCGCTCGACTGCTCGGCTGCCGAGCTGGAATACGTTCACAAAGTGCGTGGTGAGAAGTGGGGATGCCTCCGGCTTGATGTTCTCCGCCGCTTTCCCTATCCGGAAGGCGTGTCTGGAAACTTCATTCCCGAGTCCTTCATCTGGTGCCAGGTGTCGAAGATCTTCAAAACGCGTCATTTCAACGAGGCACTGCGCATTTACTGGATGGATGCTCCTTCGCTCGTTCATGGCCGGTCCGATCCGCGCACGAATGCCGCAGGCCACCGCCTCATGTTCAAAACGGTGCTCGATCTCGAGAGCGGCTGGTTTTTCAGCGCCCCGCTGCGCCTGTTGCGTGCGGCGGTGCAATACAGCCGCTTTGCCTGGCTGAGCGGCCGCGGACTGGCGCGTCAGTTTTTCGAATTGAACAGCCTCGGCGGCCGTTTGCTCTGGCTCATGGCACTGCCGGGCGGTTGGTGGCTGTGGCTGCGCGACTGCGCCCAGTTTCCGCTGCCTTGAGATCAGTTCACGCCCGCACCAGCGCCGGTTCGGGGTACTCAAAGGTCCGTCCCTCGTAGTTGCGGATGAGGACACGTTGTTCATCCCGCAGCAGCACGTAATCCGGGTTCACCGGCACCTTTCCGCCGCCGCCGGGGGCGTCGATGACGAACTGCGGCACGGCATAGCCGGTCGTGTGGCCGCGGAGCTGCTCAATGATCTCGATCCCGTCGGCCACGCTGGTGCGCAGGTGCGACGAGCCCTGGATCAAATCGCACTGGTAGAGGTAATACGGACGCACGCGGCACATCAGCAGCTTGTGCAGCAGGCTCTTCATCACATCCGCGCTGTCGTTCACGCCGCGCAGCAGCACGCTCTGGTTGCCGAGTGGCACGCCATGATTCGCCAGCAGCGCCAGACCGTCACGCACCTCCGTCGTCAGTTCGCGTGGATGATTGGTGTGAATGCTCAGCCACAGCGGGTGGTGCTTCTGCAGCATGCGGCAAAGCTCCGGCGTGATGCGTTGCGGCAGGAAAATGGGCACGCGGCTGCCGATGCGGATGAATTCGATGTGCTTGATCGCCCGCAGACGCGTCAGGATGCCATCCAGCTTCCCGTCCGAGAAGAGCAATGGATCGCCTCCGGAAAGCAGCACATCACGCACCTCCGTGTGCCGCTCCAGATAGCGGAAGGCGGCCTCGAATTCGGTGTGAAGTTCCTGTTCGCCCACGCCGGACACCACACGACTGCGGGTGCAGTAGCGGCAGTAGCTGGCACACCGGTCCGTCACGAGAAACAGCACACGGTCCGGGTAGCGATGCACCAGTCCGGGCACCGGCATGTGGCTGTCCTCGCCACAGGGATCGCTCATTTCATCGGCATCCTCCCAGGTCTCCTCGATGCGCGGGATCACCTGACGGCGGATCGGGCAGTTCGCATCTTCCGGGTCGATCAGATTGAAATAGTGCGGCGTGATCGCCATCGCCAGCTTGTTGCCGGAGAGCAAAACACCTGCGCGTTCCTCTTCAGTGAGCGTCAGATGCTCCTCGAGCTGCGCCAGCGTGGTGATGCGGTTCTTGAGCTGCCAGGTGAAGCTGTTCCAGTCAGCCGGAGAGACGTTCTTTTCGGACCAAAAGCCAGGAGCGTGGGAGCGGAACTCCTTCTCAGGCAGCGTGGGGGATTCGTGCATGTGCTGCGGGTCGGTGGGCGCGGAGGTTAGGCGTGGAGTGGCTGCCATGTCAAACGTCCCCTGCGCCCGTTTGGGTGCATTCGCGGCCCATCTTCGTGGCGGATGGCATTTGTCGTGACCTGACACCGGCGTCGGGTGGTCGAAGGCGGGCACGGAACGTTGCTTGCAGCGTGCCCGGGTCCTCCGCATGATGAACTCGATGTCCACGCCAGCGCCCTCAAACACGCCCGCCTCACGCCCAACGCCGCCGAAACTGCGGTTCACCGAGGAGCACTTCTTCAATCGTGAGCTGAGCTGGCTGGCCTTCAATTCACGCGTGCTCGATGAGGCCGCCCGCACCACGCTTCCAGTGCTGGAGCGCGTCAAGTTCCTCGCCATCACCGCCTCGAACCTGGACGAATTCTTCATGGTCCGCGTCGGCGGTCTCCAGTTGCTGCGGGAGCAGGGCATTCGTGCGCGTGACAGTGCCGGTCTCACGCCATCGCAGCAGTGGGACCAGATTCATCAGCACGCTGCCACATATGTCGCCCGCCAGTATGAGATCCTGGGCCAGTTGGTGCCGCTGCTGATTGAAAACGGCATCCGCCGCCTTCCTGGAGCCGATTTGACACCGGCGCAGCGCACGCATCTCCGCGAATACTTCGACGAGCACATCTTTCCGGTGCTGTCCCCGGTCGTCGTCGATGACGCCGGTGCCCGTGCGGCCATTCCGGCGCTGAACATCGTGCTGCTATGCACCGTGAGCGACGATGAGGCCAGACGTCATGTCTTGCTGCCGCTGCCGGCCAATCTGCCGCGCCACGTGGCAGTTCCCGACCCGGATGGCGGCCAGTTCCTCTACGTGAACCTCGAAGACGTCGTCGCCCTCTTCATCGGCGAGTTCTTTCCGTCTGAGAAGGTGTCTGAGCCCGCCCGTTTCCGTGTCAGCCGCAACACCGACATCACCGTCGATGACGAAAGCGCCTTCGACCTCGCCAGCGAGATGGAGGAGGTGCTCGAAGCGCGTCTCAAGAGCCCCGCCATCCGCATCGAAATCGAGTCCGGTGCCTCCCGCGAGCACACACGCATCATTCGCGATCTTTGCGGTGCGAAAACCGCGCAAATGTATGAAGTGCCGGGTGAACTCGACCTTCGTGCCTACTTCCAGATCGCCAGCATCTCTGGTTTCGATGAGTTGAAGGTCGATTCGTGGGACAGCCATCTCAGCACCTCGATCACACCCGGTGAGAGCATCTTCGACGCGATCAAACGCGGCGACATCCTGCTGCACCATCCGTATGAGAGCTTCGATCCTGTCCTCGCACTCGTCGAAGAGGCTGCGGCTGACCCAAATGTCATCGCGATCAAGCAGATCCTCTATCGCACGGCGAAGAACAGCCGCATTATCTCCGCCCTCATCCGTGCGGCGCAGGCTGGAAAGCACGTCACCGTGCTCGTGGAGCTGAAGGCCCGCTTCGACGAGGCCCGCAATCTCGAACGTGCCGCCGATCTCATCAACGCGGGTGCCCAGATCATCTACGGCGTCGCCGGTTTGAAGACCCATGCGAAGGTCTGCCTCGTCATGCGCCGCGAATCAGGCCACATGACGCGCTACATGCACTTCGGCACGGGCAACTACAACGAAAGCACCGCAAGGCTTTACACCGACATCAGTCTCCTCACCTGCCGCGCCGAATACGGCACGGACGCCTCCGCGTTCTTCAACACCGTCACCGGCCGTTCCCGCTTCGTGCATTTCAACAAGCTCAGCATGGCCCCCTACGGCCTGCGCGAGCGCCTGCTGTCCATGATTCGCAGTGAAACCGAGCGCGCACGCCAGGGCGATGCCGCCGAGATCATGCTCAAGATGAACGCGCTCGAGGACCGCCAGATGATCGAGGCGCTCTACGAGGCCTCGCAGGCCGGCGTGAAGATCCGGCTCAACGTCCGCGGCATCTGCTGCCTGCGTCCCGGCGTCAAAGGCGTCAGCGAAAACATCAGCGTCGTCAGCATCATCGACCGCAATCTGGAGCACGCCCGCATCTTCTGGTTCCGTCAGGGCGGCAAGCCGGTCGTCTTCATCGCCAGCGCCGACTTCATGAACCGCAACCTGTCGAAGCGCGTCGAGTTGCTCACTCCGGTGGAGGACAAGGAGGCCCGCAAACGCCTCCAGCACATCCTCGAAGTCCACTTCGCTGACACCGCCCGTGGTCGCATTCTCAAATCCGACGGCACCTGGCAGCTTCCAAACGTCACCGCCGCCAAAACGGTGCGTTCACAGGAGCAATTCGCCAAGGAAATGGCCAAACGTGCCCGTCAGGCGAACGAGTCTCCGGACGTCCTCGTGCCGCACACGCCGAAGTGATCAAACCGCCGGCCACAGCGCCTTGTAAACCAGCGCACCGAGGATGCCGCCGATGATCGGGCCTGCGACGGGAATCCAGGCGTAGCTTCAGTCGGCGCCGCCTTTCACGCGCGGGGTTGATGGCATAGGCGGTGGTGGGAGCATACATCCAGAACAAGGAGCAGTAAGACAAGCGTCTCATACACCGCTTTGAGCGGTTAACACATTACAAGCCCCCGGCTCTGCCGGGGTATCTGAATGGGTTACCATGGCAATCTAAGAGTGTTAACACGGTTAAAATACCGGGGTAAGCCGAAATTGTTGAGATGGTAACCCGCTAAACCAAATGGGTTAACCCGCGCCAGACGCTAATATCAATATTACAGCATGGTTAATATGTACATGAGCTTCAAAAGACAGAACTTGCCATCAAGAATCTTGCACAAGCTAATGAGCGAAGGGGTAGGGGTCCCGGTTTCAGCTGAACATGTGCTGTCCTTAGCTGGCAACAGTAGCTGGTATGTAATTCGTGAGCTGGCTAAAGCAGGGGATCTGCTAAATCCGGAACTTTATAAAGGCCCTTTGCCGCTAGGAGTAGCGCTCAAGCTCGAAAGGCTTGGGATACTTAATCGAGACATGCTCCGTGAGAAGCTCATGTCACACGAATTAGATTTGGGTTCAATGAGTTACATTGGGAAAAAACGCGCAGATCGCATTTTAAAGTGGGCCGGGATCGATCCAGCATCCAATCGAATGGTGTCTATCAGGTTAAGGCTGCCACTAAGAGTGCTTCAGCAGCTTCGCCGTTTTGGGAAATCGTCTGAAACCATGACTGAAGATAAAGCTGCCCGCATCACGATTAATCACGTTCTCAAATGCTTCGGCAGGTCAAAAGAATCTCATCATAAAGAACCAGATAATCCAAGAATAAATAGATAGATCTACTGAAAAATAATCCCAGGAAATGAACTCGGGCGAATACTGCATCTCCCAAGTGGTCAGTTAGTTCATAAAACACAAACAATATGATGTCTTTATCAAGCGCTCAGAAAAACATTTGGCGTTTAGCCAAGCGGATTCTCTTTGTGGCTTTAGCGCCAACCCTGTTGCTTATACAATTATTATGGGTATGGACCTATGATTCGAGCGCCAACATATTGAACAGCACCTTCACCGATTTTGCTGTTGGTGGCGCGGTGTTAATGATCATCGCTGTCTGCATCTATTTCATCTTTACGACCGCTTCTGGTCACGCAGACTGGCGATGTTATCATCGCGGTCAACTAAACACGCAGAGCTTGACACCTCGCGTCTCAGATTCAGCGGAACTGGGGCGTTTTTATAGCGGAGGCGCAGTGGCGATGAAGCCCTTGGTTGACCTCATGGGCGATTTCTCCGCTAGGCACAAGAATCTGCCGCTCGTTCTTTTGCTTTCAAGAAACGGTGCGTTAGAATTCAAAGCGGGCTGGTACTGCTCTCCCACCCTCGGTTTATCCCTTGCGGCCCAAATCGAAGCCAACTCGCCGAACTATGTCACTCACCAATGCATCGTTAAGGTGGCGGAACGCCTTATGTCTGTATTCTCCGTGCCTTTTGCCACGCGTCTTGGCACCGCAACGCTTCTCATCTTACAGCCCGATGAGCCTTCATTAGATATGGCAAGGAACGCATTCATGCAGGGAGCCGCACCTGAAATTCCTTCTCTTGTTAGTTCGATGGCTCGACTTTTGGAGACTCAAGCGGGACTGGACGGCTTGGGCATTGTGCTTCCACCGCCAAAGAGGCTGCGAATGATAACGAGTCTTCGCTGTCCTGAGTGGGTATCGAAGGTAGCAGCGGCGAAAGCGGAGTGGTAGGAAGAGGG
>NZ_JACSRD010000066.1 GCF_014879935.1 Prosthecobacter sp.
CATGATCTCACCCACCTCCACATCTTCAGCCACAGAGTATGAAGTCACCAGGATTGCTTAACGGCATTGAGGTTAGGTCCGTTGCTGGGCAGTGGGTCTGATCATTTGTTGCACAGCAACAAGACTGCCTTTTCCACCGCATGCTGACGGACTTTCGCATCCTTGCGCAGCAAAGGTCAGTCGCGTATCATCCGCTTGTCATGGCCGTCCTGACTCCATTGCCACAGCCGCCCGCGTCGATGCGCCGCCGCACGACGGTGGAGGAGTTGTATCGGCTCTACGAGTCCCGTGATCCGGCCGACACGCGGCGGATGGAACTCATCGAAGGAGAGATTGCGTTTATGATGCCGCCCGGACCTCTTCATTCTGGATTCACTGATGAAACCGAGGACGTGATCCGTCGCAAAGTGGGCCGCGACTATCGTGTGCGCTGCCAGCATCCGATCCGCATCAACCGCCACAACGAGCCGCAGCCGGACATCGCGGTGGTGAAGCCGCGCAAGGACGCCTACACGCTCTCGCACCCTGATCCTGATGATGTGATGCTCATCATCGAGGTTTCAGACACCTCGCTTGAGTTTGACCTCAATGCAAAACGCCAGACCTATGCGAAGGCTGAAATTGCCGAATACTGGGTGCTCGATGTGAATGCGCGCGAGCTGCATGTCTTCCTCAATCCTTGGCAGGGTGACTATACGCAGCATGCGACTCATCGCGGCGAAGATGAGGTGGTCTGCACGATGATTGCAGATCTCAAGGTGCGCGTGAGCGAGCTTTTGCCCGCCGTTTAGTGACAAAGCAGTCCTGTTGCGACGCCACTGGTTCTGGACCTTGCTGCACAGCAACAAGGCTATTTTTTCCACCGCATGCAGCGGAACGGATGGTCGTCGATCATGTTCGGCTGGATGCCGGTGAGCTTGTCAGGGTGGTAGAACTGCGAGCCCACGTAGTGGTAGATCGGCAGGATGACGCAGTCGTCGCTGACGAGGAGCTTTTCCGCCTGCTGGAAGATCGTGTTGCGCTGGCTCGGATCGGGTTCGCGCGCGGCAGCGGCAATGAGATCGTCGTATTTCGCGTTCGCCCAGCCGGTGGCGTTGTTGCCGCTGGCGGAGAGAAACATCTCCAAAAACGTGCCGGGGTCGTTGTAGTCGCCCACCCAACTGCTGCGGCAAAGGTGGTAGTTCACCTCCTTCATCGAGGCGAGGTAGATCTTCCACTCCTGCTTCACGAGATCGACGCTGATGCCGAGGTTCTCCTTCCACATGGCCTGCAGCTCGACAGCGATGTTGCGTTCCACCGGTTTCGGGAAGTAGAGATACTCGACACGCGGAAAGCCTTTGCCGCCGGGATACCCTGCTTCGGCAAGAAGCTGTTTTGCGCGTTGCGGATCGAACGCGGGGCCGGGTGGTGGCTGGTAATCGTTGCCTGCGCCGGGTGGGGTGAGGCTGAAAGCGTCGCGCTCACCGAGTTGCGTGATTTTTTCAGTCACACGTTTGCGATCAATCGCGAGCGAGAAGGCGAGGCGGATCTTTGGATGGTCGAAGGGGGCGCGATGCACGTTGAAACGCGTGAAGAAGCTGCCGAGGAACGGGCCGGTGTGGAAATAGGGCTGCTGTTTGAGCTTGGCGGTGAGCGAGGTAGGCACCATGCCCTTATCCATGATCAGATCGGCCTGGCCGGTGAGGAAGTAGTTGATCGCCGTGTTCGGCTCGGAGATCGGCAGCACTTCGATGGTGCGCAGCGGCACGTTCGCCGCGTCCCAGTAGCGGTCGTTGCGTCGCAGCTCGATGCGATCGTCGAGCAGCCAGTTTTCGAGCACGTAGGAGCCGTTGCCGATGAGGACGCCCGGTTTGATCCACGCGGTGCCGTGTTGTTCGACAATGCGTTTCGGCACTGGCACGAACGTGGTGAAGGCGCAGAGATCGAGGAAATAGGGCGTGGGATTTTCGAGCTCGACGCGCAGCGTGCGATCATCGAGCGCGGTGACGCCGACCTGCGCGAAATCCGTCAATTTACCTTCGTGAAACGCTTGGGCGTTTTTGATCACGTACATCTGGCTGGCGTAGTCGGCGCCGAAGTCCGGATCGAGCACGCGATGCCACGAATAGACGAAATCGTGCATCGTGAGCGGCATACCATCGCTCCACATCGCGTTCGGGCGCAGGTGGAAGGTGTAGGTCTTGCGATCTGGCGACACGTCCCAACGCTCCGCCATGCCGGGCTGGGCTTTGCCGGCCTCGTCGATGCGACACAGGCCCTCAAACAAGGCCGAGGCGATACGCATGCCGAACTGATCGGTCACGATGGCAGGATCGATGCTCTCGGGCTCAGCTCCGTTGATAAACACCAGATCCGCACGTGGACGTGACTTCCCGCAGGCGACGAGAGACAGCAGAAGTGCGGCAGCGAAGGCGAAACGAGACACGCAGGACGCTAGCACACGCCCGCGTGGGCTCGCAGCACAAAGATCAATCACCAGTCATCCGTGCGGAATGGCTGGGCGGGGAAGCCGTCGAGGTTGAAGAGGTTCGCCCACTGGAAGGCATTGCTCCACGCGTAGCGCACGGCGGCGGGTTGGGGGACGGTGGCGGAGGAGACGATGACGTTGTCGCCGTCGATCACGGCGTCGGCCCAGACGAACTTTTTGTCGGCACCAGCGATGCTGAAACCTTGCAGTTTATCGCCATTTTTGAAGGCGAGACCTTTGCCGAGGTGCTTAAAGCTCAGCGTGACCTTGCCGCCGTTGATTTGATGCCCGGCGAGCTGCGGGCCGAGGTATTCGCTGCCTTTCGCATAGGCGACAGCCAGCGCGACCTGCACGGCACGTGCGCCGTAACCGGATTTGTTCGGCGGATGAATGCCGTTGCCGAGGTCGCTGCTGATGACCATGTGCGTGTTCGGATATTTCATGATCTGCTCGAAGGCGACGTGCGAGTATTCGCGGTCGGGAGTGTTCGGGATCGTCGCGGGCAGCTTGGCGAACTTTTCCGCGAGGCGGTTCATGGGCTGGGTGTAGTCGAAAGCGCAGCCGCCACCGCTGGGTTTCTCGACGTAGAGCCATGGAAAGTCGCCCTGGCCCCAGGCTTTGCGCCAGCCGCCGATCAAAGCGCCCATGAGCGCGACCTGATCGACACCGACGATGTTCGTGCGGCTCTCACCTTGATCCCAAAGCACGCCTTTGATGCCGTAGCCGACGTAGGGCCGGATGAACTGCTCGAAAAGCTGGCCAATCTTGCCGCCATTCGTCTCGCCCGGTTTGCCGGGCTTCTGAGGCGGACGTGGGCCGCGTGGCGCAGGCTTGCCTTCCTTTTTCGCGGCATCGGCGAGCGGTTTCCAGGCGGCGAAATCGGTATCGAACTTCGCTTTGTCAGCCTCATACTTCTTCAGCATCGCCGCGTGGTCATAGGTCGGCGCGAATTTCTTCACAGCCTCGGCGCAGGCGGCGGAGTCGCGATACATCTCCTCGCTGAGCCAGAAACCGGAGGGCGTGCCACCCACCGCGCCGACCATGAGGCCGACGGGCACGCCGATCTCCTTTTGCAGCGCAAAGCCGAAGGAGAACAGCAGAGCGCTCATTTTGACGTTCGTCTCCGGCGTGGAGGTCTCCCACGTCGCATCGGCGTTTTTGCGCATGAGGCGCAGCAGTGGGTAGGACTGCTTCGACGCGGCATCGAGCACGGGATCGTTCTGCGTGTAGCTGGCCACGGGCATGTCCATGTTGGACTGTCCGGAGCCGATCCACACGTCGCCGACGAGCACGTCGTCGATCTTGATGCCGCCGATGGTCAACGTGCGCGATTCAGCGCTCGCGGGCATGGGATCGAGCTTCACGCTCCATCTGCCGTCCGCGCCGGCTTTCGTGGACTTTTTCTGCCCGGCGAAGGAAACGGCGACTTCCTCATTCGGCGCTGCCGTGCCCCAAATCGGTGCGTTCATGTCGCGCTGGAGCACCATGTGCGGCGTGAAGACCTTGGAGAGCTTCACCTCCGCCTGGAGCAGCGAAGTGGTGAAAAGCAGGGCGAGGAGCGCGGTGGACGAGTTCATGTGGCAGGCACCAACGCCGACCGGGGACTGATCTTCCGAGGGTAGATGCAATGAACCGCCTTCCTGAAGCGTTCCAAGCGGCCCAACTTTTCCCGACCATGCGTTCTCTCTGCCTATTCCTTGCTCTCGCGCTCACCGCCCGCGCTGAATTGAAACTCCCGGCCATCATTGGCGACCACATGGTGCTGCAGCAGAAGCTGGCGAACCCGGTCTGGGGCTGGGATGCGCCAGGCACGGAGGTGACGGTGACGTTCGCGGGTCAAACGAAGACCGCCAAGGCCGATGCAAAGGGCAAATGGAGCGTGAAGCTCGACGCCGTGCCCGCGAACGCGAAACCGGCCACGATGATGATCAAGGGCAGCAGCACGCGCGAGCTGACGAACATCCTCGTGGGCGAGGTGTGGGTCTGCTCCGGCCAGTCGAACATGGGTTTCAATGTCAGCAGCACCTGGGACGCCGATTTGGACATCGCCCAGGCGAAACATCCGCTGATCCACATCATTTCGGTGCCGCAGGTCGGCACGCAGGAGATCCAGGACGACTTCAAAGGCCAGTGGGAGGAGTGTACTCCGGCGAACGTGGGCTCGTTCACCGCCGTGGGCTATCATTTCGGTCGTGTGCTGCATGAGATGCTCGGAGTGCCGGTCGGTCTCATCGACAACGCGTGGGGCGGCAGCGCCTGCGAGGCCTGGGTGAAACGCGACGTGCTGGAAAACGACCCGCGCTTTGCCTCGATCATCGCCAAGTGGAAACAAACTGAGGCCACCTTCACTCAGGAGGCATTTGAGAAGCAGTTGGCCGATCACAAGACCAAGGTGGCAGACTGGGCGAAGGCACGCGGCGAGGCGATCAAGGCGGGCAAATTGTTCACTGCCCAAGCTCCGCGTGCGCCGCAGAATCCGATGACGGGCCAGCATCGCCCCGGCAACCTCTATGCGGGCGTGCTGCATCCGACGATCGGCTACGGCATCAAGGGCGCGATCTGGTATCAGGGCGAGTCGAATGCGAGCCGTGCGAAGGAATACCGCGATCTCTTCCCCTTCATGATCGAGCATTGGCGCAAGGAGTGGCAGCAGGGCGATTTCCCCTTCTACTGGGTGCAGCTCGCCGACTTCAAGCCTTACCAAACCGAGCCGGGCGACAGCGACTGGGCGGAATTGCGTGAAGCACAGACGCTGACGATGAAAAAACTGCCGCACACCGGCCAGTGCGTCATCACCGACCTCGGCGAGGCGAATGACATCCATCCGAAGAACAAGCGCGACGTTGCCGAGCGCCTCGCCCGCTGGGCTCTGGTGAACGATTACGGCCAGAAGCTGATTTATCGCAGCCCGGAGCTGAAGGACGCGAAGTTCGACGGCGGCAAGGCGCTGCTGACCTTCGATTTCGCCCCCAGCGGCCTGCGCACCGTCGATATCGACGAACCGCAGGGCTTTGCGATCTGTGGCGAGGACAAGAAATGGGTGTGGGCGAAGGCCAGCATCATCGGCGGCTCGAAGAAAGGCACGAACCAGATCGAGGTCAGCAGCCCGAATGTGCCAAAGCCCGTCGCCGTGCGTTACGCCTGGGCCGACAATCCGGTCTGCAACGTCTATTCCGCTGAAGGCCTGCCGGTGACACCCTTCCGCACCGACGACTTCCCCATGATCACCGATCCCGCCAACCCGAACAGCGTCGAGGCACAGAACGCGAAACGGGCCGAGGATCTGAAGAAGCTGATGGAGGCCCGGAAGAAGGCAGCCGAAGCCAAGGCGAAGGCCGGAAAGAAGTGATCCCAGGCTGAATCACGAACGATGGGTGCAGTGCCGCGATAATTTCATCGCGGCGCTTGTGTTTGGGGCGACGGGCCGCGTATGTTTGCGGTTTACGCCGCCTTTCTGATGAAACATCGCCTGCTTCTCCCGCTCCTCGCCCTCGCCGTCCTGCCGCCAGCCATGGCGCAGCCGGTGCCGGAACCCGCCACGGTCAGCCAGGCGATCGATGTGGCCTCCGGCGCCTGGGACGGCGTCGTGAACATCGACGTCTCGGTGCTGTTTCCCGATTATCGCGAGCCGTGGAATGCCGGCCAGCCCACCGGCGGCAGCGGGACGGGCTTCCTGATTGGCAAAAACCGCTTTCTGACGAACGCGCACGTCGTCAGCAACGCCACACGCATCCTGATCCGCACCAGCAACGATCCGGAGCCGCATCCGGCGAAGATCGTGCACATCGCGCATGATTGCGACCTGGCGCTGATCGAGGCGGAGGACGGCAGCCACTTTGAAAAGCTGAAGCAGCTCGAGTTTGGCGGTGTTCCGCAGCTCAACACGGAGGTGATCGCGATCGGCTATCCCATCGGCGGAGATCGCATCTCCGTGACGCGCGGCGTCGTTTCGCGCATCGACTTCCGGCCCTACAGCCACACCAGCGTCGATTCGCACCTCGCCATCCAGGTCGATGCGGCGATCAATCCCGGAAACTCCGGTGGACCGGTGATGCAGGCCGGGAAAGTCGTCGGCGTGGCCTTCCAGGGCTTCAGCGGCCGCGTGGCGCAGAATGTGGGCTACATGATCCCGATGCCGGTGATCAAGCGCTTCCTGAAGGATGTGGAAGACGGTCGTTACGACCACTACGTGGATCTCGCGGCCAGTGATTTCCCCATTGAGAACCCCGCTCAGGCCAAGGCGCTCGGCACCAATGGCGACGGCGTGGGCGTGATGGTGGCGGATGTGGAGCCCGCCGGCAGCGTGGCGGAGGTCTTGAAGATCGGCGACGTCATCTTGAGCATTGATGACAATCCGGTGCTCAACAACGGCCTCGTCCGTTTCGAGGGCGAGCTGGTGGACATGAATGAGATCGTCGAACGCAAGTTCGCAGGCGACAAGATCAAGCTGGCCTACATGCGCGAGGGCAAGAAGCTGGAATCCACCGTCACGCTGAAGCGATTCGACCCCTACGTGCGTCTCGGCGCTCAGTACAACCAGCGTCCGCGCTACGTCGTCTATGCCGGGCTCGTGTTTCAGCCGCTGGACCGCAACCTGATGGACGCGCACCAGATCCGCGACAGCACGGTGAACTACGTCTTCGACAACTTCCTGACCGACAAGCTGTACGTCGATTGCCCGGAGCCCGTGGTGCTCACGAACGTGCTGCCGGATGAAGTGAACACCTGGCTCACGCCCTATGAGCACAGCATCGTGGAGGAGATCAATGGTGTGAAGATCAAATCCCTGAAGGACGTGAAGGCTGCGCTGGAGAAGAAGGACAAGCCGTTTGTCGAAATCCGCCTGCTGGAAAAAAACCGCCCGCTCGTGCTGAAGCGTGAATTCGCCGAGACCGCGCAGCCGCGCATCATGCAGACCTACAACATCTCCGCCGATTCCTACCTGGGCGACGAATAGACGCGCGATCCGGCCTGAAACCTTTTGCCACGACGATTCCCATGAAGTTTTCCCCGATTTTCCTCCTTGCCGCTCTGTGCACGCCGTTCCTGCAGGCGCAGACTCCCGCTGAGGCCGCACCAAAAAAGAAACGCGCTGCCACCGTTCCTGCCGCAGGTGCGGAAGCGGCCGCACCCCAGGGTGTGGTGACGCAAAGCAGGTCCGTGGTGAAGGTGAACGCCACCTCGCAGCGCCACAACGTTCATCTGCCCTGGCAGAAGGAGTCGCCCTCCGGCCGTCGCGGCCTTGGCGTCGTGCTGGCTGGGAACCGGGTGCTGGTCACCGGCCAGATGGCGGCCGATGCCACCTACATCGAGCTGGAACTGCCTGAAACGGGCCAGAAAATCACGGCCAAGGTCGTGGCGGTCGATTACGAGGCGAACCTGGCCCTGCTCGAATCTCCGCCATCTGACCGGCAGAAGGCTTTCTTCGCCGGATTGAAGCCCATGGACATCGACACCAGTGCGCGCATTGGCGACGAGGTGGCCATCCTGCAGACGGGCCGCGTGGGTGAGCTGATCAAGAGCCCGCTGACCATCAGCAAGGTGCTCACGCGTCGCTACATCGTCGAAGGCTCCGGCTTCCTCGTGTATGAGGCGAACAACATCGTCCGCAGCGAGGCGAACAGCTTCACGCTGCCCGTGGTGAAGGGCACGAAACTCGCCGGCCTGCTGCTCAGCTACGACTCGAAGAACCAGGTCACCACCATCCTGCCCGCACCGATCATCGAGCACTTCCTCAAAGACGTCGCTGACGGCAGCTACGAGGGCTTTCCGAACCTCGGCATGGAGATGCAGACCACGCAGGACGAGCAGTTCCGCGAGTTTCTCGGCCTCAAACCAAACGCACCGGGTGTCCTCGTCAGTTCCGTCATGAAAGGCGCCTCCGCTGAGAAGGCGGGCATGAAGAAGGGCGACATCCTGCTCTCCGTGAACGGCTTCAGCATCGACTCCCGTGGCGATTACAAGGACCCGCAATACGGACCGCTCAGCTCCAGCCACCTCGTCCGCGGCCGTGCTTATGTCGGTGACAAGGTGGAGATCAAAGTGCTGCGTGAGGGCAAGGAAGTCGTGCTCACCAGCGAACTGGCCCGCAAGCAGCCCGGCGACCACCTGGTGCTGCCTTACCTGTTCGACAGAGGGCCGCGTTACGTGCTGATGGGCGGCCTGCTGTTCCAGGAACTGTCACGGCCCTACATCGACTCGTTTGGCGAGGAGCAGCGCGGCGGGGCGATCCTCCGCCTCGCACGCATCGCCTCGCATCCCGACAAGTATGAGGAGGAAGGCCGCAAGAAGCTCGTCTTCCTCAGCCTCGTGCTGCCCACGCCGAGCGCCCAGGGATACGACCGGCTCGGCGGTCAGGTGGTGAACAAGGTGAACGGCAAGGCCATCAACAGCCTCGATGACCTCGCGGACGCCTTCAAAAACGCGAAGGACTCGCTGCATGTCATCGAACTCGACGAGTTTCCCCACGTGCTCTACCTCGACGCCTTCAACGCGGAACGCGACAACATGCGCCTGCTCAATGGCGCTTACCGCATCGGCAGTTTGAAGCGGCTGGAGTAACCACGAGGAGCCGTTCTCACTTCGCCACGCCCACCAGCGCCTGAAGTCGGGAGACCTGGGCCTGGAGCAGGGCGATCTCAGCCTCGATCTTCCGCCGCCACTCGTCATCCGCCACCCTTTCGATGGCTGCTGGGGCTGAAACCGGGCTGGTGATCACCTCGGAGACCGGAGTGCCGGCCACTTCGCCGGAAAACAGGTGCATGAATTGCGCCACC
Organism: Prosthecobacter sp.; assembly: GCF_014879935.1. Taxonomy (GTDB): domain Bacteria; phylum Verrucomicrobiota; class Verrucomicrobiia; order Verrucomicrobiales; family Verrucomicrobiaceae; genus Prosthecobacter. The sequence goes on from NZ_JACSRD010000066.1 coordinate 9,244, forward strand.
CGTTGTCCCGGCCCTGCCGGAATGCATTGGACCAGCGGTCCTTCCTTGTAGCCGATCAGTTCGGCCAGCGTGTTCTCCACGCTCGGCATGTCTGGAAAGGCGTGCAGGCGTTCGGTGCGCTGGCGCAGTTCTCCCGCGGTCTGCGGACCGCGCAGCAGCAGCATGCAGATCAGGGCCATGTGCGGACGCTCCAGGCCTGGCACCCTGCCCTTCATGTTATGGCGATACTTCAGCGCCCGCCCGCCGACGATGTTCACTTCAAACGCATAGCCATGGGCCTGCATCGACTCCAGCGCCCGCTGCACCGTGCGTTCGTCATAGCGGACGATGGGATCACGGTTCGTCGTCTGATTGCAGGCCGTGACCAGCGCGTTCAGCGTCATGGGGTAGTAATCCGGCAGCGTGATCTCTTTTTCGATCAGGCAGCCCAGCACGCGGGCCTCCTCGGGTTTCAGGGTGAAAAGGATGGCGGGACTGATGGATTCGTCAGGCATACGGCGGAGTGAAAGACGGCGTATCCATCATCGACGGCTGGGTGCGGCCTTCAACCTCCGTCTCCGCCGGTTTTGACCGAGAAAATTGAAAACTTCAGTGAATCAACCCCCGACCCCTTCGTCGAAACGAAACCATGAAAACGAAAATCTTTTCCCTGCTGGGTGCCGCCGTGGCGGTGTGCAGCTTCAGTTCGTGTGATGTGTATGCCCCTTCGGGCTACGCCTACGGCGGCTACGGCCGCTCCTATTACAGCAGCGGCTACTCGCCTTACTACAGCGGTTATTCGCCGTATTATCGCAGCTATTCCCGGCCCGTCGTGATCCAGAGTTCGCGATATCCGTCACACCACTCCCATCATTCGCCCTCGAGTTCGTGGAACTGGAATCGCGGCAGCTCCCACCACGGCAGCAGCCATTGGAATCACAACAGCGGCTCCGGGTCCTGGCACCGCAGCTCCGGCCGTTCCTCCTCGAACTACAGCCGCCCGTCATCGTCGTGGCTGAACAATCGGACCACCACCTCCGTCAGCACGCCGGGCTTCCGCTCCGGCCTGTCCGCCCGCACCTCGGCCTCCCTCGGCTCCTCCGGCCGAAGCTGGAGCCACTCCAGAGGCGGACACGATCGTCATCGCGATTGACCGGACTCCCGGTGGCTCACCTGCCCTTCTCCGATGCGGCGCTCAGGGTTTCTTCCCGGGCGCCGCTTTCTTTTTCTTCACGTAGTCCGGCCACTCGATCCTCTTCCCCTCCGCGCCGGTGAACTTCCACGCCGGCCACATCGGTGACTCGGCCACGACTTCAGCATACTTGGCCTCCAGCAGCGCCTTCATCTCCGCCAGCCTTGCCGCCTGGCTCCCTGCGAGATCTTTGGTCTCTGCAATGTCATCTTTCAGATTGAAGAGCATGAAATCCTTCAACGCGGCCTCTTTGAAATCGCGTTCCGTCTGCTCCGTGATGTCGTTTCCGCGTGCAGGCGGCACTTTGTCCAAAGTCGCCAGGATCTTCCAGTCACCGATGCGCATCGCGACCTTCGGTTCGCCGGCAGCACGGTTGAAGTGCCAATAAAGCGGCGTCTTGCGCTCCACCTTGCCGCCTTGCAGCACGGGCAGCCAGTTTGCACCATCGATCACGCGGTCGTTCGGCTGCTGCAGGCCGGCCACGGCGCACATTGTCGGCAGAAAATCCACGCCGCAGACCGGTTCATCGCTCACGCTGCCTGGCGCGGTCTTTCCGGGCCAGCGCACGATGCCCGGCACACGGATGCCGCCCTCCCACAGCGAGCCCTTCTTGTCACGCAGCGGCCCGGACGAGCCGTAGGGATGCTGGGAGGTGATCGCCGGCCCGTTGTCGCTGGTGAAGAGCACCAGCGTGTTCTCACGCAGGTTCAGCTCGTCCAGTTTGCGCATCACGCGGCCAAAGGCGTCGTCCATCTGCGTGATGTTGCCGTGATGGGCGCTGTAGGCCGGGTCTTCATGTGGATAGAGCGCCGTGTACTTCGCATCGGAGGCGATCGGTTCGTGCGGCTCATGGAAGCACACATAAAGGAAGAACGGCCTCGCCTTGTCGCGCCCGTCCAGCCAGTGCAGCGCCTCGTCTGCCACCAGATGCGCCGCATAGCCCTCCAGTTTGCCCGCCGCCGTGCCGTTCCGCGCAAAATTGTCCGGGTTGTGATGGTTCGGATACGCGTTGTTCTGCGTGGAGAACCAGTGATCAAAGCCATGATCGCTTGGCTGCGGCTGCGTGGGCTGGTTGAACTCGCCGTTCATGTGCCATTTGCCCACATGACACGTCGCATACCCGGATTGCTGCAGCAGCCGGGCGATCGTGATCTCGCTGCGCCGCACATGCACCGGAGAGTCTTCCGGGATCCAGTCCCGCACACCCACGCGCGTCGGCGTGCGTCCCGTCATCAACGCCGTGCGCGAAGGCGAACAGTTTCCATGACCTGCATAGCATGACGTGAAGCGCAGCCCCTCGCTGGCGAACCTGTCCAGGTTCGGCGTCTGCACGTCCTTGGACCCAAAACAGGCCAGATCGCCGTAGCCAAGATCATCCGCGAGCACGAGCACGATGTTCGGACGTTCCGCGAGCGCGGCAGGAGAGAGGACGAGCGCCAACGAAAGCAGCAGCGGTTTCATGGCTGCCGTGAACGCGTTCACGGCGACGCTTGTTCCAACGAAATCATCCGCTGTCTCAGTCAAGCTCTCCGAGTTCCAACAGAAGACGCCGCTGTTCCAGATTGTCCGCGTCATTGAAACGCAGGAGCCAGGCCGTTGTGCGCCCGACTTCAGTGGTTCCAACGATATAGAAGCCGTCTCGTTTGAAATGCTCATGCCACCTGTCCTGGCGAGGATGAAACAGCCGTGTCAACGCACCTGTGTCAGGGTCTAGGCTGGTGAGATTCGGCCCTTTGACCGCATTGCACCACGAACAGGCCAGCGCCAGATTCTCCATGCTATCCGTTCCGCCGTGCTGCCGCGCGATGATGTGTTCGACGTGGAAGGGATTGTCGCCCTCATCACACTGGCGCGGACGACAATACTCACAGCGATGACTCGCACGATGGCTGACTTCGATGCGCGTCCCGGTATCCATGCTTCATGCGGACTGTCTTTTCAGGAACAACCGTGCCTGGAGCTTCAGGATCGACATCATCTTCCCCGCATAAATGTGGCTCCGATGCTCCGCTTCCTCCTCGCGGGTGAGGCGGCCCTCATTTGCTTTGGCCGCTAGCTCCTCCATTCGGGTGTTTTTGGCTGGACCGGCCTCAATCTGGAGAATGTTAGCCGCAGTTTCGCGCGTGAAGCAGGGGCGATCCGGGTCGAGCATCTTTTCGAGGCTGGAAAAGGAGTTCATGACATGCGGATGCTGCCACAACCCCGGACTCACCGCAACTGCGGGCATTCCACGTCAATCATCCGCCATTCGCCCTCGGCCAGATCACTGAGGTCGTATGCGCCGAAGCGTTCGCGGTGCAGCTTCTCCACATGCCAGCCCTGGCTGGCAAACATGCGGCGAACCTGATGGTAGCGTCCTTCGGTGATCGTCAGACGCGCTGTGGTCGCTGAAACGATCTCCAGCTTTGCCGGCAGGCACGGCTTTTCCTCGCTGCGCAGCATCAGATCGCCCCGTGCGAAGAGTTCGATGAGTCGTGGATCGAGACCACGGTCCACTTCCGCCAGATAAACCTTCTCCACCTCGGCTTTGGGAGATGTGAAACGATGCACCAGGCTGCCGATGTCGGTCACGAGCAGTAATCCGCTCGTGTCCTTGTCCAGCCGGCCCACGCTCGTCACTGCCGGGTTACGGCGCAGCCATTGATCCGGCAGCAGCTCATAGATCGTCGGTCCTTCGCCATCGCCATGGGTGCAGACATAGCCCACCGGCTTGTGCAGCATCGCCAGCAGCCCATCCGGCGCTTCCAGCGGCTCGCCATCGACGGTGATCGCATGCGGATCGACCTTTTGATCCGCCTTGCTCACTCCAACGCCGTCCAGCCTCACACGCCCTGCCTTCACCAGCGCCATCGCCTCGCGGCGCGAGCAGTAGCCGAGTGAGGAAAGCAGTTGGTCGAGGCGGCGCATGAGAATTGGCAAAGCAGCGCGGATGCTGCATGCTCGCCGCGTCATGTCATCCACGATTTGCATCATTGGCGGCTGCAACGGGGCCGGAAAATCCACGCTGGCGCGTGAATTGTTGCCGCGCCTGGGCATCGGGCGGTTCTTGAACGCGGATTTGATCGCGAAGGGCCTTTCGCCCGTGAATCCGGCGCTCGCGGCCTTCACCGCAGGCCGCCGGTTGTTGGAGGAGGCGGCCAGCCTGATCGAAGCCAGGGGCAGTTTCGCCCTCGAATCCACCTTGAGCGGCAAGACCTATGTGAAACTGCTGCGGGAGGCCAAGGAGCGTGGCTATCGCGTCGTGCTGCACTACATCATGATCGGTTCGGCCTCGCAGGCGGTGGAGCGTGTGCGCCTGCGCGTGCTCACCGGCGGCCACCACGTGCCGGAGGACGACATCCGCCGCCGGTTCCAGCGCAGCGTGCGGCATTTTCTCGATGACTATCTGCCCCTTGCCGACGAATCGGGCCTGTGGGACAATGCGCACGTGCCAGCGCGGCAGATCGCAGACAACACCTCGCACAACGCCCAGCAAGTTCGCGACATGATCACCAGCACCCACCTTCAGGAAACACCGCCGATGCCGTCATCGGAGATGTCCCAAATCGTGCTCGAAGCCAGTCGCGTGGCCACCGCGAAAATGCTCGACCTGTATGAGCGCATGGGCATCAAGGTGACGCCCGAAATGACGCTGGCACCGGATTCACCACCGCCAGCGTTCAAGCCGTTCGAATTTTGGTGAATCCGCTTTCTTCGGGAGTGAGCGGCAGGCGTTGAGCGCCACCTCGATGGCGGGAAGAAGCCATCGCGAGCCGCGTTTCAGCCCGCAGCCATGAAAATGCCGCTCTGGGCGCTCTGCCTTGTCATTGCCACCACACTGCAAGCCGCACCACCGCCTGCGGAGCCGGTGGAGATCGGCACGACGCCGCAGTTTTTCGTGGACGATCATCTGGTGGACAACCGCTGGGCCTTGAAACAAAAGCGCGAGGCGGTGCTGCGTGTGTTTCACGCGCCGGTGAAGCACGCGGCCAATCCGCTGCTCGCAGGCGAGACGGGATTCGTCTCCGTGGCAAAGGACGAACAGGCGGGAGTGTTCCGCATGTGGTATCAAACGCACACATGGACGGGCAAGGGACCGGAGGACGAATCGAAGACGCATTATGGCATCGCCTACGCGGAGTCGAAGGACGGTGTGGCATGGCAGCGTCCGAAGCTTGGTCTGCACGAGTGGAAGGGCACGAAGGACAACAACATCGTTTATAAAGGCTTCAACAACTCGCGCGCCAGCGGGCCGCAGATTATCCAATTGCCGGAGGCGGACCGGCGCGGCTTCAAGTTCGTGCTCACCTACCGCACCAGCGGCGCGAAACGAGGCAACAACGGCGTCCGCGTCGTCGGATCCCAGGATGGCGTTCATTGGGATGAGAAGAGCGACACGCTCATCTGCCAGCTCCCGAGCGACACGATGAACAGCATCGTCCATGACAGCGCGCGGAAGGAATATGTCATGTTCTGCCGCCCGAAGAACCGCTACCGCATCTTTGAGGGCGACATCCTCGACACCGGCGAGTCCCGCCGCATCGCGCGCATCAGCCACGCGAACCTGTGGGAGGAGTGGAAACCGGTGCCGCAGGCAATTTTGACGCCTGATGAACTCGACGCGCGCGCGAACTTCAACGCCTTCTACGGCATGCCCGTGCGTTATCACGCCGGCATCTACTGGGGCGCGCTGTGGTGCTTCCGCTTCAACGACCACATCTTCACCGAGCCCGCCTTCAGCCGCGACGGCTTCGATTTTGACCGCCTGCCGGACCGCCCGAAGCTGCTCCCGCTCGGCGAGGATGGCGCGTGGGACGACAGCATGACCTTCGGCAGCATGGACTGGGTCGAGATGGGCGATGAATGGTGGTACTACTACTCGGGCTGGGACGGCGACCACGGTGGCAAGGAGCGCAACGCCGCCATCGGCCTTGCCAGAGGCCGCAAGGAGGGCCTCGTCTCGCTGCGTGGTCCACGCGGCGGCGGTGTGGTCGTCACACGTCTTCTGAAATGGCACGGTGGCAAACTCCTCGTCAACGCCGACGCCGCGAAAGGCGAACTCAAGGTGCGCGTGAGCGATGCCACGCGAAAAATCATCCCCGGCTTCGACCACACCGACTGCGAGCCCTTCACCGGCAACGCCACCGTGCACGAGATGAAGTGGCGCGGTCAGTCGCTCGACACGCTGGCTGGCAAGGAGCTGCGTTTCGAGTTCTTCCTGCGTGAGGCGGATCTGTTCACGTTCCGGGCGAATGCATCGAAGTGACGGCTGCGTGATCGCCCTGCCCAAGAAATGGCGAGCAGGCTACGCCATGCTCGCGCTCCTTGTGGCGCTCGACCATGGCCACTCGGCGGCTTTGGGAACCAAGCCCGCGCTGACAGGGTTGCGTTCGATGTAGAGCGCCACGGCGGCTTGGTGCTCGTCGTCACGCATGAAGGTGTCGAAGAAGTCGTCCTGCCAAAACTGACCGGATTGACCGTGAAGCTTGTTGATCTCGCGTGCGGTGAAGGTCTTCCACGAGTGGACGACTCTTCCGATCGGATGACCATCGAAGGTTTGAAACAGGACGTGGACATGATTTGGCATCACGCACCAAGCAATGAGCTGGTAACGCCCGCCATCGAAGTGGAGCAGGGCGTTTTGGACGACCTCGGCGCATGCGGGCTGGCGCAAGACGCACGAACCCGCGCCACGATCGAGATAAGCCTCGATTTGACGGATGCGTTCACCGTCATCGATGATTTCGAGAAGATGCTGCCATTCAGCACGCTTCTCCTTCGGCAGCGAGTCCGCGAGACGGAAGGTGACGGCCTGGACAAGCCCAGGCTTGTCGTAGTGCGGCAAGTAGCCCCGGTCCGACCAGCCGGAGTGCTTGTTGGAGATCGCCATGCCACAACGAATACCAAAAAACTTTCCCGCCGGTCAAGCGGGTCGAGCATCGGGAGCGCGAGTATTCTACTCGCCAAACTCTCCTGGTGCGTGCGAAGGCCATGCCACGTCGCATCGAATGCGGCGTGGCGAATCGAAAACGCCGGGTGTGAAAAGAGGCGAGTCGTCTTCGATATACTCGCGCTCCGTGCGGCGGCGCGTTTGCTGGAGCGCGAGTATTCTACTCGCCAAACTCTCCTGGTGCGTGCGAAGGCCATGCCCCGTCGCATCGAATGCGACGGGGCGAATCGAACACGCCGGGTGCAAAAAGCGGCGAGCCGTCTTCGACATACTCGCGCTCCGTGCGGCGGCGCGTTTGCTGGAGCGCGAGTATTCTACTCGCCAAACTTTCCTGCCGCGTGCGAAGGCCATGCCACGTCGCATCGAATGCGGCGTGGCGAATCGAAAACGCCAGGTGTGAAAAGAGGCGAGTAGTCTTCGACATACTCGCGCTCCGTCAGGCGAGCATCTTCTGTGCCTCAGCGAGGGCTGCATCGACTTTCGACACATCCTTGCCACCTCCACGCGCAAAATCCGGTTTTCCGCCGCCTTTGCCGCCGACGATGGGGGCGATGGTTTGGATGATTTTGCCGGCTTGGACCTTGGATTGGTGGTCTTTGCCGACGTTGGCCATCAAAGTGACGTTTCCACCTCCCGTGGCGGCGAGGACGATGATGCCGCTGAATTGAGACTTGAGGGCGTCGTTGACGGCCATCGCATAATCCGCGTCCACATCACCGAGATTCGCGACCAGTAGCGGAACGCGTGAGCGTTCCGAGGTCGGAAGACTCACGTCTTCCGCTACGCTCGCGAGCAACTCCTTCGCTTTGCCGCTGGCTTCGCGCTGCTGGGCGGCTTTGAGGGCTTTTTCGAGCTCTTTTTGCTGCGTGAGGATTTGGTCGAGCTTCTTCTCGAGGTCGGCGGCGCCTTGGGCGCTGACTTTGCCGGCGAGGAGCTTCAGGAGGTCAGAATCGGCTTTGGCGGCGTTGTAGGCTTCGAGGCCGGCGATGGCTTCGATGCGGCGCACGCCGGCGGCGACGGCGCCTTCGCCGACGAGGCGGAAGAGGCCGATTTCGCCGGTGTGGCGGGTGTGGGTGCCGCCGCAGAGTTCCATGCTCCAACCATCGAGCTTGTGCGGCTGGCCGCCGATCTGCACGACGCGGACGAGGTCGCCGTATTTTTCGCCAAAGAGGGCCATGATGCCGTTGTTGGCCTTCGCCTCGACGTAGGGCACTTCGCTCCACGAAACGGGGTCATTCGCGACGATGCGCTCGTTCACGAGGCGCTCGATGTCGGCGAGTTGCTGCGGGGTGAGCGCGGCGCTGTTGAAGTCGAAGGTGAGTTTGTCCGGCGTGACGCTGGAGCCTTTCTGCGTGGCGTCCTTGCTGACGACCTCGTGCAAAGCCCAGTGCAAGATGTGCGTGACGGTGTGGTGACGCTCGATGGCGTGTCGGCGCGGCGCATCGACGACGAGCTTCACGGCGGCATCGACGGGCGGGGCTTCGTCGCCGCCGAGGAAGTGGAGCCAGGTGTTGCCGACTTTGGTGGTGGCGGTGATGGGGAAGGTGTTCGCGCCGAGGATGATCTGACCCGCGTCGCCGATCTGGCCGCCCATTTCGGCGTAGCAGGTGGAGACATCGAGCACGACGGCGGTCTTGTCCTTCATCTCGACGACTTCGAGCACCTTCACATCGGCTTCGAGGTTGTCGTAACCGATGAACTTGGTCGGAGCCTTCGTTTCGATCTCGGAGACGGAGACGACCTGCTTGTTCTGCTTTCCAGCTTCACGGGCCATTTCTTTCTGGCGCTCCATGAGCTTGTTGAAGCCATCGACATCGACCTTGAGGCCGCGCTCGCGTGCAAGGAGCTCGGTGAGATCAAGCGGGAAGCCCTGTTCATCGTAAAGTTTGAAAGCAAACTCGTCAGCCAATTCTCGGATTACATCGCCGTTCGGCTGGCGAATCAGTGTCCCTAACTTGCCATATGTTTTCGAATAATAGGGCTTCCGTGACGCAACTTCGGGATTGTCGTGCGTCACGGCAAGTAACGAATGCGCAGCATGCTCGAACAACGCGATGCCTTTGTCCAAAGTGCGGTTGAAGCTCTCTTCTTCCAGCTTCAGCACGCTCTTGATCTGCTCCTTCTTCACGCGCAGCTCGGGGAAGACATCGCCCATTTGCGCGGCGAGGACATCGACGAGCTTGTAGAAGAAGGGCTCTTTGAAATCGAGCGTGCGGCCGTATTTCACGGCGCGGCGGAGGATGCGGCGGAGGGTGTAGTTGCGGTCGCTGTTGCCGGGCTGGATGCCGTCGGCGATGGCGAAACTGAGCGTGCGGATGTGGTCGGCGATGACGCGGAAGGCGACGTCGATCTTTTCCTGCTCGGTGACGGGGACGACGTGGCCTTGCTCATTGGCCTTCGGCAGCGTGCTGGCGTAGGTTTTGCCGGACATCTTCGTCAGCTCGTCGAAGATGGGACGGAAGACGTCGGTGTCGTAGTTGCTGATCTTCGCGTTTTGGAAGTCCGTGAAGTTTTTCGTGCCCTGGATGATGGAGCAGACGCGCTCGAAGCCCATGCCGGTATCGACGTGCTTCGCGGGGAGCGGCTCGAAGGTGCCTTCCGGGGTCGCGTTGTATTGGATGAAGACGTTGTTCCAGATCTCGATGCAGCTGGCGTCGCTGCCATTCACGAGCTTGCGGCCTTCGCGCTGGCGGGCTTCATCGAGCTCGGGAGTGCCGGGGGTGAGGTCGATGTGGATCTCGGTGCAGGGGCCGCAGGGGCCGGTGTCGCCCATCATCCAGAAGTTGTCCTTCTTATTGCCGTTGACGATATGGATGTCGGGATCGAGGCCGATGCTGCGGAATTTTTCCGCCCAGATCTCCCATGCCTCCTGGTCGCGGTCGGCGGGATCGCCCTTCGATTTGTCGGGCTGGTAAATGGTGGCGTAAACGCGGGTGGGCGGGAACTTCCAGCGCTCGATGACGAGCTCCCAGGCCCAGGCGATGGCCTCTTTCTTGAAGTAGTCGCCGAAGGACCAGTTCCCCAGCATTTCGAAGAGCGTGTGGTGATAGGTGTCGAGGCCGACGTCTTCGAGGTCGTTGTGCTTGCCGCCGGCGCGGATGCACTTCTGCGTGTCTGCGGCGCGGGTGGGCAGGCCTTTGTGCAAAACGCCGGGCCAGGTGTCCACGTCCGCGCTGCGCTCACCGAGGAAGATGGGCACGAACTGGTTCATGCCCGCGTTCGTGAAGATGCGCGCGCCATCGCGGCTGGTGTAGCCGACGTTGTCGCTGGGCACGATGGTGTGCTGCTTCTCCTTGAAGAAATCGAGGAAGGTGGCGCGGATTTCGGCGGCGGTGGGGATCTTGGACATGGGAAAGAGGGCGCGGAGTATGGCGGGAGAGTGGATGGGAGGCAAGAATGACGAATGAGGAATTCCGAATGACGAATGGGGGCCGCTGGCCTAGACTCAAGCCATGCCTGCCGTCCTCGAACGCCCCCGAACACGCTCCGTGCGCCCTCGTGTGTCACCACCTGCGGTGACACGGCTGTGGACCTCGGAGGCCTTCCTCGACTGGCTGGAGCCGGGCGTGCACGCGGACCTGATCAATGGAGAAATCGCCATGCACTCGCCTGTAAACCTGAATCATGCCCGCCTGATCAACTTCGTGGACGCACTCCTGCGTGCGTACATCGAAGAAGAAGACCTCGGCGAGTTGCATCGCGAGACCGTCGCGGTGCGGCTGAGCATCCGGGAGACTTTCATGCCGGACCTGGCCTACTTCACAAAAACGCAGGCGGCGCGGCTGCCGGAGACGCATGTGCCTTTCGCGCCGACGTTTGTGCTGGAGGCGCTCTCGCCCGCGACGGCGAAGAATGATACGGGTCGCAAATTTGCCGCCTATGAGCTGCATGATGTGCAGGAGTACTGGATTCTCGATCCGCAGAAGCTCGACCACCGGTTCTACCGCCGCAGCGGTGATATGCTGGAGGAGTTCGCGGAAAAGGAGGCCGTGATCCGCAGCACGAGCATCCCAGGATTCTGGGTGCGACGCGAGTGGCTGAACCCGGCGAAGCCGCCGAAGGTCAGTGAGTGTCTGAAGCAACTACTCGCACGTCGCTCCGGGAAACGGCGTTGATCGGCATGGAGAATGCCGCCCGAGGTCGAAAATCGGCCTCGAAGCGCGTATGAGTGCGCCGTGATCCGCCCCCTCGTCACTTTTGCCCTCGTTTCCTCCGCGCTCGCGGAGCCCATCGACTTTTCCAAGCAGGTCCGCCCGATCCTGAGCGAGAACTGCTTTTTCTGCCACGGTCCCGACGACAAAAAGCGCGAGGCGGACCTCCGTCTCGATGACGAAGCGGCCGCGAAGAAGAACAACGACGGCGTCATCGCCGTGGTGCCGGGTGATCCGGAGAAAAGCGCCCTCATCCAGCGCATCGTGAGCACCGATCCCGATGAGGTCATGCCACCGCCGAAGCAGCACAAGACGATCTCGCCTGCGCAGGTGGCGCTGCTCAAAGAATGGATCAAGCAGGGCGCGAAGTGGGGAAAGCATTGGAGTTATGAGAAGGTGGTGAAGCCAACGGTGCCCGCCGGTGCGAAGAATCCCGTGGATGCGTTTTTGGCGGCACGTCTGAAGAAGGAAGGGCTGTCGTTTTCTCCCGCAGCAGACCGCGCGACGCTGATTCGCCGTGTGGCGCTCGATTTGACCGGACTGCCGCCGACGCTGGAGGAACTCGCACGCTTTTCGTCCGACAAGTCAGACACGTCCGACCTGTCCGACGTCGTGGCGCATTACCTCGCCAAACCGGCTTACGGCGAGCACTGGGCGCGCCAGTGGCTCGATCTCGCACGCTACGCGGATTCGTCCGGCTATCCGAGTGACCAGCCGCGGGAGATTTGGGCGTATCGGGATTGGGTGATTCGCGCGCTGAATGCGAACATGCCGTTCGATCAGTTCACCATCGAGCAGCTCGCGGGGGATTTGCTGCCGAATCCGACAGATGACCAGCTCATTGCGACGGCGTTTCATCGCAACACGATGACGCAAAACGAGGGCGGCACGGATGACGAGGAGTTCCGCAACGCGGCGATCATCGACCGCGTGAACACGACCTTCGCGGTGTGGATGGGCACGACGATGGCCTGTGCGCAGTGCCACACGCACAAATACGATCCGCTCACGATCCATGAGTACTTCCAGTTCTACGCCTTCCTCAATCAAAGTGCCGATAGCGACAAAAAGGACGAGGTGCCGCTGCACAGCTTTGACACGCCGGAGCTGAAAAAGCAGCGCGAGACGCTGAAAGCCGAGATCGCGGCGCTGGAGTCGAAATTCACGAAACCGGACGCGAAATGGCTTGCGGGACTGGAGGCGTGGGATCGCGGTTTTGCTCGCGATTTGGGCTGGCAGAGCCCGAAGCCGCTCAAAGTGAGCGAAAGCGATGCGAAGATCGAAAACGATGGACGCGTGATCCTCGCGAAGAACAAGGACACGGCGAGCTACACGGTCGAATTGCCGCTCGCGGGCGACAAACTGAGCGCGTTGAGGCTCGAAACGGCTCCGCAGGCTGGTTTCGGCAATTTTGTGCTCACCAGCCTCAAGGCCGAGGTGGTGCCGCCGGATGCCAAAGCGGCTCCGCAGGCTCGCTTTGTGCGCGTGGAACTGCCGGGAGCCAAAAAGATGCTGCAACTGGCCGAGGTGCAGGTTTTCAGCGGCGCGGAAAACATCGCGCCGAAGGGCGTGGCGAGTCACAGCAGCCAGTATCAGGACGCCGCGGCCAAACGTGCGAATGATGGCAACACGGACGGCAACTACAACAAAGGCAGCGTGTCGCACACGAGCGGCGCTGACAACGATCCGTGGTGGGAGGTCGATCTGAAGGCCGCGAAGCCGGTGGATCGCGTGGTGGTGTGGAACCGGCTCGATGGCGTGAGCAAGCGTCTCGACGGCTTCCGCGTCGTGCTGCTCGATGAGAAGCGTCAAATCCTGTGGAAGAGCGAGCCGACGCCCGCGCCGGAGAAGGAAAAAGCCTTCGCGGTGAGCGGACCGGTGCCGCTGGGTTTCACAACGGCGCTGGCGGATTACTCGCAGAGCGGTTTTGAGGCGACGAAATTTCTCGACGCGAAAAGCAAAGGCTGGGCCGTCAGCGGCGCGGCGGAAAAACCGCACACGCTCACGCTTTTGACGAACTCGCCCATCGCGGTGCCTGCGGGCGCGAAGCTGCGCGTGATCTTGGAACAGAAGAGCGAGTTCAAGCAGCACACGCTCGGCAATTTCCGCCTGAGTTTCACTGGCGATGCCCGCGTGCAGCAGGCGGCGAAGATTCCCACGAATGTCATCGCCGCGCTGACGCAGCCGAAACGCACGCCGGAGCAGGTGAAGGCCGTCGTGGATTATTATGTGCGAAACATTGCGAAGGAATCGGCTGCGGAGCGCACGCGTCTCGCCGCCGCGAACAAGGAGCTAGCGTCGATGAAGCCGGTGACGGTGCCGATCATGCGTGATCTCGATGCGAAGCAGCGTCGCGTGACGAAAGTGCAGCTCCGCGGCAACTGGCAGTCGCTCGGCGATGAAGTGAGCGAGGGCACGCCGGCGGTGTTTCATCCACTGCCGGGCGCGGAGCCGAAGAATCGCCTCACGATGGCGAAATGGCTCGTGAGTCGCGACAATCCGCTCACGGCTCGCGTGACGGTGAATCGCCTGTGGGAAAGTATCTTCGGCACCGGCATCGTGCGCAGCAGCGAGGAGTTTGGCAGCCAGGGCGATCTGCCGTTTCATCCCGAATTGCTCGACTGGCTCGCCGCGGAGCTGATGGACAGCGGTTGGGATGTGAAGCACCTGCTGAAGCTGATGCTGACGAGCCAGGCGTATCAGCAGAACTCCAAATCGACGCCCGAATTGAATGAGCGAGATCCTGACAATCGCTTGCTGGCCCGCGGGCCGCGTTTTCGTCCCACAGGCGAGCTGCTGCGCGATCAGGCGCTCGCGGTGAGCGGCTTGCTTTCGGAGAAGATGTTTGGCGTGCCGGTGCGGCCGATGACGCCGAATCTCGGCCTCAGCACCGCGTTTGGTCGCAGCAACGACTGGGAGGTCAGCAAAGGCGAAGACGGGCATCGTCGCAGCCTTTACACCGAAGTGCGCCGCAACTCGCCGTATGCGAGCTTCACAACGTTCGACGCTGGCAATCGCGAGGTCTGCATGATCCGCCGCAGCCGCACGAACACGCCGCTGCAGGCCTTCGTGACGCTGAACGACCCCGTCTTCCTCGAAACGCATCAGGCGATGGCGCGGCGCATTGTGCGCGAGGCCAAAAAACAGCCGGAACGGCTCTCACGGCTGTTTAAGCTGTGTCTGGCGCGTGAGCCGATGGCGACCGAATTGACCGCGTTGACTCAATTGCACGCCGAGAGCATCGCGATGTATCGCGCGGATGCTGCTGCGGCCACGAAGATGGCCACGGAGCCCCTTGGGCCTGTCGAAGCGGGCGCGGATGTCGCCGAACTCGCCGCCTGGACCGCGGTGGCGAACGTGGTCATGAATCTGGATGAGTTTTTGATGCGGAGGTGATTGAATCGCGACGCCATGGCTTCCAAAAAATCCATCGACATCCCCATCCACACCGTGCGCGGCCAGCGCGTGGTGCTCGACTCTGATCTGGCCGCGCTGTATGGAGTGGAGACAAAAGTTTTCAACCAGTCGATCCGACGCAACCTGAACCGGTTTCCCGAGGACTTCTCATTCGTTTTGACCGGAGAAGAGTGGCTGGTTTTGAGGTCACAAATTGTGACCTCAAACGAGGGCCGGGGTGGCAGACGCTATATCCCACGAGCTTTCACCGAGCACGGAGCCCTCATGGCCGCCTCTGTTCTCAACTCGGACCGCGCCATTTCCATGAGCGTCTTTGTCATCCGCGCGTTTGTCGAGATTCGGGAGCAGATTGCGGCCAACAACGCCATCCTCAAGCGCCTGGCCGAGATCGACCACACGCTGCTCATCCACGACGCCTCGCTTCGCGACATCTACAAGAAACTGATGCCGCTCCTGGCTCCGCCGCCACCTGCACCACGCAAACAGATCGGTTTTCACCCATGATTCGCCCCGAAAACTTGAAGTCACAATTTGTGACCTCAAACATCCTCACAGCCTTGGTATCACAGTTTGTGACACCAAGAACACGCATTTGATGTCGCAATTTGTGACATCAAGAACCCAAGCCTTTCACGCCATGAACCCCATCCTCCACGACAAACTCCAGCTCACGACGCGGCGCACTTTTTTGGGCAATGCGGGGCAGTTCAGCCTGGGCGCGATAAATGTCGTGCAAGCAGGTTCTAAATCCCTAACATCTTTCCAATGAGCATTCTTTTAAACACACTCTGTGCTGCATTGAATGGGTGGCAGGGTTGGGGAGTTCCTCGATGTGAATCGTTGTTCTTCTTTGCAAAGACGGCCCTGATTGTGGTTGTCGGCGCATATATGGGCTTGCCAGCGGCTGCACAGCCAGCAGGATTTTTAGAGGCGGATGGGTTTGATTACCCGGTCGGCAGCAGGGGCTATAACGGGACCAATAAAGAACCGATTCTAGAAAATGGATCGGAAGAAAGAAACACTTTGTTCCCAAACAGCACCTTGGCACAGCCTCCCGTCTTGCGTCTTGGCGAAGCACGAGGTTGGTTCAATTATCAAGATGTGGGTAGCTATTATTCAGCCAGCAAGGCGGGAGGAATTCACCCTGGCGAGGATTGGAACAACGCGACGAAAGATCTGGGGGAGAATATTTATGCCGTTGCCAACGGACAAGTCATAAAGCTGGATGTAGTTCGAGTTTATGTGAACGGTGTTTTGACCAATGATCCAACATATGCTGGATGGTATGTGGTAATTCGTCATTGGATCCGGGGCACCGGACAGATTTACGATTCCGTTTACCTGCATGTGTCTCCGCTTGCAGGCGGAGCACTCAAAGGAACTCGGGCATCCGACTTTCCTTTCGGAGTAAATGCTGCGGTTTCGAAAGGAGATATTATTGGCCGCATTGGCTCGGTTTCCAGTTTTGGCCCTCACTTACACTTCGAAATGCGCGACAAGCCTATTGGGAACAGCTTGTGGCCGAACGACAACGGTAATGGCTACTATGCTAATGGAGTTGATACCAACGGAATGAGCCTTTCTGAAGTCACGTCTGCCTTCGACAAGATGCGTCTCGATGGCATAATTGACCCGTCTGATTTTATCGACGATCACCGCACTTTGTTTTCTGCGTCGGACCTGCTGTCTCTCAAGACGACGCATCCCAATCGGATTGAAGTGCGGAACTGCATCGCGCTGGGTATCATGAACAACAAGGATGGCAACGGGGTGGTGGACGACCGGGTCTGGATGAACCTGGAGCGCACGCTCTCGCGTGGGGAGGTGGTGACGATCCTCAAAGCGGCAGCGAATGCGTATAAAGTGAATCTTGTCGAGAGCCTCCCCACTGTTAATCCCGGAAACTGGTTTGCAGGCGACACGGACTTGTCATCGAGCAGTCACTATCCAACAGTTCAATTATTTGCTCAGAAGGGGCTTTTGGACATTACTCAACCGAAATTTCGTGTGAATGATCCGGCGTCGTTTGGGGAGGCGGTGCATTTCTTGTGGAAAGTGTTTGGTCTCGGCGATGGCGGGCCAGCAGGATCAGAGTCGCTTTTCACCTACAGGCGTGACAAGCTTAAAACGGCCCTGTTTCTGCGGCCGTTGGAGTTGGACTACGATCTTTCGTCTCCGACTTCTCTCTACTATCAACGCCTTGGGGGTGTGCTGACGCGAAAGATCACAGCGCGGAGAGACTGGCTTTATGAGAAAGGGATCGGAGAGCTGAAAGATATGGCCTACTCTAACCCGATCCGGCGCAGTGTGATCGCCAAGCTGATGATCAACACCATCTTGTGGCGAATCACCAATCCGAGTCCGGCGGTTCCGTGAGAAATCCTTCAACTGTTACGTCTATGAACTCACAACCATGTTTTAAACGAGGCCGGTGGATACGCCGGACACTGTTGGCCTTCTCGATGCTTATAGGTCTGGTTGCGGGAACTGTAGCGGGGCAGTCTTTAACCCTGGGCTCCAAGCCGGAAGTCTTGGATAGTGACTTGAACTCGTCTGTCCCCACACCGGTCACGCAGGCATCTTTTTCGATCACATCTGGTGAAAGCCGGGCTTTTGGGCCTGGCCCATTGACCTCACCACTAGGGCATACCTATTTTTACTTCTGGTCTTGTCAGGAAGGAAGTCTGGCGGGCCTCAATGGTGAAAACAGTCATGTGCGCTACACCGCCCCGCTGGTAGCAGCACCAACGACCGATCACTTGTATGTCTGGGTTGGCAGTTCTGGCGGCAAATCGACGGAAGGAGTCATTGAAGTAACCGTTTTGCCCGCAGGAAGCACACTGCCCCCCATCCAAGGCCAACTCACCGCCAGCTATAACTCAGCTAACGCAAATTTTGCCCTGGGGTACCAACTGCCTGCATCCGCCACACGCGCCTGGATTCTCGCGTCGCTGGATGGTGCCAATTGGAATCAGGTCTATGCCGTGGACCCTGTGACGAGCGGAAACCGGAGCGGAAGTCCCACGGTCACAGTTCCGGGGAGCGGGGCAGCCACGCTGGCCTATTTCAAACTGCGGGTTCAGGAAGGGGCATCGGCACCGCAGGAAGGAGCGGCTGTGGCGGTCGCCTATACGCCGATACCTGCCTTGCCCAAGAGCACGGAACTGCCGAACGCCCCGAATCTCGTGATCAATGGGCTGGAGGTGAGCGTTCCGCAGGCGCAGTTGTTCTGGGGGCGGGTGAATGACCGTCTGAACCAGGACAATGTGGTGAAGTATGAAGTCGAGCGGGCGACGAACGCGGACTTCTCTGGAGCCGTCCTGTTAGACGCAGGCAACACAGCACCCGGGATGAACATGTATGAGAGCGTGTTTTACACGGCGATGGGCCTTTCGGACAACACGACTTATTACTTCCGGGTGCGGGGCGTGAACAACGTGGGAACGGGTCCTTGGAGCAATGTGGACTCGATCCGTGTGAATGTGCAGGACCGTCCTGTGATTGATGCCAGTCCCGTATTCCCTGCACATGGGGCCACGGGGGTGACGAAACTTCCTGCTTTGGAGTGCCAGGTAAGCGATCCGGAGGGGGATGCGTTCTATTGCGCGTTTGAGATCGCCGAGTCTCCCTCCGGCCCATGGCGCTATTTCGGCCACGGCGGACAACCGGACTACCGCAATGTGACCCGGCTGGATCCCACCGAATGGAACCCGCCATTGAAACCGAACACGCACTACTACTGGCGTGCCATCGTGCATGAGGAGGGCAGAAACCTGGACTACTACGGTGGCACCTGGCCGCCTTCTGCCGTGTGGGAGTTCACCACTGAGAATGTTGGCGGGGCCTATGCGATCACTCAAATCCAGCACGTCGTCGGAGCGCTCAAGCCATTCGAACTCATCACCTACCGGGTCACAGTAACCAACAGCGGCAACGGGCCGGCTGCTGCCAACTTCGTCGAGGCGTTGTATGTGAAGAACGGGCAGGCGAATCCCTTTCTCTACAATGCACCGGGCCAACTGCCTGCACTCAATCCCGGAGAGAGCGCCTCAGCAGATGTGACGGTGTATTTTCGGGATGCCCTGTTCACAGCCAGCAACGGGGTGACCTATGACAATGTGCTGGTGACCGGAGCCAGCACGCTTCGCTTCCGAACCTCGCCCGACGAGGGCACGGTGGGAACGGCCTCACAGGACTACCCCATCAATTATGTGAACCAAGGTGGGCCTACCTTTAACCTTCTTGTGCGGGGTCCATCGTCCAACAATCCAAACGCGCCGCTGGGCGGGTACTTCGAAATCATCGCCAGCATCACGGATGACATACGGACCACAAGAGCCTTGATCGAGTATCGGACAAACCCTTCCGCTCCGTGGCAGTTTTTGGACGATTTCACCGGCAACACTAATCCGTGGTTTTCCTTTCAGACAACCAGTCATTCGGGCTCGACGGTGCCGTCCTCACAAAATGCGACGCGATGGAACTTTCCGACGAACTGGACACCGACTTCCACCCTGCAGGTGCGATTGACAGCCTTCGATGACGTGGGGGCCTATAACACTGCGGTTTCCAACCCCATGACCATCTTCGACAACACACTGACGGTGAATGCGGGACCGGTGCAGTTCCCATCTTACCGGCTGGGGGATCAAGTGCTGGTGCCGTTGAGTGTCATGACGCCTATGCGGGTGACGAATCTTTCTGTTCAATATGTGTATGGGAGTTACTCGGTCGGCATTTACAACCAGGTGAACGGAGCGGGCATCTCAGTACCTCCGCTGCTGGCGGTGACTCTACCGACACAGGAGGCGTATGTGAACTCGGCCGCGAAGCTTCGAGTCGAAGTTACTGCAACAATTTCTGGAGTGACTCAGCGAACAGTGACGGACGAAAGCAATGGGACGTTTGAGGTGCGAATGCCCGACCTTCCCGCACCATTCAACTCAGCCATCACCCTGTTCAGTGAGAACTATCCTTTCCCGCTTGGCTCGCTCTACCGGCAGGAGGTTACGGAATCCGTGGCGCTGGATTGGGAAGGTGACACGACGGTCCACGCCGTGGTTCGCAGGTATCACGGATACAATCTGTCAGAAACCTACACTGGCACGCCGGAATACTCAGGAGATGAATGCTTTCACGTTCGCTACAACCGATCCACAAAAGTTCTAGACCAACTTCTTCTTCCCGGCGGTTATCTGTGCGAGGACGTGAAGGTTTTGACCGGAACTCCTTATTTCCTACTCCGGAACGGCAACAATGTTTACTGGTCCTCGCGTTCGGGGAACAGCTTCTCCACGCCCCAGTTGGTGGCAACGATAGATGCCGCAACGGGACAAGAGAATCCGGAGTTCATGCGGCGCGGGAGCGAGCTTTACTTGACGTGGCAGGGGAACACCCATCTGTCCGGGGCAAACTGGCGTCATCGCCTCAAACGAATCCTGCCATCTGGCGGCTCCCAGGTGGAGCATGCGTTCCGGATCGATGGAACGCATCTCGACTACGGTACCCATCTGAACACGCCGCAGGGGCTTTACATACTGAACGGCAACCTCAGCGCCGGAACCGCTGTGGTGACTTGGCCGTATGCAGGCAATGGAGCGCGTTTCGTGAGTCTGGATCCGAATATCGCAGGAATCCGTTTTGGGTATCAGGACTATCACTTCATGGACCTGGTATCACCCACCGGTTTGTTCACCCGCTGGGATGCGTTGATCGCAGACCCGGTCGTGAAAGCCTTCAATGATGTCGCCTTGACCATCGGAAAAGGCACGACACAGGGCCTTGCTGGTGAAGACAACCATCTCGTTGCCATAAGGCGCAACCAGACCTCCGGACAACAGGAACGCGTGGTTTTTGGCGATCCTGGACTGGACAATTTTAGCAGCATTCAGCGGCGCATCGCGATCACAGATTCCAGATGGATGGCTGCCGCCTGGCGGAAGCAACTGGCCGTGGGTTATTTTGGCGCTGATCTCACTGCGCCGATCGTGGGCATTACCACCGCCGACAGCTCTTTCGCTTCGGGACAGCCCAAGACCCTTGAGTGGACTGTCACTGACAACTTGAACCAGCTTTCGAGTTTGAAGGTGATTCAGCTCGTTGGTGGAATTCCGACAGAACTAGCCAGTTCTTCGGGTGCCATTCCCACGAGCATCTCACACGTCTTCAATACCAGCGCCCCTAGCCTCATCTTCCGGATCGAGGCCTATGATCAAGCTGGAAACCGGGGCGTTGCCGAAAAGGTGCTTTCGCAAAGCAGCGATTTTACCTTGGACAGCTTTTCAGCTTCCACCTTCAGTATTCTAATCGGCGTTCCGTTGAATCTACAGTGGTCCAGCACTCCAGAGGACGCCTTCAGGATCTATACCATTCTGACGAGACCCGCCGGCACTGAAGCATGGAAAGTAGCGGGCAGCGTCACCGGCAACGTGTTTTCCCTGAACACTAACATGCTCACGGGAAGTCATGAGGTCCGTTTGCAGAGCGGAGAGGTGTTTCGTGATCTTTCCCTGCCCATCACCACCACAGGAAGCCGGTTTTCATTTGATGAAGCGGGTTTTACGCCGGGTGCCGGAATGGCGTATTACCTCACAACCTCTCCTGTTTTACGCCTGACGTGGCCAACCAATCAAGAGGTTTCTCCAACAACGATTTACACCATTTTGGGTCGCTGGAACGGATCAGGCAACTTTGCCGTCTTGGGGGCCACCACAGACAAACAAATGGAAGTGAGCATTCCCGCTGGTTCCTCGCAGATCGAATGGAAGGTTTCCGCCCTCTGGGAGGGTTTGGAATTTGTCTCAGGCACGAAGAACGTTCCAATCGCTTTGCTCGCCTCAGTAACTGCCCCTACGGTGACCGCCGGGGGCAGAGACACTGTCAACCCTTGGGTGGATTCAACATGGCCCGCCATTCCAGGCGCAGAGTCTTACGCTGTTTTTCGTCGGCATGTCCGCACCGGTTTCGTCGAAGAGATCGCGAGAACAGAATCCCCAGACTACCAAGACGCCTCTATTTCGTTCGGTGAAAGCTATGCTTATTCCGTGGCTCCGTTGCTGTCAGGAGTGCTGGGTGCTGCTGGCCCAGAAACAACCATCACAGTCTCAGCTCTGCTGCCGCTTGGAATAGCGTTCGTAAACAACCAGTATGAGGTTCTCCCTGCAAACACCAACCTCGTGCAGTGGAATGCCGTTCTGCTCGCAGGTGTGGTGAGTGTCTTTCAAGACTATGAGGTGATCCTCCGGCAGGGAGATGGAACTATCGCAAACGTCTATTCGGTGCAGCCTGCATCAGGATTGCCAGCTCAGGTGGCACTTGCCGCTCTGCCATACAATCGAAGCTTCGTGATGGAAGTTTTTGCCCGTTCTCCTTCGGGCACCCGGCTTAGTGTGGAACCCGCCCGTCTTCATTTCTCCACAGGATTCGACACCCGGACGATTGCGGGTGCAGCCGCCGTGGGTGTGCCAGAGGTGGATGCTTACGGCTTCAATCTCTCGTGGGAAGGCGTTGTGAACGCGGACTACTATGACATTTTCCGCCGGACCACTTCAACCGGACCCTTGGAATGGATCGGCCGCAGCTCCACAACGGGGTTCAGCGACACAGGTATCCAGCCCGGGGAAGGGGCCTCCTATGTCGTTCGTTCCCGTAACGGACTGATGCACACGGATGCCGTAGAAACAACACCCCGGCCGTTTGGAGAGCAGCAAAACCTCCGCCCCACCGGCGTCATGCGCTTGCTAGGAGGCCAAGATTTTGAGTTTGGCTTCACCAGCCAGTATGGTGCAACTTATCGAGTCGAATACTCCCCCGATTTGATGAATTGGCTTAATCTCGGAAGCTCTATTTCTGGATCAGGCGAGGATATGAACGTTTTAGTTCCAGGAATTGGCACTTCGGGTCGCTACTTCTTCCGAGTGGTTAAACCCTGAAGATGCCTTCAATTTCTTCACCGGGAGGAAGGCATGAGAAGTTGTGGACGTAGAATTCAATGAACTTCCCATGAACCCCATCCTCCACGACAAACTCCAGCTCACGACGCGGCGCAC
>NZ_JACSRD010000070.1 GCF_014879935.1 Prosthecobacter sp.
ACCTCGTCTCGTTCATCTCCTCTTCTTTTTCAACCTCTTGCTGAAAACCCCTTAACTTAACGACATTGATTCGTCATTCGTCATTCGTCATTCGCCATTCACCCTCCGCCGCCTCGCACACACGCCCAATCCCAGCAGCACCAGGAGAGCGCTGGCCGGCTCCGGTACGGCGGCGAAGTTGTTGTTCACCACAAAGTCCGCCACGCTGGCCCCCATCGTCTGGCCATCCTCCGCCGAGGTGCGGAACTGCGTGCCGCCATACACCCCGCTCAGCGCCGCCTCGTCCGACGCCTGGCTGAAGCTGGTGAAATCCCGCGTCAGATCCACGCTGCCGTCGCCATTGATGTCGCTGCCCAGGCTGAAGGACTGGCTGTCACCGAGATAATAGGCCAGCGTCGCCGCCGCGGCCTCGCTCAGCGTCGCTCCGAGCGCCACGTATTCGGGCAGAGAGGGCGAGGCGATCAGCGGTGCCCAGAACGCGTCCACCGTCGTGTCGTCGTTGCCATCGGCATCACCATTCGCGATGGCCGTCTCCGGCCGCCAGAACTGCATGTCGTAGCTGGCCGCCATGCCCGCGATGCTCGCGTCCGCCAGCGTCACATTCAGGGCTGCGAAAAGACGGGCCGTGTCCGCCACCGACAGACCCGCGTTCAGCGCGGCGGCTTCCGCGACTTGATTCCACATCCCAGTCACTTTCACCGTGCCGTCTCCCGCCGCCCAGAAATAGGCCTGGTCCGTCTGATCCGCCGTGCGTGTCGGGCTGAACAGCGCCCCCAGCTCCTTCACCTCATTGTAATCACTGCCATACGGACCGCTCTCATCCTGCACATACGCAGTTACGGAGCCGCCCGGCGGCGTTCCCAGATAGCCGCCCGTGCCCGGAATCGCAAAGGTGCCCACCGTTCCCCAGCCCGGCAGCATCGCGCTGGAGGCCGAGGTCGGCTGCCAGTAGCCGATCGTGCCCACCGGCGAATACGGCGTCGATCCCGCGTCCACAGCGCCGTCAGCCGCACGCCACGTGAGCATCTCATTCGCAATGCTCGCGCCCCAGGCGATGCCGTCCGTCTTCGCTTGTCCGTCCGCGATCAGGCCCATCTGCGTGTCATACAGCGATGTGAAACCGGCCGCCCCGCCCGAGTAGAGGCTCTGCATCACCGTGTTCGCCGCCGAGATCATCGCCGCCTCATAGGACGCTCCCAGCGGGCCCGAAACCCCGGGGGCCGAGTAAGTGCCGAAGCCGTAGGTCTCATAGCCGCCGCGGATGCTCTCGCTCGCGTTGAACATCGCTGTGTGCAGGATCGCCAGATCCCGGGCCATCATCGGGGCCTCCGTCCCGCTGCGCATCTCCGTCAGCGCCAGCGCGTTCCACTCCGTCACCAGATCCGCCCGCGCTGCGGTGACCGCAGTCAGCAGCAGGGCCAAAGCGGCCTGCAGGGGGCGAAAAGAGGGGCGGAAAGCGTTCATTGGGGGGGGCGAATCAGAGAAGCCTATTATAATTTCAATAATCCAGCAAATGCTTTCGTCCTCCTAAGCATCCCCTCAAACGCACTGGCCTGTCCGCAGGCGGAAATTGCCTTTGACCTTCGCCCTCCCAGCCGGACAATCGCCCCCGTCACGACAGGGGCGTCCCACTGCAGGGACTGAGACGGATCTTCCTCGATCCGAACCCTCCGAACCTGATGCGGGTCATGCCGCCGAAGGGAGCTCGCTCGGAGGTATCTCAGTTTCTTCAGGTCAGGTTCCCCAACTTGAAACTTGAAACCTGAAACTTGAAACCCTCTCCCCACGGTCCCCCGCCTCTGACATCTCACGTCTGACCTCCGACTCTCCGCCCTTAGCCCTACGCTCTCCGCTTTATGATCGCCGACCCCAAGACCTCCTTCGAGCCCCATTCCTCCGAGCAACTCCCCGCCTCCACCCGCGTCTATGTCGAGGGGCAGATCCACAAAGACGTCCGCGTCCCCATGCGCGAGATCGCTTTGAGCCCCACGAAGGCCTTCAACGGCCGCATCGAGGTCAATGAACCCGTGCGCGTCTATGACACCTCAGGCCCTTGGGGCGATCCCTCCTACAAAGGCACCGTCGAGGAAGGCCTGCCCGCCTTGCGCAAAAACTGGATCCTCTCCCGCAACGACGTCGAAGAATACACCGGCCGCGCCATCGAGCCCCGCGACAACGGCTACCTCACCGCCAACCACGCCGAATACGCCGCCGCCAAGCGCGAAGGCCTCCTCAGCCCCCTGAAGGCCCCCATCAATGCCCAGCGCAATCCCCTTCGCAGCACCGGCAAGCCCGTCACCCAACTCCACTACGCCCGCCAGGGCATCATCACGCCCGAGATGGAGTTCATCGCGATTCGCGAGAACATGAAGCGGTTTCAAGTTTCAGGTTCCAAGTTTCAAGTGTCGGACCTCAAGGACGACATCGTGCGCAATGACCTGCTCAAGCAACACGAAGGCTCAGGCAACTTGAAACCTGAAACTCACAAACTTGAAACTCCCGCAATCTTCCGGCGCTTTCCGCAACGAATCCCCGAGGAAATCACGCCGGAATTTGTGCGTTCGGAAGTCGCCGCCGGCCGCGCCATCATCCCCGCGAACATCAATCACCCCGAACTCGAGCCGATGATCATCGGCCGGAACTTCCTCGTCAAAATCAACGCCAACATCGGCAACAGCGCCGTCGCTTCCAGCATCGAGGAAGAGGTCGAAAAGATGCGCTGGGCTACCAAGTGGGGCGCGGACACCGTCATGGACCTCTCCACCGGCAAGAACATCCACGCCACCCGTGAATGGATCCTGCGCAACTCGCCCGTGCCCATCGGCACCGTGCCCATTTATCAGGCGCTCGAAAAAGTGAACGGCAAAGCCGAAGACCTCACTTGGGAGCTCTTCCGCGACACCCTCATCGAGCAGGCCGAGCAAGGCGTCGATTACTTCACCATCCACGCCGGCGTTCTGCTGCGCTTCGTCCCCATGACCGCCTCACGCATGACCGGCATCGTCAGCCGCGGCGGCAGCATCATGGCCAAGTGGTGCCTCGCCCATCACAAGGAAAACTTCCTCTACACCCACTGGGACGACATCTGCGACATCATGGCCGCCTACGACGTCTCCTTCTCCATCGGCGATGGTCTGCGCCCCGGCTCCATCGCCGACGCCAATGACAAAGCCCAGTTCGGCGAACTCGAAGTGCAGGGCGAGCTCACCCAGCGCGCCTGGGCCAAAGGCGTCCAGGTCATGAACGAAGGCCCCGGCCACGTCCCCATGCACATGATTGAGGAAAACATGGCCAAGCAGCTCGAATGGTGCCACGAGGCCCCCTTCTACACCTTGGGCCCTCTCACCACCGACATCGCCCCCGGCTACGACCACATCACCAGCGGCATCGGCGCCGCCATGATCGGCTGGTATGGCTGCGCCATGCTCTGCTACGTCACGCCTAAGGAACACCTCGGCCTTCCGAACAAGGAAGACGTCAAAGCCGGCGTCATCACCTACAAACTCGCCGCCCACGCCGCCGACCTCGCCAAAGGCCACCCCGGTGCCCAATACCGCGACAACGCCCTCTCCAAGGCCCGCTTCGAGTTCCGCTGGGAAGACCAGTTCAATCTCTCATTGGACCCCGTCACCGCCCGCGAATACCACGACGTGACGCTGCCGCAGGACGGCGCCAAGAGCGCCCACTTCTGCTCCATGTGTGGCCCCCACTTCTGCTCGATGAAGATCACCGAAGACGTCCGCAAATACGCCGCCGAACAAGCCATCTCCGAGGAAGAAGCTCTTCAGCGCGGGATGGCGGAGAAGAGCAAGGAGTTCGTCGAGAGCGGAGCCGAAGTCTATCAGCCAGCCTGATTTGAAGGATTGCCAAAAAGAGCTGCGTCACTGTAAACTCGACCCAAATCACAAGCTTCCCATTCACCCATGTGGCTCGATGACTTCTCTCAACACTTAGGCTGGCCATCCGCTGAGCGGGTGACTACGCCGAAAGGTGGAGGTCAAGAACACTATGCCCGGCAGATCAGAACTAAGATTGGTGATGCTCTGACCAGATTCGCAAAAGGTGTGACGATTGAGACTGGTCTCCTCACCTCCAACTCAGACGCCGATAGCTCTGAGGCTCCCATTGCGATTGTTTGCCAGTTCAGCCAAGCCGTGGGCGATCATGTGCTGCGCGAGGCTCAACGCCTCGCGTGGAACTTCACGCGAGCCTCGCTCCTGATCACCTTGGAGCCGCATCGAGTCCAGGCATGGAGTTCTGCGATGGCACCAAAGAAAGGCAAAACACAGCGCAAACTCGATGCCCTTCGCGCCCTTCCGCCGCTGGTGGTCGAACAAGGATCCAAAAGAGCCAGCTTGCTGGAGAGCGATGCCGCGCAGGTGTTGCACTGGGTCAACCTCGTGAGCGGCGACTTTGTCAAAGAACGTCCCACCAAGTTTCGCAAGGATGAGCGAGCAGATTCCAAACTTGTCGGCAATCTCCGCGCAGTCCGCACCAAGTTACTCGAAGGCGGTTTGGGCATGGAAAACTGCCATAACCTGCTCGCCCGACTCATCTTCACCCAGTTCCTTTTCCAGCGTCGCGACAGTGATGGAAATCCGGCCATCAGCCAGCGAGTGCTCGAAGGCCGTTTTGACGGTTCGTTGAAACGGTTCTATTCGGCCTCAACTGCCCTTCAGCAGATCCTTCAGGACAAGTCCGAAACCTATGCGCTGTTCCAATGGCTGAATGCCAAGTTCAACGGCGACCTCTTCACCGGAAAAGGCAGCACCGATGCCGAGCGCAAACAAGAGTGGGAAAAGGAAAAGAGAGATGTGTCCCAAGCCCATCTCAACATCCTCGCAGAGTTTGTCAGCGGCGAGATCGACTTGGGGACAGGCCAGACATCGCTATGGCCCGAGTATTCGTTCGATGCCTTGCCGTTGGAGTTCATCAGCAGCGTCTATGAGGAGTTTCTTGGCGAGGACCAGAAAGAGTCCAGCGCCTACTACACACCATCGCATCTCGTGGATTTTGTGCTCGATGGTGTGCTGCCGTGGGGGGGCACAGATTGGAAACTTCGAGTGCTCGATCCATGCTGCGGCTCAGGCATTTTTCTTGTGAAGTCATTCCAGCGATTGGTTCAACGGTGGCGTAATGCCAATCCTGGAGCAGACCCCAAAGCCGACGACCTTCGCACGATTTTGAGCCAGTTGATGGGCGTGGACCGCAATGTGGAAGCGGTTCGAGTCGCTGCCTTCAGCCTTTGCCTCGCCATGTGCGACGAGATTGATCCTCGTCAGTATTGGAAGAGCACCCTCTTCCCGCCACTTCGCGGCCATAGACTCATCGGTAGCGACTTCTTTGCCGAAGAGCACTCTGGCTTCAAAACACAGGAAGATGCCGCCTCCTGGGATTTGATCGTTGGCAATGCACCATGGAAAGGCGGAGCTCTCGCTGAAGATGCGTTAGCTACAAAGTGGGCCGAGAACAACGGCTGGCCCATTGCTGACAAGAATGTCGGTCCGCTGTTCCTCTCCAAAGCTGCCGCCCTCTGCAAACCGGAAGGCACGATATCCTTGATCCTCCCGGCCATGCCGCTGCTCTATCAGCGCAGCACCGGTCCCACGCTCGACTACCGTCGCAAGCTCTTTACCACCTGCACCATCGAAGAGGTTGTTAGCTTCACCCACCTTCGCGCTTACTTGTTCCCCGGCATTTCCGCCCGCGCCTGTTTGCTCACCATGCGCCCGGTTCCTTGCTCTGGTGAAACTGCCTTCACCTACATCTGTCCAAAGCCCCAAGGAAATGGTGAGGATGACTCATTGATCGCTATTGATCCGCAGGATATTCATACGCTGACCCACAGCGAAGGCATAAACGATCCGGTCATCTGGTCTGCGCTGCTTGTGGGTGGTCGAAGGGATTGGCGGCTTGTTAAGCGTCTAGCTGGTGAAGTGACGTTGTCCAAGCTCGCGAAAAAACCTCAGACCGATCCAATTGCATCTGCCCTTTTGATAACCAGAGATGGAATAAAGCGGACGAAAGGCACGCCTAGAATCGACAAGGAAATATTGGACAGACACATCTTAGAAGCTCCGGTTTTCCCGTCCGAGGGGAGCTTGTGGCTGGATGCCAAACAGTTGCCAAAAAATCAGAACTCCAAAGTCGAGGCGGAGTCCGCCAACAACTATGAAGCTTTCAACCCGCCACAGATGCTGGTGAAGAAAACCATCTTGAAAGAATCCGGAAGGTTCCAAGCAAGACTCGTTCGGCCTGCATCTGACAAGAAGGGCGTGATTGCAACAATGCGCTATGTATCAATCCACCAATGTCATGGCGGAGACGCTTGGCTTCGGAGCGCGTGTCTAGCTCTTAACAGCCGTCTGGCAACCTACTTCGGCCTGCTCTCCAGCAGCCGACTTGTTGCAAATAGAGCAGAAGCTCTGAGCGGCGATATTCTCGATGTGCCGCTACCACCTGCCGACCAGATTCCGGCTCTGGAGAATCTGAGCCTCGCTCAAGTCGATGGGGTGGTGGAGAAGGCGTTTTCTCTGTCCGAAGCCGAGTCTGCCTTGATCGCCGATTTGCTGGATGTCGTGTATCGAGATGGCGGTAAGGAGGGCAACGAGAAGCCTGGACGCCTCCCCACCCAGCGAGTGCTGAATGACAGTGCCGATGGAGAACTGCATGCTTATGCGGATTTCATGATCAAGTCGCTCCGAGCCACCTTCGGAAAGAGCAAGGCGGTGCGCGTGACCATCTTTGACGAAGATGCTGGGCAGTCCCGGCTTCCGCTCCGCATGGTTGCCGTTCACTTGGAGTGGCCCAATCAGCGCAAGCTAATCAAACACGATGTCATGACCTCCAAAGGCCTGCTGGCTGAAATGTCAGACTTCTTCAAGAAACGCCTTGGAGTCCGTTCTCGCTCTGGAGAGCCGCTAACAGCCGGAATCGGCTTCCAGCGAGTCGCACGGCTGTTTATCACTCATTCGGCTGAAGACGGCACCAAAGTTCCGACTGTTCTTCTACTAAAACCTGACCAGCGTCGTTACTGGACGCGGTCTCAAGCTCTCCGCGACGCTGATGAACTCGCGGCAACGATTCAATCTGCTGGAGCAACTCGACGAAGCAAAGCATGAGCCGACGCATCGTCACCATCTACGATCACGCATTTCCAGACGCCCCCGAATGGAACACAATCGCTGACGCTTGGTCGAGTGATGTTGTGGAATCCATTCTGTCACTCGTCTGGCAAGGCTACGACCGGATGAAGGCCAAGATTCTCAGCAAAGTGGACTTCACCCAGCCCTTGCACCAACTGGAGCGCATGCTCACCGATGCTCACGCAACTGAGATCACCTTGCTATGGAAAGCCAATCACAACGGGTTTGAGACCTTCTTGCCGAAACAAGAGCCGTGGGAGCCAAATAGCATCAAAAGCCCATCGGCCATGCCACCATCCTATGACATTGGATTTGAGAACGTGAATGATCCGCGTCTTCGCTGGCCCGTGGAAGCCAAGCTCCTCGCACGTCCGACGGATGTGAAACGCTACCTTGACGACCTGAAACTAAAGTATGTGCCTGGAGTAGGTGCCCCCTTTTCGGCTCAAGCAGCTCTGCTTGGCTATCTCATGGATGGCAAAACGAGTGATGCAGTTGCAGCCATTCAAGCGACACTTGGGGTTCCTTTGAATCCTTTTCCTCCATTCGCGAAACGTTCGCATCATACCAGCGAGCATCAAAGATCGGTTCCAGGCATCCAGAGTGGCAAGCCGCACACCTTCCTTTGTCATCACTTGGTAGCCGAACTGAAGTGATGAGTGTTTGGCGGCATCAGTCTGAAAAATTGCTTTCCTCTCTCGTCCCTGCTCCCGGGAAGCTGCGGGGCCTGAATCGAGCCCCGAAAGCCCCCTCCAGCCGTTTCCT
>NZ_JACSRD010000092.1 GCF_014879935.1 Prosthecobacter sp.
TCTTGCTGAAAACCCCTTAACTTAACGACATTGAATGACGAATGACGAATGACGAATGACGAATGACGAGTCAGAGGGGAGGGCGGGGACAGGAAGGTGGCGGTGAAGTTTCAAGATTAAAGCCGCAAGTTCAAAGTTCTGTTGGCTTCACGGAGGTGGTTCGCTAGCCTGAACGGGTGAGCTACCAAGTTTTTGCCCGCAAGTATCGCCCCCGCACTTTTGCCGATGTTCTCGGCCAGGAACATGTCGTGCGCACGCTGCGGAATGCCATCGCGCAGAACCGTCTGGCGCATGCCTACCTGTTCGTGGGTCCGCGTGGCACGGGAAAGACCTCAACGGCGCGCATTTTTGCCAAGGCGCTGTGCGCGAAGGGTGGTCCGACCATCGATTTCGACCCGGATGATGAGCTGAGCATCGAGATCGCCGAGGGACGCTGC
Organism: Prosthecobacter sp.; assembly: GCF_014879935.1. Classification (GTDB taxonomy): domain Bacteria; phylum Verrucomicrobiota; class Verrucomicrobiia; order Verrucomicrobiales; family Verrucomicrobiaceae; genus Prosthecobacter. The sequence goes on from NZ_JACSRD010000092.1 coordinate 438, forward strand.
ATGGACGTGCTGGAGATCGACGGTGCGAGCAACAATGGCGTGGAACAGGTGCGCGAGCTGCGTGACAACGTGAAATTCGCCCCCACGCGCTGCCCTTTCAAAATCTACTACATTGACGAGGTCCACATGCTGACCGCCGGTGCCTTCAATGCGCTGCTGAAGACGCTGGAAGAGCCGCCGCCGCATGTGAAGTTCATCTTTGCCACGACGGAGGCGAACAAAATCCTGCCGACGATCATCAGCCGCTGCCAGCGCTTTGACCTGCGCCGCATTCCGAATGCCATCATCGCGAAGCACCTGCTGCACATCGCCGATCTGGAGAAGGTGCAGCTCGACGAGAAGGCGGCCTACGCCATCGGCAAAGGCGCGGAAGGCGGCATGCGCGATGCGCAGTCGATGCTGGACCAGCTCGTGGCTTTCTGCGGCGAGAAGATCACGGAGCAGGATGTGCTGGATGTGTTCGGCTTCACGTCAGGTGAGTCGGTGGCCCGGCTGGCGCGCAGCATTTTGGAAAGCGACACGGTCGGGGCCTTGCGCTCGGTTTACGATCAAAACGAGGCTGGAAAAGACCTGGGGCGTCTGCTGGGCGATCTGATCCAGCATTTCCGCACGCTGCTGGTGCAGCAGGCCGACCCGGAGGCCGCGTCGGAAGATTTGAGCCCTGAGTTGATCGATGAGATCGCGGTGCAGGCGCAGATGGCGACCACGGAGCAGTTGCTGCGAGTGGTGGATGGACTGGCGGAGGTGGATTCACGTATGCGCTGGGCCAGCAACAAGCGGCTGCACTTTGAACTCGGCGTGATCGCGGCCGTGCAGAGCCTGAACGAAGTCTCCATCAGCGATGTGATCGAAGCTCTGGACAGCGGAAGTGGAGCCGGGCTGCCCAAACCCGCTCCACGACCACAAACGGCACCACCGCCTCTGCGTCGCGCGGCGGCTCCGGTGATGCGTGAGACGGAGCCGGTGAAGGTGCTGGAGGAGCCGCGCAGCGAAGCGCTGGTGGCACGTTCCGAGGCACCGGTTTCGAATTTGCGGGCCGCAATCGCGGCTGCCGAACCTGCTCCCGCTCCAGGAGCACAACCTGCGCCTGCTCCGCAACGGCAACCCGAGGTCGCACCCGTCGAACCGCCGTCTGCTGCGACCGTAAGCACGGCGGATTTCTGGCCGAAATTGGTCCAAACCGTTCAGGAGCGCCGCCCGCTGGCCGTTTCGTGGCTGCAGGTGGCATCATTGCTCGGCATCACTGGCAGGACGGTCAAAGTCGGCTTTCCGACGACCGAGGGCTTTGCCCGCGAAAGCCTGATGCGGCCCGCGCAACTGGGTTTCCTCGAAGGTCTCGCGCAGGAGCTCCTCGGACAGCCGGTGAAACTTGAACTGGTGCTGGACGCGAGCCTGAAGGCCCCGGAGTTCACCGAAATGGGTCTCGGTCTGCTGGATGAGCCGCCTCCACCCACGAAGCCGAAAATCGAGCTCAAGCCGGAACCCAAGCCAGAGATGAAAGCCGAGGCCAAACCGGCCGTGGCAGCGACTCCGGCCGCACAGGAGGCGGCCAAGGTCGATCCAGAGTTTTACAATGACCCGCTGATCCGGAAGGCGATGGAGAAGTTCAAGGCGAAGCTGGTTCCTGCGGGCTGAATTCTCTGCACGTTTTGCACGGTTTGGGCAGCCATGTGGCCAGTGTCACGGTGAAGCGTGCGCAAGGTGCCCAATCCACGGCGCGGGCGGTCGCGTGAAGCGAGGAAAAGCTCGCGTTTTTCCGCGAGTCGTCTTGGATGGCGGGCTTCACGCCATGACTCCCGAATCCACCGGCCACCCTCGCGGCATTTACACGCTGTTTTTCACCGAAATGTGGGAACGCTTCAGTTACTACGGCATGCGGGCGCTGCTGGTGCTTTACATGGTGGCGGAGGTAAAAAACGGCGGCATGGGGCTGACGGACGAGATGGCTGCAGCGATCTACGGGCTATACACCGCGCTGGTTTACATGGTGGCGCTTCCGGGTGGCTGGGTGGGGGATCGTTTGATGGGAGCAAAAGCAGCGGTGTGGTGGGGTGGCGTGACGATTGCGCTCGGCCATGTGGTGCTCGGCATCCATCGCACGGAGGCTTTCTTCATCGGACTCGTGATCGTGGCGCTGGGGTCCGGACTGCTGAAGTCAAACATGAGCGCAATGGTGGGACAGCTCTATCCGGAAGGGGGCGCACGACGCGATGCTGGCTTCACACTGTTTTACATGGGCATCAATCTCGGGGCGTTGTTCGGTCAGCTCGCCTGCGGGTGGCTGGGAGAGGAGGTTGGCTGGCGCTGGGGTTTTTCAGCCGCGGCTGCGGGCATGTTCCTGGGTCTGGTGCAGTTCAAGATGACGCAGAAGCATGTGGTGAACATCGGCGAGCGGCTGGAGCATGAAGGGCAGAACCTGCGGCGTGAATGGATGCTGTTCTGGACAGGACTGGCGGCCGTGGTGGCATTGACCGCCCTCTGTGTGGCCGGTGTGGTGCCCGTGGACGCCCAGAAACTCGCTCAATCGACGGCACGGATCATCGGCGGGATTGCGCTGCTGTACTTCCTGTGGGCGTTCCTTCTGGCAGGGCTGACGGCCGTGGAATTGAAACGACTGGTGGTCATTGTGGTGCTGTTTCTGGCTTCCGCGCTGTTCTGGGCGGGCTTTGAGCAGGTTGGGTCGTCCTTCAGCATCTTCGCGGAACGATTCACGGTCCGGAAATTCGGCTCCTGGGAGGTGCCTGCGAGCTGGATTCAGGCGCTCAACCCACTGTGCGTGATCGCGTTGGCTCCAGTGGTCGCGGGTCTGTGGGCGTGGCTGGCGCGGGGTGGGCGTTCTCCTTCGCTGACGACCAAAGTCTCCTGGTCGCTGCTGATGCTGGCACTGGGCTTTGCCGTGGCCTCCTGGGCGGCACAGCGTGCCTTGAGCACCGGGCCGGTCTGGCCGAGCTGGCTGATGTCCGTGGTGCTGATCCACACGCTGGGCGAGTTGTTTCTGAGCCCTGTGGGACTGAGCGCCGTCACGAAGCTTTCGCCGCCGCGTCTAACCGGTCAGATGATGGGCATCTGGTTTCTCGGCAGCGCCCTGGGCAACATCCTGGCCGGTTTGCTGGCCGGCGAGGTCACGGGCGATGCCACGGCGCAGATGCCGGCCCGCTTCATGGATGTGGTGATCACCTCCGGCGTTGCCGGTGTCGTGCTTCTACTGCTTGCAAAGCCGATCACGAAGCTGATGCCGGGCATCAAGTAAGGTTGGTTTGCCACCGCCTCGACTGGCAGTTGCTCGTCATTGCCGTGATTGTCATTGGCGGTGTGGTCGATGATCCTGGAGCCGTTTTTCCTTCGCCCTCACATCTGACCCATGTCGGAGAAAACAAACGGGCGGCTGAGCTTTCGCCCAGCCGCCCGTCGTCAGATTTGGAAGCGGATCAATGGTTGAAGTAGAACTCTTTCGAGTTCAGCAGCGCCCAGAAGAGGTCTTCCAGCACCGTCTGGCGGCCACCGGCATCTGCGGCGATGGCCTGCTGCACCGAGGACCACTCCTTGTCGTTGGGCATGCGGCCGAAGACGCGGAGGAAGAGATCCTCGACGATCTCGCGGTCGCTCTTCTTCTCCTGGACCATCTTGGCGACGACGCGACCTTGCTTGATGCGGTCGTTGACGGCGTCACCATTCATCAAATGGAGGGCCTGGGAGAGCGTGGGCTCCATTTTAACCTCGCAGGAGCACACGGATTCGCGTTTGGCACGGCCGAAGGTGGTGAGGAAGTAGTTCGTCACGGCACCGTCGGCGATCTGAACCGCTCGGGCACCGAGGGGCAGGCCCTGGAACTTGTTCGGCGTGTCCGTAATCTGCGAGATGGCGTCCAGCAGCACCTCGGCACGAACGCGGCGGACCTGGGCGTGGGAGAAGTTGCGTTTGTCGCCCGCGTTGGTCTCGTTGACCTTCGTGCTGCGCTGGTAGGTCTGCGAATTGCAGATGTCGCGGACAAATTTGCGCATGTCGTATTGGTATTCCGTCAGCTTGGTGGCCAGCGTGGCGATCAACTCGGGGTTTGAGGGCGGATTGGACACGCGGACGTCATCGACGGGTTCCACCACACCGACGCCGTTGAAATGCGCCCAGATGATGTTGGCGATGTTGCGGGCGAAGAACGGGTTGCGCGGTGAGGCGAGCCATTCAGCCAGGACCTTGCGGCGGTCGTCGGTGGCCTTCAGATCAGGAGTTTCGCCACCGAGGAATTTCGGCTTCATGACGGCGTTGGTGAGGAAGTGGCGGGATTCGCCGCCCTTGCTGTTGTAAATGATGACTTCCTGCGGGTCGTCGGTCTGTTTGCGGCCGATCTGGCTGAAGAAGGCCTTGAAGCCGTAGTAGTCGTCCATCGTCCAGCGGTCGAAGGGATGGTTGTGGCACTGGGCACACTGAATGCGCATGCCCATGAACACCTGTGCGACGTTTTCGGTCAGCTTGAGCTGGTCGAGCTCGGTCTGGTAGAAGTTCACGGCCGGGCTGCTGACGGTGCCGCCGGAGGCGGAGAGCAGTTCGACGACGATCTCATTGAGCGGGACGTTTTTGCCGATGCGCTCAGAGAGCCAGTTGTAGTAGAGGAGCGCGTTCTTGTAGAAGGGCGGCTGGTTGTTGTTGATGGAGGAGCGGATCTGCAGCAGCTCGGCCCATTTCATCACCCAGAGCTCAGTGAACTCCTTGCGCTCAAGAAGGCTGTCGATCAAGGCGGAGCGCTTGTTCGGGTTCTTGTCGGTCAGGAAGGTGCGGATTTCAGACGACTTCGGATACACACCAGCGATGTCGATGAACGCGCGACGGACGAACTCCTCATCGGTGCAGATGCCGGAGGGCAGGATGCGCAGCTTGTGAAGGTTTTCATCGACGAGCTGGTCAATGTAGTTGGTCTCAGCGAGTTGCGGGCGCTCATATTGGAGCTTGTCAGGGATGACGAGCACCTGGGCGGTGACGGAATACACGTCGAACCGTGCCAGCATGAAAGCAGCACCACGGTCGCCGGAGGTCACACGGCCTTCCTTGTCGATGGTGGCCGTCGGGTCGTTGTTCGACATGAACAAGGCCAGATTGGTCACATCGCGGTCGGTGCCGTCGGAGTAGGTGGCGCGGACGGTGATCTGCTGTGTGGCGTTCTTGCCCTCCATCACGATCTGGCTCGGGAACACCTCGATGCCAGTGCACTTGGCGACGTCGGGCTTGTCGTCAGGAGCGCCAGCGGAGATCCATTCCAGCAAGGCCTTGTTGTAAACGGAGTCGGGCTCGAAGCATTGATTGCCGGAGTGAGGCACAGCACCGACGGCCTTCTCGACCAGGGAGCTTTCCTCAGGAATGGCGAGGTTGATGCGGCGGCCGGGCATCTCACGGGTGATGCGGATGTAGTCACCGGCCGGGTCCATGCCGAAGAGGGACGTGCGGAAGCCATCCTTGCCGCGAGCAGCGCCGTGACAGCCGCCCTGATTGCAGCCACCACGCATGAATACAGGCATGCAGTCGAGGCGGAAGGAGATCGCACGGTCTTTCGTGCCGTCCTTGACGGTCACCGGGGCCTTCACCGTCTGGCCGCCGATGGTGGCGATGAGTTCGGTGGCACCAGCATCGGCGACAGGCTTCAAGGTAAGGCCGTCGAGCGTCGCGATCTTGGTGTCGGCGATTTTGAGATCACAGGCGTCGGTGACGTCCTTGGTGGTGGCATCTTTGAAGGTCGCCAGGACGACGACGCGATGGTAATCACGCTTCGTTTCCAAGGAGTAACGCTCTGGCAGGATCTGCAGGTTCTTCAGTGTGGGCAGTTTCGTCTGCAACTCGGCCAGCGCCTTGCGCTGCTCGGGCGTCTTGTATTTGAGCACAAGGTTTTGCGGCCACTTCGCACCTTCCGCGATCCAGCGCTTGAGCACATCGACCTCATTGGCCGCCAGCGGGCCGCCCTTCGGAGGCATGATGTCGTCGTGATCCTTTGGCAGGACGATGCGCTTGATCAGCTCGCTCTCATCGGGCTTGCCAACCACCAGTGATGGGCCGCTGTCGCCGCCTTTGAGCAGGGCTTCGGCGGAATCCATCAGCAGCTTGCCTTTGATCTTGCCCGGGTTGTGGCATTCGAGGCACTTGTTCTCAAAAATCGGCTGCACATCGCGGATGAAGTCCACACCCGCAGCCACGGGAGCCGGGGCTGGCGCTGGCGCAGCGGCAGGTGCTGCTGCCGGCGGATTGGCGCTGGCGGAGATTTGGACAGAAGTGAGGGCGAGTGAGAAAAGAGAAGCTCGCAGGGGGCTTTTCATGGGTTTTAGGGGTGTTGGGGAGAGCCTACGCAGAAGGTGCCGCCCTTTTATCAAAGGTGCGAAAATTCAAGACGACAGTGGCGGCCGCCGTTTCGGTGGCATCGGGGAAAACAGCATGAAATCCTATTCCAAAGCGGCCAGGCGCTGGCCGATGGGCGGATGTGAATAATGCAGCCAGACAGTCAGCGGATGCGGATTCGGATGCGTCAGATGATCCACCGACAGTTGCTTCAGGCCCGAGATCAGCGGCCCGCCACCACAAGCGGATTTGGCGAACGCATCCGCCTCGAACTCGTGCTTCCGGCTCGATGCGCTGCTCACCAGTCCCAGCAGGAGGCTGGCGGGAGAATAGAGGATGCTGAACAGGATCATCCCGATGCCCAGCGGCCTGCCAGCGACACCGAATGCGGCGAAGAACGCCTGCGACTGCAAGGCCGCGTGCAGCAGAAAGAGCAGCAACCCCGTTTCGAGCAACCCGACCACGAGTTGCTTCGGCACGTGGCGGCATTTGTGATGCCCGATTTCGTGTGCCAGGATCGCCTCCAGTTCCGCCTGCGAGTGTTTTTCAATCAAGGTGTCGAAAAGGGCGATGCGTTTGTTCTTCCCGAAACCGCTCAGGAAGGCGTTGGCCTTGCTGGAACGGCGTGAACCATCCACCACCGACACATCGACGACAGGAAACTCCAGCCGTGCCGCCAGGGCCAGCAGCGCCTCGCGCAGCGTGCCGTTCTCCAGTGGCTGGAACTTCAAAAAGAGCGGCATCAGCAGCCGTGGGGCCACCCAGGCCATCACGATGCTGAAAATCGCCACGGTGGCCCAGGCATACAGGGCCGCGAGCCTCTGCGTCTGGAAAAACCACAGCAGGAGCGCCAGCAGCGGGCCGCCGAGCAATGCGGTGAGCGCCAGTCCCTTCACGCGATCCGTGACAAAGGTGCGTGGTGTCATGCGGTTGAAGCCAAACTCCGACTCGACTTTGAACGTGTCATAGGCATCGAAGGGCAGGGAGATCACGTTTTGCGCCAGCACGAGCAGGCCGATCACAGCGACGCCGGTTTTGATCTCGTCCCAGCCCCAGGCGCTGCTCCAGCGTTCCAGCCAGCCGAAACCGCCGCCCCACCAGAAGGCAATCAGAATGCCCAGGGACAAGGTGCTGCGCAGCAGGTCGAGCTTTGCCGAGGCGCTGGCGTATTCACCGGCCTTTTTCACCGTTTCATCCGGGAAGATGTCCCTCAGCCGCTGCGGCAGCGCATGACGGAACTGGGCGAGATTCAAGAACGTGGCGATCAATTCGAGGTGAAACACACCGAGAACGCCGACGACTGCGGCGATGAACCAGGGATTGGAAAACGTCATGCGAGGGGAGGGGAATCGAGAGCCGCAGGCTCGTAAGTGTGAGTGGCTTGATGATCGAGATACGCGGCAAAGATGTCTTCCAGTTCCATCAGGCTGCCAATCTGCGAGAATCGCTGCCGCAGCCATTTGCCCCCAGGAATCGACTTCGTGTAATTCATCAGCCGGTTGCGCATCGCCCGAATGGTGGGCAGTTCGCCGAGTCGATTCCGTTCCACCGCCATCTGGCAGTGACGGCGCATGAACGCAAAACGATCCTCCACAGTCGCATGCGGTGCATGCACGCCCGTGGACAGATAATGCTTGGCCTCACGGAACACCCAAGGGTTCGCCATCGCCGCACGACCGATCATGATGCCCTTCACGTTGGTTTGTGCACGGCGCACTTCGACATCCTGGCCGCTGGCGATGTCGCCATTGCCGATCACTGGGATTTTCACCGCATCCGCCACCTGTCCGATCACATCCCAGTCGGCGAGGCCCGTGTAGCCCTGCGCCCGCGTGCGGCCATGCACCGCAATGGCCTGCATGCCGCAATCTTCGAGAATCTTCGCCACTTCGACCGCATTCACATGATTTGCGTCCCAGCCGATGCGCATCTTCGCCGTCACGGGAATCGGCACTGCCTTGGCGACTTCACGCGCGACACTGGCCAGCAGCGGGCAGTCCTTCAGCAGCGACGAGCCGCCGTTTTTCGCCACCACCTTGTTCACCGGGCAGCCGAAATTGATGTCGATGAAGTCCGGCTGCTTCCAGTCGATGATCTTTCGCGCCGCCTCGCCCATGCGCACACCGTCCGAACCGAAAAGCTGCACACCCAGCGGCCGCTGCTCCTCATCGAAGTCCGTGTAGTGCCTCGTGCGGTCGTCGCGCTGCAGGATGCCTTCCGCGCTGACAAACTCCGTCACCATCACATCCGCGCCCTGTTCCTTGCACAGTCGGCGGAAGATCACGTCCGTCACTCCGGCCATCGGAGCCAGGTAGAGGGGAAAGCGGTCGTTGTTCAGCCAGGGAAGCATCTTCGATCATAGCCGCGCTGGCGCATCGCGGCAAGCCGTGGCAGATTTTCGCATGGCAAGACGCCGCCGACTCTGCAAACCGCTGCTGCCCGGACTTTGGTCCGCGACAGCCGCGTTGCTGTTGATCGGCAGCATCGGCGGCCTGTTCTGGCTCCTCGGCAAAGGGACGCACCTCACACGCGTGCCTGCTCCGGCGTCCGTGGCGAAGGGGAAGTAGAACAAGCGTCTCGCTTGTTTGGGGATGAAGAGCTGCAATCGAGACGATTGCGCTACACCTCCGGCCGCACCACCACGATCTCACCGAGCAATTGCTCCTGCTCCACCTGGAGGTGGTTCAGTTTGATCAGTTCCAGCATCGCCAGGAAGGTCACGATCACCTCGCCACGGCTGGCAGCGGTGCTGAATAGCTCCTCGAACCTCACGCGACCGCCCACCGGCACGATCTCGAGTAGATGCTCGATCTTGTCGGCCACGGTGAAGCGGTCATTGACGATCTCGCGGAAGTCGCTCGCGTTTTCGAACCGTTTCAGGATGCGCTGGAAGGCACGGATGAGGTCAAAGATGCCCACCTGACCGATGCCGACCACGGGGGCCTCCAGATCCGGCAGTTCCGGCGTCGTGACGAACAATTCATCGCCCTTCACCTCCTGCACGCCCAGAAACTGGGCCGCCTCCTTGAACTTTTTGTATTCGACGAGCTGGCGGATCAGTTCCCAGCGCGGATCGCCCTCATCGGCATCCTCCTCGGGCGGCTGCACGTCTTTCGGCAGCAGCTCACGGCTTTTGATGTACATCAGATTGGCCGCCATCACGATGAACTCGCTCGCCAGCTCGATGTTCAGGGCCTGGAAGGTGTCGATGTATTCCAGGTACTGCTTCGTGATGCGCTCCAGCGACACGCTGTAGATGTCGATCTCCTCCTTCTTGATGAGGTAGAGCAGCAGGTCCAGCGGGCCTTCAAAAATCTCAAGTTTGACTTTGTAGTCGGTATCTTCCACCCGCCGAGATAGACCGGAGAATCCAGCCCCGCAACCCAGGAGAGCGGGTTATTCCGGCCCACAGGTCATCTCCGCCGCAGCCGGACCGAGCGCACATCGGCAAGCTCTTGCTTCAACGCTCCCTGCGGCCGCATGAGGAGCTTTTGCACGCCAGCTTTGAGCTTCAGCGTCCCCGACGGTTGCTCGGCGAAAGTTTCGTAGCCGCCGGTGGATTTCACCGTGGCTTGCAGGCTCGCGGTTTCGGTTTCGATGACGTAAGCATCGCCAGCGGAGGCGTCATCGGCGGCGAGCGTGACGAGGACTTCGTAGTCGCCATCGGCGGGGATCTGGAGCGTCCACTCGGCCACATCGGTCTCGATTCGCCATGGAGCCAGAACATCAAGCGAGGGACGATAGGCCAGTTTTTGGCCGTAGGTCTTCGCAGCACTCGCGGGAAGCATCAAAACACCGTCGGCATCGGTCTTGATGGCTTCTCCACCGCGAACATCCACCTGCATGAGCGTGTCGGCGGTCCAGGGCATTTTGCGATCCTTGGTTTGCTCGCGCACAGCAGCTATTTGGGCGGCGGTGATGGGTGCGGCTTCGTTTCCCCAGGCGTTGCGGACGTGGCTGAGCACATCGGCGAGCTTCGCGTCGTCGAGCAGCGGGTTCATTCCCTGGCCGGGCATGGCGAGGTTCCACTTCTGACCGTTCACTTCGATCTCGCCATACAAACCGTGCAGCGCGATGCGGATGAGTCGCTCCGGCTCGCCGGTGACCCATGTGCTCTCGGCGAGCGGTGGCGCGACATTCGGAACGCCGTAGCCCGTAGGCTGATGACAAAGGCCGCAGACGCCTTGATACACGGCCGCGCCGCGTTCGATCTGCTGTTTCGCGGCTTCGCTGAGCGGTTGCTTGCGTGCGGAGAGCGTCACGTTTTCCGCGCCGGGCCAGTTCAAGGCCATGCGCAGCCGCTGAAAGCGTTCACGGGCCGCGATGTCGCGATTCGCGGCCATTTCGTCCAAAAAGCCCGGTTTGGCCTTCAACGTCACTTTGGCCTGCGAAGCGAGAAATCCGTCCAACAAGGCCTCGCGCTGCCAAATCACTGTTTCGGCCATTTTCGCGAGAATCACCTCCGCCTTGCCATCCATGCACGCGAGCTGCGAGAGCAGTTTGAGCGTCTCCACGCGATGCGCCGTGCTTTGCGGCCACTTCAGCAACAGCTCCAACAAGGCGATTTCTTGGCCATGAATCGTCGTCATGGCCGCGATGCGGTTCAAATCATCTTCATGACGCGTGAGATGCTCCGCGATGGCCGGAAGCGGCTTTGGTGAGAGCAATGCGTGAAGTCGCACGCTATCATCAGTCTCGTCGTTGAGCACGATTTCGGCTCCAAGTCGCGCTGCGGCGGCTCGCACGCGTGGATCGGCATCCATCGCGGCCTTTTGAAGATGCGCGGGCGTGAGCTTGCCCATGCCTTCGAGTGTCCAAAGCGCATGCAGACGATGCAGTGGCGTCTCGAAGCGATTCGGATCGCCGATGTCCTCACCGCGCTCCACCAACAACCGCTGCGCCGTGTTTCGCTGCCAACCATTCGGATGACCAAGCGCATCCACCAACTCTCCATCACTCCATTTCTCCATCCCGACTCTCCGCTCTTCACTGTTCGCCCTCCGCTCGCTCACGATGCGCCAGATGCGGCCGTGGTCGTTGCCTTCGTAGAGTTTGCGCTGCTCGATTTGCTTCGTGAGCCAGGGGACGATGAAGATGACGTGCTCGATGATGCCGTGATACATGTCGGCGAGGTAAAGAGCGCCGTCGGGGCCGACGCGGGCGTTCACGGGGCGGAAGCGTTCGTCGGTGCTGGCGATGAGTTCCTGCTCGGGCGGGAAGAAGCGTGTGGCGTGCGGGTGCGTGCCGCCGTCGAGCTTCAACGTGCCGACGAGGTGACCGGCGGAGTCGGGCACGAAGACGTTGCCGTGCATCTCGGGCGGGAATTGATCGCCATCGTAAAAGCAGGTGCCGGAGACGATGGTGTAGGTGCGCAGGCGTCCGTCATCGCGGAGTTCGAGCGCCCCGAGCGTGACGGCAGGCGTCACGCGGATGGGAAAACATTCCGCGGCATCTTTCGCGACGTTCACATTGATGCCGAAGCCGCCGCGACCACCGCGCTGCGCGAGTTTGGCGAGGTTCGGATGGCGCATGAGGGCCTCGGCTGGCAGCAGGTCCATGTGCATGGCGCTGTTTTCGTAGCAGGAGATGAAGCGGCCGGTTTCATCGAAGCTCACGCCGAACTGGCCGCGATGCAGCGTGGGCTCGTCGATGAGCTTGCCGTCCTTCCATTGGTAGCGATGCGGCCAGTCGGCGCAGTGCAGCCAGTTGTCGATGCCGCGACGCAGGCCGTTCGCGGTGTGTTGCGGATTGCCGCCGACGCCCATCGTGCCGACTTGCGTGCGTTCGTCGCAGCGCAGATCGCCGTCTTTGTCGGCGCAGAACCACAGCTTGGGCGGCTCTTGCAGCAAGATGCCGCCTTTCACGAAGGCGAAGCTACGGGGCATGACGAGCTTGTCGAGAAAGACGGTGCTCTTGTCGGCTTTGCCGTCGCCATTTTCATCGGTGAGCACGACGACGCGGCAGATGGGATCACCCTCGCCGCTGCCCTGCACATCGCGCATGTAGCCCTGATACTCGACGACCCAGATGCGCCCCTCGGGATCGAACTCGAAGAAGATCGGGCACTGCACCATCGGCTCGCAGGCGACGAGTTCCGCGCGGTAACCGGGCGCGAGCTTGAAGGTCTTTGCCTCGTCCTCCGCCGAAAGCACCGGCGCGGGCGGGACCTGGATGCGTTTCAGCAATTCCTCGCCCTTTTCCCAATCCGCCCAACCGGTGAGCGCGGAAGCTGGCCGTGCACGTGGTCGATCTGCCGGAATGGTGCCGGTTTGAGCCATGAGATGGCTGGTGAACATGAGGAGGCACAGGAGGCGAAGCATGATGGCTACTACGGTTTGCCTGCGGTGAGTTCTGCATGGAAGATGAAGCATGCCCGCGAAGAAGAAACCCAACGCCAAGCCGCTCAGCGGCGCTGCTCTGATTAAAGAGGTGTCTCGGCGCATTCGCTTGGCGAGGAGTCGTTGGGACGATCATAACAATGCCGCGTGCCGGGCAGAACGTGAGAAGGCACTCGCACTGTATGAGACGCTGAGTGATACGGAGCGCGAAAAGGTGCCGCAGGTGCTGCGCGTGTGGCTGCGCTATCGGAGCGAGAAGTATTTCGGTGATCACCGCACGCCGCCGGGAGGTGGAAAGCGATGAAGAAGGCTGACACGAAGGACCAACTGCATGCGCGGAGTCGTTTCCGCTCGCGTTATGACTTTGCGCGACTCATGGCGGCGCATCCGGGGCTGGCGGGTTTTGTGAAAACGAATGCGCATGGCGATGCAGGCATCGACTACTCCGATCCGCGAGCTGTGAAGGCGCTTAATGCCGCTCTGCTGACGGATGCGTATGGACTGCGAGGCTGGGATTTGCCAGCGGGGCAGCTTTGTCCGCCGATTCCGGGGCGTAGTGACTACATTCACCATCTGGCGGATCTGCTGGAGCTGCGTCGCGGTGCGGACGTGCGTGTGCTGGATGTCGGCACGGGTGCGAGTGTGATTTATCCGCTGATCGGTGCCTGCGAATACGGCTGGAGCTTTGTCGGCGCGGATGTGGACGCGGCATCGCTGCGCTGGGCTCAGAAGAATGCGGCGCTCACCGGCCAGATCGAGCTGCGACATCAAAAAAACGCGTCGCATTGCTTTCGCGGCATCATTCGGCCCGGCGAGCACTTTACCGCGACCATGTGCAATCCGCCCTTTCATGCGTCAGCCGCTGATGCGGCCGCGGGCACGCGGCGGAAGCAGCGGAACCTCGGTTTGAAGACTCAGGCGCTGAACTTCGGCGGCACGGCGAGCGAGCTTTGGTGCGAAGGCGGCGAACTGGGCTTCATCCGGCGGATGATCGCGGAGAGCCGCGAGTTTGCGGCGCAAGTGGGTTGGTTCACGACGCTCGTTTCAAAAAGCGAGCACCTGCCGCGACTCGAAAAGGCGCTGCGGCAGGTGCAGGCGGCTGAAGTGCGGCTTCAAGAGATGGCGCAGGGCCAAAAGAAGAGCCGCGTGGTTGCGTGGCGGTTTTGTTGATGCGGGGAGATCAAAGCCCGGGCACGGGCAGGCCGCTCGGCACGCTTTTTGGCACCGTCTGGTCGTACTCGTCGGACTTCAGGGCTTCGAGGAAGTCGAGGATGGCGGGCGTGTCCTCGGGGAGCAGGTTCATCTGGCGGAGCAGGGGATCGAGCGGTGGGAGCGTTGCGGTGTCGCCGCCTTCGAGGGTTTCGGCGGCTTGATCCATGAGGCGGTCATAGAAGAAGAGCACTTCTTCGAGCGTGACGTTGCCGCCGTGGTGCATGTAGGGCGCGGTGTGTCTCAAGTTGCGGAGCGTGGGCGTGCGAAACTCGGTGCGGTTGGTGGTGGAGTCGGTGAGGCCGATGGCATGCAGCTTGTAATCGGAAAGCATGGGGCCGTTGTGGCAGAGGGAGCAGCCGGCCTTGTGAAACACCTCCATGCCGCGCTGCTGGGCGGGCGTCATCGCGGTTTTGTCGCCACGCATGAAGCGGTCGAAGGGCGAATCGGGCGTGATGAGCGTGCGTTCGTAGGCTGCGATGGCTGCGGTGACTTGGTCGGCGGTGATTTCGCCATCGAAGCGCTTCTGGTAGTCCGGAATCGCCTTGAGACGCGCGATCATGGCCGGCACGGCCTCGCTTTCAGCGCAACCATCGCCGCGCATCTCCTCACGCTGACGAATTGGACCCAGCGCCTGGGCTTCGAGGCTCTGTGCGCGATTGTCCCAGAACATGGGCGACTTGGATGGATCGAAGGGCTTGCCGGATTCGAGGCCGTTGAAGGCGGCGTTGAGGATCGTGGGGGTGTTGCGCTTCAGCGGCAGGAATGCGGCGTTTTGAGCAAGCTTTCGCGCCGGTCCGATGCCGGTGGCGTGAACGCCGAGCGGTGTGGGGCGTGCGTCGGTCCAGCCGAATTGAGGGTGATGACAGGTGGCGCAGGCGACGTCCTTGGTGGCGGAAAGAATCGGGTCGAAAAAGAGCAGGCGGCCGAGTTCGATTTTGGCCGGGGAGTCTGTCGGCAGCGCGGCGGAGCGTGGCAGGGCGTCGATCTGGGTGTTGGGAGGCGAATCGGCTGCCCGGGCATGGCAACAGAGCAGCAGAATGGTCGCGAGCATCAGACATGACAGTCGTGAGACGCAGATGGATTGCTGTTTGGGCGTCATGTCGGGGGTGCTGACGATGCTGCGTTCTGGCGAACGCTCCTACAGGGCGGCCCAGTGGTCGCGGTAGTCGCGTTTGAGCAGCTTGGAGGCGTCCACATTGCCTGCGAATTGCTCTTTGGCTGGATCGAAGACGAGCGCGCTGCGGGTGCGTGCGGCGATGTTGCCGAGGTGGCAGAGCGCGGTGCTGAGGTGGTTGATGGTGATGTCGGCGTTCAGCTTTGCGCTGGTGCGGATGGCATCGAAGAAGTTCGCGTGATGCGCGGCGAGGTCGGGGCCGGTGCCGGTGATCTTTTCGATGAGCTTGTTCTTCTCGCCGTAGATCTCCCAGGTGCCCTTGGCCTTGCCGCCGATGACCATGCCTTTCGTGCCATACCAGGCGCAGCCGTTTTCGTGCCCTTCCTGCACGTAGGGGCTCCAGTCGCGCTGTTCGTAGATGAGCTGCTTCGTTTTGCCGGCGATGTCGTATTCGAAGGCGCAGTAGAGCGTGTCCGGCCACTCCTGGTCGTCGTCAAAGAAGAGCTTCGAGCCTTGGCCGATGATGCGGTTCGGATGTTGATCGACGCCGAGGCCCCAGCGGGCGATGTCGATGTCGTGAACGCCGTCGTTGCCGAAGTCTCCGGCGCCGAAATGATGAAACCAGCGCCAGTGTGCGGGATGGTAAGTCGATTTGAACGGCACCTTTGGCACCGGGCCGAGCCAGAGATCGTAATCGAGCTCCGGCGGTGGCTCGGAGTCGGGCTGGTGGCCGTGATTTTTGCGGAGCTGGCTGTTCCAGGTCTTGGTGACGAGGATGTCGCCAATGATGCCGCTGCGCAGCTTTTCAATAACCTGCATGCATGCCGCTGTGCTGCGACTCTGCGTGCCGACTTGCATGCAGACTTTGTTTTTGGCCGCAGCTTCGATCATGAGGCGGCCTTCACGCAGGTTGTGCGAGCACGGCTTCTCCACATAGACGTGCTTGCCTGCGTTCGCGGCCATAATCGCGCCCGGTGCATGCCAGTGGTCCGGCGTGGCCATGAGCACGGCCTGAACGGCTTTGTCTTCGAAAACGCGGCGCATGTCGGTGACGACCTTCGGTGTCTGGCCGGTCAGCTCCTGAATGGTCTTCGCGGCTGTTTCGGCCCGTTTTGAATCCGCATCACAGACATGGGAGAAAGTCACGTCCGTGCGTTTGCACATCGTCTTGATGTGGTTCGTGCCCATGCCGCCGGGGCCGATGAAGGCGAGGTTGATCCTGTCGGCCTTGTTTTCCGCCTTCAGCAGGGTGGGGGAGGCGAGCGCGGCGAGGGAGGTGCGAACGAACTGGCGTCGGGGCGTGTTCATGGTGCTGATACGGCCTGAGTGGTCGCGTCCATGCGTGGCTGTGCGAAATGACGGGGCTCACGCCTGGAACAGCGCAAAGTCGCTCGCGACTTCCTTCAGCGACGGGTCGAGGTCGTCTGGAATGCCGACACGGCTGATCATGCGCCGGAACTTTGCCGTGTGTGCGTCGGTGGCCAGGTGGGACACGGTTTGAAACTCGATGTCGAGATCTGCCTGCATGCCGGTGATGGCGAGTCGTTCTTCGAGACGATGGCGGGCCTTTTTGAGGTCGGGCGTGGTGGCTGGAACGGGCTCCAGACGCACGAGGAGGCGATTGCGTTCCACCTGTTCCGCCTGCCATTCGCGGATTTCACGCAGGTAATCGAACGCGTGTTGAAACGGATACGCCGTCAGCGGACGGAATCCGGCGGCGGTATTCACCCAGAAGAAGTCGGCGGCGCGTCCGAGGAGCTTTTCGATGCGCGGCAGATGATTGCCGCAACGGCAAGGCTCCGTGGCCATGACGAGGCGGTCACCGATCTCGTAGCGGATGAATGGCTGCACCGTGTTGGCGAGGTTCGTGATCAGGACCTTGTGCCCAAGCTGGCCGTGAGGCACCGGGCGGTTCTGGTCGTCCACGACTTCCACGATGACGCAGTCGGCATTGATGTGCGCTCCGGTGGCTGTGGCGCAGCCGTTGGTGAGGAAGATGCACTCGCCCATGGCGTAGTTGTCCATCACGGGCACCTGAAAGGCTTCGCTGATGCGGCGTCGGGCCGGTTCGGTCAGAGTCTCGCTCCACGTCACGGCCTGCCGCAGATCGGGGAAGCGGAGCTGGTCGATCTTCAGGGAGAGCAGGTCGAGCGTGGTCGGTGTCGCCGTCACGACCATGGGTCTGAAGTCATTCAGCTTCGCCACCAGGTCGGGATCGTTCGCCGGGAGGAAAAGGAAGCGCATGTAGCAGTGCATGTACTTCGGCAGACGCTGCCAGACCCAGGCGGAGGGAAAGAAACCTTGCTGGCTGATGAGCACGGCCACGCGGGTCGGATTGAAGACATTGCGAACGATCTGGGTGAAACGCTTCAGGCCGCGGAAGGCGGGATTTCCGCGCGTCATCTGAAAGGCGAACAGGAGATCGAGCACAAGCTGGTCCTGCACGATCAAAGTCGGCTGGCCCTGGCTGCCGGAAGTGTGTGCCACGCAGTATTTGCCCAGGAAGGAACGGCTCACATTGCGTGTGTCGCTGATGAACTGCTCCACTCCCTCACGCGTCACCGCTGGATCCGTGACGACGTCATCGAAATGGGCCATCATGTCCGCCTTCGTCGTGACTGGGAATTGCGTCAGGTCCGTGCAACCCGGCGGGACATCGCGAAACTTTTCCCGGTAGTAAGGCGAACGTGCGCGGGCGATGTCGATCAGGTGCCGCAGCCGTTCCTCCTGGCCCCGTCTGAGGCGCTGCGGGGTCATGCACATGGCGTCATACTGACGTCCGGTCCACCAGGTGCGCTTCAAAAGCGAGAGAATGCCGCCGTTCTCCGGTGCGACGTGGTCGTGCGGCGGGGCGTTCATCAGATTGCCTGTAGATCGCACCCACAGCGTTTTATGGATGGCGGAAATCTGGCGGGGTCCGGGCCTGCCGCCGCTACTTCTGGTAGATGGGCAGGTAGTGATGATGCACGGACAGGCTCAAGAGCGCGAGTGAGGTGGCATAGACGGCTCCTGCGCTCTTCTCATTGCCATTGCGCGGATACCAACTGCCGTCGTTGCCCTGGGCGGCGATGAGGGTCTGCTCCGTTTTCTGCCGTGCGGTGGCCGCGTGATCGCCCCCACGTTGATACATGCCCTGGGCGTAGTAGTAGCAACCGTAAAAAAACCAGGGCTCGTTGATTTCCGGCGGGAACTTGATCAGCCAGTTGGCCGACCCGAGCACCTCTGGAGCTTCATACTGGCCGCAGACCTGGAGGGAGAGCAAACCGGCCGCCGTGGTGGAGAAGGTCTGCCTGCCGCCATAAGGTTCGTAGCTGAAAGCGGCGTTGTCGGCCTTGGGATTCCCGTTGGAATCACGTTCGACCCGGTAGCTGCGTTTGATGTAGGCCACGGCGTTGTCGATGGCTTCCTTGGGCACGTCAAAGCCGGCGTTCTTGGCCGCTCGAAGCGCCATGACCTGCCAGACGCTGACGGAGATGTCGCTGTCGCTCGAACTCGGCTCGTAACGCCAGCCGCCGCGATTGGCCTCGCTCTTCGGCACCTGCTGGGAGCGCAGGATGAGCTTCACGGCGTTTTCGATCATGCTGTGCATGCGTTTGTCGGTGGCCTCGTCAGGAGCATGACCGATCATTTCGGCCAGCATGAGGGAGATGATGCCGTGGCCGTACATGCGGGAGCGGTCGCTGCGGCCCAGGTAGCCGTTTTCGTCCGGTTCGATGCCTTCCACGACGAAACGCAGCGCACGTCCGCAGGCCTGGCCCTGGGGATTGGGATCGTCCGGCATGTGGCCGACGGAGGCGAGGCCCATGAGCGCCAGCGAGGTCATCGCAGCGCTGTGGGAGGGCAGGTCGCCGCGTTTCGGCTTCGAATCGCTTTTTTCATCCACGATGTGGCCGGAGGCCTTCTGCTGCCGCATCAACCATTCCACGGCCTTTTCCACGGCCAGTTTTACCTGGGGGGAGATCAGTTCAGGCTTGGGCGACTGGGCGGACGCGGCAGTGATCGTCGCGAGCAGGATAAAAAGTGATCGAAGGAGGCGCATCGGAGGACAGAAACAGTCCAATGCACCCTCAACGCGCGTTCATCCACGGAATTTGCGGCTCATTCTGAAGCTGCTTCCAATTGTTCCAGGCCAGCATGCCGAAGATGATCAGGGTGAAGATGCCGCCGCCGATGCTGGTGCCCGAATGAATGTCCAGCAGCGATAGAACGCTGCGTTGCAGGGAAAGCCAGAACTTGTCCTGGAAGGAAAGCGCGGCCATGACGATGGCGCACACCAGACTGATGCAGAGCGCCTGTCGTTGCTTCTGCGGTCCGAGCAAGGCCATGCAAAGGCGGCCGCCATCGAGGGGAACGATCGGGAGGAGATTCAGCAACGCCCAAAAAATGCTGACGATCGTGAAGCTGTCGAAGAACTGAAGCAGCCAGATCGATGACGGGTGCCACAAGGTGACCGACCAGCCCACGGCCAGGCCCGCGAGGATTTGCAGGGCAGGACCGGCGGCGCTCACCATGATGTCCTGCTTCCGGGTGTGCCACTGGCTGCCCTGCGCCAGGCCGCCGAAGGCAAACAGGGTGATGTGCACGCGACGGTCACCGTAATTGCGCATCGTCAAAGCGTGGCCGAGTTCATGAATGAGGATCGAGAGGAAAACCGCGCTCATCCAGGCCAGCAAGCCGCTCAGTTCTTCCGGTGAACTCGCGGTCAAGGCACCGCCCATGAGGGCGGAGTTCAGCCAGAACATCCAGTGGATGAAGACCGGGAAGCCAAAAAGTGTGAAGCGTAGCATGACGATGAAGGTGGCCTTCTTGTCACAGGGCGCGGATCAAATCCACCGCTGGTTTTGTGCCAGGTCGGGCAGGGGGCGAAAATGCGCGGAAACATCGCATGCATGGGGATCGTTTGGCGGCTTCTGACCATGAAGCGCCTCGTTTTCCTCCTCTCCGCCCTCTGTTCTCCGCTCTTTGCCGACGAAGCTTCGGACCTCCTCGCTCAATCCGGCGTGAAAGGCGGCATCGTCGTCCATGTGGGCTGCGGTGATGGCTCGGTGACGCAGAAGCTGCGGGCGAATGACTCGTATCAGGTCCAGGGGCTGACGGAAGACGCCGCCAAGGTGTCTGCGATCCGCGAGAGCCTGCACAAGGCCGGTGTGAGCGGTGCGGTGGCGGTTTCCGAGTGGGACGGCAAGCACCTGCCTTACATCGAGAATTACGTGAACCTGCTCGTCATCGAGGACGCGGCTGCGGTTTCCAAGGAGGAGATCGATCGAGTTTTGGCCCCGCTGGGCGTGGCGATGGTGAAAAAGGGCTCCGCTTGGGAAAAGATCACCAAGGCATGGCCGGAGAAGATGGATGAATGGACGCACTACGCCTACGACAGCAAAGGCAATCCCACCTCCAAAGATTACCTCGTCGGTCCGCCGACGCGCATGCAGTGGGTGGGGAATCCACGCTGGAGCCGTCACCACGATCGCATGTCGTCGGTCAGCGCAAAGGTCAGCAGCGGCGGGCGCATCTTTTACATCATCGACAAAGGCAGCCGCATCACCATCCTCACGCCGCCGAAGTGGACGCTCGTCGCGCGCGATGCCTTCAACGGCACCGTGCTGTGGGAAAAGCCCATCGAAAAGTGGAGCACTCACCTCTGGCCGCTGAAATCAGGCCCCACGCAGCTCGCCCGCCGCATTGTGAGCATCGGCGACAAGGTTTACGTCACGCTCGGCATCTCCGATCCCGTCGTGTGCCTCGATGGAGCCACCGGCAAGGTCCTCCGCACGTATGAGCAGACCGCGGGCACGGAGGAAATCCTGTATCGCAACGGCACGCTCTTCGCGCTGGTGAACAAGGAGCCGTGGCGCCTCAATGAGGAGTTCGCCGTGAAGCAGCAGAGCGATCAGAAGCGCGTGGAGACGGAGTTCAACTGGGATGGCAAGCCGAAGCGCCTCATCGCGCTCGACGCGGAGAGCGGAAAGACGCTTTGGGAGCAGGAGGACCGCATCGCGCCCATCACGCTCGCGCTCGATGACAAGCGCATCGTTTACTACAACGGCGACGGCCTCGCCGCGCGTGATGTGAAGACCGGCGCGGTGAAATTCACCACCGATCCCACGAAGCGCCGTCAGCTGTATGAGTTCAACTTCGCTCCGCGCGTGCTGCTGCACGGCGACATGATCATCTACGCCGGCGGCAACGGCGAGATGAAGGGCATGAACGCGGAAACCGGCAAGGACATGTGGACCGCACCGCATGAAAAGAGCGGCTACCGCAGCCTGGAGGACGTCGTCGTCGCGCAGGGCCTCGTTTGGAACTCTGGGAATCTCAGCGGCCAGCAGAGCGGCGAGTATCGCGGCTTTGATCCGATCACCGGCGAGAAAAAGAAGAGCTTCTTCCCCGATGTGCCTGAGGGCACGTATTGGTTCCATCACCGCTGCTACATGGGCAAAGCGACGGAGAAATACCTCATCCCATCCCGCACCGGCATCGAGTATGTCGATATGGAGAAGAAGCACTGGGACCTCAATCACTGGGTCCGCGGTGCCTGCCTCTACGGCGTGATGCCCTGCAACGGCCTCACCTACGCCGGTCCGCACAATTGCGCCTGCTATCCCGAGGCCAAACTCGACGGCATGGCCGTCATGGCCAGCACGCCGACTTATCCGATGCCTGCGAACACGCCCGATACCGAGCGCCTCATCAAAGGCCCCGCGTATGCCGATGCGATCGATGAAAAAGAGGCCGACGCAGGGGACTGGCCCACCTACCGCGCGGATAATTCACGCAGCGGCGCGGCGAAGAGCGATCTGCGCAAAGATCTCGGCATGGCTTGGGAGGTGAAACTCACGCCACCGCTCTCCACCACGAGCACCGCGGCCGGTTTGACCTTTGTCAGCGAAGTCGATAAGCACACGCTGCATGCCTTTGACTCCGCCACGGGCAAGGAAGCCTGGCATTTCATCGCCGGTGGCCGCATCGACTCGCCGCCCTCGTATTGGAAGGGCCGCGTGCTCTTTGGTGGCAAAGATGGCTACGTCTATTGCCTGCGCGCCACGGATGGAGCGCTCGTGTGGAAGTTCCAGGCCGCGCCTGCCAAGCTCAGCCACAGCGCGTGGGAAATGATGGAGAGCGTGTGGCCCGTGCACGGCAGTGTGCTCGTCGAAAACGGCCTCGTGAGCTGCGTGGCGGGCCGTTCCTGCTTCCTCGACGGCGGTTTGTGGTTCTACCGCCTCGACGCGAAAACCGGCGAGATGCGTGTGAAGATCAATTACGACGACAAAGACCCCGAAACCGGCGGCGACCTCAATGATCGCCACAAAACGCTGCAAATGCCCGTCGCGCTCAATGACATCCTCAGCAGCGACGGCAAGTGGACCTACCTCCGCACGCAAAAAATCGGCGATGACGGCCAGCGCGTCGAAATCGGCCCCGTGAGCGGTGATTTCGCCAAACAAGGCGGCGCGCACAAAGGCGAAGGCTCGCATCTTTTCGCGCCGATGGGCTTCCTTGATGATTCAAACTTCCACCGCAGCTACTGGGTCTATGGCAAGAGCTTCGCCGGAGGCCACGCAGGCTATTATCAAGCCGGCAAATATGCGCCTGCGGGCCGCATTCTCGTCCACGACGACAAAAACGTGTACAGCTACGGTCGCGAGGCTCAATACTACAAATGGACCACCACCATGGAGTACACGCTCTTCTCCACGCCGAAGACGCCGCCGGATGAGAGCTACACGCAGGAAGACGCCACCACACCGCGCCAAGGCAACAGTTTGACGCTCGGCCCCGATGGCCAGCCGCTCGCCGTGCAGCCACCGAAGCTCGAAAAAGAAGGCAAAGCCGCGAAAAAGGCCGGAAAAGGCAACGCGAAGGGCAAAGGCCAACAAGCCGCCGCGCCTGCGAACGCGCCGATTCCCGGCTCCGTGCTCTTCCCGATGAATGACGCGCTCGATCCGACAAATGTGCCCATCAGCGTCGAAGCCTGGGTGCTGCCGGATAAGCCCAACGGCACCGTTTTGCACCACGGCGGCCCGCTGCAGGGCCTCGCGCTCGAAATTCGCGAAAAGAAGCCGCAATTCCACATCCGCAGCGCATCCGCGCTCACGAGCATCACCAGCGCCGAAGCACTCACCGAAGGCTGGCACCATCTCGCCGCCACTTTGGCCGCCGATGGCAAAATGGCGCTCTACATCGACGGCAAACTCGTCGCTGAAGGCCAAGGCAAGGCCATCGCCGGAAAACCCGCGCGTCCTTTCTACCTCGGCAATGGCGAAGGAGCCGCCGAAGGCACCGCTGGCGGTTACAGCGGCCTGCTTGATCAATTCGCGCTGTATCACAAAGCCCTCACGCCCGCCGAAGTGCAGCAGCGCTTTGAATCGCCCGATGTGAAACCCGCCGACGCCCTCCTCGTCTGCAACTTCGACAACGGCGACAGCCGCGACAGCGGCCCGAACGCCATCCACGGCATCGGTGCAGGCGTCGAAACCGGTAAAGGCAAAGTCGGTGGAGCCTTGTGGTTCAAAGGTGCTGGTAAAGGCGGCGCGAACGCTCCCGGCAGCTTCGTGAAGCACACCTGGGATCGTTTCGTGCCCATCGTCGCCCGCAGCATGGCTTTGGCCGGCAAAACGGTGCTCGTCAGCGGCCCGCCCGACACCATCGACGAAGAATACGCCTTCGAACGCCTCGCCGCCAAAGACCCGGCGATCCTTGAGGAGCTCAAAGAACAAAACGAAGCCCTCGAAGGCAAACGCGGAGCCAAGATGTGGGCCGTCAACGTCGAAACCGGCGAACAAAGCACCGGCCTGGATTTGACGAGCCCGCCTGTGTGGGACGGCATCACCATCGCCCAAGGCCGGGTGTACGTGAGCACCGTGGACGGTCGCTTGCAGTGCTTCGGCAAATAATCGCGCGGTTTCCCGCTGCCAGTCTCTTCAGCCGTCCTTGAGGGCGGTTGAAGAGCGTCCTTTGAGCCGTGAGAGCATCTGCCGGATGTCGCGTGCGCCTTTGAAGGCGACGTAGATCGTGACGCTGCCATACCAGAGCAGAGCTGCGATGGTCAGGATGAGCCAGACGGTGGTCATGGGGTCTTGGGATGCGGTTTGAGCAATGAGCCGGCGATCATGCCGAGCGCGGCTGCGATGAATGCGGCGACGCCTGCGATGTCTTTGCCGATGCTGGCGGCGAATCCGGCGGTGGAGGGCAGTTTTTCGAGCGTCAGGTGCACGATGGGCACCGTGGCACCGAGCACGATGCCGCCGATCGCGCCCCAGTTGTTCGCCCGTCTCCAGTAGCAGCAAGCGATGAGCAGCACGGACATGCTGCTGAGGTAAATGGACCCGGTGAGCAGCAGGTAGGACCAGACATTGCCCTCGATGTGATAAAAAAGGCCGAAAACGAGCAGGTAGAGCCCTATGAGGGCCACGATGCAACGGTTCCACCGGATGGCCCGCTTGTCCGGCCATGCGCTGCGGCGGAAGGGGGCGAGGATGTCGTTGTAGATGACGCTGCCCCAGCTCAGCATGTAGCTGGAGTTCGTGCTCATGTCGGCGGCGAGCATGGCGGCGATGAGCAGGCCCATGAGTCCGGCAGGCAAAAAGACGCTGAGGAACTGAGGCATGGCCAGCAGAGAGGTGTCGCCAAGTCGGGCCTGGGTTTCAGCCGGGAGCGTGGCGGTCTCGGCAGGGCTGAGTCCGGCCAGCGGAGCGCCGACGGCGGAAGCCGAGATCTTTTCCTGAATCGCCACAGGGATGGCCGCGCGTTCGGTTTCAGTCAGCTGTTTGAGCGGTGCCCAGCCAAAGGTGGCCAGTGCGGCGATGCCCCAGATGCCGGGAAGCAGGAAGCGGCAGACGAAAAAGAAGCTGGTGCGCGTGTAGATGCGCTGGCTGGTCTGGCTGTCCTTCGCGGAGAGGATGCGCACGATGACGGCCTGCCAGGTGAGCGCCGCCGCGGCGTTGGCGATGAATTGATTGATGAGAAAAGGCCAGCCGAGCGCCGGATTGGCGAGCGGATTGAAGCCGCCGCCGCCGTGATGCTTGCGGACGGTTTCCACCAGGGTTTCCCAGCCGACATGCTTCAACACGAGGAGGCTGACGACCAGAAGACCTGCGCTCATGACGATGAACTGGATGAAGTCGGTGACCAGGACGCTGAGCATGCCACCAAGGACGGTGTAGATGACCACCATGAGCAGGAGCGCGGTCATGATGAGCGTGAGATTCGACAGATCGAAGCCGGCGACGGTGCAGAGAAACTTCCCGCCGATCTGGAGGAAGACGCCCATGTTGAGCAGTCCGCCCATCACGATGACGATGCCGGAGAGCCAGCGCACCGTTTTGCCAAATCGCTGCTCAAACATCTCGGGAAGGGTCATGGCACCCGCCTGGCGCAGCGGTTTGATGCAGAAGCCGGTGAGGCCGATCAGGGCCATGGCCACGGCCTGGCAGATCCCGGGCATCGCCCCGCTGAAGCCCTGGGTGTAGCCGGCCTGCGCGGTGTACATGCAGGTGATGATGCCGAATTCCGTGGCCGCGAGGGAGGCAATGCCGAGGTGGAGGTCCACCTCACGCCCGGCGACGAGGTAATCCTCCAGTTTTCCCACGTAGCGTCGCATGGTGATGCCGACCGCCATCGTCACGAGCAGGTACAGGCCGACGATGCTGCCGTCGAGGAGCCAGTGAAAGCGGGTCATGGGCGGGAGGGAAAATGGACGCCGCATTTCACAATGCCGGGGCAAGTTTGTCACTCCGAATTCGCGGTTGAACGCGTTGTGCAATGACGGCGAAGCCTCCACGTTAAGAGTGCTGTGTTTTTTCGCCTGCCCCTGATCCTTTCTATCATCGTTCTGGCTGCCAGCGCCGCCGAGTGCTGCACGATCCCTGTATTTCGCTACGCTCTGGACCGATGGGAGGCGGACAAGTTTCACCTGGTGCTGCCATCGTCCGCATCGCAGGACGTTGCGCTTCAGGACTTGCTGCGGCCGCTGCGTGCGAACGGGAAGGCGAACATGGACATCACGACGTCGCGTGATCCGGCGGTCACGGTGGCGGAATTGCGCTCGTCACGGGACAGCGGGCAGCGGTTATGGACTGGCGCCCTGGAGGCGGATTCTCTGCAGATGCTGCTCGATTCGCCAACGCGGCGGCAGTTCTTGGAACACATTCTCGCCGGAGATTCCGCCGTGTGGATCATTGCGGACAACGGTTCGGCGGCGGACATGGCCGAGGCGGAGCGAATCGAGAAACGGCTGAAGTTTCTCGAACAAGTGGCGGCCTTGCCGATCCAGGATCCGAACGACCCGGACAGCCAGCTCGGGCCAGGGCCGCCGTTGAAGCTGAAGTTCACCACGTTGCGGGTCCGAAGGGATGATCCTGCCGAAAAACTGCTTTTGAAGATGCTGGCGGGGCCGAAGGGAGTGGTCGATCCCGAGACGACGAGTTTCGCCGCTGTGGCGTTCGGCAGGGGGCGGGTGCTCGGCGCGTGGCCGCTGGTCTTGCTCGACGATGCGTCGCTGGAGGATGCATGCATGTTCCTCGTGGGACGCTGCGGTTGCCGGCTGAAGAATGAGAGCCCGGGCTGGGACATTCTCATGAATGTGGACTGGCCCCAAGTGCTCGCAGATGCCGGAAGGGCATCGCCAACGGCCAGTGCGGCCGATCCGGCGATAAAAGTAGCGCCCATGGCCGCCTCGAGTGCCAAAGCGCCGCCGGAGGTCGTGAGAATCGAGGCGAAGGTCGAAGTGCCGGAGGAGGGGAAGTCGCGGATCGGTGTTCAGGGGGCCGTTGCGGGCGGTCTGGCTGCCGTCGCAGTGATCGGGTGGCTTTTCAGGAGGAAGTGAAGGGGAGTATTTCATTTCCACAGGCTTCGAGGCCTCGCCGTGCTTCGCGGGTTACGGCCATCCGGGATCGTCATTCCGCGCGTGGGTCTCATTGACGGGCGTTTTCCCGTCTCTGCGGCTTTGTAAAGGCTGTCGGCACTGGAAATCTCAAAAACGCAAAAAAGATTTGCCGATTTTATTTATTTGAGAGAATATCTAAGTTATCTAAACAATCAATATTCCCCAGCTTGTCATGAAACGGAGTTTCTTCAGCGCCCTGATTCTCGGTGCCGCCTTCTGTCAGAGTGGATTCGGTCAAGCACCGCCTGCTGGGTATGGCGTCATGGGTGTGCCCCCACCTGGGTATCCCGCCACGCCACCGCCGAATGTCCCGGCTTATCCGAACCCCCTTCCTCCTGCAAGCGTGACGCCCGGGGTCACCGCACCTCCTGGCTATGCTGACCCTTATGCTTCAGCACCGATGCCCGGGGCAGTCTCCTCGTATGCGCCCCAAGGAGCAGGTGGCTATGCCGCACCGGCGGGAGCCGGCTACGGTAACAGCACGGGAACCAGCCTGGTGAACTTCAGGAACTTGGAAGTCTTCTATCGCTATGTGGACCCCAAAGACAAAAACCTCGACGGAGCGCATACCATTGGGGGTGCGCTCACCCTGGAAGTGAGCAGTCTGCTTTATCTGAAAGTGGGAGCTTCTTGGGGCAGCGGACCCGGCGGATCCGGGAATGTGGGCGGGGCGAGGAATGCCGATTATGATTTTGCGAGCATCAGCGCCGGTGCCGGCTTCCACACGGCTCTCATCCCCAACCGCCTGACGTTCGTCGGGGAAGCCGGGCTCACCTACACCAGCCTTCGAGCCACCGACTCCAGCCTGAGTTTCAGCGACGGTTCGATTTACGTCCGCCCCGCTCTGCGCTTCACCCCGGTGGATTACCTGGAATTGCAGGCAGGTGTGACGGTCAGCAGCGCCGACAAGTATGACAGCAAAGTGCTGGATTTCTCGGCCTACTTCCGCGTGCTGCCAAGGTTCGACATCGGCGTCGGGGCTGACTTTGGCGACGCCACGAGGGCCTTCCGGACCGCTTTGCGTCTGCGCTGGTAACCCATCATCGTACCGGTCTCAAGACGACTCCTGGCACCCTGTTTCCCGGCAGGGTGCCTTTTTCATGCCTTGCGAGTGTGCACAGGTTTGATGCGCCCGGGGTGGCAGGCATGGCAGATCTGGCATTTCGTGCCATCGCAGCCACGTGCGGTGCAATGTTCGCGTCCATAGTAGATGATCTGTAGGTGCAGCTTGTTCCAGGCGGATTCTGGAAACAGCTGCTTCAGGTCTCGTTCGGTCTGTGTGACCGAACTGCCTGCGGTCAGATTCCATCGTTGGGCCAGCCGGTGAATGTGAGTGTCCACCGGGAAAGATGGCACGTTGAAGGACTGGGCCATCACGACCTGGGCCGTTTTGTGGCCGACCCCGGGCAGTTTCTCCAGTTCCTCCAGCGAGGCCGGCACCTTGCCGTCGTGTTCCGCGACGAGGATGCGTGAGAGTTCCTTGATGGCCCGGGCTTTTTGGGGGCCGAGGCCGCATGGCCTGACAATGGCCTCGATTTCTTCCAGAGACGCCTTGGCGAGTTTGTCGGGCGACCTCCCCAAGGCGAAAAGTTTCGGGGTGACCTGGTTCACCCGGACATCCGTGCACTGGGCGGAGAGCAAGACGGCCACCAGGAGCGTGAAAGGGTCGGTGTGATCCAGGGGAATCGGCGGATCGGGATACATTTCCCCCAGCCGTTTGAGAATGAAGGCCGCGCGCTCCTGTTTGGTCACCTTGACGGGTCGGGTGCTTAGGTGCTGGTTTCGATGCGGGAGATCATCCGACGGATGTGCGGATAGGCCGTGCGCGGCTTCAAGATGGACAGGCTTTTGGAGAATGAGCCCCATTTGATCACCTTGATGTTCACATTCCGCACACCCCAGGCCTTCATCGTGGCCTTGTCGGGCTTGTAGAGGTCAATCGTGTTGGTTCCCACGAGCGCGGAACCATAGTCGTCCACCTGATAGACGTAGGGCAGGCCTTCGATCTGGAAAATGGTGCCCACCGGGAACACCGACCAGTCTGCGGCAGCGCTGCGCACGTTTCCATACTTCAGATTCGTGCCGACTGCCGTGCGGGCTCCGTAAATGATGTGGTCGGACTCGCTGTGCGTGTAGGCCGTGGTGCGCACCGACGTGATTCGGTTGGC
Organism: Prosthecobacter sp.; assembly: GCF_014879935.1. Lineage (GTDB taxonomy): Bacteria > Verrucomicrobiota > Verrucomicrobiia > Verrucomicrobiales > Verrucomicrobiaceae > Prosthecobacter. Next base: position 29,469 of record NZ_JACSRD010000092.1, read on the forward strand.
GTTCTTGTTCAGTAGCCCGGACGACGAGCATGAGGAAAGCACGCAGGCGGCGAGCCCAAGGAGAAGAACGGGAGTGAGGCGCATCGTTATTAACAATATGCTGATTATTAACTTTCCTTTTACGAGCTTCCATTTTGAGGCATGTCACCGTTGAAAGCAATCTCTGATTTCAGTCGCACCACGGACACACAACAAGCCCCGGCTTCGCGAGAAACCGGGGCGCGGGGCGAGGTGGGCTGATAAATGGGAGCTGGCGGGGCAGAACCTCAATTGGCGGCGGTTTTGGCACCGTCTGCTTTCTTCAGCACTCCTTTGAGCTTCGTGGCGAATTCCTCCGGTGTTGAGGAGCCTTCCTGCTGGTCCAGCGTTTTGCCTGCGGCGCTGAGGAAGAGCAGGTGAGGGACGGACTCGAGCTTGTAGCTCTCGAACAGCTTGTTGTTGGCTGCCACATCGATGTCGAGGTAGGCCCAGTTGAACTGGTCGTGGAAGGGCTTCACGGCCGCGCTGGGATACACGTCCTTCTTCATTTCCTGGCAGGGGCCGCACCAGGAGGCGGAAAAGACGAGGATGGTGGGCTTGCCGTTGTCTTTGGCAGCCTTGAGCACGGTGTCCGCGCTGGTGGCAAAATGCGGGCTGCCTTTCGGGAAGTCAGCGGCTGTGGCAAAAGCCGCCAGCAAGGCAGCCGTGAGGATGAGGAGGTTTCTTTTCATGTCAGTTGGGGGAGTTGCAATGGAACGGGGTCGCAGTGGGGATAAGACGCGTCAATCCGGCGGATATTCCAACGGCCGCGCAGTTTGAGTTGGGTTTCAAGGGCGAGGCTTGGGTTGCTTCAAAGTGGCCGCCATCGCACGTATTCGCCGCCAGCAGGTCCACAAACCGCCGAAAAAGATGACCGTCAGCGCGAACAGCACGCCGTTCCGTGATCCGTCCGTCAAATGCTGGACCAGTTCGATCAAAGCGCCGACGCATAGCACGGCCATGCGATGCTGCTTGGCCATCGGGCCACGAAAGTCGTGCGTTCCGGTCAATGAGGCGCCGAGGGTCCGCAGGTAGGCCGTCCAGACGGCCACCACCGCGCAGCACCAGCCCATGGGGATCACTTCGAAAAGCTTCACCACGCCAGGGTCTCCCGCGCCGCTGTAGCCGGCCCCCACCAAAATCAAGACATCCGCCACCCGGTCCGGCGCGTCATTGAAGATCGCACCCACGGGTGATCCGTGTTCACCTTCCACCGCCACCAGGCCATCCATCAGATTGCACAGCAGCCGCAGTTGGATGCAGACGATGGCCCCCAGCCAGGCACCGACGATTCCCGGGACATGAGTTTGATCGCCTGCCACGAGGAAGCAGGCCATCGCTCCGCCGGCGAAGGCGACACTCATCACCGAGATCGCGTCCGGGGGCACTCCGGCCCGGCCCAGCCAGTTCGCCAGCGCGCGAGCCCACTGCGAATCGCGAGACTTCAGATGGCGACGCGAAGCCAGATGCTCCTGGGGAACGCTCATGCGGGAGATGGGCTTTGGCGATCAACGGGCGGTCGCCGACCAGCGCAAG
>NZ_JACSRD010000139.1 GCF_014879935.1 Prosthecobacter sp.
TTTCCAAAGACGAAAAGCATCCTTATATCCGCGCATGTTGCCGACCAGTCTGGAAGAACTCGAAGAACGATCTCAGCCGTCCCACGCCTGCGGTGGTCGAAATGATGCGTTCACTGCCCGGTGACATCATCGTTCTGAGCGCTGCGGGGAAGATGGGGCCGTCGCTCACGCGCATTGCGAAACGAGCCAGTGTCATGGTGGCAGTCAAAAGTTCATCGAACTGCACAATGTGGGGTGGACTGTTTGGAGTTCGACGGTGATGGGAGTTCTCAGCCCGATCATTGGATCCGTCCTCATGATCATCCCTTATCTCTGGGCACCGTTTATCGTGCTCTGGAGTTATGCCGCCGTCATTTTTCCCACTGGCATTATGTGCGGTTTCCTTGTCTCAGGTGCCACGTTGCCGTTTCGTCCACGACGGGTGTTGCGAGGCAATGCGTGAGCCGCAAAGGGCTGCGCGAATGGCTAAACTTGTGTTGTGCGAACCCAGGGCTGCATGACGGGAACTCGTTGGACTTCGGCCCTGCGATGCAGACGACCTGCCCTGATGTATCTCCGACTCCGTGAAATGTTTTCAACCCGAAGGCCTCCGGGGCGGGAATGCCCCGATTACGCCAGCTTTAGAATCCGGGTTCAACGGCCTGCCCCCACACCCTCACGACCCGTTTGTCACAACGGCCAGTCGATCTCCGTCTCTCCGTGCATGATTTCGCCGAGCACGGGCACGTCGAGGAAATGCTCCAGGGCCATGCGGTTGGAGATGCTGGCGGCGTCGCGCTCGTCGTTCACGTAGTTGAGCAAAACACCGGCGCAGGTGAGGCCGCGGGCCTGGATGTTGCGCACGGTGAGGATCGTGTGATTGAGGCAGCCGAGCTTGTTGTTCACGACGACGATCACCGGGAGGGCGAGACGCTGCGCGAAGTCCGCCATGGTGGAAAACTCGTTCAGCGGCACTTCCCAGCCGCCTGCGCCTTCCACCAACACGTGATCGTGTTTTTCGGTGAGTTCGTGGAACCTGGCGATGACGTCGTTCAGCTCGAAACGGCGGTTTTCCATCAACGAAGCGGCATACGGCGCGGCGGGAACCTTAAACCACACCGGATTCACGTCTTCGACGGTCAATCCGTCGTTGCTAGCGTTCGCGAGATGAATGGCATCATCACGCTGACCACAGACGAAGGGCTTGAAGCCAGCGACACGCTTGCCTTCGCGTTTCAACGCCTCCAGCAACAGACAGGTGACATAGGTCTTGCCTGCGTCGGTGTCGGTGCCGGTGATGAAGTAATGCATGACTGTTCTCCGTTCGCGGTTCTCCGTTCGCGGTTGATCGCCTCCAACTGAGAACGGCGAACCGAGAACAGCGAACTGGTGTTACCCAATCTGCGCCAGCACCGCTGACGCGATCTTGTCGGCCTGCGCTTCGAGGTATTCGACATCGCGGCCTTCAACGAGGAGGCGGATGAGGGATTCGGTGCCGGAATAGCGCAGGAGGACGCGGCCGTAGTCGCCGAGCTTCTTCTCGGTCTCCTTGATGATTTTCTGCGCCTCGACGAGCTGATCGACGGGCGGCTTGGTGCGCACGCGGAGGTTGCGGGCGCATTGGGGGAACTTTTTCAGGCACTTTCGGAGCTGGCTGAGCGGCTCGCCGGTCTCCTTCATGATGCGCAGCACCTGCAGGCCGGCGATGAGTCCGTCGCCGGTGGTGGCCCAGTCGCCGAAGATGATGTGGCCGCTCTGCTCGCCCCCGAAATTGAGGCCGCGTGAGCGCATTTCCTCCAGCACGTAGCGATCACCGACGCCGGTGCGGATGACGCGGCCGCCCATGCGGGAGACGAGATCATCAAGGCCGTAGTTGCTCATGATCGTCACCGCGAGCGTGTTCTGCTTCAGCGTGCCTTTGCGCAGCATCGATTCGGCGGCGATGGCCATCAGTTCGTCGCCGTCGAGGGCGATCGCTTCTTCATCGCAAAGGGCGATGCGGTCGGCGTCGCCATCGTGGGCGATGCCAGCCTGTGCCTGCGAGGAACGGACGATGCGCTCGATCTCCTCGGAGTGCGTGCAGCCGCATTCCTCATTGATGTTGAAGCCATCCGGCTCGGAATGAAAGACCTGCACGTCCGCGCCGAGGTGCTCCAGGGCCAGGGCGCTGGTGTAGGCGGCGGCACCGTGCGCGTTGTCCAGCGCGACACGCATTCCATCCAGGCGGATGCCTTCCATCGAGGCGACAGCGTGGGCGACGTAGCGTTCCACGCCATCCGCGAGCTTCGTGATGCGGCCGATGCCACGACCTTCGGGCCGCGGCGTGTCGTCGGTGCCGAGCACGAGCTTCTCGATGGCGATCTCGGTCTTGTCGTTGAGCTTGTGGCCGTCGCCGTGGACGAATTTGACGCCGTTGTCCTTGAACGGGTTGTGGGAGGCCGAAACGATCACGCCCATCTGCGCTCCGAGCTGCGCGCTGAGCATGGCGATGGCCGGTGTGGGAAGTTGTCCGGCCAGAATGACATCCACACCGGCCGAATTCAGTCCGGCGGCCAGGGCGCACTCCAGCATCTCGCCCGAGGCGCGTGTGTCGCGGCCGAGGACGGCTTTGGGACGGTCACCACCTTCCGTTTTGCCGCCGAGAACGACGGCTGCCGCCTGCGCTAGGCGCATGACGAACTCAGGGGTCATGGGATGACGGTTGGCCACGGCACGGACGCCGTCGGTGCCGAAGAACTGGCGCTTTTCAGACATAGGCCGCCGGTTCTAACGCAGAACGTCCGAAGTGTCAAAGCCCGGTGGATTTGCCGATTCCGGCCGCGTTTTCCGGGGTGACTTCGGGGTCGGTGACAGGCGGCGGAACGACCGGGTTCAGCTGCGGAGCGACCTGCGGATTCGGCTGCAGCGTCGGCGCGAGTTGCGATGGCGCGGGAATGGCGGGGGTGACCTTGACCTGCTGCGGCGGCAGGTAGGCTGGCGTGTGGCGCACATCCTGGGCCTTGATCATGTACCAGAACAGGAACGCCAGCACGACGGAGATGATCTTCTCCCGCCAGTTGCGGGTGATGATTTCTTTAAGCCGGTGTCCCCAGTTCATGACCGCCCTCCGCTTCGGTGTGGGCGCCAGCGCCAGCGCCTTCGTTCAAGATTTCATTGATCCGCCGGCGCAGCTCGTCCGGCTCCAGATCGTGCTCCAGCCGGCCCTGATAGCACAGCGACAGGGCGCCGCTCTCCTCGGAGACGACCAGCGCGATCGCGTCTGTTTCCTCGGTGACGCCCATGCCCGCCCGATGCCGCAGGCCGATGGCGCGGTCCTGCACGTCCCGCTGGCTCACCGGAAAGACGCAGCCCGCTGCGGCGATGCGACCCTGATCGATGATGACGCCGCCATCATGCAGCGTGGTCTTGGGATGGAAGATGGTGGTGATCAGCTCGCTGGAGATGACCGCATCCAGCTCCACACCGGATTCCGCCAGTGGTTTGAGATCAATGCCGCGCTTCAGCGCGAACAAAGCGCCGCAGCGGCGTGCGGAGAGCTGCTGCATGGCCTCGAACAGCAGATCGAGCGCCTCCGGGTCCGGCCGGTTGAAGGAAAAGATGCGGCTGCTGCCCAGCTCGGCCAGCACACGGCGCAATTCCGGCTGGAAAATGACCACCAGCGCGATGGCCAGGAAGACGGAGAAGCGCTGCAGCAGGCTGCTGATGACGGAAAGCTCCAGCAAAAGAGAGATGAGCGCGAGGCTCAGCAGCAGGACCAGCAGCCCGGTCAGGATGCGCGCGCCACGTGTGGCACGGAAGAACAGATAACCGTGATACGCCAACGCGGCGAGGATGATGATCTCCACGCCGTCGCGCCAATGCTCTGTCAGAAAGTTCCACATGCCTTCGCCACGTGCTGCTGCGTGTGAACTGTGGCACGGGCGGTTTTGTTTCTCAAAAGAAGAATCATTTGGGCGCGGGATTCGAGGCGTCTAGGGTGGCTTCCATGGCACCGGTCGCGAGCAAGAAGACGCACACGTCCACACAGAGCGATCTGTTTGGCGTCGCGTTGGACGTGGCCACGCCGCAACCGGCCGCGAAGCGCATCGCACGCGTGCAGCTCGAAGGTTCAGCGGCGATGGAGCTCGATTACGCCATCCCGGACGAGCTGGCGGACAAGGTGGTGGTGGGATCACGCGTGACGGTGCCGCTGCAGAACCGCCGCACGAACGCGGTCGTGCTGGAACTGCCACGCGAGTCCGCGCACAGCGGCCGGCTGAAGGAAATCGCCTCGCTGATCGGTGCGCGGCCGATGTTCACGCCGGGATTGATCAAACTGGCCCGCTGGATCGGCGAGTACTACCTCGTGGCGCCGCATCAAGTGCTGCGCACGATGCTGCCGCAGGCGGTGCGGGAAAAACCGGGCAGTTTCGTGACGGACAGCCATCTCAGCCTGGTGAAGGACCCGACGGCGGAGGCTTTTGAGAAGCTGCAGCACAAAGCACCGATGCAGGCGCGTGTGATCGAGGTGCTGCGCAGTTTCAAAGGCCAGGCGACGCTGAGCCAGATCCGCCAGGACGTGCCCCGTGCGGCCACGGTGCTGAAGGCGCTGCTCAAGGCCGGCTGGATCACCCGCAGCGAGGTACGCGTGGAGCGCGATCCGTTTCAGGACGAGGAATTCCTGCCCAGCCAGCCGCTGACGCTCACGGAGGAGCAAAAAGCCGCCCACACGCGGATCGTGGCCGCCGTCGAGTCCGGTGAAAAAACGAAGCCGATTCTGCTCCATGGCATCACCGGCAGCGGCAAGACGGAGGTTTATTTGCAAAGCATCGCCCGCGTGCTGGAACTGGGCGGCACGGCGCTGGTGCTGGTACCGGAGATCAGCCTGACACCGCAGACGATCGAGCGCTTCAAGGCGCGGTTCTCAGGGCGCCACGAACGGATCGCCGTTTTGCACAGCCATCTGAGCGATGGAGAGCGCCACGACGAGTGGTTCAAGATCCACGAAGGCCGTGCGGACATCGTGATCGGCGCCCGCAGCGCCATTTTCGCGCCGCTGGAGCGGCTGGGCATCATCATCGTCGATGAGGAGCATGAACCGTCGTTCAAGCAGGACGAGACGCCGCGTTACCATGCGCGTGATCTCGCCGTGGTGCGTGGCGCCATCGAATCGTGCGTCATTCTGCTCGGCAGCGCCACGCCGAGCCTGGAATCGTTCGAGAACGCGTCCACGGGCAAGTATGAGCTGATCAAACTGACGCAGCGGACGGATGGCAAGACGCTGCCGCTGATCCGCATCGTGGACATGCGCATGGAACGGCGCAAAGGCACCGGCGTGAGCGTGGTGAACGCCGGCATCCTCTCCGAAAAGCTGCGGGCGGCGGTGACTTCGCGGCTGGAGAAGAAGGAGCAGACGATCCTGTTTTTGAACCGGCGCGGCTTCAACACCTCGCTGAGCTGCCTTTCGTGCGGAGAGACCGTGCAGTGCCAGGATTGCAGCATCCCGATGACGCTGCACAAGCACGAAAACCGTCTCGTCTGCCATGTGTGCGGCTCACGCCGGCTGCCGCCGTCGAAATGTCCCTCCTGCCACGAACCCGGCCTCAAATTCGCCGGTTTCGGCACAGAACGCGTCGAGGCGGTGGTGCGGGAGGTGTTTCCGCAGGCCAGAATCGCCCGCGTGGACACGGACACGATCCAGCGGAAGAACCAGCTTCGTGATTTGCTGCGGGATTTCCGGGCGCAGAAGCTCGACATCCTCATCGGCACCCAAATGATCGCCAAGGGGCTGGATTTCCCGAATGTGACGCTGGTGGGCGTGTTGAATGCTGATTTGGCGCTCAACCTGCCGGATTTCCGTGCTGCCGAACGCACGCTGCAACTGCTGGTGCAGGTGGCCGGACGGGCCGGACGTGGGGAGATCAAAGGAGAGGTGGTGGTGCAGACCTACGCGCCGCACAGCCCGGCGGTGCAGTTTTCACGTCACAACGACTTTGAGGGCTTCGCACAGCAGGAACTGGAGCAGCGGCGGGCTTTTCATTATCCGCCGTTCTCCCATGTCGTGATCCTTGCCAGCCGGGGCAAACACCAGGCGCGGGCTGAATTTGCCCTGCAAACGCTGCATCGCAGACTGGTGGTCGATTTGCCGGAGGAGGTGATCATGGGCGAGCCGGCGCCATGCGCGCTGGCGAAGTCCCACGGGCAGTTCCGGTATCAACTTCTCCTGCGCACGCCGAAAATCCGGCCGCTGTGCCGCCACATTCAGACGGTGATGCAGGCGACGACGCTGCCGGAGGACGTGATCGTGACCTGGGATGTGGATCCTGTTTCGCTTTTGTGAATTCCGCCGTGAAGTTGCGAAGAATCGAAGGGGACGTTGACATCATGCGTCCTGATTCAATATTCCGGTTTCCATGACGACCGAGTCACGCTCCTCCCGCCTTCGCTTCGGATGCCTTGCCATCCTGGCGCTTCTGCTTTCCGCGTGTTCGAGCGCCGTCGATGGCCCCGGAGGCCGGATCGGGAAGGTGAAATACTACCACCTGATGCCGAACTACGTTCCGCAAACCATCGACCCGACCGTGGTCTTCGAGCGCCAGCATTTTCTGCATGGTGCGGTGACGAAGCAGGAGATCATCGACCGTTTCGGCCATTACTACACGATATTCTGGAAGGCGGACGACCGCAGCGGGCCGGTGACGGTGAAGTTTGAGTACCAGCAGGAGCGTTCCGGCCTCTCGAAGCGAGTGCAGGAGCAGATCGTCGATGCCATCGGACGCAGCAATGTTTCGAAATTCCAGGTGACCGGCCCAGAGTATCAAAAGAGCGGCCGGGTGATCGCGTGGCGCGTCAGCGTGCTGCGTGGCAAGGAGGAGCTGGTCAGCCAGCAGTCCGCGCTCTGGAATTAACCCATCCCCTGCATGACCCCTCCCACTCATATTCTTGTCGGCATCATCGGACGCGTGTTCTGGATGAGGGTGGACGGACGGGGCACCTTTCAAAACAGCCTGCAGGCCAAAAAGGCGCTGCAGAAGGTCATCTCCCAGGGCATGACGCAGCTCGTGGTGGATCTGGAGCGCTGTCCGATGATGGATTCCACCTTCCTGGGCATGCTGACCGGCACCGCACTGACTTTGCGTGAAGCGAGCGCCGGCGGCTCTCTGAGCGTGCTGAACGCCAACCAGCGCAATCTCCAGCTTCTGACCAGCCTGGGGCTGGATCACATCCTGGAGCTGGATCGCGACGGCAAGATGTGGGCGAGCGAACGCCGTGAGGCCTGCCATGCGCTGCAAAACTGCGGCGAATCCAGCGCGGAATGCCGCGAGACGCAGACCCAGCACGTCCTTTCGGCGCATCAGGCCCTGGCAGGCCTGAGCCCCGCCAATGAATGTCGTTTCCACGACGTGATCGAGTTTTTGGAAAAAGAGCTGGAGGCTGGCACGGCTGCTGTTCCCGGCTGAGGCGCTGCCCGGGTGGGCCGGGGACGCCGTTTGACACCATGACCACTGCTCTTCTCGTCCTCATTGTGCTGCTGCTGTCGGCGGGACTCGTGATGCTGGGCAGGTTCGCACATCGGCAGAAGCGTGCCATCGCCACGCTGCGTGCCGAGGAGGAGGCGATCGTGGCCGAAGAGAGGCGGATGTTTCACTACCTGCATGACCTGGGGGAGGCGATCTGGCGGGATGACCAGCAGGCATCCATGTACCGGCTGATCGTGGAGGGGGCGATCCGCGTGACACAGAGCTCTGGCGGTGCGCTCTATCTGATCGACGAGGCCTCCCAACAGCTCGTGCCGCGTCATTACTCGGACTTTTGCGCCCCGCTGATCACGCTTCCGGAGCGGGTGCGCCAGCAGATGAAGGAGAATCCCGCCACGCTGCTGAGCACTCTGCGCATGCACGCGATCACCCACGATCAAGGCCTGCTGGGCAGCATCTTCACCCAGCAGAAGACCGAGATGGCGGCCGACATCGGCAAAGACGCCCGGCTGGGGCAGAATCCGGTCACGTCCCAGCAAAACGTCACCGCCATGATCGGTCCGCTGAGCTTCGGCACACGCAAGCTGGGCGTTCTGGCCGTCACTTCCTCAAAAGACTCGCGCAAATACAACGCGAACGACTTCGAGGTCTTCAATTCGCTCATCGAGCAGTCCGCCTTCGCGCTGGCCAATGCGATGTCGCACCAGGAAGCGGCGAAAAACCGCATGGACCAGCAGGAACTGCAGAATGCCAGCCAGATCCAGCAGGTGCTGCTGCCAGACCGCGATCCCGAGGTGCCGGGCTTCATCATCGCCGGGCGGAACCTGCCGGCCCGCACGCTCAGTGGCGACTACTTTGACTTTTTGAAGGTGCCCGGCGGGGAGTTTGGCGCTGTGATCGCAGACGTCTCAGGCAAAGGCATCGGTGCCGCGATGATCACGGTGATGTGCCGCACGCTGATGCGCTCCAAGGCGGCCTCCTCCTCCTCCCCCAGCGCTGTGCTGGCTGCGGTGAACCGCCTGATCGCCCCGGACATCCGCGAGGACATGTTCATCACCATGTCCTATGTGGTGGTGGACAAGAACGGCTCCAAAGTCACGATGGCACGGGCCGGCCACAATGCCGCGCTGCTCTGGCGCAAGGCCACTGGCAAGGTGGAGCTGATTCACCCGCCGGGCCTCGGCGTCGGCATCGACAAGGGCGATGTGTTCGAGCGCGTGACCAAAGACGAGAGCTTCGAGATGGAGCCGGGCGACTGCCTGCTGCTCTACACGGACGGTGTGAACGAGGCCATGGACGCGAAGGGAATGGAGTTCGGGGATGAGCGGGTGCAGGAGAAGCTGGCGAAATATGCCACCCAGGGCCCGAAGGCCGTCATCGGCGGCATCATCGCCGATCTGGAGCACTTCCTGAAGGGCCGGCGCTCCCACGATGACATCACCTTGATTGCGATGCAGAAGACGGCATAGTCGCGGCCCCCAAAAACCGCGAGATTCCCCCCCTATGACCGAACCGAGTCCCGAAACCACCCCGCCGACGGACGCCGAAGCCGTTCCGTCCACCGCAGCCCCTGCCGAAGAAGCAACTGCCGCCGAAAACGCCCCGCCTGCCGATCCCATGGTGCTCCTGGCCCAGGAGGCTGAACGCTGGAAAGATCTGGCCTACCGCAGCCAGGCGGAGCTGGACAACTTCCGCAAACGCAGCGCCCGCGAGGCCCAGGAAGCCCGCGCCTACGCGAACGCCGACCTTCTCCGCTCACTGTTCCCCATCCTCGACAACTTTGACATGGGACTGGAGGCTGCACGGGCTGAATCCGAGAAGTCCATGATCTTCATGGGCATGAGCATGGTGAACCGCCAGATCCAGGACTTCCTGCGTGACAGCGGCGTGCAGGAAATCGAGGCCCTGGGAAAGACCTTCGACCCGAACCTCCACGAAGCCGTGGCCCAGGAAGCCAGCGCCACCGTGCCGGAAGGCACCGTCCTCCGTGTCACACGCAGAGGCTACAAGCTCCGGGACCGCCTGCTGCGGGCCGCCAGCGTGATCGTCTCCAGTGGAGCCGCCGCGGCGTAAACGATTCCGCATTCCGAACAAAGCATCCCCATTCTCAATGGCCGACAAACGCGATTATTATGAAGTCCTGGGCGTCCCGCGTGACGTCTCTGCCGACGACCTGAAGAAGGCCTACCGCAAGCTGGCGGTGAAATTCCACCCCGACAAAAACCCCGGCGACAAGACCGCCGAGGAGAAGTTCAAGGAGATTGGTGAAGCCTACGACGTCCTCAGCGACGACCAGAAACGTGCTGCTTACGATCGCTACGGCCACGCCGCCTTCCAGGGTGGCATGGGTGGCCCTGGCGGCGGAGGCGGTGGATTCCACGATCCGTTCGACATCTTCCGCGAGGTGTTCGGCGGCGGGGGCGGCGGCATCTTCGAGCAATTCTTTGGCGGTGGAGGTGGCGGCGGTGGCCGCCGACGTGATGGCCCCCAACGCGGCAGCGATCTGCGCTACGGCATGGAGATCACGCTTGAAGAGGCCGCGCATGGCTGCGAACGCGAGATAGAATACGAGCGCAGCGCCTCTTGCAAGACCTGCTCCGGCTCCGGCTCCGCCAGTGGCGGCGGCAAAAAGACCTGCCGCACCTGCGGTGGCGTGGGCCAGGTGATCAGCTCCCGCGGCTTTTTCCAGATCCAGCAGACCTGCCCCGACTGCAGCGGCACTGGCGAAACGATCAGCGATCCGTGCCGCGCCTGCCACGGCACCGGCCGCACCAAGGAACGCACCAAAGTTCGTGTGAAAGTGCCCGCAGGCATTGAGGACGGCTCGCGCCTGCGTTCCACCGGGAACGGCGACCTCGGCATCAAAAACGGCCCGCCCGGCGACCTCTACATCGTCATCCAGGTCAAGCAGCACGAGATCTTTGAACGTGAAGGCAACGACCTGCACTGCGACATGCCGCTCTCCTTCGCCATCGCAGCCCTGGGCGGCGAGATCACCGTCCCCACCATGGAGGCCAAGGCCACCGTCAAAGTGCCGGCCGGCACCCAGAACGGCACCACCTTCCGCCTCCGCGGCAAAGGCATGAAGATCCTCGGCGAGGACCGCCACGGCGACCTTTACGTCCACGTGCAGATCGCCGTGCCGACGAAACTCAGCGCGGAGCAACGCGCGAAGCTGGAGGACTTTGCCCAGTCCCTCGGCGAACAAACCTCTCCGATGGAGGAGAGCTTCTTCGAGAAGGCGAAGAAGTTTTTCCGCTAGTCCGCCATGACCGCCCGCGACCTGCTGACCCTGACGAAATTCCGCCTCAGTGCGCTCGTCATCGTCACCACGTTTGTGGGCTTCTGGCTGCGTGCGCCAAAGGGCTTCGACTTCTGGCTGCTGTTTCACACCATCATCGGCAGCACGCTGGCGGCTTTTGGAGCGGCTGTGTTCAACCAGCTCATGGAAATCGAGCCGGATTCACGCATGGAGCGCACGGCGGACCGTCCCCTGCCCTCCGGCCGCGTGAGTCCGTCCGCCGCCTTTGGCATCGGCTGGCTGTTGAGCGCCTGGGCGCTGATCCATCTGACGATTCGCGTCAACATGGAGGCGGCGGCGCTCACCGCAGCCACGCTGGCGACCTATCTCTTCATCTACACGCCGCTGAAGCGTCAAAGCGCCACCAACACGCTCGTCGGTGCGGTTTCCGGGGCCCTGCCGCCGCTCATCGGCTGGGCGGGCGCGGCAGGACCGCTGCCGGCAAACACCACGCCGCACTTCCGCTGGGATTTGATGCTCGAACCCGGTGCGATCTACCTCTTCCTGCTGCTGTTCCTCTGGCAGCTCCCGCATTTCCTCGCCATCAACTGGATGTACCGGGACGAATATCGCAAAGGCGGCTTCGTGATGCTCGCCAATGATGACGAGATGGGCACGCGCACCTCGCGGCATGCGCTGCTTTACGCGGTCAGCACCGTGCTGCTGATGTTTTATCCCGTTTATGCCGGTGTGGCGCATGCGTGGTGGTTTCTGCCGCCTGCCTTGCTGCTCAGCGGCTGGCTGTGCCACCTCGCGGTTCGTTTCAACCGCCAGCCGGAACGCGCCACCGCCCGCAAGCTCTTCTTTTGCACGCTGATGTATCTCCCGGCCATCCTGATCGTATCCCTCCTCGCCTGGAAACGCGCGTAACCTGCCCACGCCATGAATGAACCTCCCGCCAAAACGCCGCTGCATCCCCTCTCGATCTGGGCGCCCATCATCATCGCGATGCTCGGCATCGTCGTTTTCTACAACTACCTCGTCTATCGCTCCCGCATCGACAACGCCGACCGACCGCCCGTGATCGGCCGTCTGGAGAAAGACCTCGAACTGACTGAGCGCAGTGGAAAGAAGGTCCACCTCGCGGAACTGAAGGGAAAGGTGCTCGTCATCTCGTGGGTCTTCACCCGCTGCCCACGTGGCTGCGCCGCCGTCATCGCGAAACTGAAGAAACTGCACGAGGAATTCGCCAACGAGCCCAACCTGCACTTCCTCAGCTTCACCCTTGATGCCGACGACACGCCGGAGATGATGCAGAAGTTCGCTCGCGGCCTGGGAATCAAGGACGACGCCAACTGGTGGTTCCTGAACGGTGAAAAAGACGCCGTGCGCAAGTTCATGACCAGCCAGGTGCAGTTCCGGCCCGTGCAGGACATGCCTGAGGCTGAGCGCCTCTCGCCAGACGACAAGTACATCCACGACCTGCGCGTCGCCGTCATCGATCACCTCGGCCACGTGCGTGGACTGGAGGACATCCTGAATGGAGACCCTGAAGCCCAGGCCTTCTGGGACAAACAGATCCGCAAAGACCTGCGCTACCTGCTCGACGAACAAAAAAAGAACCCGCACAAGGCCCCCGGCACGAACTGAATCATGGACGCGACTGACCTCCCGAAGCTCTACACGATTTTTAACGGCTGCGCATTGTTTCACATCCTGCTCGGCCTGGTGCTCATCAAGGCCTCCACACGCGGCATGGCCAGCGGCGACTCCCAGAAGATCGCCATCGCCGCCGGTCTGCGCAAAGGGCACATCGCCAGCATGAGCATCGCGCTGCTGTTCTCGGCCGCGTTCCTTGGCTGCTACCTCTATTATCACTTCACCGTCGGTCATGTGAAGTTCGCGGGGGGCGGCATCACTTGGTGGATCTACATCATCATCCTCGGCACACACATCCCGCTCGCCGTGCTGAATCTGCCGATGATCATCATGACCGTGCTGCCGGCGCTCAAGAACCGCTTCGACAAGCATCGCCGGATGTCCAAGTGGACCGTCCCGATCTGGATCTATGTCTCCGTGACCGGCATCATCGTCTATCTGATGTGCTACGTCTGGTATGGCCCGCCGATCCGTGGGTGAGCGGGGTCACTCCTCAAACTTCCAGGTCTTCTGCTTCGCCGGTTTGAGATCCGTGCGGCCGTTTCGTTTTCGAAACACGTCGAACACGACATCGGAGCCGTCTGCCTTCATCTGATGCACCATGCGGAGCAGTTCGCCCAGCCGCCCCTTCGGAAATCCGGCTCTGTTGGCAAACCAGCCCAGGTATTCCGCCGGAATATCGTAAATCGGCACACCGTTCGGTGGGAAATGCTGCGGCCCGTATTTGCCGAAAGGCATGAAGGTGCGCCCGATCTCCTCCAGATCACGGCGCATGCTTTCGGCGAGGTCGTTCATGCTGGAAGGATACGCGTGGCGAAGAATGACGAAACCAGAATGGCGAATGAGGAGTGAAATCCGAATGACTCAAACTCGAAGCCTCGAACTTGGTCATTCATTCGTCATTTCAGCGCTTCATGCGCCTCTCGCAGCAGCGTTTCCGTCGTTTCCCAATCGATGCACGCATCCGTGATGGACTGACCGCGAATGAGCTGATCGAGTGGCTGCGGGAATTTCTGGCTGCCGCCGACGAGATTGCTTTCGAGCATCGCACCGATGATGGCCTTTTGGCCTGCGGCACGCTGGCGAACGATCTCGCGGAAGACATCCGGCATGCGGCGGTGGTCCTTGGCGCAGTTGCCGTGGCTGGCGTCGATCATGATGGCGGGCTTCAGCTTCGCGGCTTCGAGGCCATCGATGGTCTCCATGACGTTGTCCGCGCCGAAGTTGGGCCCGCTTTCGCCGCCGCGCAGGATGATGTGGCAGTCGGGATTGCCGCTGGTGGTGACCGCGGAGGCCACGCCGTCCTCGTTCACGCCGAGGAAGGTCTGCGGCTGCATCGCGGCTTTGATCGCATTGATGGCGGGCGCGATGTGCCCAAACGTGCCATTCTTGAATCCGAGAGGCATCGAAAGACCGGAGGCCATCTGGCGATGCGTTTGCGATTCCGTCGTGCGGGCGCCAATGGCGCTCCACGAGATCAAATCGGCGATGTACTGCGGCGTGATGGGATCGAGCAGCTCGGTGGCCGTGGGCAGGCCGAGGTCGATCACATCGCGCAGGATGCGTCGGGCAAGCCGCAGACCATCTGGAATGTTGCAGGTGCCGTCGAGGTCCGGGTCCATGATGAGGCCCTTCCAGCCGACGGTGGTTCGTGGCTTCTCAAAATAGACGCGCATGACGAGGCAAAGCCGGTCTTTGAGCTCCTGCGCGAGTGCGGCGAGCTTTCGCCCATACTCCAAACCGGCCTCCGGATCATGAATCGAGCACGGACCGAGCACGACGAGGAAGCGCGAGTCATTGCCAAACAAGATGTCGCGAATCTCGCGGCGCGAATCGGCAATGAAAGCCGTCTGCGCCTCGGTGGGAGCGATTTCCGCGACCATCGTGCGCGGCGATGGCAGCGCGATGTTGGAGGCGATGTGGAGATTGGCAGTCTGGCTCATGGGGCCGTCAACCAACGCGGTGATGCGCTACTCGTCCAGCGTTTCCCCCTCCGACTTCGCGATCACCACCGCACCTACCGTGTCCCCGAAGACATTCACCGTCGTGCGGGCCATGTCGAGCGGACGGTCGATGGTCAGGATGAGGCCGAGGGAGGCCTTGATGGCGTCCTCACTGAAACCGGCGTTTTGCATGATGATGATGATGGCCACCAAGCTGGCCGCCGGAATGCCTGCGACACCGATGCTGCTCACAAGAGCGAGCAGGACGACGGTGAACTGCTGCGTGAGGCTCATGTCGATGCCGAGCACCTGGGCGGCAAACACGACGACGACGCATTCGTAGAGAGCGGTGCCGTTCATGTTCACCGTGGCGCCCAGCGGAATGACGAAGGAGGCCACACGTTCGCTCACCTTTGCCTCCTCGCGGATGCAGCGCATGGTGACGGGGATCGTGGCCGTGGAGGATGCGGTGGAGAAGGACATGAGCAGCGAGTCGCTCATGTTGCGGAAGTGATTCAGCGGCGAAACGCCGGCGCATTTCAACCCGACGGGCAGGATCACCAGCGTGTGCAGGAGAAGGGCACCGACCACGGTGAGCACATAGGGCACCAGATTTTGCAGGACGCCGACGCCCACTTCGGCAATCGCCGGGATGACGAGGCAGAACACAGCCAGGGGCGTGAACTTCATCACCCAGGTCGTGATCAGCGTCATCACATCGGCGAGCTGGTTGAACACGTCCTGCAAGGCCCGTGGCGGACCGCCAGGGACGAGCACCATCGCGACGGCGAACAGGATGCTGAAGAGGATGATCGCCAGCAGGTCTCCCTTGGCACAGGCTTCGATCACGTTCGTCGGGATGGCACGGCGGATGATGTCCACCAGCGAACTGGCGCCACCTTGGGCGTTCTTCATGACTTCGCCCACCTCACTGGCGCTTTTGCTTTGCAAGGCCGAGTCCATCGCCGCTTTGAGCGTGGGATTCGGCTTCCCATCGCCACCGAGGCCGGGTTTCAGAGTGTTCACCATCAACAGGCCGACGCACACCGCGGTGAGGCTGCCGACCAGGTAATAGGCCCAGGTTTTCAAACCCATCCGCGCAAAGCCATCCAGCGATTTCAGCCCCGCGATGCCACTGATGATGCTGGCGACGACCAATGGCACGATGACCATCTTCAAACCGCGTAAAAACAGGTCCGAAATGAAGCGGCAGGAGTCGATCACACTCCTGATCCATTCAGGAGCGCCCCCGCTGGCCGGATGCGCGATCTTTTGCAACACCACTCCCACGCCGACACCGGCGACGAGGGCGACCACAATGGGCCAGTGCTGGTGACCGTGGGAACGTGAGTCGGGAGCAGGCTTGTCCATGGACATGGCCGCCTACTAGCCGAGATCGTGCCGGGCTGGAAGACAAAAAACAGCCGCCTGCATCGCGCAAACATGCGATGCAGGCGGCGATGGTCACTTTCCCGGGCGTCTTAAAGCACCGGGATCTGACGGGGCTTCGCGGCTTCCTTGATCGGCAGGCGGAGAATGAGCACGCCGTCCTCGAGCTTCGCGTTCATCTTGTCCTCATCGACCGGCGTGTTCAGACGCAGGCGGAGGAGATAGCTGAGCGGTGAGAGCTCGCGGTGGAGGGCCTTCATGCCTTCCGGCACGTTCACGGTGCGTTCGCCACGCACGGTGAGGATGTTGTCCTCAAGGTCGATTTTCACGCCGTTTTTAGGCACGCCGGGCATTTCGATGCGCACTTCATAGGCTTCAGCGCTGCCGCTGACATTGTAGAGCGGCTTGCGGAGCGATTCAGTGACACCGGAGGTGGCCGGGGCGGTGGAGCGGGGGGCACAGGTTGCGTTCATGATGGGATGGAATGGGATTGGGGTTGTGATGTGCTGGCTGGTGTGGAGTTTCGTCGATCAACTGAGGGCGATGGTCCGCGGCTTGCGGTTTTCCGCCTTGGGCAGGGTCACATTGAGGATGCCATCTTCGAGCTTCGCAGCGATGCCGTCGGCGCTCACGCCATCGGGCACCGAAACGGAGCGCGTGAGGCTGAAGCTGCTTTCATTGTCGCCGTTCTTTTCGCGTTTCTCCGCGGAGACGGTGAGCAGGCCGTTGTTCAGCTCGATTTTGACGTCGTCCTTCTTCACGCCGGGCACTTCAAAGCTGGCGTAGTAGTTGTCCTTGTCTTCGTGCACATCGACGGCGAGACGATCACCGGGAACGCCGGGGAAGACTTCGCTCAGGTTGTTGAAGAACTGTCCCAGTGACGGCAGGCCGGCAAAGGGGTGACGGAACCATTCATCGAAGTCGGACACACGACCGAGGCTGGAAGGAGTGGAGCGGATGAGTTTCATGGTGGATTTGGATTGGGTTTGAGGTTCGAGGTTTGGAATCAATGTCCGCCTCCTACCTCTGCATCAGCCATGCCAAGCCACCTCGATGCACCCGGAAGCCCTTGAATTTCAAGGGCTCCAGCTCTGTCCACATCACAACAGCCGCCCATCCCGGGCGGTGCTGTTTGTGTCAAAACTTACGCAAATGGGCACATTGTTGTGCCATTTTTGCCGGACGGTGTCAGACAGCCGTGCGGCTGGCCGCCTTCTTCTTCATCCGGATGTTCATCGTCTCAACGAACACCGAGAACGCCATCGCGAAATAGACGTAGTTCTTCGAGAAGTGAACGTGGAAGCCCTCCGCCACCAGCGTGGTGCCGATCAGCAACAGGAAGGACAGTGCCAGCATCTTCACGGTGGGATGGGCGCTGATGAAATCACTCACCGAACCGGCGAAGACCATCATGAAACCGACGGAGATCAGCACTGCGGCAATCATCACCGTGATGTGCTCCACCATCCCCACCGCCGTGATGACGGAGTCGAGCGAGAAGACGATGTCCAGAATGGCGATCTGCACCAGGATGGGCCCGAGGGCGGCTTTGGTGGACAATGCTTTCTCCTCCTCACCGTGGCCTTCGACTTTGTGATGGATCTCGACCGTCGCTTTGTAGAGCAGGAACAGGCCTCCGAGGATGAGCACCAGATCCTTGCCGGAAATGTCATGATGAAACACGGCGAACAGCGGATCCTTGAGCTGGATCACCCAGGAAATGCACAGCAGCAGCAGGATCCGCGTGAGCATCGCAAAACCAAGGCCCAGCACCCGTGCGCGGGGCCGCTCCGCATCGGGCAGCTTGTCCACCAGGATGGAAATGAAGACGATGTTGTCGATGCCCAGCACGATCTCCATCACCGTGAGCGTCAGCATCGCGATCCAAGCCTCGGCACTGGTGACCCAGGAGAAGTCGAGAAAGTTGACGGTGGCGAGGAGGGGATTGAGCGCGAGGTCCATGAGGGGCGGAGGCTAGCGGAAAATGGCCGCACGGCAAATGCCGGAGAAACGAACCTTCAACTCCGCGTATGGCTCGTCCCATGAACCGCCGCCAGTTCCTCCAGACCGCCTCCGCCACCACGCTCGCCACCTCGTCCTGCTCCACGCTGGGCGGTCCTCCGGATGCGTTGATCATCGACACCCATCAGCACCTCTGGGACCGCCGGGCGCTGAATCTTCCCTGGCTCCAAGGTGCTCCCGAAGTGCTGCGGCACGACTTTCTCAACGCCGATTACCAGAAAGCCTTCGCCGGACTGAATGTGAAGGCCATTTACATGGAGGTCGATGTCGCCACCAGCGATCACATCAAGGAAGCCGATGGCATCGTGGCCCAATGCCGCGCTGGGATCACGCCGACCATCGCTGCCACCATTGGCGGACGGCCTGCCTCGGCCGGTTTTGAGAGTTATGTGAAGCGCTACGCCCGCAACGGCATCGTCAAAGGCCTGCGCCAGGTGCTGCACGGTCCCTCCACGCCGCAGGGTGTCTGTCTGGGCGGCGATTTTGTGCGCGGAGTCCAGACGCTCGGCAAACACGGCCTCAATTTCGAGCTCACCATGCGCCCGACCGAACTGCAAGACGCCGCCAAACTCATCCGCCACTGCCCGGACACGCGATTCGTCCTCGACCACTGCGGCAACGGCGATCCGAAGGCCTTCAATCCGAAGCTCGGTCCCGGTTTGAAGCGAAGCTGCACCACCGACGAATGGAAACGCGGCATCGACGCGGTCGCTGCCTCACGGACCGACGTCATGTGCAAGATCAGCGGCATCGTCGCCTTCGTTCCACCTGAAAAATGGCACGCCGAAGACCTCGCGCCCGTCGTGAACCACTGCCTTGACACCTTCGGCCCTGACCGCGTCTTCTTCGGCGGCGACTGGCCTGTCTGCCTCCTCGGCAGCCCCGCTCTCGACTGGGTGAGCGCCTTGAAGCAAATCATCTCCTCCCGCCCCGCCAGCGAGCAGCGCAAACTGTGGAGCGGGAATGCGATCAGGTTTTATGGGCTGAATGTGTAAATTTACCAACCCGAGGGCCTTACGGCGGCATCTTCCACCATCCAAATCCTCCGCTGTTGCATCAGCCTAAAGGAGCCTTGGTTTCACTGATCGGTTTACACAAAAAACTTCTATGACGACGACGTGATACCTGATAAACGTCGCAGCACTATGAAACTGAAATCTTGTTTGGTTGCATGTCTGGCGATGTTTGGCCTGACCAGTGAGCTGGTCGCGCAAGTGCCTTCCACGTTGAACTACCAAGGTCGCGTGGCGGTGAACGGAGTGAACTTCACCGGAACAGGTCAGTTCAAGTTCGCCTTGGTGAATGCTGCCGGCTCACAATCCTACTGGAGCAACGATGGAAGCAGCAGTGGCGGCGGCCAGCCCACAACCGCGGTCAGCATCAGTGTCAGTTCCGGCCTCTACAGCGTGCAGTTGGGCGACACTTCGTTGACCCACATGACCGCAGTGCCAGCCACGGTGTTTGCCAACGGCGACGTCCGCCTGCGTGTGTGGTTCAATGACGGAACCAACGGCTTCCAGCAGATGACGCCGGATCAAAAGATTGCTGCAGTCGGCTACGCGATGATGGCAGCCACCGTGCCAGACGGATCGATCACCGCGGCCAAACTCGCTCCAGGGGTTGGCGGGGGTGGTGGCGGGGGTTCCATCGCCGATGGCTCTATCACGGCCGCGAAGCTGGCTTCTGGTGCCGCAGCAGGAAATCTGGCAGCAGGTAATCTCAGCGCCGTGGCCTCTGGCGGCATCATTGGCTCGACAGATGCGAACAACGCTGCGCTGCTCGCGCAGGGTTTTGTGCGGGATCCTGCGGTGATTCAATCCGAAGGCACCTGGATCCCCATCCCAAGCGGTGACACCGTCGCCGGGCACACGGCCGTGTGGACCGGAAACGAATTGCTGATCTGGGGTGGAGTCACGCCCACAACAAGCGCCGGAATGGCCAGCTATGCGGCGATCAACCGTGGTGTTCGCTACAACCCCTCAACCGGGGCCTGGGCTCCGATCTCGCTCGCAGGTGCGCCCCAAGCCCGCTTCGGCCACAGCGCTGTGTGGACCGGCACCGAGATGATCATCTGGGGCGGACAAACGACAAACACCACGAGCGCTCCGGCCACCGTCCTCGCCACCGGCGGGAAATACAACCCCACCACCAACACTTGGAGCAGCATGTCGTCGAACATCGACAGCAGCGGCCCGCCACCAGGCATCCCGGACGCACGCACCGGCCACCTCGCATTCTGGACTGGCACGGAGATGTTGATCTGGGGCGGCAGCTCCAGCTCGCAGAGTTTCGGCTCCAGCACGGGAGGCGGAGCCGTTCCGCTCCCAGGAAAACGATACAACCTCGGCTCCAACACATGGTCCAGCATGGCCGCCACAAACATGGAGCTCTCGGCTCCCATAAGCTACAGTGGCGTGTGGACTGGCTCAGAGATGATCATTTTTGCAGGCAACATGGGCACTGCCGAGCCGCCACGGGCAGGCCGCTACAGCCCCACGGTGGACGCATGGCAGGCTCTGCCTGCGCTGCCGGGCAATCCCGCGATCGAATCAGGGTTTTCGACGGTTTGGAGCGGCACGGAAATGATCGTCTGGGGCGGTGTCTCCGGCGCAGGCACCAGCTACCTGAATACGGGCTTCAAGTTCAATCCCGCAGGTGCTTCGGGGCTTGGCACATGGACCGCGACCACCACCACAAACACGCCGACGGGGCGTAGCGGACAATACGCGGTATGGTCGGGCACGGAAATGATTGTCTGGGGTGGGAGTGCGTTTGTGCCGGTGCCCACTCCTTCATTTGTCCAATACAATGACGGTGGCCGCTATAACCCGGCCACCAATGCGTGGCAGGCTTTAAGCACGGCGGACGTTCCTCCCGCACGCACGGCCGCCACGGTCACCATGGCTGGCAGCAAAATGATCATCTGGGCCGGCATCCAGAAAGACCCCGGCCTGCCCGATGCCAGCGTGGCGAAGTATTTGAAACATGGCAGCGAATACCAACCCTCGTCGAATACATGGAGCCCCCTCATGAACGGCTCCCCCGCGCCGCGTTTCGGCCACACGGCGGTGTGGACAGGCACTGACCTGATCGTGTGGGGCGGCACCGTCACAACCACGGGCGCCACTGGATATGATCCCACCTTCGGCGACGGGGCGCGTTTCAACGCCGCCACCGGTGCCTGGACCCCGCTGCCGTCGCTGAACGCGCCCACCGGCCGATTCAACCACACCGCCGTTTGGACCGGCACGGAGATGATCGTCTGGGGCGGCCAGCAGTTCGATACCTCTGGCGGCCCCGGCATGGCCGTCACCCTGAATTCTGGAGCCCGCTACAATCCCCTGACTGACACCTGGACCACCACCAGCCTGGCATTTCCCCCATCGGCTCGCACCAAACACACTGCCGTTTGGGCCGGCTCACCGGTCAATCGGATGATCGTCTGGGGCGGCACTTCCGACGGCGTTGGCATGGCGGTCAACACCGGCGGACGTTACGACCCCGCCACCAACTCCTGGGGAACGGCGACTTCGACCACCAACGCCCCGACCGCGACCTTCGGACATGTGAGCCGTTGGACAGGCAGTGAAATGATCGTCTTCGGCGGCGGGCTCATGAATGGCTACCGCTATTATCCAATCACCAATTCATGGTTGAGCATGGCGGAGACGCCGATGGCACTCTCTGCTCCTCCTTACATGCCACCTGCCGCAGTCTGGACTGGCGCCGACTTGTTGGCCTTTGTCGCTTCGAACTCGGCACCCGGCTTCGGTTCCTACTCTCCCGTCTCTGATCTTTGGCAAAGCCCCTCCACGTCCGGAGCTCCCACGGGCAATCACCCGTCCAGCTATCCCACTGCCGTCTGGACTGGCACCGAAATGATCCTGTGGGGCGTGGCCAGAGACAATCCCGCCACTTTTTCCACGACGCTCCAAGGTGGCAGATACTCCTCCGTAACCGACACATGGGTGGCTTTGGAAAGCACTGGAGCTCCGTCCGCCTCTTATGGTGCCAGCGTGTGGACCGGCTCTGAGATGCTTCTCTGGGGCGGTTCGCCGGGTGACGGTGCGGCTGGTGTCACCCTGAGCGACAAAGGCCATCGCTATCGCCTGCCACAGGCTTATTACCTCTACCGCAGACCGTGAACCTGCCCGCAGCCATGAAATGCATCGCATTCCTCACTCTGGTGTCTTTGAATGGAGCCCTCGCCCAGTCTTCTGGCGGGCCGTACTCGATCACAGCGGCCAGTTTGGATCCCGCTGGAGGTCGCTCCGCTACGGCATCGTATCGTCAAGACTCGAATCTCAGTGCCACAGCATCGCAAATCAGTTCCAGCGCGGCCTACCAAGGCGCTGCAGGCTTCTCTTCGATGCTGCGGGATGCCGTCAGCTTGCTCGCCTTGCCAGGGACCGTGCCCGAAGCCGTCGCCACCCAGCTCACGTTGCGACAAGTTCTTGATGATGGCACGCAAACCGCGGTCAGCGCTGCTTTAGCTACCTGGAGTGTGAATTCCGGACCAGCATCCGTCAGCGCCACGGGGCTACTCTCCGCTCAGGCTGTGTCCACAAACACCGACGCAACCCTGCAGATCACCTTCAGCGGCGTCAGCGCGCCCTCCACAATCACCATTCAGAACACCGTCGCGGACAACTTCGGCCTTTATGCGGCGGACGGCCTCGACGACGGCTGGCAGGTGCAGTACTTCGGCCCGAACAATCCCCTCGCCGCACCCGGCGTGGATGCGGATGGAGACGGCCAGACCAATCTTTTCGAGTTCACGGCAGGCCTGGTTCCGAACAGCCGCGCTTCACGCTTTGTTTTTTCTCTTGAAGGCGTTCCCGGCCAGCCGACGCAGAAGCGCATGGTCTTCCAGCCTGCCATCAATGGACGCACGTTCACCTTGCTTAAAAGCAGCACTCTCCTGCCAGGAAGCTGGCAAACCGTTCCTGGGGCTGTCGTCGTGGGGAATGATGGCACACAAACACTCACAGATCCCTCTGCAGGGACTTCACGTGCCTTCTATCAGGTGCAGATCAACGTGCCGTGACAAGCTGCGCCGGGAGGTCTAGCCTCCACGCATGCCAGCCCCACTCCACACCCACCAAAGCCGAAATCCTTCGCGAACTCGTGGACCGTGTGGTGTTTCACAATCAGGAGAACGGTTACTGCATCCTCAAGGCGGTGCCGGAGGGCAGGCGCGATGTCGTGAGCCTCATCGGACGGGCACCAGGCCTTGTGGCTGGTGCTCAACGCGGCACAAGGCTTGATGGACTTCGGTGAAACGTTTGAAGTTGGTCAGTATGAGACGGCTGATTTTCATGCCGGAGACAAGCTGGCGTTTGGAAGACGAGGACTTGTTGGGACCGGCCTTGTCAGGGATATGCGTCTCGCCAACGATTCACCATGCGCTGGCTCCAAACCCTGCACGAACAATGGATGACCGCCCGGAAACGACGGGTGGAGGCCTCTGTGCGGGCGTTTCGCCGAGATTGGGAGACGCTGCTCGATGACGCAGGCCTCACCTCCGCGGAAGAACGTCAGGCAGCCCAACGAGACGCCGAGAAGCTCCCGCTCAAACTCATCCCCTTCCGCCACAAGCCGCGATTCATCGACAAGATCGAAGTCCCCCTCGAATCCGAAGCCTGGCTCCATGCCCTGTTTGGCTCCCAAACCGGCGCGGAAGCCCAACAAGCCGCTTTGGCCGTGGTGGAGCACTTTGCTGCCACAACACATCCGCTGCTCCCCGAGGCTTGGAACGCTCTTTTGAGCCGTTTGAAGGCCGAATTTGCCCTTCCGCATGCCGTGGAGCCGTTTCGATGGCGCGAGGCCAACCGTGTCGAAGAACTCTTGAAGCTGCTTTTCGACCTCACGAGCCGCGAATGGCCCGAGGGCACGCTGATCCGCGATGCGAGCACGCAAATCGGCCGCGACTCCAAATACCTCGAAGCGCAGCAAAGCTTCATCGAGCGGGCGCTGGAGCTGCTGCTCGGCCGCGAGACGCCGTTGGAGGCGCTCGGCATTCAGACAAGCAATAGTGTGCTGCATTACAGCGGCCCGCTCCTGCTGCACTTCGACGATCACGTCAAAACCCTCGACCTCCGTTTCGAGTCCACGCTGTCCGTCGCCGAGCTTGAGCGTGCCACGCACCTCACCACCACCGCGCAGCGACTCCTCACCGTCGAGAATCGCAAGACCACCTTCCTCCAGCTCACGTGTGCCGATGTCACACGCAGCACGCTGATCGTCGCCACCTCGTTCCCCACGCAGGCTGTGCGTCTGCTGCTGCAAAAACTGCCGCCCGACCTCCCCCACCATCACTTCGGCGACACCGATCCCGCCGGCTGGGACATCCTCCGCAAACTCCGCGAGGTCTCCGGCCGCACCGTGCATCCCTTCCACATGCGCTGGCGTCCCCAAGCCAACGCCTCACCCCTCACCCAACGCGATCAGCAGATCCTCTCGCGATTGCTCGCCGATCCCTGCATGACTGACTGCCACGATGAACTGCACGCGATGCGCGAAGCCGGGAACAAAGGCGATTTCGAACAGGAGTCCCTCGGCCGGCCGACTTTGGAGGAATGGCCGTTTTATGAGTGACTTCGCAGCCACATCCAGGCAGCCATGGCGCCGGGAATGAGGAACACCGCCCAGCCGGGCCAGGCCATGCGGCCGGGGGGCTGCGGGCGTGGATAGTCAGGTGTGACGCCGGCGGCGAGCATGCGGTCGTAGAGATGCGGATGGACCATGTTGCTGCCGCGCATGATGGCGGGAAGCTGGTTGACCTGGTAGATTCTCTCCAAGGCACGGGCATAGACGGCAGCATCGACGGTGCCCTGGATGGCGGCGTCATCGGCGTGGTGTTCCATTCGACGGGCGATGTGTTTGGCGAGCTTCAGCAGCAGAAACACCACGACAAAGAGCCAGAACAAGCCAGCCGAGCCAAAGTGATGCATGAGAGGATGAATCAAGGTGATCAGCATGAGGGAGAGCACGGGGATGAGCCGTGAAAGACAGACGACGATGTTTTCCCGCAGGTGAGCGAGCTCATGCAGGATGATGCTGCGCAACTCGTCATCATCGAGCGCGTCGAGCACACGGGAAGTGAAGACGAGGCTGCGCAGGTAGATGAGCGCCGCAGCACGGGCGAGGGGCGATTCACCGTAGTACACACGCCAGGGCTTGATGCCCGTTTGCGCGGCCATTTCATCCACGAGGCGTTCGAGGCGCATGCCAGGCGATGTCTTCGCTTTGCGGAAGAGATACAACACCGGCAGCCAAATGCCCGTGAGGATGACGATGACCGCGAGCGTTCCCAGACCAAAACGCAGCCAGTCACGAGGCTGCATGACCCCGGGCATCGTGTGGAGCAGCCAGATGAAGATGGCCAGCATGCCAAACTGCACGAGCACCTGCCAGAAAGTCTCATACAGCCATTTGGGGAAGGTGTAGCGCGGCTCGATCTCGCGGGTGGAAAAGAAGCTGCCGGCAAGATACCCGAGGATGGCCGCGACGTAGCAGCCCGTGCCGTCGCCGGATGGCTGCAGCATCCCGGCAGCGATGAGGCAGGCGATCATGGTGCCGACGAGGACGCGCCGGGCCGGCCAGAGCAGCCGGGCACGTTCCGTCCAGTGCGCGCCGCTGCTTTTGCGCCAGGGGATCAGCGCCAGATGCATCGTGATCATGGTGATGAAGGCGGCGCTGAGGCCTGAGACGATGATTGGTGGCCACTGGGAGTCCATCCAGGCATCGAAGCCAGGAATCGGAGGCGCTGTCAATCCTGTTGACGAGACACGGGTTGACCGGGCTGCCCGCAGGGCGGACGATCCGCCATCATGGCCTCACCCACCGACCGCGCGCGCACCATCGCTGTTTTCTGCGACTTCGAAAACCTCGCCATCGGCGTGCGGGAGGCGAAGTATGACAAGTTCAACATGAACAAGGTGCTCGACCGCCTGAAGGTGGAGGGCAGCATCGTGGTGAAGAAGGCCTACTGCGACTGGGAGCGCTACAAGGGCTTCAAGAGCACGATGCACGAGGCGGCCTTCGAGATGATCGACATCCCGCATGTGAGCCAGAGCGGCAAGAACTCGGCCGACATCCGCATGGTCGTGGACGCGCTGGACCTCTGCTACATGAAGTCGCACGTGGACACCTTTGCCATCGTGAGCGGCGACTCCGATTTCTCGCCACTGGTGAGCAAGCTGCGTGAGAACAACAAGACGGTGATCGGGGTGGGTGTGAAGCAGTCCACGAGCAACCTGTTCATCGGCAACTGCGACGAGTTCATCTTTTACGACGACCTCGTGCGCGAGGAGGAGAAGGCGAAAGCTCGTGCGGCGAAGGTGAAACAGATCGCCAAGCCGGTGCCGCAGGAGAAAAAGGCCGGTGGCGACCCCGAGAAGGCGATCCAACTGGTGGTGGACACGGTGGAGGCGATGCTGGCACGCAGCGGGAGTGACACGGTGTGGGCCGGACCGGTGAAGCAGGCCATCCGCCGCCTGCAGCCGCAGTTTGATGAGCGATTTTACGGCTTCAGCACCTTCAGCGCGTTGCTGGAGGCCGTGGCAGGCCGCGGGCTGATGCGACTGGAGAAAAACGAAAACGGCTACCGCATCAAGGCGGCGGTGATGGAGGAATAGCGCCCCTCACTGGGCGCTGCGCTCGAAGGCTTGCGGCTGATTCCCGATCAAGGACAGCGCTTCGCCAGCCAGATAGAGCGATCCGGCGATCAGCAGGCGTTTCTCATCTTGGGTGGCATACAGCGCAGCGGAGACGCTGGGGTGAGTGGTCACGGCGCGATCTTCAAGATGAAGGTGCAGCCAAGTCTCGCGCAACTGTTCGGCGGAAAGGGCTCGTGGCGAATTGAAACTGGTGAAATGCCAGGCGCCGACGACTGGCGCAAGTTCACGCAACACGGCGCTGATGTCCTTACCGGCGACAGCGCCGAAGATGACCGCCGCTTTCTCGCCTGGGAACTGATCCCGCCAGGTTTGTGCGAGCACGCGGGCAGCGTCGAGGTTGTGGGCGCCGTCGATGATGAAACGGCCGGCTTTTTGAAAGCGGGCGGGCCATTGCACGTCGCACAGGCCGCGCTGGAGGATGTCTTCCTCCAGATCAAAGCCAGCCGCATGCAGCGCAGCATTGGCCATGGCGGCATTCCAACGCTGATGCGGCCCTGCAAGGCCGGTTTCGCCGTGCCAGGGGCTCATCACGAGGCTGAATGGCGCCTCCCGGGCCTCTGCCGTGCGCTGGATCACCTCCAGCGCCTCCGGCTCCTGCGCCAGGGTGATGACAGGCACGCCCGGCTTGATGATGCCAGCTTTCTCAGCGGCGATTTTGGCGAGCGTGTCGCCCAGCATGTCCATGTGATCCCAGCCGATGGGGGTGATGACGCAGACGGCGGGGGTGATGGCGTTGGTGGCGTCCAATCGCCCACCGAGGCCGGTTTCGAGCACGACCCACGGATTGCCACGGCGGGCGAACCATTCGAGCGCGAGGGCAAAGGTGAGCTCGAAGAACGTCGGATGCGGCTCCCAGCCGGCGACACGCTCCCGCAGACGAGCAATGCCCGCGGCGATCTCGTCCGGCGTGATCGTGCGTTCCGCATCGCGGATGCGTTCGCCGAAGTGGATGAGGTGCGGAGAGGTGAAGAGCCCTGCGTTGACGCCAGCAGCCTTCAGGATCGCATGGATGAAGGCACAGGTGGAGCCTTTGCCGTTCGTGCCGGCCACGTGGATGAATTTCTGGCCTGCGGCAGGCAGACCGAGCTCGCGCAAGAGTCTGTGCACGTTGTCGAGGCCCAGTTTGATGCCAAAAAGCTGCGTGCTGTAGAGCCAGTCGATTTCGCGTTGCGCCGTGTCTTTGATCATTCCCGTCGTGCACGGTGCCTGCGCCGCAGCAAGGCGCAAGCGCCGGTGAGCAGCAGGACGAATCGCGAAGGCTCCGGAACGACGGCGAACTCGATGCCCTGGGTGGTCATCTGGTCGAGGTAGATGGGAATGAAGTTGTCAATGGAGTACTCCACGTCGCCAAGGGTGCCGATGACGGAATGCGTGCCCAGCAGGGCCAGCCTGCCATTCCACGGCACAAAGGTGGGGCTGCCGGAGTCGCCGCTTTCGAACTTCGACTCGCCATTCTGCCCGCTCACATAGCTGTAGCCGATGCCGTAGCTGTCGGAGGTGGTGCCGCCGTTGGGGAAGTTGTAGTCGGCGTAGGCATCGATCACGTTCGCGCCGAGTCGCGGACCGTTTGCCCCGTGCCCGTAGAGCAGCACCGGCAGGCCGAGGTAGCTTTCGATGGTGGACAGATCGAGGATCTCATACGCGGCGATGCCATCCGCAGGATTCAAGGCGGACGACAGCCTGCCGATGGCGAAGTCGCTGATCTCGCCGTTGTAGGTGAAGTGGTAGGTGGTGGCGTCCACGCCATAAGTCACGACCGAACCCTGCGCCGCGCTGTAAAAGCTGATCTGCGATCCCGGGCTGTAGTGCGTGGAATAGACGAAGAACTCGTCGCTGATCATCGCGAAGCTCTGGGAGGTGTTCGCCGGGTTCCAGCCCACGCCTGAAAGGTCGTAGCCACTGCCCAGAAACGAGGCTGACACGTTCTCCACCGGCGAAAGCGGATAGCCGGAGGCGAAGCGATCATTCGTGGCGGCGTCGTAACCGACAATCGTGAGCGCCCGGGCCGTGGTGACGGCGAGGAGCAGGGCGACAGTGATTTTCCAGGCTGGAGTCACGCGGGGAGAATGCCGGATCGGCGGCCTTTTGCCAAGAAACAAGATGCTCTCCCAGGATTCGCGGTTTCCTGGCCGTCCGCCGCCGCTATGATGCGCGCCGCATGTCCGCCCCTCCCGATTCTGAATCCGCACTCTGGCAAAAACGCTTCTGGCAGCTCCTGGCGGCTGTTTTTGTCGTCCGCATCGGCGTGATGCTGCTGTTTGTGAACGGCGCGGATCTGGCTGGTGACGAGGCCTATTACTGGGACTGGGGCCGCCGGCCTGACTGGTGCTACTACAGCAAGCCGCCAATGATCGGCTGGATGATGGGCGTGATCGGCTGGATGACGGGAAATGCGGAATGGGGCATCCGTTTTGCAGCGCTGCTGCTGGGCTCTGCCACGCTTGTGATCATCCATCGCATCGCGCTGGTGCTGTTTGACGCGCGGACGGCGTTTCTCACGGCGGTGCTGGTCCTGCTGACGATCGCAAACGCGGGGCTCAATCTGCTGCTGACCATCGATGCGCCGCTGCTGCTGTGCTGGACGCTGGGGCTGCTGCTGTTCTGGTTCGCGGTTCAAAAACCGGCGTGCAACATCCGCTGGCTGGCGCTGGCGCTGGTGATCGGCATCGGAACGCTGAGCAAGCAGATGATGCTGGCCTTTCCGGCGCTGATGCTGGTCTTCGCGGCGGTTTCCCGCGAGGATCGCGGCCTGCTGCGGAACATGCGGATGTGGGCGGCCATCGTCATCGGCATGGCATTCATCATTCCAGTGCTGAAATGGAACCAGGAGCATGCCTGGATCACGCTGGAGCACACGAAGCATCATTTCGACGGCGAGACGCGCAGCTTTGGCAAATGGATCAGCCGCACGCTGGAAAACGTGGGCCTGCAGGCGCTGATCTACACGCCGGTGACGTTCGTGGCGCTGGTGGCGGCCATGCTGGCGGCGATCAAGTGGCGCAAACAGCTCACGCGGCCCGTTTTGTTCCTGCTGGTGGCCTCGGCCCCTGCCCTGGCGTGTTTCGCGGTCCTTTCGCTTCGGCAGCGCATCAATCCGAACTGGCCCGCGGCGTTCTTTGTGCCGGCCTTCGTTCTGGCGGCGGCATGGATGCGCGGTCTGCTGCCCTCAAAGGCGAATCCAGGCTGGCAGCGCTGGTCACTGCGCGTGGGCGGTGCGCTCGTGGTCATCGTGCACCTCGCGCTCGTGGTGGTTTTTGCCACGGATTTGAAGAGCATCAAGAAGCTGGCCAGCATCCGTGGCTGGCGCGAGGCGGGCATCGAGGCGCAGAAGTTCCTCGATCAAGTGCCACGAAAGGACCAGACCTTTGTGATGGCGCTGGGACATCGCTACCACGCGGCGCAGATGGCCTTCTACATGCCGTCGCACCCTCGTCTGTATCGCTGGGAGCCAAGCGACAGCGTGCAGTCGCAGTACGAGATCTGGCCGGGGCCGGAGGAGTGCATCGGCTCCGACGCCCTGATCCTCGATCCATCCGTCGAAGGAACGCTGCTGCAAAATCCAGTGTTCACCGCCGCCTTTGAGAAGCTGGAGCGGATCGGAGAAATCCGCGTGCCGCTGGGCCAGGAGAAACGCGAATTCAGCGTGTATCTGGGCCGGAACCTGAAATCGTGGAAAGCCGTGAAGCCGCAATGACTTCCTGGGATCTCAGTCTGCTACATCAAATCAACACAGTCTGGTCGCACCCGGCGCTGGACTGGATCATGCCCGCGATCTCCGCCATCGAGGCGTGGATTCCTTTGATCGCCATCGCCGTGCTCTGGACTGCGCGGAAAGGCGGCAAACGGGCGCGTGTGATGTTGTTGTGCCTCGGAATCGCCGTGGGAATCGGAGACGGCGTGATTTCAAACACCCTGAAGAAGACGATCGGCCGGGTGCGGCCGCGCGATGCCTTGCAGAGCGTCACGGTGCGTGATCTGGGCCCCGCATCGCCCGCGTTCATGCGTTTGTTCGAGCCCGTGGTGGTCAAACCGAGCGAACCGAATGGCGAAACGCGCGGGAAGTCGTTCCCATCGAGCCACACGGTGAACATGTTTGCCGCCGCGACGGTCATCGCCTGCTTTTACTGTCGAGCGGGCCTCCTGATGTATCTGCTGGCCACCGCGGTCGCGTATTCCCGCGTCTATTGCGGCGCTCATTGGCCGAGTGACATCCCACCGTCGATGGCGCTGGGCGTTTTGGTGGGATTGACGGTCGTGGCGGTCTCGCTTCGTTGCAGGGCTTGAAGCATCCGGGGTCGTCCCCTGGCCATCCCGTCCGCTCGTGTTCGGCAGCAAAGTCGTTTCCAAAGACGAAAAGCATCCTTATATCCGCGCATGTTGCCGACCAGTCTGGAAGA
>NZ_JACSRD010000079.1 GCF_014879935.1 Prosthecobacter sp.
GTGGCTCAGCCGCCAGCTTCATCGACTTTTCTTTGTCCGCACAGCGTAACGCCCGAGGGAGAGCGGCGCAGTGAAAGGGTGAGCCCCCTCCATGCAATCCGTCGTCACCTCAGAGTCTCCCACGCCTGCGCCCAGCAGACGTGACGAGACACATGCCGGCGTGCCACGACTAGGCCGAACGGCCTATCGCGCATCTTCTGACAGGCTCGATAACAAGGACTTGCCCGCGTTTTCGTCGTCACCACCCATTGATCCTGAGTCTGCCATCAAGTTTTTGATCGAACGTTTGAGTCTCACCCGCCGCCAGGCCGAGGTGCTGCACTGGATCGCAGAGGGCAAGACGAATGAGGAGATCAGTCTCATCCTCGGCCTCAGCTTTCACACCGTGAAGAACCACATCAGCCAGCTCTTCCAGCGGCTGGGTGTTCCCGGCCGCACGGCTGCCGCCGCGTGCGCCTACCGGGCGCACATCATCCCCACCGTGGTCGGCCCCAGCCGGTGTCAGGCTAGCAACTCCTAGGCTCCGGTTCCTCCCCCCTCCGATTCCTGAATTCTTTCCCGCCCGAGTGCCCTGCTATTGCCTATGAAACACGTCAGACCTCCCGCATTCACCGTCGCAATGGCTGCTGCCTTGTTGATCGGAACGATAGTTCTTTGCATTCGCCCGAATGTGTCGTTCTCAGATCGTGAAACCGACGTTGTCGCCTCGCCTTCAGTCTCCTCCGTCGTCGGGGACCAAGTGCCCCGAGCCGCTCCGGGGACACTTGCGAAGGCCAGCTCTCAGGAAACCGTCATCAAAGGGGACTCTGCCAAGCGACGCGTTTTCAAAATCATCGGAAAAACCACCGGAAAGCCGCTTGTGCCGGGTGCCGCCGTGCTACCGCAGGGGAATCTGGCCAACCGCCAGTCTCAAGGGCGTGTCACCCGTCTGGAGCGTGCATCGTTCGCAGGACTGGCGGGGCTGCAGCCGGGAGAGACCATTGACCTCCCGCTGTCTGACCGCGAAAGCATCCCTGGCACCGTCCAATTTGTGCATTTTCCTGCGGACGGCGCTGTGTCCGTGATCGGCGGTCTGGTGGGGCGGCAGGGAGGTTTCACTTTGGAGAGCGAGAATGGAAGATTGCGGGGGCAGATGCTGCTGATGAAGGAAGAGACTGCCTACCGCATTGAGGACGTTGGGGGCGAAGCGGTGCAGTGGAAGGAAGTCCCGCTGGGCCAGGTGGTGTGTGTACCGCCGGAGAGGGAGCCCATGACGGCCAGGATGGAGCAGCAAACTGCACCACTGACAGGGGTCGGAGGTGCGCCGGAGGTCCAAGATGCCCCGCCTCCTGTCTCAGAGCCAGCCCCCCTTCTCGACAGCCGGCCTTCGGCCCTCGTTCAGTTTTATCTCAACTTCAACGGGGAGACCGTTTCAGGGACGATTTATAACACTCTTGATAACGGAGGTAACCCCATTGTGGCTGCGCCCGCCGGACTTACGGCAGCTCAAATCACCACCATTTTCAACGAGGTTGCGGAATACTTTCGCTCCTTCGATGTCAATGTCACCACAGATCTTGCACGATACACTGCGGCACCGGCAACGCGGCGCATGAAATGCGTCATCACGCCGACAAACATTGCGGGAGGGGGAGCGGCAGGAACGCTTGGGTACGCTGCCCTCGACACCTATGGCACCACGAGCCCAAACGCCTTGGCCTGGGCCTACACGCATGATGTGCCCACTTATGGGATTGACGCAGTGGCCATTAGCGTGGCGCACGAGATCGGGCATACCCTTTCACTGGAGCATGATGGCATCAACACCGCAGAATACCTGACAGGACATGGTCAGGGGTCGGTGAAGATGTCTACGCCCAATTACACGCCGCCGGTGTACAATCACCGGTGGGGCCCGATCATGGGGTCGCCAGTGCGGAACGGGAGTTTTAACTCGGGAGGGCAGACGTTCTACGTCCGGGTGAAGGCAGACCTCGTGCAATGGAGCAAAGGCGAATACCAAAACGCCAGTGAACTCGAGGACGACCTCACGGTGATTGCGGGAAAGGTTGGCAGCGTTGCTGATGAAGATGGCGGGACACCAGACACCGCCGCGCAGCTCTCTGTGAACGGGACCACGATCAATCAATCCGGCGTCATCATGAACGGGACGCCGGTGGATCAATTCGGCGTCCCCATGTGGCAGGCAGATGCCGATTATTTTCGATTTTCCACCACGGGCGGCACTGCCACCATCACCGTGACGGCCACCAGGCCCTCCTTGGACGCGTCTCTGCAAATCCTGGGCGCCGATGGCGGCGTGATCGCCTCCGACAGTCCCTCCCCTTCGGTGAATGCCTCCATCACCAGGACGCTCGGAGCCGGCCAATATTATGTGAAGGTGGCAGGCGTCGGCGACGGTGATTGGCTCACCAATGGTTACTCCAGCTATGGCTCGATCGGTTCCTACACCATCACAGGGACGGTGCCGGGGTTCTTGATCCCTCCCACCGTCAGCAACGCCATCGCCACGAATGTGGGCACCAACAGCGCCACGCTGGGCGGAACGGTGAGTGAGAGTCTGGCAGGAACAGTCACCGGCCGCGGCGTGGTGCTCTCCATCACTTCGTCCAACGCGGATCCCGTCATCGGCGGCAGCTACGTTCAGCAGATCAGCACCAGCGGTGCCACGGGCTCGTTCACCG
Source organism: Prosthecobacter sp. (assembly GCF_014879935.1). GTDB lineage: Bacteria > Verrucomicrobiota > Verrucomicrobiia > Verrucomicrobiales > Verrucomicrobiaceae > Prosthecobacter. The sequence continues at coordinate 2,685 of NZ_JACSRD010000079.1, forward strand.
TGCAGGCCAGCTCCCTGATTAATCCCGTGCAATACTCCTTCAGAGCCTACGCCACTTATGAGGGCGGCGTCGCCTACTCCCCGGTGGCCACCTTCTCCACCCTTGGCAACGCACCTCCCACCGTGATCACGCCCACGGCGGCCAACATCGCCGCGACGACGGCCACCCTGGGCGGGAACGTGACAAGCGCTGGCACCCAGCCCGTGACAGAGCGCGGTGTGTGCTACGCTCTGACTTCCGTGAATGCCAGCCCGCAGCCCAACAACGGCAATGTGACGAACGTGACCACCAGCGGAACCACCGGTGTGTTCACCGTCAATGCCACCGGGCTGCTGGCGAACTCCCAATACTCCTACCGCGCCTATGCGCTGAGCGCCGAAGGCTGGGGCTGGTCAACGGTGGGCACCTTCACCACGCCCGTCACCGCTCCGACGCTCACCACCACCGTGACACTCAATGAACACGCCCGGGGCGCGACCCTCGTGGGTCGCGTGAATCCCAATGGCATGACGGTGACGCCGCTTTTCTTCTACGGCAAGAGTCCGGATCAGATGTCCTACCAGCAGGCCACGCCATCATCGGTGTCCGGGTCGAGCCCGGTGGAGGTGCGCTATGACCTTTCCGGAGACGTTCATACCACCTACTACTATGCCGTGGGCTACATGATCCAGGGTTTCCCGCCAGTGATGGCCTCGGACGTCAAGACATTTACCACAGTGGACACCACTCCAGTCGCATTCAACAGCGAGGCGTCCCTCCCGGAAGACACCAGCAGCCACGTGCTGCTGTCGGCGAAAGACGAGGATGGCGACATGTTGACAATGACCCTCATCACCCAGCCAGCGCATGGAACGCTTTCGGCAGGTTATTATCTGCCTGGCTATGGACAATACATGACCTATACCCCTGAGCCGAATTTCCATGGGACTGATTCCTTTGTCTTTTACGCGACCGATCCTCAAGGCAAGGGCGGGTTTGGTTATGCTCAGGGAACAGTGAACATCACAGTGACGCCGCGCAACGATCCGCCTACCCTCAATGAAATCCCGAACCCGGCGCTCCTGGAGGATGCCGGACCGCAAACGGTGTCCCTCTCAGGCATCAGCACGGGCGCGCCCAATGAGACGCAGACGCTCACAGTGACTGCCACGTCGAGCAACACGGCCCTCATCCCCCATCCCACGGTGAACTACACATCGCCGAATGCCACCGGCACGCTGACCTTCACCCCGGTCGCAAACGCCCGCGGCCTGGCGGTAATCACCGTCACGGTGAATGATGGAGAGACCACGACCGACCGCACCTTCCTGGTGACGGTCAACCAGGTGAACAAGGAACCGACCTTTGCACTTCCTTCCAGCGGCCTGCCCGCCGGCGAGACCTGGACGGCGCAGGCGAGCGGCAACCGCAACTGGTGGGCCGTCACTTCCTCGGCTGATGGGACGAAGCTGGCAGCCGTGGTTTACGGCGGCTCCATCTACACGTCCACCGACGCGGGCGTGACGTGGGTCGAGCGGCCGGGCACCTACGGTCTTTGGTCGGCCATCACTTCTTCCGCAGATGGAAGGAAACTTGCGGCTGCACTTAACAACGGGTATGTCCACATCTCAACAGACGCTGGCTTGACCTGGACGGCGCAGTCGAGCAGCGGCCAGCGCAAATGGACCGGCATCGTCTCTTCCGCAGACGGAACAAAGCTGGCGGCTGTGGCCAATGGCAATTTTTCCGAGAATGCTGAATATATCTACACTTCGACCGACTCGGGCGTGACATGGACAAGGCAGGAGAACGCTTACGGCCAATGGACGGGCATTGCCTCCTCCTCTGATGGGACAAAGCTCGCAGCAGCAAGAGGTTCAGTTTACACTTCCACGAACTCGGGCGCGACTTGGACATCTCGGAGCGCCGACGGGCGCTCCATCGCCTCCTCCGCCGATGGGACGAAGCTGATCGCGGCAGGTGCTGACGTTTACACCTCGGCCAACTCGGGCGCGAATTGGACCTGGCGGCTGGACGGCAACCGCAACTGGAGGTCAGTTACCTCTTCCGCAGATGGAACGAGGCTGGCCGCCGTGACGAACATAAACGGGCAGATCTACACCTCGGCAGACTCCGGCTTGACCTGGACGACCCAGTCAGCCGGCAGCCGCGATTGGATGTCCATCGCCTCCTCGGCCGACGGCAGCAGGCTGGCCGCAGTAGTTTTAAACGGCCAGATCTACACGTCTTCCGCGCCTCTCTATAACATGACGGTCAGCTCGGGCGCGGGCACCATGTCGATCCCCAGCTTTGCGACCGCGATCTCCGTCGGACCGCCGGAAGAGACGGGCCAGACAGTGAGTTTCCAGGTGACCAACGACAACAACGCGCTCTTCAGCGTCCAGCCGGCGATTGCTCCGAATGGCACCCTGACCTTCACTCCGAATCCCACCGCCACGCCCGCGAAGGTGACCGTGAGCGTGACCGCGCGGGACGATGGCGGCACCGCCAATGGCGGCGTGGACACGAGCTTCACGCACCGCTTTACGATCACCCTGGCCATGGGGTCTGTCACCCACACGTATGCGAACGCGACGGATGAGCCATTGACCTCGTCCGCACCAGTGATCGCTGGCGGCAGCACGGCCTCTCTGGCATTGGATTATGCCCCAGTGGCGGGCACGGAGCTGGTGGTAATAAACAATACCGGACCCGGATTCATCAGCGGTGCCTTCACCAATCTGGCGCACGGTCAGACCGTTTCGCTCAGCTACGCCGGGGAGGACTATGACTTCGTGGCAAACTATTACGGCGGCACGGGCAATGACTTGGTGCTGACATGGAAGAACACCCGCCTCATGGCCTGGGGCCGCAACGATTATGGCCAACTGGGCAACAACAGCACCACGCAAAGCCTCGTGCCCGCAGCGACGCTAACCAGTGGGGTCCTCTCTGGCAAGACAATCATAACCGTCTCAGCGGGATACCTGCACTCCCTGGCGCTATGCTCTGACGGCACGGTGGCGGCGTGGGGCAACAACAGCTATGGTCAGCTCGGCAATAACAGCACGACCCAGAGTGCTGTGCCGGTGGCAGTGGACGTGAACGGAGTGCTATCCGGCAAGACGGTGGTGGCCATCGCGGCAGGTGCCTATCACAGCGTCGCGCTATGCTCTGACGGCACAGTGGTGGCGTGGGGCGACAACCAAGGGGGCGCGCTTGGGAACAACACAGCCATCGCTAGCGGTGTGCCGGTGGCGGTGGATGTCAGCGGTGTGCTTTCCGGCAAGACAGTCACGGCCATCTCAGCGGGCTACTATCATAGCTTGGTGCTGTGTTCTGATGGCACGGTGGCTGCGTGGGGCGACAACCGCAATGGCCAGCTCGGCAACAACAGCACGACAAATAGCCATGTGCCAGTGGCGGTGAACACCAGCGGGGTGCTCTTCGGCAAGACGGTTGTGGCTGTCTCGGGGTCGTACTTTCACAACGTGGCGCTGTGCTCTGACGGCACGGTGGCCGCGTGGGGCGATAACGAATACGGCCAGCTCGGCAACAACAACACGACCAGGAGCCTTGTGCCGGTGGCAGTGAACAACAGCGGGGTGCTTTCTGGCAAATTGGTGGTAGCCGTGGAAGCAGGAGACGTTCACAGCGTGGCGCTCTGCTCTGACGGCACGTTGGCGGTGTGGGGAAACAATGGCAACGGCCAGCTTGGCAACAATAGCACGACGAATAGTTCTGTGCCGGTGGCGGTGGACACTGGCGGCGTGCTCGCTGGCAAGACGGTCGTGGCCTTCACAGTAGGAGGTCATCACACTGTAGTGCGGTGCTCCGACGGCACGGTGGTGGCGTGGGGATTTAACTACTATGGCCAGCTCGGCAACAACAGCACGACTCAGAGCCTCGTGCCCGCAACTGTGGACGCCAGGAATCTGGTGGGCTGCAGCGCGCTGCGTGGCGGATCATACCACAGTCTGGCCCTCGCTGCCGTGCCGACGGTGAATGCACCGACGGTGACGGTCGGGGCTGCCAGCGGCCTGGCGGGCATGATCGCGACCCTCAACGGCACCGTGAATGCCAACGGCGGGAGCACGACGGTGACCTTCCACTATGGCACCACCACCAGCTACGGTCAGACGGCGGTGGCGCAGCCCGCTACCGTGACAGGCGCGGCCCCGGTGCCGGTGAGCGCCGCGCTCAGCGGACTCCAGCCGCGAACGCTGTACCATTTCCGCCTCAGCGCCACCAATGCCGCAGGCACGATCAACAGCGCTGATGCCAGCTTCACCACGCCGAACTCAACGCCGCTGGCGTTCGGGCGTGGCGGGCTGAACACCGCGGAGGACATCCCCATGGACATCCTGCTGGACGGCCTGGACGCGGATGGCGACGCGCTCACCTTTGCCGTGGCCACGCAGCCTGCCCATGGCACCGTGAGCATCACCGGCAGCACGGCCACCTACACTCCGGCGGCGGAATTCCATGGCGATGACTCATTCACCTTCACCGCGCGCGATGGTTTCGGCGGCGTGTCTGAGCCGGCCTTGGTGAACCTTGTCATCACCCCGGTCAACGACCTGCCCACCCTGGCCGCTCTCAGCCCGCTGCCGGTCAATGAGGATGCCGGCTGGCAGACCGTGGAGATCACCGGCATCGGCACCGGCGCGACAGACGAACTCGACTTTTTGAGGGTCATCGCTTCCAGCAGCAATCCTTCCTTGGTCGACACCATGTATGTCCAATACCTCAGCCCTGCGTCCACAGGACTGCTGACTCTGGTGCTAAGGCCGGATGCCCACGGCACGGCGACCATCACCGTAAGTGTCAGCGACGAGGTGGACACCACATCCAGAACCTTTGACCTTGTGGTGAACCCGGTGAACGACGCGCCTTCATTTGCCATGCCATCGGGGGGCTCCTTCACCGCCTTTGCCAATGCTGGATTCACGGCCGTGCCGGGGTTTGTCACCAGCATCTCTCCTGGCCCTGCCAACGAGGCCGGGCAGAGCGTGGACTTCACCGTCACCAACACCAACAACGAGCTCTTCTCCGTGCAGCCGGCCATCACTTCGGACGGCACGCTGACCTTCATGCCAGACCCCTCCCGCAGCGGCACTGCAACCGTGACAGTCACCGCGCAGGACGACGGTGGCACTGCCAATGGAGGAACCGCCACCAGCGCCCCGCAAAGCTTCACATTCAACGTTCTCAGCAGTAATGCGGATCTGGCAGGTCTTGCCTTGTCCCAAGGCATGCTTAGCCCGGCATTTTCCCCCGTGTCTGTCACGGACTACACGGCGACAGTGTCCCACAACACCGCCTCCCTGACCGTGACGCCCACCGCGGCAAACGCGGCCTCCACGGTGCGGGTGAACGGCGGCGTGGTCCCCTCCGGCAGTGCCAGCCCGGCGCTGCCGCTGCAGGTCGGACTGAACCCCATCACCATCCTCGTGACCGCCGAAAACGGGACCTCAAAGGCTTACACGGTCACCGTGACACGCCTCGCGCCACCCACGCTGGGCACCCCGCTGGCCTTCGCCGTCTCTGCCACTGGCGCCGAATCGGAATGCCCGGTGACCAGCGATGGCGGCGCACCTGTCACCCAGCGTGGCATGGTTTATGCGATCACCAGCACGAACGACACGCCCCGCCTCGGCGGCACGGGCGTGATGCAGTCTCCAGACGGAGGGTTCGACACCACCCAGGTCTCAGCTTTCCTCCTCGGTCTGACACCAGGCACCAGCTATTCCTTTGCCGCCTACGCCACGAACTCCGAAGGCACGAGCTACTCATCCACCGGCACCTTCACCACGCCCAGTGACAACGCGGACCTCAGCGGCCTCGTGCTGAGCGCCGGCGCCCTGTCGCCGTCGTTCGCCAGTGGCACGACGGCTTACACAGCGAGCGTGTCAAACGTCACCGACACCATCACGGTGACGCCCACTGCCGCGCAGGCGGATGCCACGATCCGTGTCAACAATGTCATCGTGCCGACGGGCTCACCCTCTCTTCCGATCCCGCTCGTTGTGGGAGCGAACGTCATCAACATCGCCGTCACGGCCGAAGACGGCTCCACCTTGAAGGCTTACACGGTCACCGTGACCCGGCGCGCGCCGCCCACCCTGGGCGAGCCTGTGGCCTCGGACTTCCTGAGCCTAGGTCTGGGCCCCGCCGTGCGATGCGCGGTGACCAGCGATGGCGGCGCACCTGTCACCCAGCGCGGCGTGGTTTATGCGGTCACCAGCATCAACGGCACGCCGCGCATCGACGGCACGGGCGTGACGAACACGGTGATGACAGGCGGCGACGTCAACCAGATCGACTACGTGTTCTTCGGCCTCACGCCTGGAACGAGTTATTCCTTTGTGGCCTATGCCACGAACTCCGAAGGCACGAGTTACTCCTCGACCACGACTTTCACGATCCTGACACCCGAGATCGTGATGACCGGCAACGGAATCAACATCGCCGATGGCGACACCTCGCCGACCCTGGGTGATCACACGGACTTCGGCAGCACGGCCACGGCAGGGGGCACGGTGACGCGCACCTTCGCGATCCAAAACACAGGCGACGCAACTCTGACGCTGGGGCCGGTGGTGATCGGTGGCGCTGATGCAGCCAGCTTCATCGTGAATGCGCCACCACCGTCTTCCGTGCCGACCGGTCAGAGCACGACGTTTCAGGTCACCTTCGATCCGGGCACAGCAGGTCTTCATTTTGCCACGCTGAGTTTCACAACGAACGACGCGGATGAAAATCCCTTCAATTTCAGCATCCAGGGCGCTGCCTACAGCTCAACGACCGAGGCCGAGGCGGCCACCTGGGCCGAAAGCCACGGCCTGAGTGGTGCAGATGCCGCGCCGACTGCCGAACCCTTCGCCGATGGCGTGCCCAACCTGCTGAAGTATGCCTTCAACATGCCGCTCACCGGCCCGAATGTGAGTGGACTCGCTCCCGGCACCGGCACCAGCGGACTGCCCGCCGTCACCGTCCCCGGCACAAGCGGCCCGCCGGACGCCATCCGCGTGGAATTCATCCGCCGCCGGAACAGCGGCCTGATTTACACACCACTCTATTCCGTCAACGGCCTGGGCAACTTCATCCCCATGACGGCCCCGGAGACCGTGACCACCATCGACGCCAACTGGGAACGCGTCGTGGTGAACCAGCCCCTGGGCCTGCCGTTGCCCACGACCACGTTCAGCCGCGTCTCGGTCACCGCCCCCTGACCGGAACGATCGCGTGCATGCCAGGGCGGCATGCACCGATGGTTCAAAAAGCCGGCACATCCTGTGCATGCACGGCCTCACAAATCATGCGCAGCGATGCTTCGAGATTGCCATCGGCGGTTTTGAAGGCATCCGCGTCGATGGTGAGTGGTGCGCCGAGGACGACCAGCGGTGCGCCGTATTTCGGGCACTGGATCGCCTGCTCCAGACTCAAACCTCCGACGGCTTGGACGGGCACTTTCACGGCCTGGACGACTTCGCGGAGTTTGTCGAGCGGGCTTGGCATGCGGTGGCCGGCGGCGGCGATGCCGCGGCGCTCGTCGTAGCCGATGTGATGGATGATGTAGTCACAGCCGAGGTCTTCGAGCCATTTCGCCCCGGCGACCATGTCTTCGCAGATCATGTTATCGCCCATCACCTTGCACCCGAAGTCTTTGCCGGCCTTCACGACGCATTTCACGGTCTCCGCATGTGCACGGGCCATCACGACGACGTGCGTGGCACCGGCCTTGGCCATCATCTCGGCTTCGAGGTAGCCGCCGTCCATCGTTTTGAGATCGGCGACGATCGGCGTGGTCGGAAAGGCTTTCCGCAGGGCACGCACGCCATGCAAACCCTCGGCGAGAATCAGCGGCGTGCCGGCCTCCAGCCAGTCCACACCGGCGCGCATGGCCAAAGCGGCCGTTTCGAGGGCTTCGTCGATGTTGGTGAGGTCGAGGCTGATCTGGACGATGGGTTTCATGATGGCGCAGCAAAGCAAAAGCACGCTCTCGCGTCACGACAAAGATGCGGCGAAATGCGACGGAGTGATGTCGGGCGGCGTTGAGATGAATAAGGAGTCCAAATCGCTTATCATGAGGCCTCTTTCCCACCATGACCTCCTCCGCCCACGACTTCTCCCGCCGTCACTTCTTTCGCGCTGCGCTGGCAGGTCCGGGCTTGCTTCCCGCTGCGGCTTGGAGTGCCACCAGCGGAACCACCGCCGTCGAATTTGACGAACCCGGTCGCCAAGTGCCGCTCACGCAGGACGCGGACGTGATCGTGTGCGGTGCCGGACCGGCAGGCGTAGCTGCCGCCGTCGCGGCGGCCCGGGCAGGGGCCAAAGTGCGGTTGTTTGAGACAAATGGCTGCCTCGGTGGCGTGTGGACGGCGGGGCTGCTCACCTGGATCTTTGATTTCAACAAGCCGGGCTTCACGCAAGAGATCACGCGGTTGCTCGATGAACGTGGCGCTCGTCGTGGTGGTGATGCGGGCCGCTTTGTGTATGAACCGGACGAGATGAAGCTCCTGCTCGAAGATCTCTGCACCGAGGCGGGCGTGTCCTTTCGCCTGCACACACGTCTCGTGGCCGCGTATCGTGAAGGGCGTCAGCTCACCACGGTCGTCACGGAATCACGCTCCGGGCGCGAGGCCTGGCGTGCGCCGGTTTTCATCGATACCACAGGCGATGGCGTGCTCGGCGGTCTGGCGGGCTGCGGGTGGGATCTCGGCCAGATGGGGCAGGCAAAGACACCGCGTTGCGAATGCCAGCCGCTCACGATGAACGCCCTCGCCGTCGTGCGGGATGTGACGCAGATGCAGAAATACATCTCGTTTTATCAAGGCGACCTCAACTGGCATGTCAAAGCCACGGAGAACCTCAAAGCCGACATCCAGCGAGCCGGTGTGGACCCTTCCTACGGCATGCCGACCATCTTCCATGTGCGTGACAACATCGTCCTCCTCATGCTCAACCACGAATACGGCGTGCGTCCCGATGATGCGGATGCCATGACCGCCGCCACCGTGCGGGCGAGGAAAGAGGTTTTCACCATTGTGCGTGCCCTGAGAAAACTCGGCGGCGTGTGGGACGGCCTGCAGGTCGTTGCCACGGCAGAGCAGATCGGCGTGCGCGACGGCCGCCGCATCCACGGCCGCTACACGGTGACAAAAGAAGACCTCACCACCGCCGCCCGTCACGACGATGCGGTGGCTCGCGTGACCTTTGGCGTGGACATCCATGCGAAGAGCAAGAAGGACAATGACAAGGTCACCATCGAGCGTGGTGGCGTGACCAAATTCACGCCCTACGACATCCCGCTGCGGGCGCTCATCGCCAAAGACGTGGACGGCCTCATGATGGCTGGCCGATGCATCAGCGGCGATTTTGTCGCCCATGCCAGCTATCGCGTCACCGGCAATGCCGTCGCCATGGGAGAGGCCGCCGGCGTCACCGCCGCGCTCGCCGCCACCACGAAGCGCCAGCCGCACGAGGTGCCGTGGGAGGAGTGCAAAGCCATGCTCGCCAAGGTGGCGCGGTGAGGTTGCGCCTTGTCATCCGCACGCCATGCTCCGCCCGTGCCAGCCACCCCGCGAAATCCGACTCCGCTAAAGCCCCGCGAGCGTCCCCGACGCGGCGCGGCGGAGATCGCCCGCTGGCGCAAGGCCCGCGATGCGTGGATGACCTCACTGGAACCTACGTTGCTGTTCCAGCGCCTCTTTGACCATCTGCCGGGCGTCTATTTCTTCGCCAAGAATCGCGACGGGCATCTCATGTTTGCCAGCGAGGGCCTGCTGCAGCGCTACCAGATGCCGGACGACTCCGAATTCATCGGTCGCACGGATTTCGACATCAATCCCGACACGATGGCGCAGGCTTATGTGGATGACGACAATCGTCTCCTCGCCGGGCAGGTGAGGATCATCGAGCGCATCGAGCTCTGGTGGGACCGCCAGGGCATGCCGGACTGGTTTCTCGTCACGAAACTGCCGCTCCACGACCGCCGGGGCCGCGTGCAGGGCGTGATGGGCACGCTCCGCCGGCCTGATGAGGCTGAGCGACGCCTGCCGGTGTTTCAAACCGTGGCCCAAGCGGTCGAGATCATGCGGCGTGACTTCTCGAAACCGCTCAAGATCGAGGATCTCGCCAAATCATGCGGCCAGTCGCTGCGCCAGCTCCAGCGCCGCTTTCAGAGTGCCTTCGGCATCACGCCGCAGGAGTTTCTCATCCGCACCCGCGTCTTGGAAGCCACCAAGCTCCTCGAACAATCCGCCCTCTCCGCCGGCGAGATCGCCACCCGCTGCGGTTTCGTCGATCAAAGCAGCTTCGCCCAGCATTTCCGCAAACGTATCGGCAGTTCACCTGCGATGTATCGGAAGCGAAACTGATGCCCGGGGGCGTGTCGCGGGACGCCGCCGGCCACGAACGCAGTTCAGCGGGATAGTGACGAAGCTGTGGTCCCACATGAAGGCGTGAAGCCTCGCTGGATCATCAACGCGGAAGTGGCCGGGAGGAATGCACTGGCGGCTACTTCTTCTTCGGCGGCTCAGGCAGTGCCTGGAGCGGCGTGGTGTCGATGGTGGCCTCGATGCCGCGCAGGATCTTGTCGGTGAACTGCTGTCCCCGCACCTTGACCTCGGGATGGCTCACCGATCCATGCGCACCACCGGTGATTGGCACGAGCAACGATGGCACGCCGGCCTTTTGCAGCGCCGCGTGGATCGTTTCCGCATGCCGGAAGGCCACGCGCTGGTCCTGCGTGCCGTGGAAAGTGATGAAAGGCGGATCATCCTTGCTGACGTGCGTCACCGGCGATGCCGCGACGGCATTCGCGTGTTTTTCCTGCGCATTGCCGCCGAGCAGACCGCTCACAGCATCGTCGTTCCAGATCGGCTGGTGTTGTTTGTCGAACATGAGCGCCTGTGTGAAGTCCTCCGGGCCGCAAAGATTCACCACGCACTGCACACGGCTGCTGAAGCTGGCGTTTGGTCCCAGATCGCCCTCCAGCTCCTTCACGTCGCCACTCGTGCCAAGCAGTGATGACAAATGCCCGCCCGCCGAACTGCCCCACACGGCGATCTTGTCGGCATCGAGGTTGTATTCCTTCGCATGGGCCCGGATCCAGCGGATCGCCGCCTTGCAGTCGTGAACCTGCGCCGGCCACGAGGCCTCCTTGCTCAGCCGGTATCCGACACCCACCGCCGCGTAGTCGCCTGTGCGGGCCAGTTGAATGCCAAGCGACGCGTAGCCGAGACGGTCGCCGTTCACCCAGCCGCCGCCGTGGATGAGCGCAATGACAGGGAGCGGCTTGTCACCATTCCGCTTTTTCGGCACGTACACGTCCACCATCTGCTTCGGGTTCGTGTTTCCAGCGAAGGGCTGGTCGAGCGTCACCTCCACTCCGCTCTTTGCCGCCGTGGAGAGGACGTTTTGCTTTTGTGCGGAGAGATCCTGGCCCAGGAGGGGCAGCGCAAGGAGAAAGAATGGAAGTGCTTTCATGGCAGCACTCAAACGTGACGTGGTGCGCAAACTAGCGGCTCCTATCAGCCTGCGACATGTGCCGTCATCGCTCGCGGCTCCAGGCGATGGCCCGGGCCTCATGTTCTCGGATGAAGGCATCCTTTCCAGCCATGTAGGCCTCAAAATCGTCAGGATGCAGTCGTGCGAGCTGTTCTTTGAGCGCTCCATAAGCCTGCGCGTCGGCTGGATGGGCGATCATGTAGTCGCGAAACGCCAGATGGCGCACCGCGCCGGCACTTCCGGCCTCAAAGGCATGAATCTGGTGCGTGCGAATGCCTGTGGCGTCGTTTTTGCGGAAGTAGCGACGTCCAGGAATGCCGAATTCGCCCATGACTTCGTAGCCGAGGCGTTCCATCGCCTGAGACCGCGAGTCGAGGTCGTTGAGGTCATCGACTTCCATCAAAATGTCGATGATCGGCTTGGCGGCGATGTTTGGAATGGCCGTGCTGCCGATGTGATGAACCTTCGCGACCATGACGTTCAACGCACTCGCGATCAGCTCCGCCTCATGGGCATGCTGCAGTTTCCAGTCAGGATCGTGAGGAACGACTTTGTAGCGCATGGCTCATGAATTCGGCGGCGAATCGTGCTCCAGGCGTCTGCCCATGCTGACCACGGGATCGACCGAGAAGCCAATCGACTCGTAGAAGGCAATCACGGCCGTGTTGGAGCAGCGCACCTGAAGATTGATCTTCGGGCAGCCGGCGGCGCGGAGCAGCGCCTCCGCGTGCTGCATCAATTCGCGTGCAAAACCACGCCGCTGGTGGTCAGGATGCACGGCGAGGTAGTTGATCCAGCCGCGATGCCCCTCATAGCCGGCCATGCAGGCGGCGATGATCTTTCCATCGAGTTCGCCGATGAGAAACCACTCGGGATTCACGCGCAGCTTGCGTGCGATGTCGCGTTTCGGGTTGTTTTGCGGCACAACGAGCCCGCAGGCCTGCCAGAGGGCGATCACCGCGTCTTCGTCGGCGGATTGGAACGGGCGGATGTGCATCGAAGGCGCACTCGATTCAGCGATCCGTGGCGATCAAGCCCAGTTCGCGTTCTTTCGCCGGCTGCGTGCGCAGCAGCGCGGTCTGCAGCATCGCCATGGCGAGCGTGTCACTGCGCGAGGCGGCGGAGTAGATGTTCTCGCGCACGGAGGCGCGGGGCAGCGGGTTCTTGTCGGGCCAGAACTTCTTCGCAGCCCAGGCGGAGAAGAACTCGGCGCGTGCGAGATACTTGTCGTCCTGCGTGAGTTTGAAGACGGCGTTGAGCAGCACGATGATGTTGCCGATGGAGCCGGACTCGACATCGGGCGCGCGACCGCTTTTCTCGGGCGACTTCAGGCCTTCGTCAGGATCGGCGGTGAGGTAGTTGTCCGCACAGGCAACGAGCAGCTTCTTGTAGCCTTCCTTGTTCGTCTGCTGGTAGCGTGCGATGAGCGTGGGCGTGACCCACGTGTGCGGGTGCTGGCCGGTGTAGGCGCTGCGCCAGCCGCCGGTGTGAGGAATGCGGCGCGGCGGCTTCCCGGCGTCCAGTTCCTCCTTTGACTGCCAGTATTCGGTGGGTGCGAGCGTGGAGGGATCGCAGAAGAGCACGAAGCCTTTGCCGCCGGGGCCTGGATCATGCGGCGTGGCGAGGAAGGCCTTGTCGATGCTCTCGGCGAGCGCGGTCATGCGCTGCTTCAGCGCGTCCGGCATCGCAGGCGCGGCATCATGCAGTTCAATGGCGAGACCGAGCGGACTCTGCGTGTAAACGTACAAGGTTTTGCGGCCATACTTGTCGAAGGCGTAGTCCTCCGTGCCGTGCATGATCGCGCCAGAAGTCGGATCGCGGCGTGCTTCAAAGGAAGCGACGAGCTTGTCGATGGCCTCAAGGATCTCCGCATCCTTCGTGTGCCTATAATCCGCCGCCCAAGTGGCGATGTAGAAGCCGCCATGCCGTGGGAAATCCATGCCGCGCCGGCTTGGATTGTTCCCTTTGGCAATCATCGCATGACGCGAGAACGAAATCGTGCCGCCGTCATGATTGATCTGATGCCGCCAGACCGCCTGCGCGAAGCGATGACAGGCATCCGGCGCCATGTCCCACGATTTGTCCCAGAAGATCCACGGACGGTAAAACTCGTGGATCATGCTGCCGCTCACGTTGTCGAGCTGGAAGCCGCCGGGCTTGTTCGTCAGCACGTCCCAGCCGAGATGCTCGCCCCAGCAGAAGAAGCCGTATCTCGGCTCCTGGCAGTGCTTGAGGAAGTAATCGATCACACGATCCGCCTCGGCGGCATACTTCGGCTCGCCCGTGAGTTTCGTCAGCGCATAGAAGATTTGGTAGAAGTTCAGATCGTGATGGATGTTCGCGATGCTCTTGAACTCCTGCGGCACACGCGCGGTGTAGAGATTGCTCACTTTCACGCGCGGCACCTGATACTTGTCGCGCGTGAGCACGATCGGGAACAACGGAAGCTTTGGATCCGGCAGATTCTCGCGACCGTGCTCGATCATCGCATCCGCAAAGCGTCGCACGATGACGATGAAGTCCGGCGAGGGGGCTTTCGAAGGTTCGGCACCGCACAGACTCAGCGCCGAGGCCGCGAAAAGCAGAAAGTGGGAGACGAGTCATGGCGAGGCCTCCCCAAACGACGAACCGCTGACATTCTAGCGCGGCTTACGACTTCAGGTGAAATGACACAAGCGTCGCCGGGTGCTCGACCCCGCCGTTTGACTGGTAAAGACGACGTGCCGCGGCGGGCACGGTAGAGGCACTCGAGACCGGAAAACGCATCACGATTACGAAGGCGGACCCGGCGAAGGCCTACTCGGCGCAGTTCACGGCACCGGTTTCGGCGGAGATCGCGAAGAAGGAACGGGTGCTAGCGGTGATCAAAGCACGGGTCGTGGGCGCGGCGGAGTCGGGCGAGGTGCTGGCGAAGCTCCAGCTCCGAGCTGCGCCTTACACTTCGTTTGGGCCGACGATTGGGGTGGGCATTCATCGGGAGTGGACGGAGCAGCCGGTGGTGTTTGTGACGGATGATGTCGTGCCGGCGGACAAGGCGGCGGTGGTGCTGCTGTGCGGTCAGAAGGAGCAAAGCATCGAGGTGGAGAGCATTCGCGTGCTGAAGTATCCGGCGACGATGGATGTGGCCTTGTTTCCGAAGGCGAAGCTCATTCCACGGACTTACGCCGGACGTGAGCCTGATGCACCGTGGCGCAAGGCGGCACTGGAACGCATCGAACAGCATCGGAAGCAGGATTTGTCGATGATTGTGATGGGCGAAGAGGGTCAGCCGCTGGCTGAAACGGAGGTGAAGCTGTCGTTGCGGCGTCACGCCTTCGGTTTTGGATCCGCCGTGGTGGCGAAGCGTTTCAGCGGCGAAAGCGAGGACGACCGTCGCCACCGTGAGATCGTCGACAAGCTCTTCAGCATCGTCGTTTTCGAAAATGACCTCAAAGACGGCAACTGGGCTCCTGACTTCAAGGATGACCGCAAAGCCAAACGCAACGCGGAACTGGATGCGGCCTTCAAATGGCTCGCGGAGCGACACATCCCGGTGCGCGGGCATTACCTCATGCAGGTGGCCACGCCCTTCAATCTGCACGACATCAAGGACAACGAAGTGATCCGCCAGCGCACGCTCGACAGCGTGGAGGAGCGCATGGCCTTTGTGAAGGATCGCGTCATCGAGTGGGATGTGATCAATCATCCCATCGCCTGGGGCGGTGCGGACATGCTGAACAAGCGTCCTGGACTCGAAAAGCTGGATCGCGAGGTCTTCACGCTGGCACGCTCGCTCACGAAGCTGCCATTCTTTATCAACGAGGATCAGGTCTTCCGTCCCGGCCCGCAGTGCGATGACACGTTCACCTACATCGAGAAGCTGAAGGCGGATGGCTTCACCGTGGCAGGCCTCGGCAATCAGGCGCACTTTCACGAGAGCTACCTGCCCTCGCCGGAGCATCTGCTCGCTGTGACGGATCGTTTTGCGAAGATCGTGCCGCATCAAAGCATCACGGAATACGACATCGTGACGACCGAGGACGAGGAACTGGCCGCCGACTACACGCGGGATGTGCTCATCGCCGTCTTCAGCCATCCGGCTTACACGAGTTTTCTGCTGTGGGGATTCTGGGAAGGCTCGCACTGGAAGCCGGAGGCCGCGTCGTGGTCCAAAGACTGGTCGATCCGGCCTCGCGGGGAGGTTTTGGAGGAATGGATCGGCCGGAAGTGGCACACCGAGGTGACCTTGAAGACGGATGCGCAGGGCCAAGTCTCGTGGCGTGGTTTCCCCGGCTGGTATGAGGTGACGGCGCAAGGCCGCACGAGCTTGGTGAAGCCGGAGTAGGCTCGTTCGCCAGAACGAGGGGCTTGGGAGCTATCGAAGGCCAGTGGAGGTGCGGATTCTCGCATTCTGGCGAATGCGCCTACAGCTCCCCGTGGGATCGTTCGCCAGAACGAGGGCTTCCGCATTCTGGCGAACGCGCCTACAGCTTGTCGTGCAGTTCATGCACCTTCTTCGCGATGCGGTCCTCGACATCCTCGGCCCATCCGGCGGCGGCTTCGTAGCCGCCTTCTTTGAGCACGCGGAGGCTGGGCATGTAGCCGGTGTAGTCGTTCGAGTAACCAGCCACCCACACGCCTGCCTCGCCCGCGAACTCGCGTTTGAAGCGCAGGGAATAATCCACCACCACCTCGCTGCCGAGCGTGATGAAGGTCAGATCCTTGCCGATCTTGATGACCTGCACGGGATAGTCGTGGTCTTCGCGTTTTTTGTTGGCGTAGCTGAGCTTGATCTCCTCATACGCGGCACGGATCGGACCTGCCACAGGCCGTGGGTTGACGGTGAGCGCCATCTCGACGGCGTTGGAGAGCGAGCGACCATGCTGCATGGAGAGTTCGAGATCGGTGACACCCGGAACGACATCGCTGCGTCGCGGATAGGGATTCTGATCGCCGCCGCAGCCCATCAAAAACAAGGCGGTGAAGCCCGGGCGATGCTCCTGAAGGTATTCCTGAGCGAAGCCCGCGTAGTCGCCGCACCAGTTGTAGAAGCCGAGGGAGGTGTTGTGGCAGGCGTAGCCGAAGAGCGTGGCCTTCAGCGTGCCATCCGGGGCCTCGACACGCAGCGCTGGCACCTCGTGATCGACGGGACCATTCGGGTTCGGAGCCTTGTTGGCGTTCGGATGATCGGGCGGCAGCGTGTAGTCCTTTCGGCGATTCATCGCGAAGCCGCAGCGGGCCTTGTTCCATGTGAGGCGGGCGGGTTGCATGTCTGTCAAAGCCTTGCCGATGAGGGCGATGAGGTCGCTTTGCAGCTTCTGCGTGTAGTCCCAGGCATCGCGGGCTCTTTGATCGTCTTTTTCCGTCAGCGGGGCCGTGCGCAAAGAGGGGCCGCTATGCGTGTGCGAGGCGTTCATGACCAAATTCGCCTGCGGGAGCTTGAATTGCTTTTCCGCCTCCGCCGCCACCGCCCGGCGCATGAGCTGCGGCACGCCGATGAGATCGAGCGTGACGAAAACGAGCTTGTTCCCCTGCTCGTCCTGGAGGGCCAGCGCCTTGGCAAAAAGCTCCTGCACCTTGCCCTCGGCCGGTTTTTTCCTCGCGGCATAGCCGGCCATCCACAGCATCTTTTGCGGCGTGACCTTCAGCGTGGCCGCGCCAGCCTTCCAGTTCGCCGGAACATGCGGTGCGACCGACTTCGGCGGCTGCGGAGGTGATTCCGGCGTGGCTCCGGGAGGTGCGGCGATGGCCAACGAGGCTGTGAGGACGATGAGGGCGACGAAACGTGCGGTCATGCGCAAACTACGGCCCCGAGCGCGTTGTTTGTGCAGTTCACCGCCATGTCACGCATCACCGCCATCGAAACCGCCATCCCTTCCGGCATCATGCCGAACCTGCTGCTCGTCCGCATTCACACCGAGGACGGCTTCATCGGCTGCGGGGAGACTTATTACACACCGCATGCCATCGCGGCGTTGATTCATGACTGGATGGCGGAGCGACTGCTCGGCGCAGATGCGCTGGCCATCGAATCGCACTGGCGCTTCATTTATGAGCGCTGCACACCATTTGGACATCCCGGTGCGGAAATGCGCGCGCTGTCGGCCATTGATCTCGCGCTGTGGGACATTCTCGGGCAAGCGTGCAAGCAACCAGTGTATCGCCTGCTCGGCGGACCGGTGCGTGACGCGATTCCGGTATATAACACGAGCGGCGGACCGAGTTACGGTGCACTCAATGGTGCCGCAAGCACACCACGGCATCCGGGCTGGCCGGGGTATGGTGACATCGGCCAGAAAGGCCCGTTGCAGGACAACTGGGCCTCGCATTTCGCCGCAGGTGATCTCGCGGAAGAACTGCTCGCCGAAGGCATCACGGCGATGAAGCTGTGGCCGTTTGATCGAGCCGCGCATCGGAACGGCGGTCTGCATATTTCGTGGGCCGATGTGGAAGAGGCAATGAAGCCGCTGCGCGAGATTCGCGAGCGTGTGGGCATGAAAATGGACATCGCCATCGAAGGACACGCGTTTTTCCAACTTCCCGCTGCGGAACGCATCGCGGAGGCCTTGCGCGAGATCAAGCCGCTGTGGCTGGAGGACGTGCTGCGTGTCGATAACGTCGCCACGCTGGCGGATTTCCGTCGCCGCAGCGGCCTGCCCATCGCCGCGAGCGAGATGCTGCTCGGGCGGAAGGAATACCTCGCCGTGCTGCAAGCGCAGGCCTGCGACTACTGCATGGTCGATCCCACATGGAACGGCGGCATCAGCGAAACACGCCGCGTGATCGACATGGCGCAGACTTTCAACGTGCCGTCCACCATCCACGATTGCACCGGGCCGCTGACGCTGTTCAGCGGCCTGCACCTGGCCGCATCATCGGCGAATGTGGTGTTCCAGGAGACGGTGCGGGCGCACATCCGCTCGTTCTACGACAAACTCGTCGATACATTGCCCATCATCACGAACGGCAAGGCGGAGTTGCCGACGGGAACGGGCTTGGGGACGAAGTTGAAGGATGAGTTGTTCCGCGAGGGTGTGAATGGGTGGCGGAGGAGCGTGGCGAGTTGACTCATGGCTTTGCCACCCGGAGTTCGACAGGATAGGGGCTGTTTTGCGGGTATCTGAGCCTTTTGTTCAGAGAGTATAGATATGCCCTGTTGCTTATCTGATCGCTCAACATGAGTGGCTCTGGAGCGTTGTCCGCCTCATACCGCTTTTGAAAGCCGGCTAATTCGAACCTTGAGCAGAGCACATACTGCCGTTCATCGAGTGGTAATTTCAGCCGCTCTCTGAGCCATTCTCCCCACGCTACAAGAATGAATGGCTGCCCTTCCGGGGCATTGAAAACCTTCTCAACTTCTGTCACATCATCCAAAACTGCAACTTGAGTCACTTTGTACTCAGAATGCTTCGATTGCTGCATCAATGCCACAACCACTGCCATCAGTAGCGTGACAAAGACAATGATGGCCAAGATCTTCTTCATGTCGCTATCGTGACTTAATCGTCACAAACAACAAGCCTGACAAAACTACGGAGGCCCGCGCTCCGTCAGAGCTTCGATTTCATCCAGGAATAAAAGCTCGCGCCGATCTGCGCGTAGCCGGTGGGATTGGGATGGACGCCGTTGTTGTCCGGGTAGCCGCCAACGGGATCGACGTTGAGTTCGGTGGGGACGAGATGAATGCCGTCTTTTTCGCGGTTGGAGAGGCGTTCGAGCATGAGTTGAACGAGGCGATGCTGGATGCGTTTCCAGCCCCAGCGATGGTATTTGCCCTTGTAGTTGGCCTCGAAGCCGGATTCCCGTGAGTTCGGCGGCGTGGTGAGACCGACGGCGAGGATGGCCTTCGGCGCGGCTTTGTGAAACTCAGCGAGGAGCTTGTCGGCATTGTCGAGCACCTCGTTGATTTTGGCGTCGGGCTTTTCGGGATCGGCTCCGAAGCAGTCATTGATGCCGAGGAGGAAGGTAACGACATCGGGCGGTTGGTTGTCGCAATGATCTTTGAAGTAGCGGTTCAGATCGAAGACGCCCGTTTTGCCATCGGCAGCAGGGAAGATGAAGGGGCTGGTGGCCTTGCGGGCGAGCGGCCCTGCGGTGACTCCGGGCGTCTGAGGCGTGAACTTGGTGAGAAAAGTGGCCCAGGCCCAGCCGCCGTAGCCTTCGTGCGCAACGCCGGGTTTTGCAGACGCGGGCTTGTGGGTGCCGAGCATCGTCCACTTTGGATTGCCGGGGCGTGACAGCAGATTGGCGATCTCGTTGGGATAGACGGTCGCGTGCGTGAGGCTGTCGCCCACGATGAGGAGACGCAGCGTTTTACCTTCGCCAGCGGTGCGCGGCGAGACGTGCAAGGTGATCTTGCCCTGCTCCAGCACTTTGCCGCTCGCGTCTTTGATCGTGATGGCGATGGGATGATCGCCGACATCGCGTTCGGTCGGTTTCACGGTCCAGCGCTGTGCCTCGTTCGAGCCGACGTCGCAGGCGAATTCAAAGCGGTAGTCCTGCGGCATCTCGGTGAGGACGATGTTGTCGTGGTAGATGCTCATCTCCACCTCCGGCGTGGCATAGATGACGGGCGGAAGAGTGAGTTGAAGGTCGCTGGCAAATGAGAATGACGCGACGAGGCAGAAAAGGAGGCCGTAGGATTTCATGGAGCGCTGGCTGTGGCGGAATGCTGCGGACTCGGAGGTCCGCGCTCCATTACGGGCTGCAGGCCGTGAATCGTTCCATGAAGCGCTGAATCGCGGCGATCGAAAGCTGACCGCCGGGTGTGCTGGGGAAGTAATCGGTGCCGTGCGTGCCCCAGGGGAACTCGATGAAGTGATGATCGTCACGATGGGCGAGGCGCTGGTTGAAAAGGCGGCTGTGGCCGATACCGACGAGCGAATCGAGCGTGCCGTGGATGAGCAGCGTGGGCAGGCAGTACGTGTCGAGGAACTCGGTGGCGGAGGCACTGCGATAAGCGTCGGGCACTTCATGCGGATCGCCGCCCATGTATTGCCGGACGAGCGTGAGCGATTTCAACAGGTCATCCGGCAGCGACCATTCGCGGGCGATGTACATGTTCGGGGTGCCGTAAACGATGATGCAGCCGCGAACTGAGAGCTCCGGCATGCTGAAAGCACATGCGGCAGCGATCTGTGCGCCGGCGGAACGCCCCATGAGGACGATCCGACTGGTGTCGATGCCGAGTTCGGCCGCGTGATCGCGAATCCACGCGAAGGCATGTTTCGTGTCCTCGATTTGAGCCGGCCACCTGTGTTTTGGAGCGAGACGATAGCCGAAGGAACACAGGACGTAGCCGTGCGAGGCGAGTTCGGTGTTTGCCCAGTCAAATTCACCTGGATCACCACTGTCCCAGCCGCCGGTGTGAGCGATCACGAGGCAGGGCAGCGGCTTGCTGGCAACGGCAGGCCGATGAATCACGATGTCGAGCGATTCGTCGCCGCTTTGCCAGTAGGTGCGGCGCTCCCATCGCACGGCAGGTTGATCGAGTCGAAGCGGGAACCACAGGCGAAGCCAGGAGAAGGGCAGATTCTCGGCTTTCGCGATGCGTGAAGCCTGAATGGCGGGAATCATGAACACGCAGGCCAGTGCCACGAAGGGCACGGCACACCACGGTGACTGCCCGGTCGCAGGATGGAGCAACACGAGCGACCACAAGGCGAACCAGTGCCCGAACTCCTGCGTGAGAAGCTGCGCCTGCCACTGCCAACGCGTTGGCGTCAGGGTCCACGCATTGAGGGCGAGGAGGGAGAGGATGATAAGCGCCAGAATCAAGACCACGGATTTCAAGAGACGGGTTCTATCCGTCCGATGTTTGGCTTTGGTTTCATCAGATCAGAAAAAGAGAGCGGACTCTCACGAATCCGCCCTCCTTTTTAAACTCTGTCTTTCCGATCAACCCGCGATCGCAAACACCTCGCGGGCGTCGGCGATGCTGCCGGTGAGGGCGGCGGCGGCGACCATGACGGGGCTCATGAGGACGGTGCGGCCGGTGGGGCTGCCCTGACGGCCTTTGAAGTTGCGGTTCGAGGACGAAGCGCAGAGCTGGTCGCCGATGAGCTTGTCGGGATTCATCGCGAGGCACATGGAGCAGCCTGCGCCGCGCCATTCGAAGCCGGCTTCGCTGAAGACCTTGTCGAGACCTTCCTGACGGGCGAGGACATCGACGATCTGGGAGCCGGGAACGGCAATGGCTTTGACTCCGGCGGCGACTTTGCGGCCCTTGATGAACTTCGCCACTTCGCGGAAGTCACTGAGGCGGCCGTTGGTGCAGGAGCCGATGAATGCGACGTCGATCTTGGTGCCTTTGATCGGCTGGCCGGCGGGAAGCTGCATGTAAGTGAGCGCGTCCTGGATGGAAACGCGCTGCGCGTCGTTGGCGGCGCTGTCGGGCGTCGGCACGTTTTCGGTGACGGAGATGCCCTGGTCGGGGCTGGTGCCCCAGGTGACGGTCGGTGGCACGTCCTCGGCCTTGATGTTCACCACGTCGTCATAAACGGCGTCCTTGTCGGAGGCGACGGCACGCCATTTTTCGACGGTGGCGTCCCATTCGGTGCCTTTCGGCGAATACGGGCGGCCCTTGAGGTATTCGAAGGTCTTTTCGTCCGGATTGACGTAGCCGCAGCGGGCACCGCCTTCGATGGACATGTTGCAGACGGTCATGCGCTCCTCCATCGACATGGCGTCGAAGAGGCTGCCGCCGTATTCGTAGGCGTAGCCGATGCCGCCGTTGGCGCCAAGCAGGCGGATGATGTGCAGGATGACATCCTTGGCGTAAACGCCGGGACGAAGCTGGCCGTCCACGTTGATGCGGCGGACCTTCATCTTGCTGAGTGCCATGGTCTGCGTGGCGAGGATGTCGCGCACCTGCGTGGTGCCGATGCCGAAGGCGATCGCGCCGAAAGCGCCATGCGTGGCGGTGTGGCTGTCGCCGCAGGCAATGGTGGTGCCGGGCTGGGTGATGCCCTGTTCAGGTCCGACGACGTGGACGATGCCCTGCTTGCCACTGCTCAAATCGAAATAGGTGATGCCGAACTCGACGGCATTTTTGCGCAGTTCCTTGATCATCTCGGCCGCGAGCGGGTCGGCGAAGGGCTCGGTCTGCACGTCGGTGGGTACGATGTGATCAACCGTGGCGAAGGTGCGGTGCGGATAGGCGACTTTCAGGTTCAAATCACGCAGCATGCCGAAGGCCTGCGGGCTGGTCACTTCATGGACGAGGTGCGTGTCGATGAGAAGCTGCGTCTGGCCGTTGGCGAGCGTGCCAACGACGTGCGATTCCCAGACTTTTTCGAAGAGAGTTTTGCCCATGATGCGTGCGAATTGGAGGTTTGAGGGCCGCGAGCCTAGCACGCACGGCGGTGGGTGCAAGAAAGCCTCTTGGCTTTTGCCCGGGACCTGCCAGCATCGGCGGCCATGAAATGGCTGAAAATTCTCTACGTGCAGGTACTGCTGGGGATCCTGCTGGGAATCCTGCTGGGGCTGTTCTGGCCGGAGACCGGGGTGAAGATGCAGCCGCTGGCCGAGATCTTCATCAAGGCGATCAAAATGCTCATCGCGCCGATCATCTTCTGCACGGTCGTGACCGGCATCGCGAGCATGGGCGATCTGAAACGCGTGGGCCGCGTCGGCTGGAAGGCGCTGGTTTATTTCGAGGTGCTGACCACGCTGGCGCTGATCATCGGCCTGCTGGTGGCGAACCTGGCCCAGCCGGGCTCGGGAATGGATCTGGACGCCACCGCGAAGGAAACGACGAAAATCAGCGAGTACGCGGCCAAGGCGCACGACACGAGCACGAAGGCTTTCATCATGAACATCGTGCCCAAGACGTTCGTGGGCGCTTTCACCGACGATTCGGTGCTCCCGGCGCTGTTCCTGGCGATCCTGGTGGCCGTTGCGTTGTGCCAGATGGGCGAGAAAGGCCACGTCGTGCTGGAACTGCTGCACGCGGTGTCGGAGGTGTTTTTCAAGCTCGTTGCCATCATTACCCGGATCGCTCCCATCGCCGCGTTTGGAGCGATGGCCTTCACGGTGGGCTCCGAGGGGCCGCACACGCTGGTGAAACTGGCAAAGGTGCTCGGCTGCGTCTATCTGACCTGCGGCTTGTTTGTCTTCGTCGTGCTAGGGGCCGTGTGCAGGCTGAACGGCTTCAGCATCTGGAAGGTGATCAAGCACATCAAGGACGAGCTGCTGCTCGTGCTCGGCACGTCGTCATCGGAGACCGCACTGCCGCAGCTCATGCAAAAGCTGGAGAAATCCGGCTGTGACAAGTCCGTGGTCGGCGTGGTCGTTCCCTCCGGCTACTCGTTCAATCTCGACGGCACCTGCATCTACCTCACGCTGGCCGCGCTGTTCGTCGCCCAGGCCACGAACACGCATCTGTCGCTCTGGCAGCAACTCGGTCTGCTCGGCGTGCTGCTGCTGACGTCCAAAGGCGCGGCAGGCGTCACGGGCGCGGGATTCATCACGCTGGTGGCCACGCTTTCCACCATCGACACCGGCATCCCCGTCGCCGGATTGGCGATGCTCATCGGCATCGACCGATTCATGTCTGAGGCGCGTGCTCTGACCAATCTCATCGGCAACACCGTCGCCACGCTCGTCGTGGCGAAGTGGGAGAAGGGATTTGATGCGGAAAAGGGCGGGATGCTGCTGAGATGATCAGCGCCCGAACTCTTTCCTCATAGATCACAGCGCATCCATCATGTGCATGATCGCTGCGATCGCAGACAAAAACGCGCCGATAAAATAGATCCCTGTGACCGCCCAGAATGCCATTGGACTGGTGTCACGAAAATGCTCAGCTCCATTTGAAGAAACCTTTCCGGTCTTGATCGCCTTGCATCCAAAAAAGATGAATACTGCGCAGAACGCGAGACTTGCCAATGCGACCGGAAAACTTGCGCGACTCAGAAAGATCATGACTCTTCACAAATCAATCTTCATCGGCGGCGGCGGGGCCAGCTTGAGCACCGGGCCGTCGTTGGTCTCGTTCACGGCATCGACCGGGATGGCCTTGCGGATCGGACTGCCGTCGTCATTCACCGGACGGGCACGGGGCACGGCCTGCTCGGCGTTGTAGGGATCCTCGCCGATCACGGTGAGCGCCTGCATGCGCACCGGCTCGATGTGGACCCATTTGGCCGCGTCGGCGATGAGCGGGGCGGCCTGGATGCCGCCGAAGGTGGCCTGATGCTGGAATTGCGCGATCTCCTTGGGCAGCCCCTCACCGGTATGGGCCGTGCAGAGCCCCTCCATCGGCGTTCCGGGGCGGATGTACTCGACGTAGGTCGCGCGGACGGATTTTTCGACGCCGTCCGGGCCTTTGACCTTCTCGTAGCAGTAATCCGTGGCCCGCATGCCGCTGCGCTGGCAGATCTCGACCCGCTCCGCGAACTGCGGCGGCGTGACCTCACGCGGCACGTAACGTGTGGTGCTGGCATTCACCATGTCCACCCACGCCGGGAGCAGCACGCGATTGGAGAAAGCACCGGGGAAGATGGTCTTGCTCTTGTCAAAGCCGGCCCACACACCGCAGGTGATCTCCGAGGTGTAGCCGAGGAACCACAGGTCCTTGAACTCATAATGCGTGCCGGTTTTCCCGCCGGCCACGAACTCGCCCAGCTTGTATTTGGTGACCGCGGCGCTGCCGGTGCCGCGATGCAGCGCATCGACGAGGCAGGTGTGCGTCTGGTAGGCGGCGATGGGGTCCATGCTCTGCACGCTTTGCAGCGCCGCCTCGGCGATCTGGAAGACGGCCTTGTCATTGCTGTCGGTGATGCGCTGGATGAGGTGCAGCTTCTGCGGACGGCTGCCCAGCGTGGGGAAATTGGAGTAGGCCAGGCACATCTCGCTGAGCTTGGCCTCGCTCGCGCCGAGGAAGGTGGAGGGGTAATCGCGCATCTCCGAGCTGATGCCGGCCTTCTGCGCCACCTCCTTCACCATCGGCACGCCAACGCGTTCACCGAGACGCACGGTGGCGGAGTTGCGGCCCATCACCAGCGCCTCGCGCGAGCTCATGGGAGCCTGCGACCACTTGGGATTGTCCACCTCCGCCCCCCACTCGCCCAAAATGCCGGTCAGACCGCCGATCATCACGCGGCGGTTGTCCAGCGGCGCATCATCGACCTTGGTGCCGGGATAGACGCCCGGGCTGCTGAAGGCAGCGGCGTACACAAAGGGGGTGAAGGCCGTTCCCACCGGACGCAGGCCGTCGGTGGCGCGGTTGAACTGGCTGTCGCCAAAATCACGCCCGCCGACCATCGCCAGGATGCTGCCGTCCTTGTTGTCGATCATCAAGGCGGCGGCCTGGAGGTATTCCGGCACCGGCTTGGGCGTGGCAGGATCGATCTCGCCACGCTTCATCCGCGCGCGGTAGTCGCTGATGATGGCACGGAACTGCTCATACGTCTGGTGCTCGTAGCCGGGGCGTTTCTCCGTCTCGGCCAGGTGCTTGTTGAGCGCGTTCTCCGCCGTCTTTTGCACGTCCTGGTCGATGCTGGTGTAAATGCGGAAACCGCCGATGGAGGCCCGTTCCTCGCCGACGAGATCGACCACTTCACGCCTGACGGCATCGAACACGTAGCTGAGGCGCGGGTCGCTGCTCTGCGGCGCGGTGATGAGCGGCTTCAGCTTCAGTTTCTCCGCCTCGACCACGGTCAGGGTGCCTTCGGTGGCCATGCGGTCGAGCACGTAGTTACGCTCCTTCAGCGCCCGCTGCGGGTGCTTGACGGGCTGGATGTTGTTCGGGCTCTTGATGAGGCCGCAGATGGTGGCTGACTCCTCGATGGAGAGCTCCTTGACGTCCTTGCCGAAGTAACCGCGCGCAGCGGCCTGCACGCCGTAGAAATTGGCGCCGAAGAAGATGCGGTTCAGGTAGAGCTCGAGAATCTCCGGCTTGGAGAAGTGCTTCTCGATGCGCTGGGCGAGGAAGGCTTCGAGGATCTTTCGTTTGTAGCTGCGCTCCAGCAGCTTGAAGGTCTGCCGGGCGAGCTGCTGCGTGATGGTGCTGGCCCCCTGGGTCACCTCGCCGGCCTGGAGGTTCGTCCAGACCGCACGGGCCAGGCCGATATAATCGACCCCGTCGTGCTTGAAGAAGCGGCTGTCCTCCTGCGCCACGAGCGCGTCGATGAAATGCTGCGGCACGTCGGTGATCGGCACCGGAGTGCGGTTCAGCACGTAAAGCCGGGCCATTTCGTCGCCATTGCGGTCATAAATGATGCTGGCGGACTCGAGCTTCTTCAGCTCCTCCAGGTCGAATTTCTCGGCATCCCGCCGCAAGGGGGCCACCACGACGCTGTACACGCCGAACGCGGCCAGGACGCCGAGGATGAACAGCGCCAGCAGGGCGCTGAACCAGCCGCGGCGGTAAAAAGGCAGTTTCAGGCCGGTTTCTCCGCGCCAGTTGCGCACGGGCTGGGGGTCGGGATCATCACGAAACATGGCGGGGAAAAAGAATGGGCGGAAAAATTACCCGTCCTTCACATTCCGCGCCAGTTGTTTCCCGTCCGATGTCACCCCTGCCCCAGATCCTCCGCGACCAGATCACCGCCCTACCGGCGGGACGGCTGCCCTTCGCCCAGGTCATGGAACTGGCGCTTTATCATCCTGAGCATGGTTATTATGGCCCCGGACCGCGGCGGATCGGCCGGCACGGCGATTTCTTCACCAGCGTGAGTGTGGGGCCGCTGTTTGGGAAGCTGCTGGCGATGCGCGCCCTGGAGGAATGGCAGGCGGCAGGTGAGCCGGAGGATTTCACAATCATCGAGCAGGGGGCGCATGATGGCCAGCTCGCCGAGGACATCTTGAGCGCCCTGGACCGGAAGCCGCTGCGCTATCTCATCGTGGAGCCGAATCCGCGTTATCGGGAGGTCCAGGCGAAACGGCTCGGCGACCGTGTGCAGTGGGTGGAAAGCCTCACCGCGCTGCCAAGCGGCCCCAGGCACGGCTTTTTCGTGTGCAACGAGCTTCCCGACGCTTTTCCCGTCCACCTCGTTCGCTGGTGCGGAGAGCGCTGGCGGGAGCTGTTCGTCGAGGCGGATGGTCCTGAAGCATTCCGGTTCATCGCAGGCGACATGTCGTGTTCAGAACTCATGGAAGAGGCGAAACATCTGCCCCACGACCTCGCACCCGGCCACACGATCGAGATCAATCTCGCCATGCTGACGTGGATCCGCGACCTGGCCCATGCGGCCTTCGCCGGGAAGATTTTCATCGCCGACTACGGCCTCGACGCGGAGGAGTTTTTTGCCGATTCACGTGCGGACGGCACACTGCGACGGTACCGGCATCATCACATGGACGACAATGTGCTGTGCGACCTGGGGGAGTGTGATCTGACGACGCACATCCACTTCACCCGGCTGATCGCCGAGGCTGAACGCCATGGTCTGGCGAAGGTGGAATACGATCTCCAGGGCCGGGTGCTGGGCCGCATGGCGATGCCCTGGCTCAGCACCCTG
>NZ_JACSRD010000138.1 GCF_014879935.1 Prosthecobacter sp.
TCCTCCATCCGGGCGGTGCGGGCGACGAGGTCTTCCTGCCGGGTGATGTAGCCGGCGTATTTGACGTCGTTTTCGACGAGGGTCCAGACCTCGGGCATGAAACGGTCGCGCAGCTCGGAGGGCAGGGAAGCGGGGGTGTTTTCGGGCCGTTTGAGCCACTGGACGGCGGAAATGCCGTCGAGGCGGGTTTCCGAAAGCAGGGTCTTGGCGGCCGAGACGGCGTCGATTTTGGCCTGGGTGTGCTGTTTCCGGAAGTCGGAGACGAGGCCGATCTGGGCGGCGAGGGGGGTCAGGCGGAGGTCGCAGTTGTCTTGGCGGAGGAGGAGGCGGTATTCGGCGCGGGAGGTGAAGAGGCGGTAGGGCTCGGTGGTGCCCTTCGTGACGAGGTCGTCGATCATGACGGCGAGGTAGGCCTGGCTGCGCTGGAGGAGGAAGGGGGGGCGGCCCTGGACCTTGAGGGCGGCATTGGCCCCGGCGATGAGGCCCTGGCCGGCGGCTTCTTCATAGCCGGAGGTGCCATTGATCTGCCCGGCGAAGTAGAGGCCGGAGACACGCTTCGTTTCCAAGGTGGGGTGGAGCTGGGTGGGCGGGCAGTAGTCGTATTCGACGGCGTAACCGGGGCGGATGATCTCGGCCTGCTCCAGGCCGGGGATGGACCGGATGAAGTCATACTGGACCTCGAAGGGCAGGGAGGTGGAGACGCCGTTGACGTAGAATTCGCGGGTGTGGCGGCCCTCGGGCTCCAGGAAGATCTGGTGGCGCTCCTTCTCGGCAAAGCGGACCACCTTGTCCTCCACAGAGGGGCAGTAGCGCGGGCCAACGCCCTCGATTTTGCCCGAATACATGGCCGATTTGTGGATATTGGCCCGGATGATGTCGTGCGTCTGGGGGGTCGTGTAGGTGATCCAGCAGGGAATTTGTTCCACGTGGAACGTTACATCGCGCCAGGAGTTGAGGGTGAAGCGATGAAATGCGGAGTTTGGAATGCGGAATTCGGAATGCGCAGAGGAATCGGCGGGCGCGTTTGGGGATTCCGCACCCCGCATTTCGCATTCCGCATTCTCGCTCTCGTCTTCCCCCAGCACGCCCGAGAGGTAGCTAAACCGCGGTGCCGGCTCATCACCGGGCTGGAGGTCGCACTTGGAGAAGTCGATGCTGCGGCTGTTGAGGCGGCAGGGGGTGCCTGTTTTGAAGCGCTGGACGTCGAAGCCGAGCTGGCGGAGGCTGTCGGACAGGGTGGAGATGCTGTCGCCCATGCGGCCGCCGGCCTGGTTTTGCTGGCCGACATGGAGGAGGCCGCGCATGAAGGTGCCGGAGGAAATGACGACCGCTTTGGCCCGGTAGATCATGCCGAGGGAGGTGCGCACGCCGGTGATGGCATCGTTTTCGACGAGGATCTCGGCGGCGTTGCCCTGGTGGAGGTCGAGGTTGGGCTGGTTCTCGATGAGCCACTTCATGCGGAACTGGTAGGCCTTCTTGTCGCACTGGGCGCGGGGGGCCTGGACGCTGGGGCCCTTGCGGGCGTTCAGCATGCGGAACTGGATGCCGGTGGCGTCCGTGTTCCGGCCCATGACGCCGCCGAGGGCGTCGATCTCCCGCACGACATGCCCTTTGGCCAGACCGCCGATGGCGGGGTTGCACGACATCTGCGAGATGGTGTCGAGATTCTGGGTGAGGATGGCCGTCTGGCAGCCCATGCGTGCCGCCGCCATCGCGGCCTCCACCCCGGCGTGACCGGCTCCGCAGACGATGACATCGTAGTGCTTGGGGAAGGTGTAGAGAGACATGGAATGACGAATGATGAATGCGGAATGACGAACTGGCCGGGAAGGGCAGGGGACCGCGAGGATAGCATGCGGGATTCGATTGTTCCATGTGGAACGTGGGCGGGCGGAGTCCGGCTGGGTTTCAAGTTTCAGGTTTCAGGTTCCAAGATGGCGGACACGGAGCTTGGTCGGGTGCCTCTCGTGCTCGAAAAGTGGAGGAGTGAGCAGGCGTGCGGAGGTGGTTTTCCAGACCTGAAACTTGGAACGTGAAACTTGAAACTGGCGTCCCGCCGCAGCGAACGCCCGCTTGCCTTTGGCACCCTTCCCGCTAGTATCGCGGCTCCCCACATGGCCCAGATCCAAGACTCCTCCGCCTCCCTTGCCGCGCATGCTTCGGCACCGATCAACCAGAAGCTGACGGCGGCTGACAAAGTGAACCTGTATCGCCAGATGGTGCGCATTCGCCGCTTTGAGCAGGTGTCGCTCCAGCACTACCAGGCGGGTCGCATGGGCGGCTTCCTCCACCTTTACATCGGCCAGGAATCGGTGGCGGTCGGCACGGTTTCGGTGATGGGACCGAACGATCACGTCATCACCGCTTACCGCGACCACGGCCACGCTTTGGCGGTCGGCATGGGCATGAACGAGTGCATGGCCGAGCTCTTCGGCAAGGCCACCGGCTGCTCCCGCGGCAAGGGCGGCTCGATGCATTACTTCGCGCCGGAAAAGAATTACTGGGGCGGCCACGGCATCGTCGCCGGCCAGACCCCGCTTGGCCTCGGGCTGGCGTATGGTTTGAAGTATCGCGGCATCAAAGGCGCGGCTCTGTGCTTCCTCGGCGATGGGGCGGTGAACCAGGGTGCCTTCCACGAGTCGCTCAATCTGGCCGAGCTTTGGGACCTGCCGGTCATTTATGTGATCGAGAACAACGGCTACTCGATGGGCACCAGCCAGAAGCGCTCCTCCGCGTATCAGGATTTCCTCGCCAAACGGGCCGAAGGCTACGGCATGGCGTGGGAGCAGTTCAACGGCGAGGACGTCTATGAAGTGCGTGCCGGCGTGGGCAAAGCGATCGAGCGTGCGCACAACGAATCAAAGCCGAGCATTCTCGAAATCGCCACCTACCGGTGGGAAGGCCATTCCGTGGCCGACGCGAACAAGTTCAAATACCGCACGAAGGAAGAGGTCGAGAAGTTCCAGAGCGACCATGACCCGATCCAGGTGTGGAAGCGCAACCTGCTCAACGAAGGCGTCGCCACAGAGGAAGACTTGAAGAAGATCGACAAAGAGGCCCAGAAGGAAGCGGAGGATTCGGCCGAATTCGCCAAATCCAGTCCTTATCCCGAGCCGGAGACGATCTTCGAAGATGTGTATTGGGAAGTGGACAACAAGACCGAAGCCGGTCAGACCGGACGTCACTTCTTCAACGACTGAGTTGCGGGCCAAGGTGGCTTAACTCATTCAGAATCAACACTTTACGGCTACTTCGTCGCCGCCGTGGAGCCGGTCGAGTCGGCTTGGCTGCTGAGGATCACGGCATGCTTGTCATACGTGGCCTTGGCATCCACAAGCTGGGTCACGTAGTTCAAGGCCTCGGTCAGCGGGACGTTTGCGAGCGTCAGACTGAGCTTCCGCTGGCCCAGTTCCTCGCCTTTCACGATCACATTAGGAGTGACCTTGCCGCCCGAGGCATTCTTTGACAGTGCACGCAGGGCTTCGACCGCTTCCGTGAGACTGACGTCCGCCATCTCGACCTTCGGCAGGATCACGGTCGCGTATTGGTTCTTGAGTGTGTTCTCCGCCGGTTTGTGATTGGCGCGGATGAATCCCAGCATGCGCTGGGTTTCGACATGCTTCGGATTCGCCGCCGCCACCTGCGACAGGAGCGCCTGGGCGGTCGCCATGTCGCCCCGATAGAAGGCAGCGCGTCCCTGCTGATACACCGCGTTCAGATCCTCCGCCTGAACCGGAGCCGTGGCAAAAAAGAAGGCCGCGATGAAGGCGGCCGCTGCTGAAACCTGGGTCCCAATCGTGATTGCTTTCATAGGATGGTCTGGATTTGCGCTGATTTCACCAAATCGCGCGCCGCATGTCAAGACTGCGGCTGCCGCGTGAAACTTGATGCTGCCCGCATCTTGTTCCATCGGTGAACGATGCCGCCGCCGAAGAAACCCACCGCCAGCCAGGTCACTGTGATCCTGGGCAGCGACGAGGCGCGTGTGAAGGAAGCCGCGCTCATGCTGGTGCGCAGCCTCACGCCGCCGGACGCGGGCGACTTTAGCAACGACATCATCGACGGCACCGCCGACAACGCCGATCACGCCGGCACGATCTGCTCGAACGTGTGCATGGCGTTGCAGACGCTGCCGTTCTTCGGCGGGACCAAGGTCGTGTGGCTGAAGAACGCCAACTTCCTCGGCGACTCCGGCCCGGGTCGTGGGCAGGATGCGGTGAACGGCTTTGAGCGCATCCTCAATGTGGTCGAAGGCGGGCTCGGCACCGATGTGCGCTTCGTCATCAGCGCCAACACGATCGATAAACGACGCAGCTCCTACAAACGCATCTCCAAGATCGCGAACATCGAGGTCTTCGACAAGCCGGACACCTCAAAGGCCGGTTGGGAGCAGGCGGTGCTCGCCGATGCCTCGCGCAAAGTGAAGGCGATGGGCATCACCTTTGAAACCGGTGCGCTCGAACTGCTGGTGCAGATGGCGGGCGATGACACGCGGCAGATGGAGAACGAACTCGAAAAGATCGATCTCTACCTCGGCGAACGCCGCCGCGCCGGATTGAAAACCGTGCAAGGCCTCGTCTCCATGAGCCGCGCCGGCGTGCTGTGGGATCTCGGCAATGCGATTGGCAAACGCGACCTGCCGCGTGCGCTCGATCTGCTCGGCACGCTCATGTATCAGGGTCAGAACGCGATTGGATTGCTCCTCGCCGCGATTGTTCCGCGTGTGCGCAGCCTTCTGCTCATCAAGGATCTCGGTTCACGCTACAAGCTGAACAAATTCAATTACGCCGGCTTCTGCACCTCGCTCGAAGGCCTGCCATCGACGGCCACCGGACATCTGCCGCGCAAGAAGGACGGCAGCGGCTTCAACGCCTATCCGCTCTTCCTCGCCTTGCCGGAGACCGGCAACTTCACGCTCGAAGAACTGCACGCCGCCTACAAAGCCTGCCTCGCGGCGAACGTGAAGCTTGTCACTTCCTCGCTCGATCCCAAGCTGGTGCTGGAGCGGCTTCTCGTCGGCATGCTTTCACGATCCCGCTGAACCCGCGTCCAGACTTCCGCATCATGTCCACGTCCTTCGTCATCACCTGTCTCGGCATCGGCGTTCTCAGCGGTGTCATCGCCGCGCTCTGCGGAGTCGGCGGCGGAGTCGTGATGGTGCCCGCCTTTGTCATGCTCTTGAAGCTGCCGCAGAAGACCGCGGTCGCCACCTCGCTCGCCATCATCATTCCCACGGCGTTGATGGCCACGACGCAGAACGCGCGTTCGGGCTACGTCGATTGGAAAGTCGCCGTCATCACCGCGATCTCCGCGTCGATCTTCGCCTACTTCGGCGCTGGCTGGTTGAAAACGATGAGCAACGAGACGCTCACGCGCATCTTCGGCACTGTGCTCGTTGTCTTCGGCCTGCGCATGCTGTTGCAGGGCAAGGCGTGAGCTTTTCACCTCACCACACGAGCACGTCGAGGAAGAACACGGCCACCATTCCGACCGCCACGATCAGTCGCAGCACCAAACCGACGCCGGTGCCGAGCAATGAACCCCACGCCGACTTCGCGGCGGGTTGGAGTCGTTTTTTCGCGAAGATCAGCTCAAACCCCACACCACCGATCAGCGGTCCCAGCACCCAGCCCACGGGACCGAAGAACATGCCGACAATGCCTCCGACAAAGACGCCCGCGATGCCCCAGCGACTGGCACCGAACCACCGCGCACCCACAGCTCCGCTGGCAAAATCAACGACGTAGGACAGCCCTACTCCCAACGTCAGCGCCACAAAACCCCACACACTCATCCCGGCCTCCGGCAGCAACAGCGTGTGCACGACGCCAGCGATGAAAATCAGCACAGGCCCGGGCAGAAACGGCACCACGGAACCGACAAGGCCGACGATCAGCAGACAAATCGTCAACGACCACACACCGAGCACGTCCCACGGCATCGAGGTGAAGAAGTGGGACGTCGCGTTCCACGTGTTGGTGAGCCATTCCATCATGATCGCGTTAATGAGTACGTTGTTCACCTTTAGCGTGTCCGGACATGAAAATCACGCGCAAGCGTGAACAACGTACACGCCAGACATCACGCTTCACGCCACACCGTTTTCGATTCCACCGGCTGGCGCACACTGCGCGGCCAGTTCAGGCCTGATTTGGGCCAGCCGAGATAGATCAATCCCACGCAACGATCCTCAGCGCCGATTTGCAGCCACTCCGCAAACTCATGTGTGCCGAGAATCGGTGGGGATGACCAGTAGCAGCCCAAACCCGCCGCCGTGGCCGAGAGCTGCAAATTTTGCAGCGCACAGGCCACCGCCTCGATCTCTTCGATCTCCGGGATCTTCGCTCCACCGCGACGTTCCATCACACACGCGATCACCACCGGCGCGAGCACCGGGTTCTCGCCCATCTTCTTCATCTTGTCCTCGCGAAACTCATTGGCCGGC
Organism: Prosthecobacter sp.; assembly: GCF_014879935.1. Taxonomy (GTDB): domain Bacteria; phylum Verrucomicrobiota; class Verrucomicrobiia; order Verrucomicrobiales; family Verrucomicrobiaceae; genus Prosthecobacter. The sequence continues at coordinate 6,446 of NZ_JACSRD010000138.1, forward strand.
GTCGTCGCCTGATAAACACGCTGCATCGTCTCGGCGAGTCGCTGCCGCGCCGCACCTTGATGCACAATGAACTTCCACGGTTCCGTCAATCCATGCGTCGGCGCCCATGTTGCGTCTTCGAGGATCGTCATCAGCAACGCACGCTCCACCCCACGCGACGAATCCAGATCCACCGGCTTGATCGAACGCCGGTGGCGGATGAGAGCGCTGAGTTGTTCATGAGTGGCAATGATGGTCATGGATCAAACCATCGGCAGCACCTTGCTCAGCACAAGCGTCACGAGCAGACCGATGACCGCGTCGGCTGTGACGAGCAGGGACCAGGTGCGCAGCGTTTCTTTCTCCGTCATGCCGCTGAGGCGGTTCACCACCCAGAAGCCGCTGTCGTTCATCCAGGAGCAGAACATCGCACCAAAACCAATCGCAGTGAAAAGATAGATCGGATGACAGCCGAGTTTTCCGTCGGCGAGCATGGGGGCCATGATCGATGCCGCGGTGAGCATCGCCACGGTGGCGGAGCCTTGGGCCACACGCACGACGGCGGCCACGACCCAGCCCAGCAGGATCAGATTGAGGCTGTAAGTCTTCGCCAGATCAGCCACCGCCGTGCCCACGCCCGCGCTGCGCAACGCATAACCGAACGCACCGCCCGCGCTGGTGATGAGAATGATCATGCACGCTGTTTCAAGAGGCGGACCCATGAGCGACTCGATCTTCTTGAGGCCAAAACCACGCTGCTTCGCCAGCACCCCGACGGAAATCAAAGCACCAATGATGAGAGCGATGTTTTTGTGCCCGATGAAGTCCACCCAGCCACGCACCGCATCGAATCCCTGCTGGCCGCCGAACGCGTTCACCGTTGCCACGCCCCACGCCGCGCCACTTTTCGCGCCGGAGTTGGCCAGTTCAAAGACGGTCGTCAAACTGATCAAGATGATCGGCAGCAGCACCGGCGTGATGCTCCAGAAGAACGATGGCAGCTCGCTCTCCGCCTTGCCGCTGATGCCCTTCAGATCATCGAGCGACACACCGCCGGACGCACGCAGCGGCACCTCCGTGCGCGCATTGAGCCACTTGCTGAACAGGAAGCCGAAGAAACAGGTGATCGCGCCGATGACCATGCCACCGACGAGCGACTCGCCCACATTGAGATGCAGGCTGTCCACCACGGCGACCGGACCTGGATGCGGCACGGTCATGGAGTGCGTCACCGTGCCGCCGCAGCAGATCGCCATGAGATAGAGCGTGTAATCCTTCCCAGTACGCATGCGCAGCGCCATCGCCAGCGGCACCATCAGCATGAACATCGTGTCGAAGAAGATCGGCGCGCTCAGGATGAACGTGCTCCACAGCAGCGCCCAGCCCGCGCGCTTCTCACCGAAGAACGCGAGGAAGCGCCGCACCACCTTGTCCGCGCCACCGCTTTCCATCAGGCACATGCCGATGATCGCCGCCAGGGCGATTGAAATGGCGATGTCACGCGCCGAGTCGCCCAGTCCCTTCGACACCATCTCCACCGCGCCCACCAGGGCAGGCATCGCCTTCACCTTGCCATCCTTCTGCACCACATCCCACGATTGATTCCCCGCCAGCAGGCACGCCAGCAACGCCGCGAGCACCAGTGCCAGAAAGGCATGCATGCGCAGCACACTGATTGCCACGATGATGAAGGCGACGCTGACAGCGAGAACGACAAAGGGCCAGTAGCTGGCCGTGGTGGCGGCGAGAAGAAACATGGCCGCGATGCTGGCGGGTCTTCGCAAAATGATCCAGCCGAAAATGCGGCTGAGCCGGGCTTTATCGCCAGCCCTGCAACTGCTCCACGAACATCCTCAGGCTCTCAGAGGCCGCCATGGCTGGTTCCAGCGGTTGCTCCGCCGCGTCCCAGAACAACTGCATGCGATCCACACCCCGCGCCTTCACCTCCTCGTCGCGCAGATCCTTGAGCTGCGGCGGTGGCACTTTGCCATAGTAAAGTCTGGCAAGACCCTGCGAAGCCTGGCTGAAAGGCGGCAGTTCTTCGCGTTGCGGATTCAGCAGCAGGAGCACCCAGCTCTCGATCATCTCCACCGGCACCGCCAAAGCCACCTTCACAGGCCAGCGCGATGGATCAGACCCGAGTGCCGCGAAGAGCATCTGTTGCAGCGCCTCATATCGTGGAGCCTTGGATTGATCCGGCTTCGGCAAAGGTTTGGGATAGGAGCGCCCGCCGGGATGCCCGGAAGCGCGATCATTGTCCACGGCGACGATCACCGCGATGTCCTGCTTCTCTTGCCAGTGTTTGAAGCGACTGATCAGCAGCCTTGCGGATGCCATCGCAGTCTTCCAGTTCGCCCCATGCCGCAGACGAAACTCCTCATCCTGCATGAAAGTGAAGCCCGTCACCCGCTCCGCAAGACGTTCATAGAACATCTCATCCAGCTCACCTTCGCTGAGGATGTACAAGTGTTTCGTCATCTCAAGCATGCGGGCGAAGCTTGATCGGACGCGGCACTCCGCCCACCAGGCCGGAGAACCACAGGTTGCCCAGCGGCATGTCATCAGGATCGACCTTGTCGTAATCCAAGTCCTTCAGCCGGTCCGCCAGCGTGCTCAGTGTGCTGGCCCCGTCCTTCTTCTCCACGATGATCACCGCTTCCTTATCGTCCTGGAAGCAGTCCACGAGGTAGGGATTGTGCGTTGTCGCCAGAATGTTGACGTTATGGCGCTCGGCGATGTCCTTCATAAGCGGAGCCATGTACTCGAACAATCGAGGATGCAAACCACGGTCAATGTCTTCAAGCAGTATGACTGGTGCCGGCTTCTCTTGATGGATGATCGTCAAAATAGAGAGCACTAGTCGTGTACCTTCTGATAACTCGGTTGCAGGAAGAACCGCGTTCCCCAGCCCTTTTTCACGAACTTGAATCTGCTTCTTCCCTTGTTGAACAGTGCGCAAGCTCAATTTCTCGACCTCTGGTACATAGCGGCAAAAATGCTCCTCAATGCTATCGAAAAGATCCTCTCGATCTCCATTTTTAAGCATCTCTAACACTTGTGCCGTACCCGAGCCGTCTGCACGAACTCCCGCTGATGCAACGACATCCTCAATGCCAGATATTTTCCCAGGATCTAAGTTAAAAATTGGAAATGGAGATTTCCACGGTGCATTGTCCTCATGTGCGAAGCAGGATGTCCCAATGCCGGGTGGTACTGTGCAATCAATGGGCTTGATGTCGTCTCCTTCCAATTTGATATGCGCTGGCTTGCCGATGTGTCGCGCATGGGGGCTCCATCCGGCATCAAGAATTGTCCAATAACGATCTTTATCCTTATGCCTGCTTATTCCCTTGGCGCTTGTTCCTGCGATTGCCGATAAGACATTACTCTTCCCCGACCCATTCGCACCCACGACCAACGAGAAGGGTCGCAAGTTCACTTCGGCATCGACGAAGGAACGGTAGTTCTGGATTTTGATCCGAGTGATCATCTTGGCGTTGAGCCTACGCTGTGGCCTATGGAAGCGCAACAGGGCAGCTTTTGGCAGCGGCTTCAACTTCTTTGCCGTTGGACATCCCGCATCGCTCCGCTTCTTTCCGCCGCCGCATGAAACCCGCCGCCCTTCGCCTGCTTTTTCTGCTTCTCGTCATCGCGGCGGGATGGTTTGGCGTCTCGCGGCTGGATTTCGATGTGGATCCGCTCAGCCTGCTGCCGCAGGAGCTTCCGGGCTTGCAGGGAACACGCCTGTTGCGTGAGCAGAAGCGTGATCTGCTCCTCATTTCGGTTCAGGCCGACGATCCCGCGCTCGTGGAAGTCGCAGCCGATGCGTTGGCGGAGCATCTCACGGCAAAACCGGAGCTCTGTGCCAGCGTGCGCAGCAAATCCCTGCTGCAATCCGATCCCGCCATCATCGCCGAAGTGGTCGCGTATCTTTGGCTGAATGCTTCGCCGCAAGAAGTGGCGAAACTCACGGCCTCGCTCGATCCTGCGGCGCTCAACGCTGTGTTGCAGAAAGCGAAGGACACCGCGGGCACCTCGCTCGACCTGCAAAGCGCCACGCTCAGCGGTTACGATCCCTTCGGGCTCGCGAAAGGAGCGCTGCAATTCCTCAGCAACGGCCAGGACATGAGCAGCATGATGAGTGATGAGTTCACCAGCGCCGACGGCACGTTGCGTTTGCTGTTTGTCACGCCGCCAGGGCAGGCGCTGGCCGATTATCGGGCCGCGAACGCCTGGCTCACGCAGATCAAGAGCGAGGTGCGTGAGAAGTGGCTGCCGCAGCAAGGCGAACTGACCCATGTGAAGATCGGCTTCACCGGCGATCCGGCGTTTCAGGCGGAAATCGCCACCGGAATGGAAGGCGACATGCGCCAGTCCATCGGTGCGGTGACGTTCATCGTCGGCTTCCTCTTCTGGCTGCTGCATCGCAGTGTGAAGCCGTTGTTCTGGCTGCTGCTGGCGATCCTTTGCGCGAATCTGCTCACCCTCGGCACCGCAGGTGTGATCTACGGTTCGCTCAATGTCATGTCGATGGGCTTCGCGGCCATTCTCACCGGCTTGATCGAGGATTTCGGCGTCGTCGGCCTTCACATCGCCCGTGAGCATCCTGGCGAAGGATTCGCGGGCATTCGTCGGCGTGCGCTGCCGGGTGTCGCATGGTCGGCCATCAGCATCGCGGGTGTGTTTGCCATGCTTGGACTGAGCCAGCTTCCAGGCGTTGCGCAGCTCGGCCTTTTGTCCGCGCTCGGCGTTTTGATCGGCGCGGCCGTCATGCTGTTTGGCTTTCTGCCGCTGGGCATGAAAGCCGGCCGGTTGGAGGAACATCACGGCACAACACGTGTCGCGATGAGGCTGCAAGGTGTCATGGGCTTCCTCGTCATGGCCGCTTTGATCGCGGCGACGGTTGTTCTGATGGCGAAAGGCCTGCCGCGCATGGATTTCGGCTCCGCCGTGCTGCGTCCGGACAAGAGCGAGGCCTTTGATGTGTTCGAGGTGATCGAGAAACGCATGATGGACGTGAACGCCGAGCCCGGACGCAATGTCCCCGTCATCTTCGCCGCGCCTGACGCCGCAGCTTTGCGTCAAAGCATGCTCGCCACGCAAAAGGCGCTGATAAACGATGACGTCGAGGCGCAGGTGCTGCCTCTCGCGCTGGTTCCAGATGCAGACGCCCAACGAGCCAATCTGCAAACCCTGCAAACTGTCGCTCAACGCGAAGAAGAGCTGCGCAAAGCCGTCGATGCGGCCGGATTCACGGATGTGGCGTTTTCGCTGACGCAGAAGGTGCTCCAGCAATGGCGCGACTGGTCAGCAGCGAACGCAGTGACGCCGTTGTGGCCAAAACCCGTCGTGCTGGAAAACCTCGGCGGCATCGTCTCCCAACACAATGAGCATGGTTTGATGGCCGTGGGCACGGTGAGGCTGGCAAAAGGCCGCACTTTGGAAAACGCGGCCATTCTGCATGCCGTGGAGCAGATTCCGCACGCGCATCCCGCCGGGTGGGCGTTTCTGCGCACGTCCTTGGAGCCGCTGTTGAAGCGGGAGATCCTGCGCGTCTGCGTTCCCACGGTCGCCATCGCGCTGATCCTGTTCTTCCTCGTGTTCCGTGGCTGGCATGAGCGTTGGTTCGCGTTCCTCGTGCTCGCCGCCAGCGCCTGGATTTTGCTTGGCGGCATGACCTTGTTCGATTTGCAGTGGAACCTCATGAGCGTCGGCGCGGTGCCGCTTTGCCTCGGTCTCGGCCTCGATTTCACGATCCACATGATGCACGCATTGCGCGAATCCGGGGCCACGCGTCAAAGCGCCGCCTCGCTCGGCCGTTCGCTGGCCTACTGTGGTCTCAGCACCGGCCTGGCTTTCGGAGCGCTCGCCACTGGCAGCAATCGCGGACTCATCACACTGGGCATGACGGCGATGATTGGTGTGCTCACAGTCCTGATCACAGCGGCGTTCGCCTTGCCCTGGCTGTGGTTTCGTCGTCCACAGACCCGCTGATCAATCCCAAGGATGTTCTCCGGGCCTGCGAACGCGTCTCCACGGCCCGTTTGCGGCGACGCCAGCGACGATCACGGCCAGAATGATCATGGCCGCCACGGCTTCGACTGTTCCGAGCGGCTTCGCCAGATTGGAGACAAAGCGGCCGGCATCGTGGAAGAATCCGATCCCGTCGGTCAGCACAGAAATGAGCGTTTCCATGCCCGCAGGGTGCTACGCGGCCGCCGTCAGCTCAAAATTTCCGCGGTCACAGTTCAATCACTGACTTTTCGGTCACATTCCCCGGTCGGCAGGCAGGACCGGCCGCCCCCTGAATTTTCGCTGGCGTTACCGTCCCGGGCGATTACTATCCGCGCACTCTCGCCCGAGATGGTGACCGTAGTTCAAAGGTAGAGCCCCAGATTGTGATTCTGGTTGTTGCGGGTTCGAATCCCGTCGGTCACCCCACTTTTTCGCTGGAGCGTGCGTTCAGCAGCGGCTTGAATCGCGGCACGTCATGGACACGCTGGAAAACATCCTCGGGCACACTTTTCGCGATCCCGCGCTGCTCCAGCTCGCCCTCACCCACGGCAGCGTGGGCTATGAGAATCAGCGGCCGCAGCCGGATAACCAGCGTCTGGAGTTCCTCGGAGACGCCGTGCTGCAACTGGCCTTGTCCGATCTGCTCTACCGAAAGTTCCCCCACGCCGATGAAGGCGTCCTGACCAAAGCCAGAGCCCAGCTCGTCTCCACCAAAGCCCTCGCACGCATTGGCCGGCGCATCGGTCTCGGCGGCCACCTGCGCATGGGCCGCGGCGAGGAGGCGAATGGTGGTCGCGATCGTGATTCATCGCTGGCGGATGCCCTGGAGGCCATCGCCGGTGCCGTTCACCTCGATGCCGGCACCCAGGCAGCCCATCAGTTCGCCGCGCGAGTCTTTGCGGAGGATCTGGCCGCCCTGCACCAAGGCCAGCTCGACAACAACCCCAAGGGCCACCTCCAGGAACTCATCCAATCCGTCGGCATCACGCCCCTGGTGTATCAGATCATCGGCGAGGAGGGCCCTGACCACGCGAAGCAGTTCATCGCCACGGTCTCCTGGCACTCAGCGGAGCTCGGCCGCGGCCATGGCCGCAGCAAAAAGGAGGCGGAAGTCCACGCCGCCCAGTCGGCGCTCGACAATCCGGCGCTGCACGAGCAACTGCGAACAGCCTGTGAAGAATCCGGCCAACAACCGGCCTGCCGTTGAGGACAATGCGGAAAAACCCTGGTTGTTCCATCAGGCTCACAATTTCTGCCGGATTGATTCACAAACCGCATGCGCGTGGAACCCGCATGATTGCAGGGCGGAACGCGCTTGTTGCAGTTGTTCGCATCACTTACGGATAGGATGGTTCAGGACACCTCACATCCTCCAATCATAAGCGCTGGGAACAACTCTCCCCCGAGCTACTTCAACGGCCAGAACAGCGGCACCAGCGTCAGGACGACGAGCAGAATGACGAACGTGAGACCACCACCCGCCTTGATGAAATCGGCGAAGCGATACTTGCCGGGGCCATAGACCAGAATGCAGCTCGGTTCGAACGGCGTGAGAACCGACGCGGACGCGCTGATCATGACCCCGACCGCGAACGAGCGCTGATCCGCGCCGAGCTGGGCCGCGGCTTGCATGGCGACTGGCAGCACGACCAGTGCCGCGGCTGCGTTCGACATCGGCTGCGTCAGCATCATCGTCAGCACGCAGAACCCGGCGAAGACGGCAAACACGCCCATGGGCGCGAGCCAGGACGTGAGAGTATCCGCCACCATCGACGCCGCTCCGGAGGTCTTCATCGCCTCGCCAAAGGCCATCATGCCGCCAATGAGGATGAGCAACCGCCAGTCGATGTTCGCGTAGGCGTTCTCCAGTTTGATGCAGCGGGTGAAGACGGCCAGCATCGCCACGAGCACGAAGCCCACGGTATCCGGCACCCAGTCGAGGCTGCTCGCGATCACAGCGAACGCAAATGCGCCCAGCAGCGTGAGCCCACGGCGGCGCATCTCGCTGCTGAATTGATGCTGTGCCATCACGATCATCTCGCTGCCTTCCTCCAGGGCGCGGAAGCGCTCGTTCGGCCCTTGCAGCAGCAGCACGTCCCCGGCGTGAAGGCGTTCGTCCGCCATGTGATGGAGCAACGACCGCCCGCCACGGGTCAATGCCAGCACGGAGAGGCCCGTGCGCTGCCGGAACTTGCTGTTGCGCAACGATCTGCCGACAAGGCTGGACCGCGGCGCGATGACCACCTCCGCCACCTGCGCATCCCGCATGTCGATGCCTGAGCTGCGCAGCGTCACATCCTCCAGGATGTCGATTCCCTCGATCTTTTTCACCTTGATGAGGTTTTCCACCTTCCCGGCCACCAGCACCACGTCTCCTTCCTCGAACTGCACGGCTGGTCCCGCATCGAGTGTGCGGTCATGGCGGCGGATCTTGAGCACTTGGAACTCCAGGGCCGAAAAGTCCGACTCGTACGCCGCCTGCCCGATCAAGGGTGAGCTCGGCAGCACCACCACCTCCGCCAGATATTCACGTACACTGTCACCGCCGCCCATCAGGTCCTGATCTCGCTCCGGCACCAGGCGTTTGCCGATGAAGACCATGTAGGCGATGCCTGTGATCACGATCACCATCCCGATGAAGGCGAATTCGAACATGCTGAACGGCTTGAAGCCCATCTTCGTGATCGCCCCGCTCACCGCCACGTTCGTGGAGGTGCCGATCAAAGTGCAGGTGCCTCCCATCAGCGAGGCAAACGCCAGCGGCATCAGCAGCCGTGAGGGCGGGATGCCAAGCGTGCGGCACAGGCCGATCACCGGCCCGATGAACACGGCGGTGACGGTGGTGTTGTTCATGAACGCGGAGATTCCTGCCACCACGGCCATCATGAACGCCATCAGCCGCTTTGGCTGCTTGCCAAAGGTCTGCGCCAGAAAGCCGCCCATCATGTCCAGCACGCCGGTCTCGCGAAGGGCGGCGCCGATCACAAAGATCGCGGCCAGCAGCACGATCACGCGGTCGCCAAAGGCTGCGAAGGCCTTCTCCGCGCTCAGGATCCCGCACATCACGAGCACGCACAGCATCGACAGGGTCACCAGATCCACGGAGATCTTCTCCGTCGAAAAGGCGATGACGACCGCGATGAGCAGTCCGATGACAATCCAGGCTTCCATGTGGGGGTCGGTACTTCTGGCGCAAGTCGTTCAATGGCTCAACAAGCAAGCGCTCAAACTCGGGCACCGCAAAGTTTTGGAAGCATGACAGCGTCAGCACCGTTATCTCGCGCCCCACCATGATGCGTTCCTGTTTCTGCACCTTTGTTTCTTTTGCCACCCTCAGTCTGACCGCCATCGCCGCCCCGCGTGCCGATCATGTCTTCATCGTCAGCATCGATGGCGGCAAGCCCGCCGTGATCGCCGAAAGCGAGGCTCCGACGCTGAAGCAGATCGCCGCTGAAGGTGCCGTGACCTGGCAGGCCAGCACGATCTTTCCTTCCATCACCCTTCCTTCGCACACTTCCATGCTCACGGGCGTGGGTCCGGACAAGCATCAGATCTTGTGGAACAACTTCACGCCGATCAAAGGCTTCGTGAAGGTCCCCACCGTCTTCTCGTTGCTGAAGGCCGCCGATCCCATGGCAGTGGATGGCATGTTCGTCGGCAAGGTGAAGTTCCGGCACCTGTGGCTGAAGGACTCCGTGGATGTGTTCGATTTCGGCGGCCCGCAGGACTCCGCGCCCGTGGCTGGCACTCCCGAGATCGAAAAGGACAAAAAGCCTTCGCAGATGGTCGCCAAACAAGCCTCTGCCTGGATCAAGGAACACAAACCGAAGCTCGCCTTCATCCACTTCCCGGATGTGGACAGCGCCGGCCACAAGAGCGGCTGGGGCTCGCCAGAACAGAAGGAAGCGATCAAAGTGACCGATCAGGCCTTGTGGCAGGTGTGGCAGGCCATCAAGGACGCAGGCATCGCTGATTCGAGCGTGATGCTCATCAGCGCCGACCACGGCGGCCACGACAAGACGCATGGCCTGAACATTCCTGACGACATGATCATTCCCTGGGTCGCCTGGGGGAAAGGCGTGAAGAAAAACTTCACCATCACCGACAAGGTCACCACCTACGACACCGCCGCCACCGCCTTGTGGCTGCTGGATGTGCCCGTGCCTGCCGAATTCGACGGCAAACCGGTGACCAGTGCGTTCGAGTGATCGTCGCGAAAGAAAAACCCCCGAGCCGGACGCTTGGCCTTGCCAAACGAGGACCGGTTTTCTAACCTCGCGCCCTCTATGAGCCAAAAATCACCTGTGAACTGGGAACAAATCGAAGCGAAGCCGGAGTTCCGCGCGCTTCTGGGCCGCAAGTCCAAGTTCATCGTCAGCGCCACCATCTTCTTCATGGCCTATTACCTGGCGCTGCCTGTGCTCGTCGGCTACTTCCCTGACTTGATGAAGACGAAGGTGTGGGGAGAAGTCAATCTGGCCTACGTCTTCGCCTTGTCCCAATTCTTCATGGCCTGGATCATGGCCTTCATCTACGTCCGCGTCGCATCGAAGTGGGACAAGGAAGTCGCCGCTGTCATCGAGGGGCATCATTGATGATCGCTTTGTCGTTCGCCGCCTGATCCGCTGATTTTCACCTCTCCCGATTTCATGTCCACGTCCCTCATCATGTTCCTGGCCTTTGTGGGCCTCACGCTGCTCATCACCTTCTGGGCGGCGAAGAAAAACACCGGCGCCAGCGCCTACTTCGCCGCCGGGCGCAGCATCACCGGCTGGCAGAACGGCCTCGCCGTCGCAGGCGACTACATGAGCGCCGCGAGCTTCCTCGGCATCTCCGGCATGATCTGCTTTTCAGGCTACGACGGCTTCATGTACTCCGTCGGCTTCCTCGTCGCCTACATCACCGTGCTGCTGGTCGTCGCCGAGCCGCTGCGCAACGCCGGCAAGTACACGATGGCCGACCTGCTCGCATATCGCCTCAAACCACGTCCCGTGCGTGCGCTTGCCTCGCTGAGCACCCTGGTCGTCTCCACCTTCTACATGATCGCGCAGATGGTCGGCGCCGGTGCGGTGATCAAGGAGCTCATCCACATCGAATTCGCGCCGGCAGTGATCGGCGTGGGGATCCTGATGCTCGTCTATGTCGTCTTCGGCGGCATGCTGGCCACCACCTGGGTGCAGATCATCAAGGCGCTGCTGCTCATGGTCGGCGCGTTGCTCTTGAGCTACCTCGTTCTGCAGCATCATGGCTTCAGCTTCGCCAACTTCTTCGAGGCCGTCTCCAAAGCCGACTACGCCGGCACGGCTCCGCCCAAAAACCTGCTCGAACCCGGCCTGAAGTACGGTGCCGCCGCTGGAGCGTGGGGCCACATTGATCTCATTTCCCTCTGTCTCGGCTTGGTGCTCGGCACCGCCGGCCTGCCACACATTCTGGTGCGCTTCTACACCGTCCCAGACGCCAAGACCGCCCGCTCCAGCGTCGTGTGGGCCATGGCCATCATCGGCCTGTTCTACATCATGACCACCTTCTTCGGCTTTGGCGCTGCCACGATCCTGGAAAAGGCCAAAATCCTCACCGCTGCTGGCAAACCGAACACCAACATGGTCGCGCCGATCCTCGCGCAGCACCTCGGCGGGGAGTTGTTCTTTGCCTTCATCAGCGCCGTGGCCTTCGCGACCATTCTCGCCGTCGTCGCCGGCCTCACCATGAGCGCCAGCGCCAGTTTCGCGCACGACTTCTACACCAACGTCATCCATCACGACAAGGAGCATCGCCCCGGCGACGAAATCCGCGTCGCGCGCATCACCGCCTTCGTCGTCGGTGCCGCCAGCATCGGTCTGGCCATCTATTTGGGCCCCAGCGTGAACGCTGCGTTCCTCGTCGGCCTCGCCTTCTCCGTCGCTGCCTCGGCAAACCTGCCGGTCATCGTGCTCAGCGTGTTCTGGAAGCGTTTCAACACCACGGGAGCGGTCGCAGGCCTCGGCGGCGGACTGATCGTCTCGATCGTTCTCATCCTGCTCAGCCCGAACGGCATGTTTGGCAAGGAAGGCGCTATCTTCCCGCTCGAAAACCCCGGCATCGTCAGCATTCCCATCGGCTTCCTCGCCGCCTGGCTGGGCACCATCCTCACCGCCCGCGATCCGCAGGCCGAGTCCAAGTTCATCGAACTCAAAGTCCGTGCCCACACCGGCCTTGGTGCTGAGAAGGCGACGGCGCATTGATCGAAACGGGCCGTCATGCGGCCTGGATCCGCGTGCCGCCATCTTCCAGCGAGATCGAGAGTGTCGCATCTCGCTGGGCGGCGTTTTCCAGCCGCCATTTTGCCAGCGGAGTGACCACGAGGCGTTCCAAGGCCCGCTGGAGGGGCCTGGCACCGAAACGGTGGTCGTAACCGTCCCGCACGAGCGTGGCGAGCAGCTCTTCGGACCAGCTCAGGGTCAGCCCGCTGGCGGCCAGGCCCTCGCGCTGGTTGAGGTCGTGGAGTTCCTTGAGGGCAATGTCACGCACATGCGTCTGCGCCAGTGAATCGAAGGTGACGACCGCATCGAGGCGGTTGAAGAACTCGGGACGGAAGAATTTCTTCACGGCCGTTTCAAACGCGGGCGGAACCTGGTCCGCTCCAAAGCCCATCGCACCGCGTGAAGTGGCCCCCAGGTTGGAAGTCATCACGATGATGGCGCTGCGAAAGTCGGTCACCCGGCCAAAACGGTCTGTCAGACGGCCTTCATCCAGCAGACCCAGCAGCGCGTCATAGACTTCAGCAGCCGCTTTTTCGATCTCGTCAAAAAGCAGCACGCTGAAGGGCTGGCGGCGCAGTTTTTGGATCCACGCAGCCGCGTCGCCATCCGGCGCATGCAGCAGGCGATGCGCCGCGCCCCAGCTTCCGTATTCGCTCATGTCCAGGCGCACGAGACGCTCCTTTTCCGTCCCGGAGCCGAAACAGAACTCGGACATCGCCCTGGCCAGCGCGGTCTTGCCCACGCCCGTCGGCCCGCAGAACAGCATCACGCCCTGAGGCCGCCCAGGATCGGTCATCCCGGCTTTGATGCCCGTGATGACGCGTGCGGCGGCCTCCACGGCCGCGGGCTGGCCGATGATCTGTGCGGCGAGCGATTCGCGCACCTCGTCGAAAGGAAGCGGCCATTCATCCCGCAACAGGAGTTCAGGCAAACCGGTCTGCTGGACGAACAAGGCCAGCACATCGTCGGCATCGACGCGGCGGGAGTCCAACGTCTGGCGCCCTGCCCTCTCGGCGAGTTTCCGAATGAAGGCTGACGCCGGGCCTGGAAAAGCAGCGCAGGGCTGGAAGCGCCGAAACAGCCGGTGAACGAGTGTCACGCTTCCGGGAGCGAATTCGAGCCTTCCAGAGGTCGCGCAGGCATGCGCGACTCGTTCCAGCACATTGCGTGCTTCATTGTCACCGAAGGCAGGCACGTGGACGATTTGAAAAACGTCCAGCAGGCCTGGCATGAGTCTTCGGCAGGCATCCACCTCTGCTGGCGAGGCTTCCGCGATCATGTGCAGCTCGCGGCGTTGTAAAAACGGCAGCAAAAAGGCGCCCACGCTGTCATTGGCCTCCGCACCTCCCACGCGTAGCAGCTCGAGCAGGTTCTCCGCGCAGAAGACGCCTTCGATCTCGCTCAGTTTCTGGATGAACTCCTCGCAGCGCTCCTCCCACTGACCGAGGTACTTCATTCCCGCGATCATGCGTGCGCCGCTGCCACGCCAGCAGCGCCAGGTGCGCATGGAGTTGTCACTCTCGTCATCAGCAGTGAGTCGCGCCATGCGGCGGGCGGCGTCGGTGATGATGGTGCTTTTGCCGCAACCTGGCTCACCCACGAGCAAAACGTGGACGCGTTCCGTCGTGAGCTTGCGCAGTACCGTCATCACCTGTGCGTCGCGACCATAGGCGGCCGAACTCGGCCCACGATCATGCAGCAGCGGATCCGCCACGGTGAAAAGCACCTGCATGTCCTCGCGTTCGCGCATCGGCGTCTGTCGCGTGGAGCCTGCCACCTCGCGCACACTCACCTGTTCGAGCCATGCGTTGCGTGGCGGCAGTTTCAGCGCCAGATCCGCGGGTGTCATGCCGGTGAGGTGGTCTTTCACGTAGTGGCGCACCAGTTCTTTGAGCTGTGCCTCGTTGTGAAAGTGAAACCGCAGTTCCAGCACCGGGACTTCGCATACCGGCAGGCCGTTCTCTGCTTTTCCGGTCACACACGGCACGCGCAGCGTCACCGTTTCCGGACTGGGGATGAGACGGTGGCCGGTCTCGTCTTTGTATTGCGCACGCACCTCCACCTTCACCTCTCGCAGCTGTGGCTCCAGCAGTTCAGGGTCGATGCTCCAGGATTCATGCTCGGCACGCCAGGCCAGTGCCTCACTGAGCTGCCTCAGCACCTCCTGCGGCGTGGCCCCGCAGGCAGATGCGTTGCGGTAGTCTCCCACCAGCAAGCCGGTGACACCACCGCTGGCATCACGCCAGAGCAGGACGGGGAAAACATGCGTCGCCATGGTCAGGAATCAGTTCGGAGATTGAAACAGCGCGTCCAGTTCTTCCGGGAGTGGCAGAGCGGAGAGGTGAAAGGCGCGGAATCCGTCTTCGTCCGCGTCTTCTTGCACAGCCAGGCCGGTGTGATGGCTGAGGATCTGGTGATTGGAACGCGCCGTCATCACCACGGGTGCTTCTTCCACCGGGATGGACTGCGCGAGGCGCTGAGCCAGCTCGTTGGCGGTCGCGCAGGTGAGCCTCTGCACCTCCAGCGTCTGCAGGGAACCGTCGTCTTCCAGCAGCCAGCAACCCCGCAGCGGTTCCAGCAAACGCGCGACATTCAACCCCGCCGTCCAGATGCCGGTCTGGAACGGCCGCAAAGAGTCAGCCAGTGCGCCGACCGGCTTCACTTCGCAGCCCCAATGGCTGCTCAAGAGCCTCAGCACTCTTTCCTGAAGCGCTTTGGCATGGCCCATGGCACGCGGCCCCTTCCCGCGAATGACCAGGCCAACCGCCGCATAGTCATGGGGTTCACCTGTCATCAACTCCAGCAGTGAAAGCTCCCGCACACATGCGAAGACGGGCGTCTCGGCGATTTCGAGGCTCGTCGCGTCGAGGTCGGCGAGTTCGCTTTGATGCAGCTCGGCTTCGCGTGCGCGGTCAAAGCGTGGATTGCCGGAAAGGTACTGGCGGACGACGATTTTCACCGGACGTGCACGGGAAACGGAAAGCACACGGCTGCTGCTGACGGGGCGGGCCTTCAGGCTGTTCTCCGCTGCCTGCAACACGCGCTCCACACGGCGCACCTGTTCACGACAATGGTAGTAGCGTTCCTGGGCCTGGGTGAGCGCATCGAGCTCGACCTTGCCGCCCGGTGCATGCGCTTCGATGCTGTCGGTCAGTCGGCCCAGCGCGTCATAGGCCGCATCCAGCACCGCTGTCGCAGGAACGCCGCCCCGAGAGAGTTGTTCAGGCCAAAACACGGTGCGTTCCACCGGGCGCAGCTCCCGAGTGTGCAGCGTGAACTGTTGATCAGCGCAACGCAGCTCAATCCGCAGCGGAATGCCCGGTGTGCGTGCCGCGAGATCGGCGGCGAGCGGTTGCGCCACTTCCCGCTCGATCACGCGTTTCAAAGCGCGTGCGCCGAGCTGCGGATGATGCCCCAGCTCCACGAGCCGTTCGGCCGCCGCCGCCGTGAAGTCAAAGAGGCACTGGCGTTGCCGCAAACCATCGCGCTTCAACACATCGGCCAGCAGCCGGTTGGCGATCTCCGCCAGATGTTCACGTTTCAGTTCGCGGAACGGCAGCACGCGGTCCAGCCGGTTGAAAAACTCCGGTCGGAAGAACTTTTCCGCCGCCTTGACATACGCCGCCTCCATTTCGGTCTCCTGAACGCCACCGAAACCGATGCGCGAGCCCGCCTCGCGAACGCCGAGATTTGAGGTGAGCAGGATCACGCAGCTCGTGAAGTCCGCCACGCGACCGAGCGCATCGCTGAGCCGTCCTTCGTCCAGAACGCCCAGCAGCATGTCAAAAACCTCGGGGGCGGCCTTTTCGATCTCGTCAAACAGCACCACGGAGAAGGGCTGCCTGCGCACCGCGCCTGTGAGCAGCCCGTCTGGCTGCCCCGGCGTCCCGGTGAGCCGCGGCACGGCAGTCGAATCCACCATTTCGTTCATGTCGAAGCGCAGCAGACGGTCCGCGCTGCCGAACAAATGCTGCGCCAGCGCCTTCGCGCACTGCGTTTTGCCCACACCCGTCGGTCCCAGCAGCAAAAAGGCCGCCAGGGGCCGGCGCGGATCGTTCAACCGTGCCTTGAGCTTGATGAGCACATCCGCAAAGGCATGCAGCACCTCGTCCTGACCGCTGACATGTTTCAGGAGGTCGTTCACGATGCTCTCACGGCTGAGCGCCTGCGTGCTGTCGAGCATCGACAAGTGCAGGCCGCTGCGCTCGCGAAACTCTTCCAGTGCGGCGTGACGGTCACAGGTCCCGCCTGCATGCTTGACTGAAAGACGTTGGAGGAAGCCCGCCGCCTTGCCTGGAAACGCCGCATCGCTCGCGAAGCGGCGATGCAGTTCATACACGGCCGGCACCACTTCGATGGAAAACGCACAGTCATGCTGCCGCTCCATTTCACGCGCGGCGCTCACCAGAATGCGCAGCGTGTCCGCCTCTCCCGGCTCCGTCACCGGCACCACATGAAAGAGGTCGGCGAAGGTGCGGTCACGCTCACGCAGCACCCGCCATGATTCGGGCGTGATCTCCGCCAGCAGGCGCAGGCTGCGCTTTTCAAGACGCGGCTTCAGAAGTTGCGCCACGCTCAAATCGCTGTTCGCGCTCTGTCCGGCGGTGAAGAGACCGGGCAGGTCGTCCAGATAAAGCACCGCGTCGTTCTTTTCGACGTGCTCGCAGATCGCCTGCACGCGATTCTGCCACTGGCCCACGTAGCTCATGCCGCTGATCAGCCGCATCGGTGAGACGAGCCACACATTCCGCCTCTTGGTCCACGCCTTGTCCGCCATCATGCGCCAGACGAACTCCTGCACGAGGGCGCTTTTCCCGACCTGACGCGGTCCGACGAGCAAAAGGGCACGCTTGTCCGGCAGGCGCAGCCAGCGCTCCAGATCCGCCACTTCCGTCTCACGGCCGGTCGCTCGTGGCAGATCATCGGGATACATCGAGTTCAGCAGCCGGCCCACTTTGCGCAGTTCGGCCTCGCCATCGGGCTTTTTGTCGCTGCCGCCGAAAATGGAGGCCCGTCTGGCTGGTTTCGCCTTCAGCGCATTGAGGGCCGGCTTGATCTTCACCTCCAGCACGGTCAGCCGGGCCTTGCCTTCCTGCGGCAGCGCGTAGTCATCGAGATCGACGCCGTCTCCCTTCTTTTCCATCTCGCGAAAATGCTGGGTCAGCACCTCCACCGCGCGTTCGTTGAGCCGCTGATCCTTCAGCACCTCAAAATGCACGTTGGACAGCCTGGGTGTGAACCAGAGCTTGCGCCCCAAGGCCTCGTAACCTGCCAGAAAGAAGCGTCGAAGATGCGGGCCGCTCTTCAACTCGATGCGCAGGTCCAGCGTCCTCGTGTCATAGTCCGGCAGCAGAGACCAGTGGGCCAGCTCGTCATGCCGGGTGTCTTGCGAAAGCTCCAGCAGCTTCGTCTGCAGGTCGGATTGCATCTGCGCGAGAGCACGCGAGAGCTTTTCCGACTTCCGCATGGGCTCATCACGATGCAGGGGCCTCAGCACAAACAGCGGCGCCTCCCCCGCTCCGCGTGAGTGCTCCTCGATGTAAATGGGCAGCGTGATCGTCATGACAGCTCCTCCACGGCCTTCGCCAGTCGTGCCTCGATCAGGCGTCGCATCGCCGCATCCGGCTCCGAACGTGCCCACTCAGACTCGGCAAGGATGCTGTCGGAGATCTTGTTTTCGTCAGCGTTGAAAAGCCGGCGCGGTTTGCTGGACTTGTCGGTGATGAATCCAGCGCGGTGGACGCCAGCCGGAGGCACGTAATCGGCGAGCTGCGTCGCTCCCGCCTCCACCAGGCAGATCCGGTGCACGCCGTTGCTGACGTGCTTGTGCAGGCCCGCCTCATGAAGGAAGCGCGGATGAAACAACTCGCCGCGCAGATGCAGCAGGGCTCCCACCCAGCCGCCCGGCGGTCTGGCCATTGGTTCGTTCACATTCTTCGGAGGTTCGCGGCGCGGCTTGCTCTCCGGCGCATCCCGGCCTGCGGGTGGCAGCACAAATTCGAAGCCCAGGAGCTTTCCACCCAGAGCAGCGGCGTGGTCGAGGTAAATGCGAATCATCTGCTGCATCCAGCCGCGCTCTTCGCTGTAGATGGCGACCACGACGTCATCCGGCTGCGTGAAGCTCAGGCGGAAAAAGTCACGCTGAAGCTGCTGACGGTCGTTTTGAATCTCTGACAGGCATTGGTGCAGTGCAGCGGCGTCAAAACCGCCTGCCAGATGAAAGGTGCCGAGCGTGTCCGTTTCCAGACCGTCCATGCGCTGAGTGAGCCTGGCCAGGTCTCCCAGCAAGCGGCGCAAATGCCCCAGCCGCGCCATGCGCTCCTGTTCGTCGCTGCTGAGCCAGCCGCGTTTTGCGCTTCGTCGTTCCAACACGGCCAGGATGGGTACTTCATTCTCCAGCGCACTCACGGTCGAGCTTCGTGCCAGCTTTGACAAACGGCGGCGGAGCGTCACCACCTCGTCGGCGAGTTTCAGCGCTTGCTGCGTGGCTGCGGCGTCCTCTTTGGCCTGATGCTGGCGTACTTCGATCACCAGCGCCTGCTTCACGACATTCACCGTGGCCACGAGCGGCTGGCGATGCCGCACGTCGTTCAGCGCCTCGGCCAGCGGCACCATCAGCTCGCGCTCCAGCACACGTTTCAGCGGTCGTGCGCCATACTTTGGGTCGTGCCCGCGATCTGCCAGATGCTCCTCCACTCCGGGACCGAGTCGCAGATCCACAGCGCGCAGGCGGAGGCCGTCACGCTGTCTGAGAAGGTCCAGATGACGCCGGGTGACACGTAGCATGAGGTCGCGACTCAGGGCCCGGAATCGCAAAATGGCGCCGAGGCGATTGTAAATCTCCGGCCGCAGAAACTGGCGTGCCGCTTCCTCAAAATGGCCGCTGCTGTCACTTGCCGCACCGCCGGGAAATCCCACGGCGCCACGCTGAAAATCCCGCGCACCGAGGTTGGAGGTCATGATGACCACCGTGTTGCAAAAGTCTGCCACCCGCCCCGCGGCGTCGGTGAGGCGTCCATCTCCGAGGATCTGCAGCAGCAGGTCAAAAAACGCCGGATCGGCCTTTTCGAACTCGTCCAGCAGCAGCACGCTGAACGGCTGCTCGCGCACTCGGGAGGTCAGAAGCCCCTCGGGCTGACCTGCACCGCCGATCAACCGCTGAACCGACGCCGCATCACTGAACTCGCTCAAGTCGAAGCGTGCCAGCCGGTTCGCGCTGCCAAAAAGGAACTCCGCGAGAGACTTCGCCAGCTCCGTCTTGCCCGTGCCCGTCGGTCCCACGAACAAAAACGACGCCAGCGGCTGCTTGGGACGGTTCAGGCGGGCTTTCACCGTCACCAGCAGATCCAGCACCGCCTCCACCGCCTGCGGCTGGCCGATCACCCGCTGCGTGAACCACTGCCGTGTGGCATCCAGGTCGAGCGGAAGATCATCCTTCAAAAGCACCTCTGGGAGCCCTGTCTCCCGGGTGAAAGCGGCGGTGACCTGCGCCACGCTCAGCAGCGTCTTTTGTTCCACCGGCTGCTCCGTGACCAGCGTCGTGAGAAACCGGACCGGACGTCCCGGGTTGGCTGAATACGTGGCGTAACGGCGATGGAGCTGGTGCAGCCAGTCGAGCGCCGCGTCCGACCGTGCGTGGTCGCTGTCCTTCCGTGCCAGATGCAGAAACACCTGGTCCAAAATGCGCCGCGTGACCTCTGGAGCCGGCTCCGGCACGCGAACGTGCAGAAATGCGCCCGCGATGTGCGGATCACGCCGCTCAATGACCGCCAGTTGCTCCGGCGTGCATTCCGCGATGGCGAGAAGCTCGCCGCGAGCGATCCATGGCCGCAAAAAACTGGCGATGCTCTGTGCATTCGCGCTGTGCTGGCCGACCTCCATCAGTTCGACCAGATTTCCCAGATGCAGCACCGATTTTGTCTTCGAAGCCTCGCGGCACAGGTCCCGGCAGCGCTCCTGCCACTGCCCGAATCCTGACTGGCCGGCGATGAGCTGCGCGCCGCTGGTGCTCCAGACACTTTTTCCAGTCATGCGTGCCAGTTCCCGCACGGCAGCCGTCTTTCCCACACCTGGCGGCCCCACGAGCAGCACGCTGGCAGGCTGTCTTGACTCCAGCGCCTCGCGCAACAGATGCAGCGTGGCTTCCATCTCGAACGCGGGCGCCGTGTTCTGCCGCGTGAGTTTCACCGCCACCCGGCGCAGCACCGACTTCTCCTTTTTCTCCCCGTCCTTCTGTTCCTCCAGCTCACGCGGTGTCTTGATCTCGGCCGTGACGCTGAGCTCATCCACCCGCAACTCACGCACAATCTGCGTCTTCGCCAGGCGCTCCAGGGAAACGCGTTTCACACGATCCACGAGTGCCAGCCGCACATGAGCCTCCACGCGTTCGGCGATCTGCTCCGCCTTTGCAGCGATCACCTGCACACCAAGCGCCGGAATGAACGCCAGATGCAGATCGTCGGCCTCCGACCATGCGAGATAATCAAAACGCAACTCCACCGGCGTCCGCCAGTCGGCGCGCTTCTTCGGCGCTTCCAGGGTGATCGTGATCTGTTCCACGCGGCCGTCCCTGCCCGTGACCCGACGATGCAACGTCGGCACCGGCACGGCTTCAGGGTCTTTCAGCAGCGCCGTGATCTTTGAGCGCAACCCCACCGTCGCGCGTCCGGCTTTGTCGCCCAGGCTCGAGACCTCGGGAAACCCATGACACTCCACCAACTCCAGGTCATCGCCCAGGCCGAGCGTGACGGCTTGCACATGGATCGTTCGTTCAGGCATTCAAAAACGGGACGACCATGCTCCCGAAAGCGCGGCAGGAGGCAAGCATCATCACGTGCAGCACGGACACGCCTGCACCCAGTGTCCCGGCGACACCTCTTTGAGGCGCAGGTCCATCTTTGTGCTCTCTTCCCACTTCGGATGCTTCATGCGATGCCCAAAAGCGCAACCGGCCGGCGGATTGATCGGCGAAGGCACATCACCACGCAGCAATTGACGCTCGCGACGCTTCGTCGGGTCCGCGATGGGGATCGCATCGAGCAAAGCCTTCGTGTAGGCATGCCGCGGATTCTTATAAAGCTCCGCCGCAGGTGCCATCTCGACGATTTTGCCAAGGTACATCACCGCCACGCGATCGCTCATGTGCTGCACGACGCTCAAATCATGCGCGATGAACAGATACGCGAGCCCAAAGTCCCGCTGAAGCTCCAGCAGCAGGTTCAAGACCTGCGCCTGAACACTCACGTCGAGCGCGGAGACCGGTTCGTCGCACACGATGAGCTTCGGCTTCAACGCGAGCGCTCTCGCAATGCCGATGCGCTGCCGCTGACCGCCGCTGAACTCGAAGGGATACTTGTGCACGCCATCTGCCGGCAAGCCGACGCGTTTCAGCAGCTCCGCCGCCCATTCGCTGCGCTCGGCTCGCGCACCCATCTTTTGAATGATGAACGGCTCCTCCAAGATCTGCCCGATGGTGTGACGCGGGTTCAGCGACTCCGCCGGATCTTGAAACACCATCTGCAACTCCCGCCGCAGCTCGCGAAGCTGCCCCTGCGACTTCGTCGAGATGTCGTGGCCGTTAAACTGGATGCTCCCCGCCGTCGGTTTCAGCAACCGCACAACCGACTTCGCCACCGTGGACTTCCCGCAGCCGCTTTCACCGACGAGTCCGAGTGTCTCGCCCGGTTGCAGCTCAAAGCTCACACCATCCACCGCCTTGCACGTCGCCTTCGTCGTGTAAAACACGCCGCCACGCACCGGGAAGTGCATCTTGAGGTTTTGGACGGAGAGGAGACTCATGAAGCAGACAGTTGTTGGGCAAAGCACGCGCAGGCCTCGACGCCATGGCCGCTGCCGCATTCCTTCCAGGGCTGGCGTTGGCTCAAAACGTCATCGCTGTGCTTGTTGGGGCAGCGTGGGGCGAAGCGGCAGCCTTTGGGCATGTCTGCTAGGCTCGGGACCATGCCGGGGATGACCGGAAGCGGGGTCTTCGGCGGATGATCGAGCTTCGGCAGACACTGGATGAGGCCTTGAGTGTAAGGATGGAGCGGCTTGGCGAAGATTTCGCTCACGGGGCCGCGCTCGACGATGCGGCCGGCATACATGACGATGACTTCATCGCACACCTCGGCGATCACACCGAGGTCGTGCGTGATCAAAATGACGCTCATGCCGAGGTCTTGCTGCATGTCACGGATCAGCTCGAGAATTTGAGCCTGCACGGTCACATCGAGCGCGGTGGTCGGTTCGTCGGCGATAAGGAGCTTCGGCGTGTTGATGAGCGCCATCGCGATCATCACGCGCTGACGCATGCCGCCGCTGAGTTGATGCGGATACTCGTTCAGACGCTGCTCCGCGGCCGGAATGCGCACTTTGTTCAGCATGTCGAGGCTACGCGACAAAGCCTCACGCGGCTCGATTCCGGGCTCGTGGAGCAAAACGGCCTCGCAGAGCTGTTTGCCGATGGTTTGCACCGGATTGAGCGCGGTCATCGGCTCCTGGAAAATCATCGAGATGTCGTTCCCACGCACTTTTCGCATGTCCTCGGGCGAAAGCGTGACCAGATCGCGATTTTCGAAGCGGATGCTGCCGCCGAGAATTTTGCCGTGCGGTTGAGGAAGCAGTCGCGTGATCGAAAACGCCGTCACGCTCTTCCCGCAGCCGCTTTCGCCGACAATGCCGAGCGTTTTGCCTTTCGGCACCGTGAAGCTCACGCCATCGACAGCCACCACACGTCCGGCGTCGGTATCGAAGCCGGTGACGAGATTTTCGACCTGGAGGATGGGTTCGCTCATTTGATCTGATACTGGTCAAAGATTCGATACACCTCGCCGAAGGAGCGGCCGTCGCGGATCGCCTGCTGCGTCTCCTTGCGGGCATCCTCGTCGATCCAGTGCACATGCGTGTCGAGCGGGAGCTGGCTCTTCTTGAGGTTGCCGTCGCGCGGCCATTTGATCCAGCGCCAGTGGCCGAAGCGGTAGGCGGGGCTTTCCCATGCGGGGATGGAGATGCATTTGTCCTCGACCATTTGCTGGAGTTGCCAGCCGAGGCGCTGAACCTCGTCCTCCGTCTGTGCCTTGCGATACTGGTCGATGAGCGGGTCCATGGCCGGATCAGCGTTCATCGTGACGTTGTTGGTGTCCGGCACGAGCTTGCGGGTGCCATCGGGCTGCACCTTCCACGCGTTGTCGCTGTGATAGTATTCCCACAGGCGTGGAAATGGCGGCTGCGCGGCCCAGCCGGCCATGACCATCTCGTGGTTCTTCTGGTCCATCTTCTTGAAGAGCACGGTCATGTCGAGCTCTTCCAGGTTGATCTCCAGACCTGCCTTCATCGCCTCCTCCTTGAGGCGCAGCGCCATCGGCACAAACGGGCCCTGCGGCAAGGAAAGGGTGACCGAGAGACGCTTGCCGGCCGCGTTGACGAGCACGCCGTCCTTGCCGGCGGTGCTGAAGCCCGCCTTGGCGAAATGCTCGCGCGCCTTCGGCACATCAAAGGGCCGCGCTTTGACATTCGGGTTCGTGAAGCGTCCGAAGCCCGCGAAGGTGCTCTGCATGCGCGTGTAGTCGCCGCGGAAGTCCACATCGATCACTTTTTGGAAGTTCAGGGCGTGCGCGATGCCGATGCGCACGTCGAGACTATCGAGCAGCGGCTTGCTCTGGTTGATGTAGATGCCGCGCGAGATGCGGGGGAAGTCATTGAAGAACTTCTGCCGCTCGATGTAGCCGTTGTAGAACTCCGGCACCTCGGACTTGTCATACCAGTAACGCGGCAGACCGAGCGCAAACCAGTCAATCTGGCCCTGGCGGAACATCTCCCAGGTCTTGTCCATGCTGCCGACGACTTTGTACTCGATGAAGTCGGGATTGAAGCGGTAGCGGTAGTGCTTCTTGTCGCGTGCCCACCAGTTCTTCAGGCGAGTGAGCGTGATGGAGCGGCCTTTTTTGATGCCTTCGGGGAAAATGTCATACGCGCCCGTGGTCGGAAATTTCCGCCACTGGTAGCGGGCGGGATAGTCATCGGTGAACTCCTTGAAGAAGTGCCGCGCGAGCGGCTGGAGGTCATAAACGATGTACATGCGGTCTGGTTTGCTCTCCGGCATGTGGAAGGCAAATGTGCGCTCGTCATAGCGGGTGATGCCGGTGAACTCCTTCGTGTAGTAGTCGTTGTACCACGGGTCCTTCAAATAGGGCGACTGCATGACGTAGAAGGTCATGAAGTAGTCGTCGCTTTCGATCTTCACGCCGTCGGAGAAGGTGGCGTCTGGATCGATGCGGAAGTACATCGTCTTGCCGTCTGGTGAGACCGCCCACTCCTTCGCGATGCCCGGTGCCCAGCCGTCCACATTGAGATGCGGCTGGATGAGGTTCACATTGATGTGATCCCAATGTTCCGAGCGGAAGGAGCCGTTCGCATCCGGGCCGACAAAGCGGAACGTGGCGGGAAACGAGTCGATTTGATCGTGGAAGACGCCGCCCTTCTTCGCATCGGGATCGCCCATTTCCGGCAGATCGCCGCCGTTTTCCCATTTCAGGTCCGCCGGCAGATCCGCAGGCGTTTTGAAGCGGAAGAAGTCCGGCTTCGACTTGTAGTAGGCCTGCACCTCCGCGGTGTTGTCATAGGGCGGAAAGCGGTCGTCGGCCTCGCAGGGAAGAACGGTGAGCCAAGAGCAGAGCGTCAGTAGCGCCGCGAAGGTGCTTCGCGTGCGGGTTGGCTCTTGGCGCTTGGCTCTCGGATCTCGGCTCATTTGTAAGTGGTGAACTTTTTCGGATCAAAGGCCTCGCGCACGGCCTCGCCCACGAAGGTGACGAGCACGAGCACGATGACCATGGCGGCGAACGCTCCGCTGACGATCCAGGGGTAATTGAAATTTTCCGTGCCTTCGTGCAGTAGGCGGCCCCAGCTCGGCTCCGCGGGCGGCAGGCCAAAGCCGAGGAAGTCCAGCGAGGCGAGCGCGGTGATGATGCCGGCCACTTTGAACGGCGCGAGCGTGACGAGGATGGCGATCGTGTTCGGCAGGATGTGCTTGAACATGACACGCAGCGGCCCAGCGCCGAGCAGGCGGGCGGCGGAGACGTAGTCGCGCTCCTTTTCGCGATAGGTCGCCGTACGCAGGTAGGTGGCGGTCTCCATCCAGCCAAACACGCCGATGATGCCGACGAGGATAATCATCGTCGGCTCGACCAGCGAGCTCACGATCATCACGACAAAAAGGAATGGCAGCACCGACCAGATTTCGATCAAACGCTGGCCCAGCAGGTCAGCCAGGCCGCCGAAGTAGCCGAGCACGCCGCCGATGGTCACGCCCGCGGCGAAGACGAAGGTCAAAAACAGCACGGAGGCAATCAGCGCCTGCTGCCAGCCGCCGTAGAGCACGGCGAGGATGTCACCGCCCTGCGAGTTCGTGCCCAGCCAGTGCCCCTGACGCCACGACGGCGGCGAGGGAGGGTAAATCACCGTGAAAAGCTGCTCACCGCCCGCCGCTTGGAGCGCCGCGGCCTTACCACCGGTGAAGTCATCATATTTCACCCGCCCGCCCTCTTTGAAGGTGGCCTTCTCCACCTGCTCGCCATTCACATCCCAGCCCATCATGTCGCCATTGAGCACGCCGTGACGGAAGGTGAACTCCTGGCGCTTCTGCACCGGCTTCTCGCGAAAGACCGTGTAAGCGCGACCATTGAAAAGCTGCGTGCCGCCGGGAGCGAGGAGCTTGCCGGAGGCATCGCGCTCGAGCTGTTCGATGATCTCGTCGGAGTCGAGCTTCGGCGCGTACGGAACGAGCGGCATGAGCACCCAATCGCCCCTGCTGGCTTCGCGGAACTTCTTTTGCAGCTCGCGGTAGTTCGTCTCGCTCTCGTAATCGAGGCCGAAGGCCTTGCCAGGGATCACATCGCCACGCAGAAAGGGAAACGACCACTTTCCATCATGGCTGACCATGAGCGCCTGCTTGCCGACGAGCAGATTGTCCAGCATGGCGAGGCCCGCGAGGCCCAGCAGAATCAAAAAGGACAACCAGCCGCGCTTGAGCGAGCGGAACCGGCGGAGCTGCTTCAAGGTGAGCGGGCTGAACTGCCACTCGCGTTTGCCACGCAGCTGCAAAGACACGCCGCAGGCCAGAAACACCGCCAGCAGCACCCAGCCGGGCCATACCCCGGCGAGAAACGGAATCTTCAGCACCGGCACACGCAGCCCCGCGAGCTGCTGCGCACCGGCGAGCAGCGTGAAAAACGTGAGCGTGTGACCGAGAGCGCGAGGTGACATGGTTTATTCAAATCGAATGCGCGGGTCCATGCAGGCCACGAGGTAGTCGGAGAGGATGTTTCCCAGCATGATGAGAAACACATCGATGGTCAGGATGCCCATCATCAGCGGCACATCGCGGTCCAGCACGGCCTGGAAGCTCAGCATGCCGAAGCCGTTGATGTCGAACACACGCTCCACGAGGATGGAACCGGCCACAAAGATGGTCACGATGCCGCCAAGCGTGGTGGCGATGGGGATGAGCGAATTGCGCAGCGCATGGCCCACGACGGCGAGGCGGAAGCTCGCTCCCTTTGCCACCGCGGTGCGCACGTAGTCGGAGGCCAGGTTGTCCATGAGGTTGTTCTTCATCAGCATGGTGATGAAGGCGAAGCTGCCCACCATGTAGCACACCAGCGGCAGCGCCCCGTGATGCACGAGGTCCCAGGCTTTTTCGAGAAAGCCCATGTCGGCAAAGTTTTCGCTCGTGAAGCCTCCGGTGGGGAACCAGCCCATGCGGGCGGCCAGGTACACCACCAGAATACTGCCCAGCACGAACCCCGGCACCGCGTAGCCAATGAAAATCAGGATCGAGCTCGCATTGTCGAGGAAGCTGCGATGCTTGATGGCCTTCACCACGCCCAGCGGGATGCAGATGATGTAAGTGAGCACAAACGAGATCAGCCCGTAGAAGATCGAAACCGGCATGCGCTCCAGCATCATGCCGCCCACCGGGTCATTGTAGCGGGTGGAGATGCCCAGATTGCCCTGCAGCAGCCCGTTGAACTCCGGGCGGAAAACCACGAAACGCTGTTTCTCCGGCTCAAAGCGGGCTTTCCAACCGGGGACGAGGTTTCCAGACTTGTCACGCACCTCGCCTTTCTCATTCAGCACGGCCTCGATGAGCTCGTAGGCGTTGTTGGGCTTCCATTCAGCTTTGGGCAGCAGACGCTTCAGCGTGCCGCTCGCCTCTTTTTTGCCATCCTCGACTTTGATCACCTGCCGGCTCTCCTCGCTCGGCAGTGCACCGAGCCACATGAGGTAGCCGATGAGGTAGGGCTTATCGAATTTGAAGTGAACGAGGAGCTGCTCCTTCTGCTCCTCGCTCAGCGATCCACCGGCGTCACGCTGGCTGCTTTTGGCGTTCAAAGCCATCGCCTGCCGCATCATCGCCTCCACCGGCCCGCCCGGTGCCATGCGGACGATAAAATACACCGCCATCGTCGCCCCGACGAGCGTCGGCAGGATGAGCAAAAAGCGGCGGATGAAGTAGGCGGTCATTCAGCGGGTATCGGACGGAGAAAGTGAAAAATCTCTGACATTACGGCCGTGAGCACAAGGATTTGTGTGCGATTTGCACCAGAACACACGCTGTCGGCCTCTGATCGCGGGAACCGCAAGCGCGGACGGCTGCGTATTCGTTCGTGCCACGCTTGTCCGATGAAAAAACTCACCGCACTTCTGATTTCAGCCCTGCTTTCATCCTGCGCGGTGCCTTACCTGCCTTTCAGGGCGGGAAGTTCCGCCGCGGACATCGTGGTGCCGGCTCACTTTCGCTCCGCTGCACCGCATGTCATGGCCAGCATCAACGACCGGGCGCCCATCGCGCTGCTGTTCGACACGGGCGCTGTGACCAGCGTGTTCGAACCCGACATCGCGACCGCCACCGGGCTGCTGCCTGCCAGCGGCCAGTCCGTGACGATTCGGGGGGTGCACGGCAGCACCTCGGCCACACAGGCGATGATGCAGACGCTGAAGATCGGCTCGTGGCGCGCAGACCATGTCCCCTGCCTCGTGCGCAGCCGCTCCGCTTTCCGTGTTGGTGGTTTGGGCAGCGCGATCCTCGGCATCGATCACTTTCGCCGCCACTGCACTTTTGTGACCATCGATTACCGTCGTGGTGGCCTCGAAGCTGGTTTCTCACGCCCGTTTCAGCCGGGAGGCTCACATGCGACGCGTGCTCCGTTTCGATGGGTCAACGGTTTGCCGGTCATCCGCGTGAATTCCGGCGGTGATTCGTGGGACGCGGTGGTCGATACGGGTTCATCGTGGGGGATTGTCATCGATCAGGACACCGCATCGCGGCTGGGACACGCGCGTGGCGGCTTCAGCATGGGAGAAGGCCTCATTCTCAGTGGTGTCGGCGGCAGTGTGAGCGCAGACAAGGCGGGCGCACGCGTGGTGCGTGGAACCGGAGGCGTGAGCCTCTGCGGTGAGACCCATGCGGCGGCGGCATTTTATGTCATGCCAGGGCCGAAACGCGTCGGCTCGCGCTATTGGGCGGGTTCGCGTCTGACACTCGACTTTGTCACCAAAACCCTGTGGCTGGAAAGATGATGGCGGCTGCGGTTGACAGCGGGAGTGCCCCGACGAATGGCTTGCGCTGCATGAACTGGCCGCCCCTGCTCGTGATCTCGCGCATGCTGCAATTGACCGGCTTCCTGCTGGGCGCGACAGGCTGCGCGGAGTCTTTTGCCGTCAAAAACGAGGCGGTGTCCGCCGGCATGCAGCAGCAACTCCAGGCGCAGGCCGTGCCCGCCTCCGAGCTGAAGGTCAACAAGGACGGCCTTCGCGTGCGTTCCGTCAGCACGCCGCCTGCGGAGGGGGTGCTGAAGGTGCCGATGTACTATGAGAACGGGGTGCCCTACCTCAAGCTGAGCCTCAACGGGCGCAAACCAAAGAAGTTCATGTTCGACACAGGCGCGACTTTCAGCGTGTTCGACGCGGAACAGGCGGTGGAGTATGGGTTCAGGACAGTTCCGCAGGTGCGGCCGACGATGTCGGGTGTCCTCGGCAAGGAACCTGGGATGGCCGCCATCATTCCCACGCTGCAAATCGGCTCCTGGAAGGTGCAAAACCTGCCCTGCATCATCCGCATGCAACGCACGGCCTGGGGCACCAGCATTCTGAAGGAGCATCTTGGCATTTCGGTCATCGGCGTCCATCTGGCCGCCCAGCACTGCAAATACGTGACGCTCGATTTCCTGAAGGAGCAGTTCGAGTTCGGCTTCACTCGCAGCTTTCCGGGCCAGACCCGGAAGCGCATGCACAAGACAAACCTCAGCATGGCTCAAGGCGTGCCGACGACGCATTTGAAATATGGCAAAATATCGTGGGATGCCGTGGTGGATTCAGGCTCGATTTTCGGCGTCCAACTCGATCAAAACATCGCCCGGGTGCTCGGTTACCGCGATGGCGGCTGGCACGTGGGAGGAAACTATCTCATCACCGGTGTCGGAGGTGCCCAGACGCCCAAGGACGCCCAAGTGCGCGTGCTTGAGTTCAACGCATTGGGGTTGTTCGGTTCCTACTACCCGTTCGCCGAAGTGGACGTCATGCCCGGCCCATCGCGTCTCGGCACCTACCTGCTCGAAGACTACCGCATCACCCTCGATTTCGAGCACAAGGTGCTCTGGGTGGAGTGGTGATCTCAGCGGGCGCTTGGAGGGCAGGCGTTTCGGCTCCGTGCCGACGTGTGCGGGGGACCTCGCGCCTGGATCGTTGGCGAACTTCCCGTTTCCACACTTGCCCCGGCCGTTTCCATCAGCAATTCAAGCGTCGGATCGAGCTGCGAGCGCCCTCCAACAGAACAACACCTGTCGATCAGCAACTACATGACCTCCACCCGCCTCATTCGCGGCTTTGCCACTTTTTGGATCACGACTTTCTCCGGCGTCCTGCAAGCCGCGCCGTGGATCGTCGAAAACGGGGAACCGCGGGCCGAGATCGTGATTGCCCAGCAGCCCGCGCGCAGCGTGCGCCTGGCGGCTGCCGACCTGCAAAACTACGTTGAGAAGATCAGTGGCGCACGGCTGCCGATCGTCACCGAACCGAGCGGGAAGGCGGTCAAGCTCTTCGTGGGGGACAGCCCGGGCACCGACAAGCTCAAGATCACCGCCGAAGGGCTGAAATACGGCGCCTATCGTCTCGTCTCGGGCGGCGATTGGCTGGCCTTTGTCGGAGACAACACGGACTTCGTCCCACCCAAAATCTGGGCCCGCCGGGGAGGCGACGCCGGCGAATACGCCCGGGTGCAGCAGGAGTGGGAAGCTGCGGCAGGCGGCCCTTGGAACCGACCGAGGATTGCCGATTCCGTCTGGAGGGCTCGTCGCCAGATGCCGGCCGATGTCGGCCTGCCCGACGCGGCCCCGCGCCCTGGAAAGAACAATCGTTTCGAAGTGTGGACGCATGACGAACGGGGATCGTATAACGCGGTCACCGCCTTTCTGCAGGATCTCGGCGTGCGCTGGCTGCTGCCGGGTGAATTGGGCGAGATCGTGCCGCGGACGAAATCAATCGCCCTGCCGCAGATCGACCGGACCGTGCATCCCGACTTTGAGATTCGCACCTTCCATCTCAACATGGGCGAATGGGCCTGGCGGCTGGGGGCGCGTCATCCGTTCAGGCCGTTGACCGAGCACGGCATCACCCTGTTGCAGCGCCAGGAGCTTTTCGACTCCCATCCGGAGTGGTTCGCCCTCTACGGAGGCAAGCGGGACATCAAACAATTCTGTTACTCCAGCGAAGGGCTGTTTCAGGAAATGCTGCGCTGTGTCCGGGCTCAGTTCTCTGTTTATGATTTCGAGGGCGTGTCGGTGATGCCGCCCGACGCCTTCATCGCGATGTGCCAGTGTCCCCTGTGCAAAGGGAAAGATGATCCGGCTCGTCCTCCGGAAGGCAGGCACTCGAACTATGTGTGGGGCTTCGTCAACCGCATCGCCAAGGAAGTCGCCAAGACGCACCCGACGAAGCTCATCTATAACGTCGCCTACAATTACTACAGGCTGCCACCGACGGACATCGCAAAGCTCGAGCCGAACGTGCAGGTGATCCTCTGCAACGGTCGGCTTCCTCCGCACATGCCCGCGGCCAAACAGGACGAATTGCAGGCCTGGCGCGAAAGCTGGCTGTCGAAAACGGACCGCCCGTTCGAGATGTATGAAAACTACCCGTGGACGAGTCGCGACCACTACAAGCCCAGCTTCGCCGCGGGGGCGATCGGCCACGACATCAACGCGACCAAGGGAGTTTCGCGCGGCGAAAGCATTTATCTGAACGCCCTCGGGACAAAGTTCGACGCCCGCGCTGCCTTCAATGCGTTCCAGATCTACTTCACGGCGCGGATGTATTGGGGCGGCAAGCAGCAAGACGCGGAGGCCTTGTTGGACGAATATTGCCGCCTGCTCTACGGCCCTGCCGGCGACGCCATGAAGGCGTTTTTTCGCTATTGCGATGCCAACTCGTCGGACATGGAGAATGAAAAGTCGAAGGTCGATGCGGCGCTGGCCCTGTTCGATGGAGCGAAGGCGAAACTGGAGCCATCAAGCATCGAGGCGCGGCGTCTCGCAGCTCTGGACGAGTTCCTCAACGGCTTGCGGGCGAAAGCGGCGCAGCTCGGGCAGAAGCGCGGCCTCGTGCCAAAGCTGCGCCTGGTGGGCGACGCCAAGGGCATCGTCATCGATGGCCGCCTTGACGAGCCTTTCTGGCAAAAGATCAACCCCGGATCCGTGGGCCGCCTGCGGGAGGTGCAAACCGGCCGGTGGCCATCCCTGGGGACCACCGTGAAGGCCGGTTGGGACGACAACAACCTCTACTTCGCCGTGCGCTGCGAGGAGACGCCCGGTGGGAAGCTGAACGTCACGGCGGCCAAGCGCGACGACATGGCGATCTTCCTCGGCGACACCGTTGAAATCCTGTTGGAAACGCCCAACCACTCCTTTTATCAAATCGCCGTCAATCCTGCCGGAGTTGTTTGCGATCTCGATCGAGCTGGAAAGGGAATCTCTGATTGGGACTCCGAAGCCGAGGTCGCCACGCACGTCGATGACGACCAATGGACGGTCGAAATCCGCATTCCCGTCACCAGTAATACGGAGGACCCGCTGCACCAAGTCGTGGGCCGCACGCCGTCGATCAGCCTGCCGTGGTTCGTCAACGTCTGCCGGCAGCGGGTGCGAGGGAACGAGGCCGAGCATTCGGCCTTCTCACCTACAGGACACAAAGGCTTCAATCATCCCTTGAGCTTCGGGCACCTCTACGCCGGATTGTCGCACACCTTTGAGGCCGATCCGACGGCGACGAATTTTCTGACGGCAGTCAGCGCGGCGGCCAGCCTGCCGAAGGCCGAGGCGATGGCAGCGCTGGTTGCCTTGGCGGACGGGTCCCAGGGCAAACTGACCGACCTCCAACAATCCCAGGCGCTGAAACAAGCGGCCGCTGCGGCCAGCTCATTGAAAGATCATGCCCGCGCCGAAAAATTGGCCGCCCGCATTCCCATCGAAGCCGAGCGGAAGAATGCCCAGATGGTCAGTCTGCTCTCCCAGCGAAAGCCGAAGGAAGTCATCGAACGCTTTGGCAACGAAGACCTGACCCTTTGGCCCTTCTGGGCGGCCGGAGAAGGCTGCTTCGCCCGCGGCCAAGCTTATGCCGCCGTCGGTCAACGGGTCGAGGCCCAGGCCGACTTCAAGGCTGCGCTCCCGCTCACCAGCGATCCTCGCGTTCGCGACAGCGTGCTCAAAGCCCTGCAGAAATTGACCGGCGGGAAATAGCCCGTGAGACAAAAGGAATGCTCACGCGCAGCACCTTGAGGTTAGGCTCGTCTGCGAACTTATTGCTCGAAGACTACCGCATCACCCTCGACTTCGAGCAAGGTGCCCTGGGGTCGAGTGGTTCAATCTCGCCCTCGTTCGGAGGCAAGGAGAGTGAAAGAACGGCGAGGAGAATTATAATTTCCAGAACATGGATTTCCGGTAGCGTGTGGCCGAAATGAACATGTTGCCGGTTCCAGCTCACGGTTTGGTGGATCTCAAGTGCCCGAACTGCGCTTCGCCGATGCCTGAAGGCACCTGGGACACGAAATATGGCGTCGCCCACTGCGGTTACTGCGGATCTGCCGTGTCTCTTCCCCGGAACTTCAGGCCCCGCCTCCGCATGCCGATGCCTCCTGGGATTGGAGTTTCACATGAAGATGGCGGTCTCCTCATCACGCATCGCTGGCTGTCGAAGAATGGCCTGATTGGATTTCTGGCGACAGCCGTGGCGTTGATTCTGTTGTACGCACCAGACGCTTCGGGCCGGTCGCTGTCAGAGTCAGGTGATGTCATGCTGGCGCATGTCGTCAGGCTCGTTGCCCTCGGCTCCGCATATTATAGCTTCGCCTACTTGGTCAATCGTAGCTGGGTTCGCATCCGCAACGGTGTGGTGGCTGTTTGCCATGGCCCTCTCCCGTGGTGGGGCACACGGTGCATGCCCTGCTGCGAGGTGGACCAGTGCTTCAGCCGGTCCCGCGTCGTGGAAACGAAGAACGGCAGCATCGAGTACTTTGAGCTGTGGGTGGCCAGCACGAACGGAACCGCATCGAAACTGCTCGCCACCGGCTCTCTGACGCTGGATCAAGTGCTGTACATGGAACAGCAGATCGAACAAGCGCTCGGCATTGAGGACCGCCCGATGCCTGGGGAGATTTCTCGGGGCATTGTTTGAAGAATGAAGACCTTGGCTTCTGGTCCCGGTCCGTCGGTCCCGGACGAGGGAACACATCCGTCGCGACGACCATGCCGCAGTGGGTTCCGTCAGTTCATAAACAGACGACGAAGCACCAGGGCTCCGATGATGATGCCCAGAAGAGGTAGGAGAACATGGGACGCATAGGTATCGGCATCGTTCTGCGGGCCGGACATGAGGCGCTCCCACCAGCTCGGGTCACCGCGCCCACCTGGCAGGATGGCGATTATTAAAGCGCGCGGTGGTGCTTCGAGCGGGATGAGGAACGACAGTGGGGGCAATGCTCGGACGATTCTCCGTGGTGAGCAGCGTGTGAGGTAGCGACTCCTGGTAAGCTGTCGTTGTTCAAATGGCCGAGCTTCGGAGCCAAAAGAGGGCCAGGATAAGGCGAGGAAGGTATGACGCGTGCGGGACTCACCGGCAAGCTTTAACGCTTGTCACGAGGACACCGGCGGCGGACGCTGAGGACGCCCGCGAGCCCTGCCATGAGCAGCAGCGCACGGGATGGCTCAGGTGCGACGGTACCTTCGAGGGCGAAAATACTGTTTCCGTTGCGGGTGAAGTCCCAGTTGGATGTACCGTCCACGCTCAGCGCGCGCAGCGGTGGAGAGCCATTCGTGAAGAGGCTGCCCGCATCTTCCGCGTCCGAGGCGGTGTCGCGCCACGCGTAGGAACTCGAAGAGGCGTTCTCGAGGCCGGCCAAGGCGATCCAGTACCTGGTGTCGGCGGCCAGACTGATGCCTGGGTGGCTGAACGTGATATCCTTGGAGAAGACACCCGCCGATCAAGTTGTCCACAGCCATAAATGTGGCGAGCAGGGTGCCCGGTGTATTCGATCCGCTGTCGGCGTAAAGGTAAGCCGCAAAGGTGTGGGATGCGGCGTCGCCGTTGTACACGCGTGCGGTCAATGCGGTGATGGTGCTGGCGAGGGCTCCCGTCTGAAACTCCGATGCCTCGACGTGGGAGGTGCTGCTCATGCCATTGATCGCCGTCATCGGTCTGACCGAGATTGCTGAAGAGCGTCGCGGCTCGTAAAGGCGAGAGAGTGCCAAAGGCAGCGCACAACACCAGGACCAGAGTGAAGAGAGGAAACTGCTTCATGGCATTTAGAAATGACAGAGGCGGTTTTAACCTGGACCATTCGCGCAACACAAGCCTTAAAGCCTGGGACTGCAGGACAGCGCCGCCACGGGCAATTTTTTGCGACGGAATCGCAACAGCACAAGCGAGGCGCACAAAAGTTCAAAAAAAATAACATGCCTGTTGAAAGCTGCTTTTGGCTTTCTATTCTGACCTACCTTGTGAAATTTTTCACAAGCTCATCCGACGCTCTTTTCTATGGGTAACTTTTTTCCGCGCTGGTCCAACTGGCTTCCTCTCAAGCTGGCCATTGCCGTCGTGTTCATTGCCTTCGGCGTGAGTGTCGGCGTCGCCTATTACTTCACACCGAAATACACCCGTGTGGGCTACGAACCGACGCAGCCGGTGCCGTTCTCGCATCAGATTCATGCCGGGCAGCTCGCACTTGACTGCCGTTACTGCCATAGCTTCGCGGAAAATTCCGGTCATTCGAACGTTCCGACGAATCAGACCTGCTTCAACTGCCATGGCCAGGGCAAAGGCGGCATCCGCGCCGCTTCTCCGAAGCTGGAGCTGGTGCAGAAGGCGAACGAGTCCGGCCAGTCCATCCCGTGGGTCAAAGTCCACAAGGCGCCGGACTATGTTTACTTCAATCACAGCGCCCACTTGAACCGGGGCATCTCGTGCGTGTCCTGCCACGGCAAGATCAACGAGATGGAAGTGGTGCGGCATGACCAGCCACAGTCGATGGGCTGGTGCCTCGACTGCCATCGCGAGCCTGAGAAAAATCTGCGGCCGCTCGAGTTTGTGACGAATCTCAATTACAAGGCGGGAGATCTGAAACGCGCTGATTTCTACCAGGGACTGCTCGACAAAAAGGTGGCGGCGAAGGACATCGCGAACGTGATTGGTGGCGAAGGTGCCAAGGCGGATGACCTCGGACAGCTCATCGCCCTTGCTGAGAAGACTTACGGCAAGGAAGTGACCCAGACGGAAGTGGGCACGCAATTGAAGAAGCACTGGCAGATTCAGCCGCCGGAATCCTGCACCGCCTGCCATCGCTAAACCCGCGCCCCCTTTCCTGACACATGAAACGCATTTGGAAGCATCCCGAGGAGCCGCAGAACGCCAAGCGCTACTGGCGCAGTGTCTCCGAGCTGGAGCGTCGTGAGAATTTCCTCAAGGATCTGGGCCAGGAGTTCCCGGCCGGTGACACTCTGTCCGAAGAAGAGCGTGAGAACGGCCGCCGTGACTTTTTGAAAATCATGGGAGCCAGCGTGGGTCTGATGGGCCTCGCGAGCTGCCGCCGTCCGCTGACCACCATCCTGCCTTACACCCAGCACATCGAGTGGATGGTGCCGGGCAAGCCTCTCCTCTATGCCACGACAATGCCGCGTGGTGCCGCTGGTGCGACGCCTCTGGTGGTGACGACGCATGAAGGCCGTCCGACTCACGTGACGGGCAATCCGCTGCACCCGCTTGGTGGGGGCGTTGACAGCTTCGCGCAGGCCTCGGTGCTGGACCTTTATGATCCTGAGCGCTCGCAGAAGCCGCTTGGCAAGGGCAAGGAACTTTCCTGGGCGAAGGCGAATGAACTGATCGCTGGAGCTGCGGAAGAGGCGAAAAAGACCGGCGGCGCCAGCCTTGGCATCGTCACAGGCTCGTCGCTCTGCCCCAGCTATCTTCGCATCCTCGGCGAATTGAAGACGACTTTTCCGCAGGTGAAGCTGTTCGCCTATGACGCAGTGGGTGGTGAAGGCCGCTCTTCTGCGAACAAGGAGATCTTCGGCGCGGGCGTGAAGCCCTTCGTGAAGCTCGGCTCCGCCATGCGCATCCTGTCACTGGACTGCGATTTCCTCGGCGTGGACCCCGTCTCGGGCGAACCAATCGCCGCTTTCACCAAACATCGTGCGAAGGATGCCAAGGCGGCGGACATGAACCGCCTCTACGTGCTCGAAAACCGTTACACGATCACCGGCGGCATGGCGGATCATCGCAAAGCCCTGCCCGCGAGCCTTATCCCGGCGGCTGCAGCTTTGATCGCCTCCGAGCTGGGAGACGCCTCCGCCAAGGCGCTTGCCGACACGGCTCCTGCAGGTCTCAAAGAGTGGATCGCGCCTGCCATTCGCGATTTGATCGACAACAAGGGCAAATCGCTCGTTGTCGCTGGTTCCCGCTACGGCGCGGAAGTGCATGCGCTGGTCGCCTCGATCAACAATGCTCTGGGAGCTTACGGTTCGACCATCGAACTGCTTCAAGACGCGGCCGGACCCGAGTTGGGCACGTTTGCGGACCTGCAAAGCGCGATTTCCGCCGGTCAGCTCAAGACGCTGGTGTCCCTGACGCCTTCGGACCTGTTCTACGACGCTCCGGATGCCGGAGCGTTTGCCAAGCTCGTCGCCGACAAAGGCGTGAAGGTGATCCACGCCAGCCTGCTGAAGAACGCCACGGCGCGTGAGGCTGCGCTTCATCTTCCGGCCGCTCATTATCTCGAAGCCTGGAGCGATGCGCGTGCTGCGGACGGCACCTACTCGATTGTCCAGCCGATGATCGCTCCGCTGTATGATGGAGCGAGCCGTCTGGAAGTGCTGCTGGCCCTCCTGGGTCGCAAAAAGCTCGGTCCGGCGGAAGTCGCAACCCCTGCGGCCGCTGGTGCTGCGCCGGCAGCTCCCGCCGAAGACGCCGCTTATGTGGCCGTGCGCGACACCTTTGCCGCAGTGGCGGGCGGGCTCGATGAATCGAAGTGGAATTTCACTTTGCGCGACGGGTTCCTCAAGGGTTCCGCCTTCGCCAAGGCCACGGCTACCCCGAACGTCGCTGCGGTGGCTGGAATCGTGGCCAAGGCCAAACCTGCCGCTGCTCCGAGTGATGATGCGGTCGAAGTGGTGCTCGTGCCGAGTTCCAGCGTGTTCGATGGTCGCTACGTGAACAACGCCTGGCTCCAGGAAGCGCCCGATCCGGTGACGAAGCTTACTTGGGAAAATGCCGCCTGGGTTGGCTCCATCACGTTCCGCCGCCTGGGCCTCAAGGAAGGCCAGCTCGTCAAAATCACCGTCGGTGACACCAGCGTCGAGATCCCTGCGATCGAAGCACCGGGCCATGCGACGA
The DNA here is from genome assembly GCF_014879935.1 of Prosthecobacter sp. Lineage (GTDB taxonomy): Bacteria > Verrucomicrobiota > Verrucomicrobiia > Verrucomicrobiales > Verrucomicrobiaceae > Prosthecobacter. The sequence continues at coordinate 44,608 of NZ_JACSRD010000138.1, forward strand.
ACTCGATCACTCTCACGCTTGGTTACGGCCAGAAAGACATCGGCGTCGTCGGCAGCGACCGCGGTGTGGATGCCTATGTGCTGCGCAAACAGCCTGACGTGTTCGTTTTGAACGGTGCGAAGGTCGAAGCGCTCAGCACAGTCGCGGAACTTGCGATCACGCAGGACCAGAACACGATGGAAGGCCGCGCGGTGTATCGCGAGGGCACGCTCGACACCTTCAACAAGGACGTCCACTTCGCCCAGAAGACGGGGATGGACTCCCACATCCCGGAGAACATCTCCTTCTACAAAGGCCAGGTCGGAGAGAAGAAGGACTACAACGATCCTCACGACGAAGGCTTCGACTACAAGACCCAGCACCAGTGGGGCATGGTCATCGATCTCAGCAAGTGCATCGGCTGCACCGCTTGCGTCGTCGCCTGCCAGAGCGAGAACAACATCCCTGTCGTCGGCAAGGATCAGGTGCGCAAAGGCCGTCTCATGCAGTGGATCCGCATGGATCGCTACTTCGCCGTCCCGAAGTGGGGCAAGAACGAAGTCGAACAGGAAAGCACCTGGGCCGAGGACAATCCGACGCCCGAGCAGCTTGAAAACGCCGAGATGGTCACCCAGCCGATGGCCTGCCAGCAGTGCGAGGCCGCCCCGTGCGAAACGGTCTGCCCGGTGAACGCCACCGTTCACACGCCCGATGGCTTGAACGCCATGGCCTACAACCGCTGCATCGGCACGCGCTACTGCGCGAACAACTGCCCTTACACCGCCCGTCGCTTCAACTGGTTCGACTACAACAAGCGCAACCCGCTGATCGAGACCAAGGTCGCTGGCATCACGATGAACAATCTTTACGCCGGCCCGCTCGGCGAGAAGAGGGAGGACGAAAGCCTCCGCCTGCAGCGCAATCCGAACGTCACCGTCCGCATGCGTGGTGTCATCGAGAAGTGCACCTACTGCGTGCAGCGTCTCGAAAGCGCCAAGATCCTGCAGAAACAGGTGCAGCGTGACTCGAAGAACTTCCGCGTGCCCACTGACAGCGTCAAAACCGCCTGCCAGCAGTCCTGTCCGGCTGATGCCATCATCTTCGGCGACCTGGCTGACAAGAAGTCCGCCGTGGTCAAAGCCAAGGCCTCCCCGCGTGACTACCAGGTGCTCAAATACATCGGCACCCGCCCGCGCACCAGCTACCTCGCCCGCCTGCGCAATCCGAACCCGAAAATGCCCGGCGCGGAAAACATCGCCGTGTGGAGCAAAAACCAATTCTAATCCGGACACATGGACGCTTCCGCCACAGCCTCTAACACACCGCGCATCCTCGAACGCGAGCCGCTGGTCCTGAACAACCGCTCGTACTCCTGGATCACGAACCGCATCTGCGGCATCGTCGAGAACAAGCAGCCCACGCTTTGGTGGATCCTGATGGTCCCTTCCGTGCTGCTCACCGGCCTGATGGTGTTCTGCTTCGCCTACCTCATCTCCACCGGCGTCGGTGTCTGGGGTCAGAAGCAGCCGGTCGCATGGGCTTGGGACATCACGAACTTCGTCTTCTGGATCGGTATCGGCCACGCCGGCACGCTGATCTCCGCCATTCTCTTCCTCACCCGTCAGAAATGGCGCACGTCGGTGAACCGCGCCGCGGAAGCCATGACGATCTTCGCCGTGATGTGCGCCGGTCTCTTCCCGGCCTTCCACGTCGGTCGTGTGTGGATGGTGTGGTTCCTGGCCCCGATTCCGAACGCCAATGCCATCTGGCAGAACTTCAAATCGCCGCTGCTGTGGGACGTGTTCGCGGTTTCGACCTACTTCAGCGTCTCTGCCGTGTTCTGGTTCCTCGGTCTCGTGCCCGATCTCGCCACGCTGCGTGATCGCTGCCGCCCGGGCCTGAAAAAGTTCCTCTACGGCCTGTTCGCCCTCGGCTGGCGCGGTGGAAACCGTCATTGGAGCCACTACGAGACGGCCTACATGCTGCTGGCCGCCCTCTCGACGCCACTGGTGCTCTCCGTGCACTCCGTCGTGTCCTTCGACTTCGCCACCTCCGTCGTTCCTGGCTGGCACACCACGATCTTCCCGCCCTACTTCGTCGCAGGTGCCATTTTTGGTGGGTTCGCGATGGTGCTGACCCTCATGCTCCCGGTGCGCCGCATCTACGGCCTGGATGACCTCATCACGCCCAAGCACGTGGACAACATGGCGAAGATCATCCTGCTCACGGGCACGATCGTCGGTTACGCCTACTGCATGGAGTTGTTCGTGGCCTACTACTCTGGCAACCCGTATGAAGCCGCCGCCTTCACCCTGCGCGGTCTCACCGGTCCGTCCACCTGGGCCTACTACTGGATGTTCGGCTGCAACGTGTTCGCCCCGCAGTTGTTCTGGTCCCGCTGGTGCCGTCACAACGTCTGGATCGTGATGATCGTCTGCATGTTCGTGAACGCCGGCATGTGGTTCGAGCGCTACGTCATCATCGCCACCACGCTGGAGCGCCACATGATTCCAGGCTCCTGGCGCGTGTATGAGGCCACCTGGGTCGATAAGTACACCTTCCTGGGCACCTTCGGCTTCTTCATGATGTTGTTCCTGTTGTTCCTGCGCTTCCTGCCAGTCATCGCCATCGGTGAGGTGAAGGGCGTCCTGCCGCAGTCGAACCCGCACCACGACGACCACGCCGAGCCCGGCATCCAGGAGGAGGACCTCATGGACTATGCCGACCGTCACGTCCCGAAACCCGCTGCCGCCTGACCGGATTTCAAATCACTCACTTTCAATTTCAAATTCATCATCGTGAGCACCACCCTCAAACGAGTCCACGGATACCTCGCTGAATTCGACAGCGTGAAGGATCTGTATCACGCCGCCGAACAGGTGCGTGACGCAGGTTACAGCCGCTGGGACGTGCATTCCCCGTTCCCGATCCACGGCATGGACGATGCCATGGGCAATCCGCGCTCCCGGCTGCCCTACCTCGTGTTCTGCGGCGGCATCACCGGCACCACCGTCGCTTTCGTGCTCGAAACGATCACACAAACGAACTTCTGGAGCCACATCGGCCTCGGTTTCCTGCAAAAGATCGTCGAAACCTATCCGACCGTCGTGCAGGCCAAACCGACCGACATCTGGACGCTGCCGGCGTTTTTCCCGGTGATGTTCGAACTGACGATTCTCTTCAGCGCGTTCACCACCCTGTTCGGTTTGCTCGCCTTGATCGGACTCCCGCGTTGGAACCACCCTCTGTTCGCGTCCAGGAACTTTCCGAAGTTCTCCGATGACGGCTTCTTCGTGTGCATCGAGGCCCGCGACCCCAAATTCTCCCAGGAAGGCACCAAGTCCCTGCTCGAAAAAGCTGGCGGCAAGAACATCGAACTCGTGGAGGACGAAATCTAAGCCGCGCGAACCATGAAATACTTCTTCCTCAGTTACATCTTCGTCGGCGCGATCATCGTGAGCGCGTTCGGCTTCCGTGGCAGCAAGTCCGAACTGCCGCCGATCGAAGTCTTCCCCGACATGGACCACCAGGCCAAAGTCAAGTATCAGGCCTCGAGCGATTTCTTCGCCGATGGCCGTGGGGCGCGTCTTCCAGTGAAGAACACCGTCCCGATGGGATTCGAGATTCCCGCCAAAGCAGCCGCGAATGGCGCGAAACCCGCTCGTTTTGGATTCACCAACGGCCTGGACTACTACAACACCGGCAAGATGGGTGATTTCTATGGTGACGGCCTCCCAGTCGAGATCACCAGTGATGCGTCGGTCTTTAACGAAGCCTTCCTGAAGCGCGGTGAGCAACGCTACAACATCCATTGTGCGATCTGTCACGGCACTTCCGGCAACGGCAAGGGAGTTACCTCCAAGTATGGCATCCTGACCGCCTTCAACTTCCAGCAGCCGGGCAACACCGACCCGGCCAACGCAGCCGCCTTCCGCGCGGATGGTGCCATCTTTGATGTCATCACCAACGGCAAGGGCCTCATGGGCAGCTACGGCGGCAACATCACCGTGCGCGATCGTTGGGCCATCGTGGCCTACATCCGCGCCCTGCAACTCGCCGCCAAAGAGTCCGGCGCCACCCTCCAGTAACGGCACGATCACGCGAATCACGGCATGAGTCACCACGTCACCTTCAACGATCTGCCCCAGGGCGGAGAAAAATTCGAACCGGCCAAGGGCGGCAAGCTCATCGGCGCGCTTGGGCTGTTTGGCCTGCTGGGCCTCGTCGCTTCCGCCTGGTTCTTCTTCAACAACACGGACACTTTCGCCTACTCCTGGCTGTTCGCGGTCTTCTTCACCTTCACCTTCGTGGTGGGTGGCTGCTTCTGGATCCTACTTCACAGCGTGTCGAATTCCGGCTGGGGCGTCTCCGTGCGCCGCATCTGGGAAAACTTGGCGAACATGATCCTGGCGCTGGCCATCTTCGCCTCGCCGCTGCTCCTTCCAGCCGTGCAGAAGCCGCTTTACGAGTGGATGAATCATCACCGTGAGGCTGCGGAACACGCGCACCACGACCATGTCTCCGTCAAAGAGGCCTTGCATCACATGGCGGAGGCGAATCCACACCTTCACGTGCTGGTCACCAAGTTCGGCTACATGAACCTGAACCCAGTGGGATTCTCCTGGTACACCCGCTTCGTTGCCTACTTCCTCATCCTCTGGGGCATCGCCCGCTACCTGCGTGGCAAATCACTGCAGCAGGATCAGGATGGTGACATCAAGCACACCGTCCGTGCGCGTCAGTTCTCCAGCATCGTGCTGCTGTTTTACGCACTCACGGTGACCTTCGCCGCCTACGACTGGCTCGTGGGTCTGGACTACACCTGGTTCTCCACCATGTGGGGCGTGTACATCTTCGCTGGCTGTGCGTGGGCCTCCATGGCGCTCTCCATCCTTGTCATCACCTGGCTGCGCAGCCTTGGCTACCTGCAGAAGGTCGTCACCGACGAGCACTACCACTTGATGGGCAAGCTGCTCTTCGCCTTCACGGTGTTCTGGGCTTACATCGCCTTCTCCCAGTATTTCCTGATCTGGTATGCCAACGTGACGGAAGAAACCCGCTTCTACCTGACCCGTAACACGGAAGGCTGGCGTGGAGTTTCGATCTTCATCGTCGTCGGTCACTTCGTCGGCCCGTTCCTCCTGCTGCTCTCGCAGCCGCGGAAGAAGAATCCGGTCGTGGTCAGCATGGTCTGCATCTGGATCCTGTTCATGCATCTTGTGGACATCTACTGGATTGTCATTCCAGAGCGCGGCCCGTCGCTCGGCCTGGGAGTTTTCGCTCCAGGAGCCTGGGTGCAGGACATCGCAGCCCTGTGTGCCGTGTTTGGCACGATGGGCTTCCTCTACCTGCGCGGCCTGGCCAAATACAGCCTCTATCCGTGGCGTGATCCGCGCCTCATCGAGTCCGTGAACGTCGTCAACTGACCCGCATCTCCTCATTTCCATGTCGCAGCCCGAACCATCCAAAAAAGCCGGCGCCACCTTCCTGTGGGTGCTCGGAGCCTTCGCAGGCTTCGCCGTGCTGTTCACTCTCATCCAGTCCGGTGTCGATTCGAAGCTGGGCCAGGATCCGCGTGCGTCCGAACGTGCCGCCAACACGGCCGAGATCGCCAAGACGCAGAACGAGAATCTGGCGAAGATCGGCATGACCGACGCCGCCAAGCAGAAGGCTGTGTATCAAAAGGCGCTTTCCTCTCTCGGCGTGAGAAAACCGGCCGCCAGCACCCAGGTCGTGCCAGGATCGCCCACCCAGCTCAAACAAGCTGCGGCCGCCGCGACCGCCCCGGCTCCGGCTGCACCCGCAGCTCCTGCACCCGCCCCTGCCGCACCCGCTCCGCCCAAGTAAGTCATGCAGACCAATCCCTCCACCCCTGACACGGAACTTCAGGCCGACAACCTTCGCCGTGCGGCGATCGACAAGTCGGTGAAAGGCCCCGTCCTGTTCCTGTTCACGAACGGAGCCTTCTGGCTCATGCTCTCCACGATCCTCGGCGTTCTCTCCGCGATCAAGCTGGTGGAGCCGGGCTTCCTCGACGGTTGCCCCTACATCACGTACGGCCGCCTCCAGCCCGCTCACATCAATGCGCTGGTCTATGGCTGGGGCCTTCAGGCCGCCCTCGGCGTGATGCTTTGGATCATGGCCCGCCGCTCCGGCCAGGAACTCAAAACCGGCAAGAGCCTGATGATCACCGCCGGCGTGTTCTGGAACATCACCATCACCATTGGCATCCTGGCCATCCTGATGGGCAAGAGCACCTCCATCGAGTGGCTGGAAATGCCGAAGTTTGTCTGGCCGGTGCTGCTGGTCTGCTTCCTGTGCTTCGCCTGGCCGATCGCCCGCATGTTTGGCCGTGCGTTCCGTCCGGAAGGCTTCATGGTCAGCACCTGGTACATCCTGGGAGCCTGCTTCTGGTTCACTTGGATCTTCATCACGGCAAACGTCACGCTTCACTGCCTGCCAAACCTCGGAGCGCTCGGCGCTGGCATTGATGCCTGGTACATCCACGGCGTGATCCTGCTGTTCTTCGTCCCCGTCGGTGTCGGCTCGGCCTATTACTTCATTCCGAAGATCACGGGCCAGCCCATCGCTTCCGCCCAGCTTGCTTCGGCCGGATTCTGGACGCTGGCTGTCCTTGGCGGCTGGACGGGCATGCAGAAATACATGGGCGGCCCCCTTCCCGCCTGGATGTCGGCCGTCGGTGCCTGTGCTGGTGTGCTTCTGCTCATTCCGGTGGGTCTTGTCGGCCTCAACCACCACCTGACCACCATCGGCAAGCACAACGCTGTCGCTGCCAGCCCGACGCTGCGTTTCGTCTTCTTTGGAGCCCTGTTTTACCCGATCTCCGGCCTCGTTCTCGCGCTTAACTCCGCCTTCTGGACCGGTGCCAGCCTCCAGTTCACGCAGTCCTGGTATTCCTTCCAGATGGTGAGCGTGTACGGTTTCTTCAGCATGAGCGTCTTCGGCGCGATCTACTACATCGTGCCGCGCCTCTCCGGCTGTGAATGGCTCAGTGTGCGCCTGATCCGCAACCACTTCTGGTTCTCCGTCTATGGCGTGGGCACCATTGTCATCATGAGCCTGGTCGCCGGTTTGCAGCAGGGCGCCGATCTCAATGATCCGGGCCATTGGGACCAGTCTTTCATGAACCACGTCATCAACTCACGCCCCTACGTCGTCTCGCGTGCGGTGGCCTGGGCCTTGATCAGCTTCTCGAACTTCATGTTCCTTTTCCACCTGCTGCTCATGGTTGCCGGTCTCGGCCGCCGCAGCACCGCTCCGACGCTGCTGCACCGCGAGCATGACGAACACGCTCTTCCCGCCCACGCATGATGAACTTCCGCACTTTCATTCTTGGCCTTGCCGCCTCTTTCGGCCTGCCCTGGCTGTGCCTCATCGTCATTCCGACGGTGCAGTACCAGCATCTGGCCCCCATCGCCTATGACAAGGAGAAGGACGGCGTGGACTTCACTTCGTATCCGCCCGCCAACATCAACGGCCAGGGACAGCTCGTTTACATCCGCGAAGGCTGCAACCAGTGCCACACGCAGATGATCCGCCCGGTCCAGCTCGGACTTGATGGCTGGTACAAAGGCTGGGGAGAAGATCAGGAAGCCCGTCCGTCGGCTCCTGTGCGCCCGAATGTCCTGCGCGACTACCTGGGTGAGAAATACGCCCTGCTCGGAGTCCAGCGTGTCGGTCCGGACCTCGCCAACTACGGCTGGCGTGCCCCGGACGCCAATGCGCTCCATCAGCACCTCTATGCTCCCCGTTCTGTGCATGAGTGGAGCAACATGCCGGCCTACCCCGGCCTCTACAAAGTGCAGAAGATCCAGGGCCAGGTTTCCAATCGGGCACTGAAGCTGCCGAAGAAGTTCGCCCCGCCTGCCGGATACGAAGTCGTTCCGACCCCTGAAGCCGACCGTCTCGTCGAATACCTTCTCTCCTTGAAGAAAGCCTACCCCGTCCCCGGCCAGTCCGCCGTCGCCGCTGCTCCCGCCCCGGCCAGCAAGTAACTTTTGTCCCCTGCCCTTAGCTCTCCGCACCAATGAGCGCCCCCGCAAATCCCGACAGCACCGATCTTGACCGCCTGCACGCCGCTGTGAAGCGTGAGAAGGAAGATCTTGCGCCCGAAAGCCAGCCTGCGCCCCTTTGGGCCATCTTCCTGCTCATGCTCGTCGCCATCGTGGCTGGCGGCCAGATCGGTCAGATGACCGGCGGCTGGAGCTTCGATGTCAGCAACCCGTTCTCCGTCGCAGGCACTGGCGGTGACCCTCGTCCAGGTGGTGGTGCGGCCGGTGACGCGCTCGATCCATTCGCTCTGGCGATGAAAAAAGGCGCGAGCGGCTACTCCGTCTGCGGCGGCTGCCATCAGGGAAATGGCGCTGGAATTCCCGGCCAGTTCCCGCCGCTCGCAGGCTCTGAGTGGGTGAATGGCGGCACCGAGCGACTCATCCGCGTCGTGCAGCATGGCCTGACCGGCCCCATCACTGTCAAAGGCGCGGGCTTCAACACCCCCGGCGGCATGATGCCCTTCGGCGCGGCCATGTCCTCCCAGGATCTGGCCAACGTGCTGACCTTCGTCCGCAATTCCTGGGGCAACGAGGGCACCATGGTCACCAAGGAGATGGTGCAGAAAGTGCGTGACGAGGAAAAACGCGCCACGCAGTGGACTGCGGCTGACCTTGAGCCTTTCGCTGAGAAAAATGTGCCTGGCGACATTCCCGCCGGACCTGGAGCCACCGCAGCCGCAGCGCCTGCTCCCGCAGCCAAGTAATTCTATCATTCGATGATCCGTGTGAAGCATGCCGTCTCCCGCCAGGCACCTTGGGCTGCCTTCGGAGCCGTCATGCTGATCGCCAACGTGAGTTGCGGCAAAGCGCCTGAGGCCGTTGCAGAGGCAAATCTCGCCCCAGCCATCGAAATCGCCGAGAAGCCCAGCATCAGCGGCAAGGTGACGCTCAAAGGAGCCGATTCGACCGCCCTGCGCAAAGTGGTCGATGTAAGTGGGAATCCGTTTTGCAGCGGCCACGGTGAGATCATTGACCCTGCGTGGAAAGTCGGCCCCGATGGTGCCCTGGCCGACGCCGTGATCACGGTGCGTGGCAGTCAGCGGGCCAGCAACGCCATCGGTTCCCCGCTGATCGATCAGACGAATTGCGAGTTCGTGCCGCATGCCGTGGCGATCCAGCCTGGCCAGGCCGTTCGCTTCCACAACAGCGACCTGACTTTCCACAACATCCGCGTCGCCCGTCACCAATCCGGGACTTCGGGGAAGGGGGAGAACATCGACAACTTCGGCCAGCCCTCGCGCGGCGACGAAAACGTCAAAACTTTCAACACCCCCGGCCTCTACCGGCTGGAATGTGACGTACATCGTTGGATGAGCGCCTGGGTTGTCGTGCACGAAGGCGTTCACGCCGCCGTTTCCGCCGCCGATGGCCGATTCGGCATCAACCGGGCCCTCGATGATGGTGAGTATGTCATCGAAGCTTGGCATCCGCAGTTTCCGCAACGGTTGTCACAGACCGTCACCGTCCGCGATGGCAAGGCCACCGCAGACTTCACCTTCGACTTCGCGCAAGCCATCCAACTCTGAAACCCAACCTGGATTCCTGATCTTTCTCCATGAGCGCCGCCGCCACCACCCATGACCACGCCCACGATCACGCGCATGACCATGCGCACGATCACCACGAGCCGGGCTTCCTGCGCAAATATGTCTGGTCCACCGATCACAAGGTCATCGGCGTGCAGTATGCGGTCAGCGGGCTGCTGTTCCTGCTGTTCGGCTTCTTCCTGATGCTGCTGATGCGCTGGAGCATCGCCTATCCGAACCTGCCGGTTCCGGCTGTCGATGCGATCCGCTCGATCCCCATCATCAAGGACCTGTTTGAGAGCATGTTCGGCCGCTGGTTGAATCCCGACGGCTCCCTCAATGGCGAGCTCTACAACATGCTCGGTGCCATGCACGGCACGATCATGGTGTTCTTCGGCATTGTGCCGCTTGGTTTCGCCGGTTTCGTGAATTTCGTCATGCCGCTGCAGATCGGCACGATCGACATGGCCTTCCCGAAGCTGAACATGATGAGCTTCTGGCTGTTCTTCGTCAGCGGCGTGCTGATGTTCTGGAGCTTCTTCGTCGGAACCGGCCCGGTGCAGACCGGCTGGACGATGTATTCGCCGCTGGCCTCGACCACCGGGATCGGTGTCTCCAATGTCTGGCAGCACGGTCACACCTGGTGGTTGATGGCGATGGTGTTCAACATCTCCGCCTCGCTCCTCGGCTCCGTCAACGTCATCGCCACGGTCATCAACCTCCGCGCCAAAGGCATGAGCTGGCTGCGCATGCCCGCCTTCTCCTGGGCCATGTTCGTCACCGCCTTCCTGCTGCTGCTGGCGTTCCCGCCGCTCGAAGTGGCCGCTCTCCTGCAGCTCTCCGACCGTGTCTTCGGCTCCTCGTTCTACCTGCCGACCGGCCTGATGGAAGGTGGCAAGCACCTGGACATCTCCGGTGGCGGCTCTCCGCTGCTCTACCAGCACCTGTTCTGGTTCCTGGCGCATCCTGAGGTGTATGTCTTGATCCTTCCCGCCTTCGCCATCCTGACCGACGTCATTCCCTGCAACGCCCGCCGTCCGTTGTGGGGCTACAAGCCGATGGTGTACTCGATGCTCACGCTGGGCTTTCTCAGCTTCCTTGTGTGGGCTCACCACATGTACCTCACCGGCATGGGCACCATGATGTCCACCTACTTCCAGATCACCACCGTGCTCATCTCGGTGCCTTCCGTGATCTTGCTGACCTGCCTCATGATCTCCCTTTGGGGCGGCTCCATCCGCTTCAACACGCAGATGCTCTTCGCCTCCGCCTTCCTGCCGATGTTCGGCATCGGCGGTCTGACGGGTCTGCCGCTGGCTTTCGCCTTCATCGACCTCGCCCTGCACGACACCTACTACGTGATCGGTCACTTCCACTACGTCGTGGCTCCGGGAACGATCTTTGCCCTGTTCGCGGGTGTGTATCACTGGTATCCGAAGATCACCGGCCGTTTCATGAGCGACAAGCTCGGGAAGCTCCACTTCTGGCCTTCGCTCATCGGCATGAACCTGCTCTTCGCGCCGATGTTCATCCAAGGTATGGCCGGCTTCCACCGCCGCTGGTATGACGGCGGCAAATACTTCGAAAACACGGCCTCCATGAGCCATTGGACGACCAGTCTGACCCACAAGATTGGCGCTTTCTTTGGTCTCGAAATCCCGGACAACATGCTGTCGCTCAACATCGTGATGAGCTTCGGGGCCTTCATCCTCGCCTTGGGTCAGATCCCGTTCATCATCAACTTCTGGTTCAGCATCAAAGGCGGCAAGAAGATCGAAAGCGACAATCCATGGAACGCCACCACGCTGGAGTGGGCCACCCCCACACCGCCGCCGCACGGCAACTTCCTCTTCGACGTCAATGCACACCGCGGACCATACGAGTACAGCGTCCCGGGTCACCCCGCCGACTTCTACCCGCAGTGGGAATCCGAGCCTGGCAAGCCGGTGCCACCCGCCAAGTCCGAAGCGCACGCGCATCATTGATCCCACCGCGAACAGCGAACCGACCAACGCGAACTTTCCATGGAAATCCCATACACCGTCCACGCCCGGCCTGACACCGGCCTCTACAACGCCAAGATCGGCATCTGGCTCTTCCTCGCATCGGAAGTCATGCTCTTCGGCGGCTTGTTCTCCGCTTACATCTTCCTCCGCGTCGGCGCGGACTATCCCTGGCCGGTCTGGGATCTCGATGTCAAGCTTGGCTTGATCAACACCGCCGTGCTCATCGGCTCGTCCGTCACGGTCGTCATGGCCTGGGCATCGCTGAAGCTGCGTCGTTTCGGCCAATACAAGCTCTACATGGCCATCACGGTTCTTTGTGCCGGTGTGTTCATGTTCAACAAGAGCCTGGAATACAGCGCCAAGTTCAAACACTACGCCGTGAAGCTCACGGACGGCACGATCCTCACCGGTCACCTGCCGGAGGACGATCACCACAAGACGATCCCGTATCAGGTGAAGTTTGGCGACATCACGGCCCTGTCGTTGACCATTCCGGTCAAAAACAGCGCGGTCACCGCCGATCCTGCCAGCTATGTCGTGCCTCACCTCGAAGGTGAGCCGAAGTTCAAGACTGCGGATGGCAAAGAGATCGTCCTCAACGCCGCTTCCTTCGCGGAACTGCGCGCCCAGGCCCTCGCCAAGGCTGCCGCTGACAAAAAGGACAGCGCCAGCGTGCAGCTCACCGCTGTTTCGCCGCTCAAAGCCGCCGCCAAGCCCGCAGACATCTTCGGTTACACCGAAACCACCATCACCTTCCGCGATGGCACCGTCGCCACCGGCAAATTGATCGACGACAAGATGACGTTGCTGGTGGACGGCATCGACACCCGCGCAGTCGCCCAGCCGGAGAAGTCCCTGGCCTTCGACCAGCGCTATCTTGCCGCCTGGCAGCCGACGTTCGTGGCCAACCGTGACCACCACATCGCCGAGTTCGAGAAGCATTTCCCGACCCGCGACAAATCGAAGTCTGCCACGCTCCAGAAGGAGTCGCTCTTCCTGAAGCTGCACTCCTCCACACCGCCAGCCGCTGGTGAAGCTCATGGCAACAAGCATGGTGCGGAGGCCCACGCTCCGGCCGAAGGCGGCCATGGTCACGGCCATGATTATCCGACCGTTGTCCTGGAGAAGAATGACGTCACCTTCTTCTCGAATTTCACGCCGAAGCTGAACACCTACTACGCGATTTACTTCACACTCACGGGCCTTCACGGCCTTCACGTCATCGCCGGTGCGTTGGTGCTGGGTTACTTCCTGGTCTTCAACGGCCGCATGATGCGTGAGGATCCTGAGCATCTCGCCAATCGCGTCGAAGTCGGCGGCTTGTTCTGGCACTTCGTCGATCTCGTCTGGATCTTCCTCTTCCCGCTTCTGTATCTCCTCTAAAACTGTTTTCCCTCCACCGTCATGGCCGACAACGTCGAAGAAATCCAAAAATCCATCAAGAAGTACCTGTGGATCGGTTTGATCCTCATGGTCTTCACCGCCATCACCGTGTGGCTCTCCACCGTGGAGCTCCCCACCCACGGCCTGAACATCCTGGTCGGCATGATTGTGGCCACGTTCAAAGCAGGGCTCGTCGCGCTCATCTTCATGCATCTCAATCACGAGCGTCCCATCATCTACAAGGTGCTGGCCTTCACCGCCGTGTTTGCCATCGTGCTTTTCGTTCTTTTCTACTTCAGCAAGCAGGACCCGCTTGTGTTTGAAGGCTTCTACAGCATTCCCGAGTAACCGTCAGCTCGTCGCGTAGCATGTCGCTCAAGCACTTCCACATCGTTTTCCTCGCCTTCGCAGTCCTCTGCGATGCGGGTATCTGGCTGTGGATTCACCTCGTGCCTGAGGACGCCGCCCGCGCCGGAGCTCTCCCATTGAAGCCCTACGTCGGACTCATCTGTGTGGCCCTGCTCGCCTACGGCGGCTGGTACATCTTCAAAAAAATGCGCAACATCATCGTCTGACATGATCTCCGCGCCGTCCTCCATTCTCGCCTGCGCCACCTGTCTTGCCGACAAAGGCAGTCTCATCGGTCAGGCCCAGGGCTTTGCCATTCTGTTCATGCTCGGCGTGCTCGCCTTCATGTTCGCCTGCGCGGGCGGCATCATCTTTGCCATGGTTCGTCAGCAGCGCAAAGCCGCCCGCCAGGAGCTGGCGGCCGCCTGAAGTCCTCCCTCACTCTTTCCTCAGTCCCGAATTTCCCCCATCTCAACTCATGAGCGTCTCTCAAATCAACGAATTCTTCGGCCAGACACAGGTTGCCTCCGAACATGGCGGCCTCGTTGACCACATGCTTGGGTTTGTGCACTGGTTCATGGTCGTTCTCGCCATCGGCTGGAGCATCTACCTCTGCATCGCCTTCTATCGCTTCCGCCAGAAGAAGACCGCCAATGCTGACTATCATGGCTTCCGCGGTCACGCCACGACCCACATCGAAATCGGTGTTGTCATTGTCGAAGCCATTCTTCTTCTCGGTTTCGCCTTCCCGCTTTGGTCCCGTCAGGCCGACGAGTATCCGACTTCGCCGGACACCATCCGCATGCGTGCGCTGGGTGAGAAGTTCCTCTGGAATTTCCAGTATCCAGGCAGCGACGGCATGCTCAGCACCTGGGATCTTCGCAATGTGACCGGTGCTGACAATCCGACGGGCATTGATCGTCACGACCCGAACAGCAAGGATGACTTCGTCAATCCCGGCACCATGAAGCTGCCGGTGAATCGCCCGGTGATCGTCGATGTCGCCTCCAAGGACGTCATTCACAACCTCGCCCTCGTGCCGATGCGTGCCGCACAAGACGCCACCCCCGGCGTGAAGTCCCACATGTGGTTCAAGCCGACCAAAACCGGCACCTGGGACATCATTTGCGGCCAGCTCTGCGGCCCCGGCCACGCCCAGATGAAGGCCATCCTCGAAGTCATCGATGGCAAGGAGTTTGATGACTGGTCCAAGGAGCAGTCCGCTGGTTCTTTGAAGAACTCCCCGGCTCCTTCGTCCGATGCCGCTCCTGTGGGCGCGGCTCCCGCCACTCCGACCGGCGCTCCCTCCGGCACCGCACCGCCCGCACGCTGAGCGGATTTGTGCTTCGCTGCTGACGGGATGCGTGGTGGGAAAGACAATCTGGGGCGTCTTCACTTCCGAACCGACGCCGTTTGTTTCTGACCCGGGGACAGTGGCGATCTGCATTCCATCCGTTCGCCGCCATCACCATGTCCCGCGCATTCCACCGCTACTCGCTGCTGACCCTCGCCGTGGGCGTCGTGCTTGTCTGGTGGGGTGCGGCAGTCACCACGGAAGACGTCGGTCTCGCCGTGCCCGACTGGCCCTTGTGCTACGGGAAAATCAATCCCGAAGGCTGGTATAAAGTCCCCGCCTTGCTGCTCGAACACGGTCATCGCTGGATCGCCATGACCATCGGCTGGCTGGTGCTGGGGATGTATTACTGGCAGTTCGCCAAATTCAAACCCGGGCTGCTGGAAGGCGTGGGCATCATCCTCTGCTCCCTCGGTTTTCTCATTCTTATCTACATGGGGGCCATTCTGGCAGCTTCCATCATCGCCCTGCTCGGTTTCTCCTGGCTTGTTTTGAAGTGGTACAGCCAGCGATGGCCGCTGCTGCGCGGCTTGACCACCCTGGCCCTGCTGCTTGTCGTGGTGCAGGCCTCCTTGGGTGGTCTCCGTGTGCTCAAAATGTCCGATCCGCTCGGCGTGACCCACGGCACCCTCGGCCAGGTTTTCTATTGCCTGCTGGTCTTCATCGCTTTCGCCTCTTCCCGCACATGGACGGAAGGAAGATTGATCCTGCCGGCAAAACAGGCGGCCAAAGCACGATTCTGGACGCTCGCCTTGTTCCTTTGTGTCTTCGGCCAGCTCGTCCTGGGTGCCACGCTACGTCACACGCAGCGCACCCATCTCGCCGCAGGTGACATCCTCACCACGAAAGGCCACTGGGTGCCACCAGTCTCGCCGCCGGATGTGTTTTTGCTCTTTGCACACAAGTACTGGGGCTTCTTCGTCGCCATCCTCATTCTCTTCGTCGCTGTCCGGGCACGTTCCTGGCTCGTCACACTGCCCAAGGTGCGTGTGGTCGCCAGTCTGCTCATGATCATGCCCACCATCCAGGTGGCTCTTGGCATCTTCGTCATTCTCACCGGCAAAAGCTTCTGGGTCACCAATTTCCACGTCCTCAATGGACTCGCCCTCCTCGCGCTCAGCAGCCTGCTCGTCGCCACCTTTTGGGGTGACACGCTCAGTCGTGACCAGATCGATGACGAGGATGCAGTTGCCGCCTGATCACTGCCCCGCCACTTGCTGACCGCCCTCGAGTTGCGCCATGCGTTGTTTCAAGAGGACCGTCTCGCTCAAACCTCCGGTCGCTTCCGTGAATTGCGTCATGCGTGCGAGCGCTTCACGCAAATGCGGCATCGCCTCCCTTGGCAGTTCGGTGCCGAACGCATTCAAGCCCTCGTAGCCTGAGCGCAGCAACGTCCCGGCCTCCGCAAATCTTTTCTGCGCCAGCAAACTGCCTCCCAGCAGGCTTTCAGTGCTGAAACGCAGCCAGTGGCCGGGATTGTGTTTGCGACGCAGGTCAAGGCACTCCCGCAGTATGGTCTCCGCCTCCCCAAACCGGCCGTTTTCCAGCCAGAAACGGCCCAGGCTCGCGGTCGCTTCTGCCATTGCGCCGGCATCGCCCCCCGGTTGCGCCCGCAGTGTCGTCAGCACCTGCTGATGCAGCCTCTCCGCCTCGTCCAGCCGCCCTTGGTGCTGGTAGGTGGATGCCAGCGCGGTCAAAGTCCGCAGCGTTTCCGCATTCGCCGGACCGAGTGTGCGCATTTGAATCTGAAGCAGGTCCTGAAACATCGTCTCCGCTTCCGCCAAACGCCCATGACGGTCATGCATCAACGCGATCACATGCATCTGTCCCAGCACATCAGGATCGCCCGGTCCGTAGGCCGTTCTCATGCTTTCCAAAGTCTGGAGGTGCAGTGTCCGGGCCTCCTCCGCACGACCGGCGGCATCATAGGCCATCGCCAGCTCCTGCATGGAGCGCAAGGTCTGCGGATGCGAGCTGCCCAGCCTGCGCTGCCGCGCGGCCAAAGTCTGCCGGCGTAAAGTGCCCGCCTCCGCTGGCTTCTCGTGCCGTTCATACGTTGCTGCCACCGTGTCCATCTGCTCCAGGATCTCCGCATGCTCCGGCGGGAAGACGGCCTTCAGGCTCTCCAGCACATCGAGCTGGTGGCTCTCCGCCTCCACCAGTTTCCCCTGCGCCTCATACTCATCCGCCAGATGCCTCATCGACAGCAATGTCTGCGGATGTTCCGGTCCCAAAACACGCCTCTTCGCCTCCAGACTCTGCCGGTGCAGTTGAATGCCCTCGTTGTGCCTGCCGCGTCTTCCCACCATCAGCGCTGCCTTGTCCAATTGCTCCAGAGTGTCCGGGTGTTCGACCCCCAATGCCTGCTTCATGATCTCAAGCGCCCCGAAATACAGCTTCTCCGCCTCCGATGGCATGCCGCCTGCCTCGCAAGCCTCCGCCGTGAGATTCATCGTCACGATCGTTCGCGGATCACGCGCCTTCACCACCTTGCGCGTGCCGGCCAGTTGTTCGTTCCGCAGCCTCATCGCCTCCGCTGCCTTCCCCTGCGCCGTGCAGCACGACGCCAGATTGCCGATGGTCGCCAGCGTGTCGAGGTGGTCCGGGCCCAGCACGCGTTTCTGCACCTGCCAGAGCTGGAGAAAAAGAGTCTCCGCCTCCGCATGCTTCTCCTGCGCGTCACAAACGGCCGCCAGCACCGTGATGGTGACAAACGTGTCCGGATGATCCGGGCCCAGCGCACGCTGCTGGCCCGAGAGAGCGCGGCGCAGCATCAGTTCCGAGTCCGCATGCCGTCCCTGCTCCTTCAAAGCCACCGCCAGGTCCTTCATCGCCCGCAACGTGTCACGATGTGTGCCGCCGAGCGCCAGCTTGCGCTTTTCCAACGCGCCTTGCAGTTGCCGGTGCGCGTCGTCAGGCTGCGAGATCGCCAGATAGGTCAATCCGATCGTCTCCTGCGTCCGCGCACCCGCCTCAGGGTTCGACGCCAGCGTGTCGAGGTTCCCGGCGGCTTCATCCAGCATGT
Source organism: Prosthecobacter sp. (assembly GCF_014879935.1). Classification (GTDB taxonomy): domain Bacteria; phylum Verrucomicrobiota; class Verrucomicrobiia; order Verrucomicrobiales; family Verrucomicrobiaceae; genus Prosthecobacter. Next base: position 62,301 of record NZ_JACSRD010000138.1, read on the forward strand.
TCTTCAGCAGCGTCGTGTCATGCCCCTCCGCCTTTTCCGCCGTCAGTGTCGCGAACATGTCGTGGAAGAACCGTGCGGTCATCGCACCCGACTCCTCGTTGCGCTTTCGGGCCGCTTCGGCCGTTTCCTTGCGATCCTTCACGATCAACCAGCCGATGAGCACCATCACCGTCGTCGCCACCAGCACCAGGCAGGCTGCCAGCGTGCACAGACCCGGATGATCGCGGAAGAAGCTGTTCGTGACTGGCTTCTGATCCTGCGGCTTCTCCTCCACCGCCGCCGCCTCCGTCACGTAACGCTGAAAATCGTTCACCAGCGCGTTCACCGTGCCGTAGCGTTCCTGCGGCCGCTTGTCGAGCGCTCGCATGACGATCCAGTCAAAGTGCTCCTCCATCAGCCCGATGATGCCGGCAGGCGCCACCTGGCGGGCCAGCGAGACACCCGTCAACTGGGCCTTCGGCATGGCCGAAAGACAGGTGGAAGGCTTCGGAGGAGGCAGATCACACACCCGCTGCCGGATCTCCTCCACATGCTCCTCATCTTCCTTGGGCATCTGGAAGGGCGGCCGGCCCGTGATCAGCTCATACAGCAGCACCCCGAGCGCATACACATCACTTCGCGCGTCGATCCCCGCTCCGCGCACGTGTTCCGGAGAAAGATAAGCCGCTGGCGTGCGGAACACGCCTTCGGGCGTGAGCAGCGCATGATTCATCGCCTTCGAGACTCCGAAATCCGTCACCTTCACCACTGGCTTGCCGTTTTCATCCCACCGTGCCAGGAAGTTCGAAGGTTTCAGGCCGCCATGCACCACGCCGTGCTGATGCGCGTGCTGCACGGCATCACAGGCCTGCGCGAACAGGCGCACGCGTTGCAGCATCGAGAGCTTCTGCTCATCACAGAACTGTGTGACCGGCGTCCCATGCACCAGCTCCATCACCAGATAAGGTTTTCCGCCCGCCGTCATGCCGCCGCTGTGCGGCCGGGCGATGCCTGGATGATCCAGCAGCGCCAGCGAATGCTTCTGCGCTTCGTATCGCATCAGAAAATCGTTCGCGCCTGCATGCACCACCTTGATCGCGACAAAATCCGCCACACGCTGGTTTCGCTCCGCCATCCACATCACGCTGCACACGCTTTCGTCGATGACCTGCAGCAGCCGGTAGGGGCCGACCATGTCGCCCGGCTTCTCCAGCGCCATGCCATTGGGCGGCGTCTTGGCCACCTTGATCCCGCGTGTGCGTCGCTGCCGGCCTCCGGTGGCCTCCGTCACCGGCCGGTTCCGCAGGCGGTCCCACACCTCGTTCCACAGGGCGGTGTCATTCCCGCACGCCGCCGTCAGAAACACATGCCGTTCGATGTGATTGGCACGTTCCAGTGCTTCGTTGAAGAGTTGCTCGACGCGGGCGGAGTCGTTCATGGGGCGGGGAGCGGTGGCTCCGCCGCCATCATAAGATCCTTCACCGTGCCCGGTATTGAATGTGGCCTTAAACCACGCCTAATCCCCCGCGCTCACTTGATAATCTCGCCCACCAGAAGAATCGCGCCCGGATAAAACGCTGTTCCATCAAAGCGCTCGGGCTTGTCGATCTTGTTGCCGTTCTTCGCGAGGATCTTCGCCTTGTCGGGAACCTCAGGGCTGATCTCGATCTTCACGGTGTGAATCGCATCCGGCAGTTCGCTGCCGAGCGATAGTGTGGCCAGACGATGATAGGTGCAGTAAGCGTCGATGCGCGGCACAAGCTTCGCGGGCTGGTCATCGACGGTGACGCTCACCTGGCCGCAATCAGGCCCGATGATGTCGTAGATCGACGCACGGGTGCCTTTGAACTTGAAGGTGATTGAATCCCCGGCGCTCCCGGCTCTGTGCAGGGCGCTCATCCGATTGCTCCAGCGCTTCGCGAACTCGGCTGGCGCCGGCTGAAACCCGCTGGAGAGCGTGGCATCGGTGATGGGCACCAGCTTGGCCTGCTCGTAGTTTGTGGCAATGAACGGAGCGCCCAACGGGTGAGCTGTGGGTGCTTTCGAGGCTGCCTTGATCGGCTCCATTGAGCGCACGATGGCTTCGAGATACAACTCATGACCCGTTTCCGGATGGGGATGCACGCTGTCGGGCGCGAACACGAACTTGCCCTCGAGCGCCTTCTTCTCCTCGTCTGTTTTCGGCAGTTTCGCCCTCCATACGAGCTTGCCTTCCTTCGCCAGTTTCGCCACTTCCATCCCCATGTGGATCGTCGGGATGCCGTAGTGATCGGCGATCTTCTCCATCGCACTCGCCGAACGCTGGAACTTGCCGTCGAGCATCGCAGGCGCGAGCGCCTCGGTCAGCGTATAGACAAAACAGATGTCGCACTCCGGCAGCGCTTTCCAGGTCTGGCGCACGATGCCTTCCATGCAGCGGAAGATCTGTTCAGGCTGCGCTCCACCATCGTTCACGGCGAATTCGACAAACATGAGATCCGGTTTGTGATCCAGCACGTCCTGCTTCAGCCGGAACACGCCCAGGTCCGAGCCCGTGCCCCCGATCGCCGCGTTGATCTCGTTGAACTTCGCCTGCGGAAACGTCTTCTGAAGATACGCCAACGTCTTCGGCCTCCAGCCGCTCTGCGCCGTGATCGAACCACCGAGATAACCAATCTTTACCTCCGCACCCGGCGTGTTCGCCTTCGCGAGGAAATTCGGCAGCCCGTTCCGCGGACGGCATTCCTTGGCCTCGACGAGCGGAAATTCATCCGCAGCGAAGGACGTGGTCGTGAATGAAACGAAGCAAAGCAGGGCAGGAAGGAACGATTTCATGGCGGGACATTCATAGTGGGCCATGACTGCAGCGGCGCAAAGAATTCGTTGTTCCTGCGTGACGAAACGTCGTCCTGTTCTCGTGGTAGAGGGACGCTTAACGGACGAACCGCTCCTTTCCTCTTTCGTGTGTTTCGTGTATGCCGTGGTCAGCCATGAGTTTCCGCCAGCAGCTTCAACACGGCGTCGCCATTCCCGCGCATCCGCTTGCGCTGAATGCGCAGCGCAAACTCGACGAACGTCGCCAGCGGGCGCTCTCTCGTTACTACATCGCTGCTGGTGTTGGCGGACTCGCTGTCGGTGTGCATACGACACAGTTTGCGATCCGCGATCCGAAGGTCGGTTTGTTTCGTCCCGTGCTCGAACTGGCGAAAGAGGAGATGGATCGCGCTGCAAAACCGCTGGTGCGTATCGGCGGCATCTGCGGAACGACGAAACAGGCCGCAAGCGAGGCCGAGCTGCTGCGCGTGCTCGGCTATCATGCCGGTTTGCTGAGCCTCGGCGCGATGCGTGAGGCCTCCGAGGACGAAATGATCGCGCATTGCCGTGCGGTGGCTGACGTGCTGCCGGTCGTGGGCTTTTATCTTCAGCCAAGCGTCGGCGGGCGTGTGCTGCGCCATTCATTCTGGCGTCGCTTCGCCGAAATCGACAATATCGTCGCCATCAAGATCGCGCCGTTCAACCGCTACCAGACACTCGACGTCGTGCGTGCCGTGATCGAGGCCGGACGCGATGACATCGCGCTCTACACCGGCAACGACGACAGCATCGTGGCTGATTTTCTCACGCCGTTCCGCTTCGATGGCAAGGAGCGCCGCATCGTCGGCGGTCTGCTCGGTCATTGGTCGGTGTGGACGCACCGTGCGGTCGAACTGCTCGAACGCTGTCGCAACGCCGATGCCACGCCCGAGTTGCTTCGCCTCGGCGTCGAGGTCACGGACAGCAACGCGGCCTTCTTCGACGCAGCGAATCGATTCCGCGGCTGCATTGCCGGTTTGCACGAAGTTCTGCGCCGTCAAGGCCTGCTGGAAGGCCTCTGGTGCCTCGACGAGCACGAATCCCTCAGCCCTGGCCAGCTTGAAGAAATCGACCGCGTTTATGCTGCCTATCCGCAGCTCAACGACGACGATTTCGTCGCTGGGCATCGCGATGAATGGCTGCGGTAGGTTCGTTTCCCCACCTCATGACTTTTTCCCGCGACACGTGGCTCCAGCACCTGTGGCGTCGTTTCCGATTCGGTTTCCGGCTGCCGCATCCACGTTATCTGGTCGAGCATCAGATGCTGCCCCCGCGAATTCAGGGGGTCGTGCTGCGTCGCTACGAAGACAAAGATTTTGAAGCCTGCCGGGCCTTGCATGACCTCAATGCAACGGACCGCTTTCCGCAGGACAGCGCCTTTGATCAGATCCGTTACCTGCGTTCATCGCCCCGGACGAACCTGGTTGCGGAGGTGAATGGCGAGGTGATCGGCTGCGGCGGCTACCAACTGCATCATCCAGACTTCGCCACCTTTGTGTATGGCCTCGTGCATCCCCGGTGCCAGGGGGCGGGCATCGGTCGTCTGCTCGTCTTTGCACGTGTGGCCCAGTTGCCGCTGATCAAGACGGAGACCTGTGTGCAGATTGCCACGGTAAAACGTGCCATGTCATACTACGCACAGTTTGCCTTCCAGTCGTCAGGCCTCACCTGGAAAGATTCGAAGGGCGTCGAACATCCCCACGCCACGCTTGGCCTGAATGCCTACATCATCTCCATGGCACGACGCTACCTCGAGACATTGGGCGTTCCCTTCCCCGACTTGAGAGATGAGCCGCCGATGAATCCGCAGCTTGTCCGGGAAGCGAATGCCGCGGACGGCCACAGTGCAGTCTCTTCCGGCAACAGCCTGCCTTACGAGCAGTGATCACTGGCGGAAGAAGCGTCGCACGGAGTTCACGGCGTTATCGACGGACCTCTCAAGCTGGCTTTTCGGCGGTGCGGGAGGCGTTTTGCGACGAGTCGCCGACGAGGCACTGCTGCTTTTGCTCGTGCTCGTGGATTTGGGTTTCGCTGTCGTGCTTGCGGCCACGGTCTTCTTCAGCTCCGGCTTGGTTTCCGTCTTTGAGCTTTTCAAGCTGTCTTCGGTCTTTGTGGCTGCCTCGGATTTGGATGCCGGGACGACGACAATCACTTTCTTGGGATCAGGCATCCTTTCTGAAGCGGCTGCGGGCTCATTGGCGATGGCCACGGCCTTCCGCACTTCTTCTTTGGCCTCCGGTTTCGCCACTGTTTGAGGTGCAGTTTTTTCGATGGTCACCGGTTTTTCGACCGGCTTGGAGCTGGCGGCGATGATGACCGGTTCTGGTTGTGCGGGCAGCAGACCGGGCGCGGCACCGTAGCCGTGAAAATGTGTGGTGCCTTCCGGCTTTGGCAGATGAAAGTCAAACACACTGACACCACTACGACGTTGTCCCTCAAAGCTGCGGCCGTCGCTGGCGCCGAAGACGATGCGCTTGCCGGTCTTCTTCTGCTTGCCGAGGTAAATCATGACGTGTGTCACCGGCAGTTTGCGTTTGGTCTCAGTCGTGTTGGTCCAGAATAGCAGATCACCGGGCTTCAAGGCGGCAAATTCGGCGCTGTCGAAGCTGGTGGCGGTGGGTGTGAGGTGGAGCTGCGTCTTCTTTTCCACCCACTGGCACATTTCGTCTGACTGTCGCGGCACGTCCTTCAGGCCCTGGAACTTGAGCACGTGGTAAACGGTGCCGGAACAGTCCATGCCGCCTTTGGCTGGTTCGTGGGAGCCATACAGATAGCCCAGCTCAAGATGCGTCAGGGCGAGTGCGCTTTGCACGAGGCTTTGCACCTGCCTCGGATAATCCTCGAATCCGCTGATGTCCTCGATGCTCATCGTGGAGACCGCGGCTGGACGGGGCAAGACTGGGTCTGTAGGCGAGCCTGCAGGTGACCGGATGGGATCGTTTGCGGACTTGGCGGTGGCCTTGTCTTTTTCAGAAGCCTTCGAAGGCGTTTTGTCTTTCGCTGCCTGCGAATGTGTCTCGCCTTGAGATTCCACCGTCCATGCTGCGAAAAGGATGAACAACAAAAGTCGCTGGGATGTTTTCATGGGCTCAGGAAGTTGAGTGCGATCCTGGTTTGACGCGCTGACGGTGGATTTGATCAATGATGGGGCCTGCGGTGGCCTCGTTTCACGCCCCGGCCAGTTTCAGGCCCCAGGCGATGACCAGTGGTGTGGTAAAGCAACTCACCACCGTCGTGGCGATCACCACCTGTACCGCCGTGGGCGCGTGTCCGCCGTAGAGCTTGGCGATCATGATGTTGAACACGGCGGAAGGCATGGCCCCCTGCACGATGATCACGCGCTTCAGTTCCGTCGAGACCGGCAGCCAGCAAGCTGCGGCGAGAAACGCGAGCGGAATGATGCCGAGGCGCAGAACAGGGCTGAGCAACGCCACATTCCACCGCATGGCCTCCTGTCCCCAGAGATCCGCGATCGACGCTCCGATGAGCAGCACCGCCAGCGGCACCGCGCAGGCTCCCAGCATGGTGAAGGTGTTGTGCGCAAGCTGCGGCACATGCGCGTGCAGCCCGGTGAAGTTCAGCATCAGCGATGTGAGGATCGTGATGACCGGCACATTCAGCGCCAGGCGCCATGGGGCCTTGTCAAATCCCGTCAGCATGCCGACTCCGGCCGTCCAACAGGCGATTTCCACGCCGAGGGTGAAGGTGAACAGCACCCCGAGCGTGCCTTTGTCCGGAAACAAAGCCGTGACGATGGGAATGGCCACGAAACCGTAGTTTTGCAGCCCGCAGGCCACGCTGAACGTGCGGCGGCCCTCGCCGCGCTTCAATCCGATGAGCGGGGCCACGAAATAGGTGAACGCGATCCCCAGCACGACCAGCGTGAATCCAAGGCCCGCCGCGATCACGACGGGCATGGGCTCCATCACGGAAGGATTGCCAACGACGCGCTCGATGATCAGCGCCGGTGTCAGCAGCATGACGGACAGCTTCATCAGGCTGGTGTCCGCCTCCGGCTTCAACAGTCCTGTGCGCCGTGCCATCGCTCCCGCGGCCATGGTGAGATACACCGGCACGGCCACCGAGAGAATGCTGAGGTAGTCGAGATTCGACATGCGCGTCCCTTAGCTAGGCCGCGAAGGGGGCTCGTGCAAGCTTGAGGGGATTCATGTTTGCGGCATTCAGCCGCGCCTCCACACGACCCAAAGCTCTGGTGGCGTGGCCGAGCGATTGATCGGGCGCAGGTGCTGGGCCTCGTAGTGCCGCGAGTTCAGTGCTGCCGCCCAGTCGGCGACACACCGGCCCTCATCGGCACCGCCGTCATGGCCGGGATACACGACGATGGTGAGGATGCCGCCCGGCTTCAGCAGCTCCAGTGCCTGCCAGACAGCCAGCATCGTCGTGTCCGTGTGCGTGATGAGCGTTTTGTCCGTCCCCGGCAGATAACCGAGGTTGAACATCACCGCGCTGATGCTGCCATGAAGCTCCGCAGGCACATGCTCCTTCATCGTTTCATGCCCGGCGTGGATCAAGGTGGTCACCTCCGCCGGAACACGCTTCCGCGTCTCCTCCAGCGCCTTCTCCTGCACATCAAAGGCATACACATGCCCGCCCGGAGCCACGCACTGCGTCAGAAACAGCGTGTCATGTCCATTGCCCATCGTGGCATCGACCACCACGTCGCCCGGCCGCAGACGATCGCGCAGAATCAACTGCGCCCACAGCACCGATGACGGCAGGCCGCCATTGGGACTGGCGAGGTGGGGAAGTTCTGTCTGGCTGTTCATGGGCGTCAGGCCTGGATGATCGTCATCCACTCCGCAAGTTCATCGAAATGGGCGTCCATGCAGTAAAGCGGCAGGCCATGACTCTTGGCAGTCGCAGCAATCCACAAATCGTTTTCCGGGATGGGGCGGCCTTTGGCGGCGAGCGCTTGTTTCAGCTCGGCATACGCGGTGGCGGTGGCGTCATCTGGCTGCAGCACCACGACCTCGCGTGAAAAACGTTCCCACTGTTCGACAGCCCGCCGGCTGTTGCCCACACGTTGGATGCCAAAGCGCATTTCTCCCAGTGCAGTGAGCGGCAGATAAAGCTCTGTGGCCGCCTTCAGCCGGGAGGCAATCGCAACATCCCCGGTCCGCATGTGACGGACGATCACGCTGCTGTCCAGGGCAAGGCTACCAGGCGCTTTCATCGACGGTGCTGCATTCAGCGAGGGCCGTTTCGAGTGCCTCGCCGTCTTCTCCGACCAGACTCCCGGCGGTGGCGTCGATCATGGCTTCACGGCTGCGACGGCGATCCTTGAGCAAGGTGTGAATGAAATCGGCTGTCTCCTCCAACTGGTCGGCTGGGAGGCGGCGCAAATCATCGAGAAATGGCAGCACGGATGTCATGGTGGCGAGAATACGTCCGAGGCAGCCTCATGTCGATGGCCTTTTGCCCGACCAGCCGCTCAAATGTCGTTCTCCTGCAAATCGAAGGCCTCATCAAGCATCGCCCCATCGAGGAGATGCTCGATGAGATGACGGGCCAGCCAGGGGGCGCGGAGAGAGCCTTTGGAACCGAGGCCGTTGAGGAAAGCGACGCGTGGATGGGTGGGATGTGTGCCCATCAGGGCCTGACGGCCTTTGATGATGGGGCGCACGGCGCTTTGGGCGGTGATGATGTCAGCAGGCGTGTGCAGCAGCGTGCCGAGGGTGGCTTCGAGCTGTGCGACTTGCTCCGGCGATGGCGTGTTCGGATCGGTGAAAGTCCATTCGTAGGTGGAGCCGGCACGGCAGGTGCCGTCGTTGCGTGGCAGCAGCCAGCAACCTCGGTTCACGATGCGCTTGTCGCCGTGCAGATCGGCTTTGACGGTCAAAATCGTGCCGAGGGCGGATTGAAACGGCACCCAGCTGAGCAGCGGATGCTGCGCTGCGTTCCAGCCGTTCGCCCAGATCACGTGCGAAAAGCGTTCGCCCCTCCAATCGATGCCATTGGCATCGTCCAGCACCTCAGAGGGACTTGCATCGGCCTGCCGCCATGAATCCAGCGAGTCAAAGAAGCGGCGGCTGGCCTCCAGGAAGGCGGTGGTGTCCAGCCAGGCGGCGTGCCGTTGCTGAAAGCCGTTTTGCGGGTCACGAAACACGTCTGCGCTCAGTTTCGGCTCTCGCGGGTGGAGGAAGCCCTGCATGTCGGCATCGTGACGGCGCTTTTGCCACTTCGTCACCTCCTGCTCGCTCTTCAGCAGACGGACGTAGCCGCGGGGGAAGAAGAAGCGCTGCCGCAGTTGCTTCCCACGCTGGCGATAGAATCGCAGTGCTTCTCGATAAAACATCGCGTAGCGCCAGCTCACAGTGAGGCGCATGCCGGTGATCGGCGTGATCAAGCCGGCGGCGACTTTGGAGCAGGTGACCGGTTCGTCGCGATCCACGATCAGAAACGGCACGCCGCGCTCCCACAACCGCCACGCCAGCGCCGTGCCGGCGAGTCCCTGGCCGATGATGAGGATGCGGGATGCCATTCTCCTGCCGAGTCGGGATTACTTCGTCACCATCTCCTGCATCAGCGCCTTGAGCTTCTCGCTGGTCTCCGCCGCCTGTTCTTGGGTAAGCGGGGTCGCTTCCACATTTTTCCAGGCCTGGCTGGTCTGATCGACCGTGGAGCGAATCCGCGTGAGCAACGGCAGTTCACGCCTTTCCGCACTGATGCGGCCGCAGTTCTCGCGCAAATCTTGAAGCAGGTCCGGCGTGCCGCTGCACAGGCCGCGCACATCGCTTTCCGGGGCGGCGACGATGATGGCGGAGACGATTTCCATGAGGCGCAGACCGACTCCGATGTCGATCAGCAGGGCCAGATCCTCATCCATCTGCTCGCGCAACAGACGCAGCGCCTCCTGATGACCCTCGACCAGCTCCTGCCGCAGCTCCTTCCACGCGTTCTGCTCAGCCAGGTTTCCCTGCGTCATCAATCGCGGCAAAAGCTTTTCTCCCAGGCCAAGCGTGCGGCAGTAGGCGAGCACTTCCTGGTTGTTGTTGCGGAACTGCTGCGCGTCGGTGGCCTGCAAGACGAGGAAACTGTCCCCCAGCAAGGTCCCCAGCACCAAGGCGGAGCGATGGCGCTCAGCGGAAGGCGTCGGCGGTGGCGGGCGAAACAGAAGACGCCAGCGCGCCTTCGTGTGCATCCCCACGGTGTCGAGAAAATCGGCCGGACTCGGCGTGGCCGGAACGGCAGGTGCAGCCGCAGGCTTTTCCTCGGCGGGTTTGTTCTCAACAGCCTGCGAGGGGCTCACAACGCCACCCAGCACGACAAAAAGGGTCACGCGAAGGAAGCGGGCGAGGTCGGCAGGCATGTGTGAGCAGGAGGATAAACCTCATTATTACTCAACGGTCACGCTTTTTGCCAGATTTCTCGGCTTATCAACATCGCAACCGCGGGCGACGGCGGTGTAGTAGCTGAGGAGCTGGAGCGGAATGACATTCAGGATCGGCGTGAGGTAGCTGGGGCAGTCAGGGACGTAGATGACGTCCTGAGTGAGGCGCTCCAGCTCCGTGCGGCCCTCAGTCGTGACGGCGATGACGGGGCCTTTGCGGGCGAGGACCTCCTCGATGTTGCTCACGTTCTTGTCGAAGACGGCGTCGTCGGGCGCGATGAAGATGGAAGGCATGTCCGGCTTCACCAACGCGATCACGCCATGCTTCAGCTCGGCACTCGGATGGCCGCTGGCGTAGATATAGCTGATCTCCTTCATCTTCAGCGCTCCTTCGAGAGCCACGGGATAGTTCGCCTGGCGCCCCATGAACAGCATGCCCTCGGCGTGGCAGTGCTTCTCCGCGATGGCTTTGATCTTGTCGGCCTGTTTGAGGATGGTGACGATCTTGTCCGGCAGCGCTTCGAGCTGATCGATCATTTCGAGGCCATCCACGCTCGAAAGGTGGTGGATGCGGCCGAGAAGCAGGCTGAGCAGCGTGAGAATCGTCACTTGCGATGTGAAGGTCTTCGTCGCCGCCACGCCGATTTCCGGCCCAGCGTGAATGTAAACACCGCCATCGCTCTCGCGGGCAATCGTGCTGCCGACGGTGTTCACGATACCGAGGCAGCGGATGCCTTTGCGCTGGCCCTCACGCATGGCGGCGAGCGTGTCGATCGTCTCGCCGCTCTGGCTCATCACGAACTGCAGCGTGTTCTTGTTCGCCGGAACGTTGCGATAGCGGAACTCGCTGGCGATCTCGACCTCGGTGGGCACGCGGGCGAGCGTTTCGATCAAGTACTCACCCACCATCGCCGCATGATACGCTGTACCGCAGCCAGCGAGGATGATGCGATCAATTTGAGCCAGCTCACGCGGGGTCATGTTCAATCCGCCGAGCACGGCGGTGCATTCATCGCGGGAAAGACGGCCGCGCATCGCGTTGCGGAGGCTTTGCGGCTGCTCGTAGATTTCCTTGAGCATGTAGTGCGGGAAGTCGCCCTTCTCCGCATCGTCGGCGCTAAATTCCACACGGCTGACTTTCACCTCCGTGGGCGTGCCTTGATGCGATTGCACGTCGTAGCTGTCCTTGGTGATCGTGACGATGTCGTAGTCGTTCAGATAGACGACATCGCGCGTGTGATTCACCACCGCCGCCACGTCGCTGGCCAGGAAATGCTCGTTTTTGCCGAGACCGACGATCAACGGGCTGCCAAGACGTGCGCCGACGATCACGCCGGGCAGGTCCGCGTGCATCACGGCGATGCCGTAGGTGCCTTTGACGCGGCTGAGCGCTGCTTTGACGGCACCGACGAGACGTTGCGTGCCGTCTTTCTCCTTGGATTCGTCAAAGAAGGTGCCGACGAGATGGGAAAGGACTTCCGTGTCCGTCTGCGAGTGGAAAACATGGCCTTTGGCGGCCAATTGATCGCGGATCGACTGGTAATTCTCGATCACGCCGTTGTGCACCAGCACCAGGTTGCCGCCCTGGTCGGGATGCGGATGGGCGTTTTCATCGGTGGCAGGGCCGTGCGTGGCCCAGCGGGTGTGGGAGATGCCCATCGTGCCTTCCGGTTTCGCTTCATCGACGGCCTGGCGCAGATTGTCGATGCGACCGGCCTTTTTCACGATCCTCAGCCCGGCCGGGCCGCCGCAAAGCGCCACGCCAGCGGAGTCATAGCCGCGATATTCGAGACGCCGAAGTCCGTCGAGAAGAATGGGGCTGGCCTGACGATTGCCGATGTATCCAACGATGCCGCACATGGGAGAAATAAGGGGGAGTTTGAGGGAGCCTGCCGTGTGACAGGTCCGTACGATACCGCCCTGCAAATTCCACGCCAGCAGTTCATGGCACGACCCTTTTTCTTTATTGGAACGAAGTCTTCACGGCTCACCCCATGATCCCCGGCACCAGCTCGCCGTGGATGTCGGTGAGGCGGTAGTCGCGGCCTTGGTAGCGGAAGGTGAGACGTTCGTGGTCGAGGCCGAGCAGGTTCAGCACGGTGGCATTCAGATCGTGCGTGTGGACGGGATTTTCGGCGATGTTGAAGCCGAAGTCGTCGGTCTTGCCGTAAACCGTGCCCGGTTTGATGCCGCCGCCGGCCATCCACATGGTGTAGGCGTCTTTGTGGTGGTCGCGGCCGGGGGCGGTCTTGGTGCCGTCGCCATTGATGCCCTGACGCAATGGCGTGCGGCCGAATTCGCCGCCCCAAATCACCAGCGTCTCGTCCAGCAGGCCGCGTTGCTTCAAATCACGCACGAGGGCGGCCATGGGACGGTCCACGTCCTTCGCTTTGGCGGTGATGCGTTGCTTGAGGCCGCCGTGGTGGTCCCAGTCGGAGTCAAAGAGCTGCACCATGCGCACGCCGCGTTCGATCAGCCGGCGGGCGAGGACGCAGTTGTTGGCGAAGGAGGCTTTTCCCGGTTCGGCACCATACATGTCGAGCGTGGCCTTGTTTTCCTTCGTGATGTCCATCAGCTCCGGCACACTGGCCTGCATGCGGTAGGCCATTTCATACTGGCTGATGCGGGTGGCGATCTCAGGATCACCCACGACGCCGAGCTGCTGCTCGTTGAGCGCTTTGACGGCATCGAGCACCTTGCGGCGGTCTTTGCTGCTGTGGCCGGCGGGATTGCCCAGAAACAGCACCGGCTCGCCGCTGCCGCGGAATTGAATGCCCTGATACACGCTGGGCAGGAAGCCGGTGCTCCACAGCGAGGTGCCAGCGCCGCCGGGCGGACCGGACAAAAGCACGACGTAGGCGGGCAGATCGCGGTTTTCCGCGCCGAGACCGTAGGTGACCCACGCTCCCATGCTGGGCCGGCCGCCCTGGCCGAAACCGGTGTGCAGAAACATCTGCGCTGGCGCGTGATTGATCTCGTTGGTGTGGAGGGATTTCACCACGCAGATGTCATCGGCCACGGTGCCGAGATTTGGCAGCAGCTCGCTCAATTCGAGTCCGCTTTGGCCATGACGCTGGAATTTGAACTCGGTGCCTGCGAGGGTCATTTCGCCACCGATGAAGGCGAAACGTTTGCCCTTTGTCAGCTCCTCCGGGCACTTCTGGCCGTCCATCTTCTGCAGCAGCGGCTTGTAATCATACAGATCGAGCTGCGAGGGTGCGCCGATCATGTGCAGGTAGATCACATGCTTCGCCTTTGGCGCAAAATGCGGCCGTGGAGCCGGAGCCGCGGGCAGATCCCGCGCCAGCAGTGAACCCAGGGCCGCCGAACCGAGCCCAAGCCCGGACCGGTGGAGAAAATGGCGGCGTGAGACGCGCAGGAAATCAGGCGTGGCAGTCATGATGTGGCTGAAACGGTGCTTTCGGCCCGCAAGTTTCCTGAATCAGGCCTCCGGCCGTCTGGCGAAGCAGCGTGCCCCAAACACGAGCGCCAATGTCGTCATCGCGCCCGTGGCATCCGCGATGAGATCCCGCATGGTTTCGTGGATGCTGTGCTGGATGTGCGTGTGATAGACGACATCGGACAACAGCTCCGCGAACTCCCAGAACAGCCCGACGGTGCAGGCCAGGGCAAAGGTGAAGAGATAACGCGCAAAGGCCGTCAGCGTGCCAAACCACGACGCAAAACAGTCCAGCGCATGCCAGAGGAAGTAGGAGATCGCGACTCCGCCGCTGTAATGCATGACAAAGTCGAGCGGCTGACGCCAAGGTGTGTTGAAGATGACCCGGTGGAAGATCAAGACGGCGACTGGAGCCCAGCCGGCACGTAGCATGAGCCGGATCAGCGGCGTCATCAGGCGGCCCAGTTGACCTTCACGCTTTGTTCGCGGCCGTTGCGGTCGTGATACTTCACGTGGCCGTTCTGCGCGCCGTATTCGTGCACGCACTTGGTCACTTTGACGTCGTAGCAGCAGTATTCGGCGATCTTTGCCACCTCGCCCTGCTGCCACCACTTCAGCGCATCCAGGCCGTCAGCGGTCTTGCCCATGCCCAGCGTGGCGGCGGCGACGGCATCGAGCTTGATGCGATGGCCGAGCGCTTTTTCCAGGTCGATGAGCATGTCGAGGCTGCGCAGTTGATCGCGGAAGTCGAAGATGCTGTGGCCCATGAGCACCTCGTAGTCGAAGCCCACATGGTTGAAGCCGACGACGAGATCGGCCCGACGGAGCTGCTCGATGAGGGCGGAGGATTCATCCTCCGTGTAGATGGTGTACTCGTTCAGCTTTGTGCTGAAGGTGACGGCCACGGAGATGCCCATCATGTGTTTGTTACCCCAGCCGCCCACGTCATTCGCGGTGCGGCGTGTTTCGAGGTCGAAATAAACGATGTCTCCGGCCATGATCGCGATGCAGGGCGAAGATCAGCCGATGCGGTAAACGATGCGTGCCTTGTCCATGTCGTAGGGCGACATCTCGATCTTCACAGCGTCGCCGATCACGAGACGGATGAACTTCTTGCGCATCTTGCCCGAGATGTGGGCGAGCACTTCGTGTCCGTTGCGCAGCTTCACGCGGAACATGGTGCCGGCGAGCACGGCGGTGATGACGCCGTCGAGCTCGATGGCTTCTTCCTTGGCCTTGCCACCTTGTTCGGGTTCCGGCTCACGCGGCGGTGGCGGAGTGTAACGCTGCTGGGGACGCTGGGAGGGGCCGCCGCGATTTGGCGGACCGCCCCGGCCGGGAGGACCACCACGGTTGGGCGGGCCGCTCCGATTTGGGGGACCACTACGGTTGGGTGGGCCACTGCGTGACGGGCCGCGATTTGGAGGAGGAGGCATGCTGGGAAAAAGTAGGCCGTGAGAATGCTGCCACAGACGGGGAATACAAGGGTAAAATTGCCGGGGGCCGGGCGGAGTTGCACTGGTGGGCAGCTCAGGCAGACAAAAACCTCGCCCTCATGCGTCCTGTCCGTGAAACTGTCCTCCGATGCCTGCCGCGCCCACCTTGCCTGAACTCTACGACGCTCATGCGGCCGGGCTGTTTCACTACTTCAGGAGCTTCACGCGTGAAGAGGCCGATGCAAAGGACCTGCTGCATGACTTCTTCATCAAACTGGCCCGGCAGACGATTCCACCGGGCATTTCCAACCTGCGTGCCTGGCTGCTGCGGCTGGCGCATCATCACGCCATCGACTGGCTGCGTCGGCATCGTGTGCGGCGTCGGGCGGAGGACCAGTCGCAGGCCTTGGTGGAAATGTTTGCTCCGCAGAATGATCCGGATCAGGAGGCGCTGGCACGACGCTTGACGCAGGCGCTGGCCATTCTGCCGCTGGAGCAGCGCAGCGTGGCGCAATTGAAGCTCTGGGATGGACTGACCTTTGAGGAGATCGCGGAAGTGCAGGGCATTCCGCTGAACACGGCTGCGAGCCGTTATCGCTACGCCCTGGAAAAGCTGCGCAGCGAGCTGCGGCCGCTCTACGACGAACTGAAACCGTCATGAACATGAATCACGATGCCTTTGAAAACGATCTGCACGCCCTGTGCCGTCGCGAACTGCCCGCTGCCTGGCGTGCGGAGATCCTGGGTGCGGTCAAAACGATCCGGCCGGCCCCACGCACGCCACGCTGGCTTGTCGCAGGCTGGAGCACGGCCTGGGCGGCGATCGTGCTGATGTACTTCACCATGCCGGTTGATTCGGAAACGTCATCGCCATCCGCGCATCGCGCACCGGTCATGCCACTGGATCAACGTGCTGCGCTGATCGATGCGCTGCTGGCTTCCAACTGATCTCCATCCCTTCATTCTCGCTTCTCATGATCCGCAAACTCTTCTCTCGTCGTGCCGCACGTGTTTTGTGCTGGATTCTCGTCACCTTGGTCACTCTCGTCGTGCTTTTGTTCGTGTGGACGAACTGGAGCGGCAAACGTCGCTGGGCGGCGACGAAGGCGATGATTGAGAAAGAGGGCGAAACGCTGGATTTCCGGTCGCTGCTGCCACCAGCACCCCCTGAATCGCAGAACTTGCTGGCGATCAAGCCGCTACAGGGTCTGGCCCACGTTGTCGATGGCGATGCTTCAAAAGGCGAGCCCGGGGCCAAGCGTGCCGCCTTGGCCGCAATGAAGTGGGAGGGTGTCGCCCCTTCGGGCAGCGGTGTCACCGTTGGCAAGGCCTCGGAGATCCAGGCATGGCAGAAGTTTCTGAGCGAGTCGAAGTTCCTCGAACTGCCCGCCAGTTCGCCAACTCCCGGCCGCGACGTGCTGGCTGCGCTCGACGCCAAGTTTCCAGTGCTGAAACAGCTCGCCGATGAAGCCCCCCGTCGGCCGAAAGCGATGTTCACTCCGGCCCTGAGTGAGCGCGAGCTGCCGGACATGCTCTTCAGCCTGAGCATGGCGCACTACACCGGGGCGCAAAACCTGGCCCGGCTGCTGAATCTGCGTGGGAGAGCGGCCGTGGATGCCAAAAATGGCGCTGAGTCGGTCAACAGCATCATCGCGGCACACCGGATTGCTCAAGCCTGCGAACAGGAGCCGCTGCTGATTGGTCTGCTGATCGGCATCGCCATCGAAGCGCAGGCCTCGGAGGTGCTCTGGCTCGGATTGCGGGATCGTGTGTTCACCGAGGCAGAACTGCGGGCGTTGCAGGAGCTTTACACTGGAGCCGATGCTGCGAAAGCACTGCACCACGCGATGCGAGGCGAACTGGCCGCTGGCATGGACACGCTCGAATACATGCAAGATGTGGCGGCCGGCCGGAAGCGAATTGAGAAGCCGCTTGGCGCTGATGGAACGGATCTGAACTCGGCTGCATACGGCTTGCTGCCGAGCGGCTTGTTTGATCACTGGAAAAGCGTTGTCGGTGAGATCGAAGTCAAACACCTCATCCTGCCGTTGAAACAGGGCATTCCTGCCGCCGTTCGTGCCGCCACGGCGCTGGAGCAGGAGATGATGAACCACCACAACTTGCTGCGGCATCCTGACTGGGTGATGGTGCGTCTGATGGTGCCTGCGATGAGAAAGGTCAGCCTGAACGCCTGGCAGACGGCGGCTCGGAATCACCAGGCACTGACGGCGATCGCGTTGGAGCGGTTTTTTGCCAGCAAGGGCCGTTATCCGGCCACTCTGACCGAACTGGTGCCTGAATTCCTTCCTGCGGTACCTGCCGATCCGTGTGATGGCCAGCCGATGCGCTATCGCACGACTCCGGGCGGTCGTTTTGTCCTCTGGTCCGTGGGATTGGATGGCAAAGACGACGCTGGCAAGGTGACCGTGGATGAGAAGAGCTCGGCCAAGCTCAACAAGCCGGACTACCTGGGCGACTGGACCTGGCAGTATGAACCGGTGAAGTGATCAGAACAAATCCAGCGCCAGATCCAGCGCACGAGCGGAATGCGTGAGCGCACCGACAGAAATCGCGTTCACGCCGGTGGCGGCCACGTCTCTGATCGTTTCGAGCGTGATGCCGCCACTGGCTTCGAGCCACAGCCTGCCGTTCACGAGTTTCACGGCCTCGCGTTGCTGGTCGGGCGTCATGTTGTCGAGCAGGAGCATGTCCACGCCTTCGAGCGTGAGAAAATCGGCCACTTGCTTCAAGGTGGCGGCCTCAAGCTGGACGCGGACGCCGGGGCGCTCCGAGCGCAGCTTGCGGATGGCAGCCTGGAGCGCCGGGAGGTCGCTGTTGGCGGCCAGGTGGTTGTCTTTGACCATCGCGTGATCGTAGAGGCCCATGCGGTGGTTCGTGCCGCCACCGTGTTTGACGGCGGCTTTTTCGATCAAACGCCACCCCGGGGTGGTTTTCCGCGTGTCCCAGACCTGGACGGGGTGTGGTTTGACGGCATCCACGTATGTTCGGGTCTGCGTGGCCACTCCGCTGAGGCGCTGGAGGAAGTTCAGGGCCGTCCTTTCGGCGGTGAGAAGGGATCGTGTGCTGCCGGCTGCTTTCATGAGGATGCTGCCGCGCTCGAACGGGCTGCCGTCCGGGATGCAGGTCTCGACTTCCAGGGTCGGGTCGATCTCGTGGAAGACCGTGGCGGCGATTTCGGCTCCGGACACGATTCCGGGCTCCCGGGCCACGATTTCGGCCCTGGAACGTGAGTTTTCGGGGATGAAGTAGAGCGAAGTGACGTCGCCGGTGCCCACATCTTCGGTGATGGCGGCGCGAATCAGGGCAAAAGTCGAGGGTTCCATGGGTGAGGCCCAGTTCTAGGCCCTAAACGGGCCGGTTTCCAGCACAGGGAAAAACCGGTTGCCAAATCGGCGAAACTGTCCACCTTCACCGCCCCCTCGCCCCCGGCCTGACTGATTCACGGCCCTCAATGCGAGGCTCAGGAGAGCGTGTCATGAGCAAAATCATCGAAAAGATCAACCAGGAACAAGTGAAGAAAGAAGTCGCCGCCTTCAATGTGGGCGACACTGTGAAGGTCCATACGCGAGTTGTCGAAGGCGACAAGGAGCGTATCCAGATCTTCGCCGGCATCGTGATCGCCCGTAAAGGCCACGGCATCAATGAGGCCTTCACCGTCCGCAAGATTTCCTATGGTGAAGGCGTGGAGCGCGTTTTCCCGCTGCACAGCCCGAAGGTGGCGAAGATCGAAGTCACGAAGTCAGGCCGCGTCCGCCGTGCCCGCCTGCACTACCTTCGCAAGCGCCAGGGCAAGGAGGCGATGTCTGTGAAGGATCAAACGCAGCAGCAGACCGCCGAGGCGGCTTGACCGGTTTTTTTCAGACCGTGTGTGTTAATCAAAGAAGAAGGGAGGGCCTTGCGGCCCTCCCTTTTTTGGAGTGAAACTGGAAGGTGGCTCAGCCTTTCTTCTTCTTGCCACCTGACAGGGCGGCGATGAGGACGATGACGACGACGCCAGCTCCGATCAGAAGGAGCGTGTTGGTGCTGAGGCCAAGAGTTCCTTCGCTTTCATCAACGGCCGGAGCCGGGGCGACAGGTGCGGGGGCCATCGGCGCACCCGCTGGATAACCGGGCTGCGCCTGAGCCGGATAACCCGGTTGTGCCTGCGCTGGATAACCGGGCTGTGCCTGGGCCGGATAGCCGGGCTGCGCCTGGGTCGGATAACCAGGTTGTGCCTGGGCCGGATAACCTGCCTGAACGCCTGGCTGCACGGCCTGTGCGGCACCTGGTGCCACCGTGCCAGGCATGGCACCTGCGGCGGCGGCGCCTGCGGCAGGCGCTCCAGTGGCTGGCGGCGGGGTGCCACCTGCGGCGGCGGCGAGGGCCGCAGCCACTTTGTCATCCATACCCGGCGTGCCTCCGGTGCCGCCGATGGCGCTGGAGCCGCCTGCGGCCGGGGCTGCGGGGGCCTGACCTTGCGCGGACTGCATGGCGAGCTGCTGCTGGGCGTAGGCATAGCGCTGGCGGTAACCGCCGAAGACGGTCGAGTAGAACTGCCGCGCGTTGGGCTCCGTGATGGCTCCGGCGGCGGTTTCCCCTTCGAGAATGGCCTCACCCATGGTCTTCAGTTCGGCGGCATCCTTTCCAGCCTTGGCATCGGCGCGCATGATGCGTGCGATGGCGTCATTGGCCTTGGTGATGCTGGCGAGGTCGAGCCCCTGGAGGCGGTTCTTCTCGGTCACAATGGCGGTGGAGAGGGCCTTGAGGCTGGGCAGATCGTATTTGTACGGAGTGAACCACTTCCCGGATTTGCGCTCGAGGTCGTAGGTGGTCTTCCACTGTTCCTTTTCACGGGTGATGGCGTCCTTCACCCGGGTGAGATCTGGCTCGATCAGCTTTTTGGTGTTCTCGTCGCGCAGCTTTTGCAGGGTCGGCTGATCTTTGATCATCTGCTCGATCTGCGCCTCGTATTTGGTCAGAACAGCGAGGATCTCCTCGACGGCTTTCGGATAATGAATCGAGGCGACGTAGCCGGTCTGGGGATTGGCCAGCTTGTCGAACTCCTTCAAAGCGCCGCTGTAGTCCTTGGCCTCGGCCTTCTCCAGCATCGCAGCGCGTGCGGCGTAGGCCTTGATGTTGTAGCTCTCTGCTTTCGCTTCGTCGGGCGTGAGCCACTTGCCTTCCATCTTGATGCCGCCGGCAACGACTTTCTCCTTCTCCTCCTGCACCTGGGCGATGAGCTTTTCGACCTCGGCGGCCTCCTTGGTGCCGGGATAGCGGTTCACGAAGGGCCGCAGGCGATCCTGGATCAACTGCTCATACTTCACCGCCGTCATCAGATCGACCGTGGGAAAAAGCTTCTTCAGCTCGATCAGCTCCACCTCCTCAGGCTTCTGTTTGATGATCTCCGCGATCTCGGTGCGGGGGATGTCCTTGTCGTCCCAGATTTTCGGCGTCAGCTTGTAGCGCATGTGGATCGACTGCGGATTCTCCGCAGTGATGCTGCCTTCCAGGCGCTTGCCGTCCTTCAAAACCACGATGTCGGCGTGCAGAAATCCGGCGCTGCAGGCCAGCGCGATCAAGACAGGTCGAAAACGGCTTAATTTCATGAGATGCGGTGTGAGGGTGAAGGGGGGGCTTGGTTGCTGTGCGCGTTGATTCTGCGCGGGTTTTAAAAAATAGCTCAAAACCGCTCGGCGAGTAAAGAACGAACCTGATTTTCCTGCGCTTTGGGCCGCCGGGGGCTCACTTGCTCCGGCGCCGCAGGAAAATGCGTTTGAACCGGGCGGCACCGTCCTGGCTCACGCTCATGACGTCCGGGTCGTTGGCAAAGACGTTGTGAACCAGCCGGCGGTAGTAGCTGTTCATGGGCGGCAGATCGGCGCTCTGGCCGGTGGCCCGCACCCGTTCTCCGAGCTCCCTGGCACGGGCGACCATCTTGTCCTCCCGCATGGAACGATAGAACTCCACATCCACGCGGATGCGTGGTGCGTCCTTGATGTGGCGCTGGAGGACGCGGTTCACCAGGTACTGGATGTCATCCAGCGTCTCGCCCCGGCGGCCGATCAGCGCGTCCGAATCGTCGGTGAGCACCTGGAGCGTGGGGCCATCCGGGCCATTGTCCTCCTCGATCTGGACCACAAAGCCCAGGTAGCCCAGCATGGTGTCGAGAATGTGGCGGGCGTGTTCGATGGGCGTCATGACAAAATTCGCGGTTCGCTGTTCTCTGCTCCCGGTTTACCGCCGCTGGTTCGCGACCACAATCGCGAACTGTGACCGCAGAACCAGGCTCGGGTGCTGTCCGGCTAGCCTCCCAGCTTGGGCGGCTTGGGACCTTTCTTTTTCTCTTTCTGTCCCTGGGAACTGAAGAACGGGTTCTGCGGCGCAGGTCCTTTCGGCTGCTGCCGTGGCGCCACCTTTTCCAGCTTCGGCTCCGGCATGTACAGCTTCATCACCCAGGTCTGGGCGATGCTGAAGATGTTCTGCGTGGACCAGTAGAGCGCCAGCGCGGCTGCGAAGTTGTAGCAGATGAACAGGAAGAAGAACGGCATCAGCATCATGATGCGCTGCTGCGTCTTGTCCACGGTGGCGGGCTGCGGCGTGAGCTTCATCTGGGCGATCATCGTGACCCCCATCAGCAGCGGCAGCGGGTTGATGTCGAAGCCGCCCAGTTGCGCCACTGTGTCGGCGGCGGAGAGGTCATTCACCCACAGGAAACCCTGTCCGCGCAGCTCGGCGGCGTATTCCAGCACCCGGTAGAGGCCGAAGAAGATCGGGATCTGCAGGAACAGCGGCAGGCAGCCGCCCAGCGGGTTCACCCCATAGTCGCGATAGAGCTTCATCACCTCCATCTGCTGCTTCTGCGGGTCGTCCTTGTACTTTTCCTGCAACTCCTTCATCATGGGGCCCAGCAGACCCATGCGCTTCATCGTGTAGGTGGATTTGGCGTGGATCGGCCAGATGCACAGGCGCACAAAGATCGTCAGCAGGACGATCGCCACGCCCCAGTTGCCCGTCACGTCATGCATCCAGCGCATCACCCAGGACAGGAAGATGCTGATCGGTTTGAACCACCCGTAGAACATCGCAAAACTGCGCTGCTTGCCGATCTTGTTCAGCCGGTCGTACTCCTTCGGGCCGAGGTAAATCTGGTAGGTCTCCGTGTGGGTGCCCCCGGGTGCCAGATCGATCGTCGGGAGACCCAGCGAGGCCTCGAAGGCGTGGTCTTCGATCTCCGCCTTTCCTGCGTGCTCCGCATTGATCGGCTTCGCCAGCTTGCGACGGGAGGACCAAACCTTCCCCGGCGCGTCCTTCGCCGCCACACGAGTCACGATGTGGGTGTAAAAGCGTCCCATCACGCCCGCGTAGCGCAGAGCCTCGAAGGATTGACGAAACTCCGTCTTCTGCTCGCTGAACCACGGCTTCGCGTAGTAGTCCGCCTGGTGGAAGTCCGCGTCGCCCGCGTCATTCCAGAAAAAGCCCTCGTAGCGTGCGTCGTCATGCTTCAGCGCGGTCGATGCACCCGCATAGAGATAATATTCCTCCGAGCGATGCTGTGCGGTGCCGGTGTTCTTCAGCGTGATGGCGAGATCGATCAGATGCTCGTCGCTTTCCTCGCCCTCGGTCAGGGTGTACTCCTTCGTCACCTCGATGCCTTCGGCATTGGTGCCCACAAAGGTGGCGCTCTTGTCACTCTTCGCCGTCAGCTTGTAGGAGATCGCATCCAGTCCAGCGGGTTCGCGACGCAGGGCGCCGATGGGCTCCAGCGCGTTCTGGTTCAAGGTCACCTGATCCGTGCCGGCCAGCAGCGCACGGGCGATGCCGCCGCCTTTGGAGGTGAGTTCAAACGTCACGCTCCCGGCTTTCAGCGAGTGCTTTTCCTCCGGAGCCTCCGGCACTGGCGGCTGGGCTGGCGTCGCTGGCGCTGCTGTCTGGGTTGGTGCGGGTTTCGCGGCCGCCTCGGCTGCCTTTTTGGCTTCCTGCTCCTGCTGCTGGCGGGCTGCCTCTGCCTGCGCCGCCTTCTGGTTTTCCTGCATGTAGTGCCAGTTCACCCCCATGAGGATGACACAGAGCGTGACGATGATCCAACCTTTGCGGTCCATGAAACTTGAAGTGGGAGAGGGTTTGAGAATGAAGGGGCGACAGACTGGCAGGCGGGCCGGGTTCTGCCATTGCAAACTGAGCGAAAAATCAATTCATCAGCCAGCGGATGTCTTCCGGGCTGGCACCGGGTCGTGTCCATGTCCGCCCCACGGATGGCAGCGGCCGATGCGGCAGAGGCCCAGCCAGCTCCCACGCAGCACACCGTGAGTCTCCACGGCCTCAAGAAAATACGCCGAGCACGTCGGCGTGTAACGGCAGCCAGAGCCCGGACCTCCGAGGGCGTGGATCACGGGCGAAATGAACACCTGATAGCCGCGAATGAGCAGACGGATGAGCCATTTCATGGAGCGGGGTCGGCGGAGGGCGGCTTTTGCAGCAGATTCATGCGGCGAGCCAGCCGCAGCCAGTCCTTTTCCAGCTCCTCCAGCGTGGCCTGGGGCGCACGCCAGCGGGCGATGACGACCAACTGCCAACCGGGAGCGATCTCGGCGCGATGGGACCGGATCACCTCCCGCAACAAGCGGCGGATGCGGTTGCGCACCACAGCCTTCCCCAGTTTCGCACCCGTGATCAGGCCGAACTGGAACTCCTCCAGCTCCTCCGTCTTCAAAGCACCCAGCACCAGGAATTTCCCGGCCTGGCTGCTGCCCTGCGATTTCACCCGCGCGAAATCACGCGCCAGCTTCATCCGCAGGTTTGAGGGGAGGCGCATGGCAACGGGGCGCCGGGGCAGGATCAGGCGTGCTGCTGCGTGTGACGCTTGAAGTGGATTTCCACGCCCTTCGGCAAGAGACGCTTGCGTCCGGCGGCACGGCGGCGGCGCAGGATGTCGCGGCCGTTCTTGGTCTTCATGCGGGCGCGGAAACCAAACTGCTGCTTGCGCGTGCGCTTGGAGGGCTGGTAGGTCCTGAATGTTTTGGGCATGGGCGTGTGGGGTGGTGAAAACTTTTTGAAATAACAGGCTCAGGCCGGGCAAACCACGACCTCCCTCCGAAAAGGGGGCGGGAGACTAGCGGGAGCCGCTCGTTTGTCAATCAGGCGATCATTTCGCGCGAACTTCGGCCGTTTCAGCGTTAATCCGGCCCATGATCCGCCCCATTCTCGCCCTTTTCACCCTCCAGGCGGCTGTTCTCGCCGCCGAACTGCCCAAAAATCTCCCTCCAGCCATTCCCCTCTGGGAAAAAGGTGCCCCCGGTTCAGAGGCCCGGGCCGCTGAGGCCGAGCAAATCGAAGGCACCAACGTCTGCAACGTCCACAATCCCACCATCACCCCATACGTCCCCGCCGCCGACCAATCGACCGGCACCGCCGTCATCATCTGCCCTGGCGGCGGTCATTCGAAACTCTGCCTCGGTCACGAAGGCTACGCGCTCGCCGAATGGTTCCAGGAGCGCGGCATCGCCGCCTTCGTGCTGAAGTATCGTCTCGCCCGCGAAAAAGGCAGCACCTACACCATCCAGGACCACGCCATGGCCGACGCCCGCCGCGCGATTCGCCTCATCCGCAGTCGTGCAGACGAATGGCACCTCAAAACCGACCGCCTCGGCATCCTCGGCTTCTCCGCTGGCGGAGAACTGGCCGCCTTTGCCGCCATGAAGAACGATCCCGGCCAAAAAGACGCCACTGATCCCATCGAGCGTCAGTCCAGCCGTCCCGATTTCCAAGCCCTCATCTACCCCGGCACCTCCGCCCTCTTCTCCGCCGAAAAAGGCATGCCACCGCTCTTCATCGCCGCCGGTTACAGCGACCGTCCCGACATCTCCGAAGGCATGGCCACCCTCTATCTCAAATACAAAGCCGCCGGCGTGAAGGCCGAAATGCATATGTATGCCAACGCCGGCCACGGCTTCGGCTACAAACCCGACGCCAAACCCAGCGCCGCCGCCCGCTGGCCCGAACGCTTCACCGAATGGCTCACAGATAGCGGTTTGTTGGAAGCGAGGTAAGCGCTCACTCCTTCGCCTTCTTCTTCCGCTTCCCTTTCTTCTGCTCCTTGCGGCTTTCCTCACCATTCCAGCGCTGGTCTTCCCAGCGTGGGGGTTGCATGGCGGCGTTCCATTGGTCGAAGAGCTGTTGCAGGGCCCGGGCTTTCTCCGGCTCCTTTGCGGTGAGGTCGGTTTGCTCGCCGGGATCGGTGGCCAGGTTCACCAGCATCGGCTGCATGTCCTTGGAGGCTTTCACGAGCTTCCAATCGCCCTGCCGCACAGCTTGTTGCACGCCGAAGCGGAAATAGAGTTCACGTGGAGCCAGCTTGTCGGCCTTTCCTTCGAGCAGCGGCAGCAGGTTCACGCCATCGAGCGGGATGTCGGTGCGGGCGGCGGCTGCGGCGAGCGCGGTGGGCAGCACGTCGAGCTGGATGACCGGTTCGTGGCTCACACGACCAGCCGGGATGCGGCCTTTCCAGGCGGCGATCCATGAAACGCGAATGCCGCCTTCCCAGACGAACCACTTGTGGCCGCGCAGGCCGCCCATCTCGGCGCCTTTATAGGCTCCGCCGTTGTCGCTGATCAGAAAGATGAGCGTGTTCTCCTCCTGCTGCGATTCCCGCAGCTTGGTCATCACAGTGCCGACGGCTTCGTCGGCCTCGGCAGCCAGCGCGGCATATTGCGCGTCGTGTTTGGGCAGATGCTGGAACTTTTCGAGCCACTTCGCCGAGGCGACGTGGGGAGAGTGAACCGCATTGAAGGAAAGGTAGAGAAACCAGGGCTTGCCGCGGCTGGCGTCGATGAATTTCACCGATTCCTGCGCATAAAACGGCGAGGTGGCGGGTGCCTCCGGCTGCTCCTCGACCAAATCCTTGCCACGGAAGAAGGACGGGCCTTTTCCCTCGCCCAAATTGCCCACCGTGCCGATGGCGAAGTCGAATCCGCGAGCCAGTGGCATGAACTCGGCGCTGGTGTCGCCGAGGTGCCATTTCCCCACGATGCCGGTGCTGTAGCCGGCGGATTTGAGGTGCTGCGCCATCGTGGTCTCGCTCAGCAGCAGCTCGCGGCCTTCCCGCGTGGGATTCGCATCGTGACCGGTGCGCGCCTGATAGCGGCCGGTCATGAGGCCGACGCGTCCCGGTGAGCAGACGCAGCCGGAGGAGTAGCCGTGGGTGAAACGCACGCCGCCTGCGGCCAGTGCATCGATGTTGGGCGTCGGCGCCATTTTGCCGCCGTAGCAGCCCGGCTGTGCCCAGCCCATGTCATCCAGGTAGAAAATGAGGACATTCGGCTTCGATTCCGCAGCGAGAGCAGAAGACGCGAGCGCGAGGCTGAAAAACAAGGGGATCAGTTTCATGGCGAAGAGCAGTGCGCCCTCCGAACGAAGCCGTGTGGCGGTTATATCAGGGCATCAGGCCAGTTGCGTGTCCGTTCGCAGGTGTGCGGCCACGTGCAGGGCATCGGCCAGCCCGCTCAACTGCTCGCGGTCCGTGATTTTCTGGCCGTGGTCGTCCTGAATGTAGATGGTGTCGATGGCGACACCTTTCTCCGTGTTGATGCGGGCATGCGTGACGCTGTGGCCGAGACGGCCGATGGCCATGAAAAGGTCGTAGAGCAGGCCGAGCCGGTCCACGAGCTGCACCTCCACCACGTTCTGGTTGGGAGAGAGGTTGTTGTTCAGGTAGATGCGCTGCGGGATCTCATCGCCGATTTGATCGAGCATCGTGGCCGATTTGCCCAGCTTTTCAGCGATGGACTGGCTGAAGTCGAAATCCGATCCGCTGAAGGCTTTGCGCACCGACTCCTCAATGCGGTTGCGGGCGCTCTTCGACGTGACGGCGGCGAAGTTCGTGTTGCAGATGCGGAAGATGTCCAGCACGAGGTTGTCGCTGCGCTGGAAGAGGTCGGCGCTGAGAATGTTGATGCTTTCGGCGGCCAGCGCACCGGAGATGCGGGCCAGCAGCAGGTGGCGGTCCCAGCAGACGACGGTGAGCTCGGTGTAGCCCTGGTCCACGTGATCTTCCCACACCATCACCGGCAGCAGCCCGGCCGCGGCTTCCTCGCGGATCAATTGCTCGAAGAAGGTGCGGAAATGCCGGATGTGCGTGGCCACCACGTCCGCCTCGCGGAAATTGAAGTAAGCCGGCGGCATGTGCTGGAAGTGCGCCTCCACCTCGGCCTCGAAATCGCCGCCCAGACGTCGCAGGACGTCGCCCTGCAGCTCATCGAGCGGTGTCTGTACCTGCTTCATGTAATCCGCTGGTGCGTCCATGAAGCGCAGCGTGCTGTGATAGAGCTGGCGGATGGAGGCCTCCTTGTAGCCGGACCAGCTCTTGTCGCTCGTACCCTTTGAATCCGCGTAGGTCATGAGCATCAGCGTGTCCAGATACTCCTTCGTGCGCACCACGGTGACAAACTCCTCGATCACCTGCGGATCTTCCAGGCTCTTCGTCGTCGCGGTGCGGTACATCAGCAGGTGGTTGTCCACCAGGAAGAGCAGCAGGCGGCGGCGTTCGCCTTTGAGCTGGAGACGGCGGCAGACCGCGGCGGCCAGAGTCGTGCTTTCATCGCTGTGCGTCTTCTTGTTCGCCGCACGGCCGGCATCATGCAGCAGCAGCGCAAGATAGAGCACGTACGGCTGCTGCAGGTCATGGAACAACTGCTGGAACAGCTCCACGCCTTTCAGCGTCGGGTCGCTCAACTCGTCCAGCTTGTCGATGGTGCGCAGCGTGTGCTCATCTGCGGTGTAGAGGTGGAAAAACTCGTGCTGCACCAGGTTCGTGAGCGCGCCGAACTCCGGCATGAAACGGCCGAGGAAGCCGACGCGGTGCATCTGCCGCAGCGTGCGGGACGCGTCGCCTTTCTTGGAGAGGATGGTCTCAAAGGTCTCCCGGTTCGCCTTGCTGTAGCGGAAGCTGGTGTCCACCAGCCGGAAGTTCTCCTGGATGAGCTGGAAGAGGTCCGGGCTCAGCCGCAGATGACGCTGCTGCGTGTGCAGAAACAGGCGCATCAGCCGCTGCGGGTCGGCTTTGAAGATGCCGTTGTCCTCCGGATAGACGCGCTCATGCTTGCGGATGAAGCCGTCGAAGCGCTCCTGCTGCTTCTCGGAGCGCTTGCGTGCCAGGAAGCCCATCAGCCGCTTTTTCTGCCCGTCGTGCTCGAGCTGCTCCAGGTGGAAGCGGTCCATGATCTCGCTGCTGCGCTGCAGGATGTCACGGGTGGCGGTGTAATAGTCGTGCATCAGCGCCTCGATGCGGCGCAGCAGTTTTTTATGGCGGTAGCCCAGGTTCGTGGCCACCGGACCCTGCAAACGCAGCGTCAGCAGATCCTCCGCCCGCTTCTCGGTGTAGTGCATCTCATTGCGCACCCGCAGGATGAACTCATACGCCTGCTCCACCTCACGCCAGCCAGATTTCGAAATAAGACCGAGGCCCACGAGGTCCTTCGGGTTCAGCGTCCGATGCTGTGCATACGTCATCCAGATCAGGTTCTGGTAGTCGCGCAGGCCGCCGCAGCCGTTCTTCACGTGCGGTTCCTGCACGAAGGGGGTGCCGCCTTGTTTCTTGTGGCGTGCCGCCAGGTCGATCTGCCGCAGTTTGAGGAACTCCTCGTCACGGCCGTTCATGCATTCCTTGTCAAAACGGGCGCGAAACTCCTCAAACGCCTTCGGCTGGCCGGTCAGGAACCGCCCCTCCATCAGTGCTGTCTTCGTTTCGATGTTCTCGTTCGCCAGATTGATGCACTCGCCCACGCTACGCGAGCCGTGGCCCACCTTGAATTTCAGATCGTAAAAGTAGAGCAGGAAGTCGCGGATCAGTTGCGCCACCTCATTGGACACGCGGCTTGTGTTCCCCGGAAACATGAAGGTCAGGTCCACATCGCTGCCCGGACTCATCACGCGGCGGCCGTAGCCGCCATGCGCCACCACGCTCACGTTCAGCCCGGCCCGCACCGGCTCCGGCAGCGCAGACACGCTCTCCTCCCACAGCACCCGGACCAGGTAGTCGATCACGTCTGAGCGCATGCGGCAGACCTCCGCCCCGCCGCAGTTGCCGCTGCGATGCCGCTGCTTGATGCGCTGCTCCTTGATCTTCAGGAAACGCTTCGCCTGGCGCAGCGCATCGGCCCGGCCACGCGGCAATGCCTCGCCGGGAGGGAAAAAAGCCTGCGCGCTTTTGTTCAGGTGGCGCAGATACTCGCGTTCCGTCATCGCTTTGGGGTGTTAGTAGCTGATGAGCGCGTGCACCGGCCCGTGGCCCCGCAGTTTCTCGCGACCATTGAGGAAGGACAGCTCGATGAAGAACGTGCTGCCCACGATCTTGCCGCCGGATTGCTCGATCAGCGCCAGCGCTGCCCCTGCGGTGCCGCCCGTGGCCAGCAAATCGTCCGCCAGCAGCACCGTCTCGCCCGGCGCAATCGCGTCCTGGTGGATCTCGATCGAATTGGAGCCGTACTCCAGCGAGTAATCCGCGCCCCGGGTCATCCACGGCAGCTTGCCCTTTTTACGCACCGGCACGAAGCCCGCGTTCAGCCGCTGGGCGATCAAAGCGCCAAAAATGAAGCCCCGCGCGTCGATTCCCACCACTTTGTCCACACTCAGGACGCCCGTGGCATCGATCATCCCGTCGATCGAGCGGGCCAGCAGCGCAGGATCGGACAGCACGGGCGTGATGTCCTTGAACAGGATGCCTGGCTTGGGGAAATCCGGCACGTCACGGATCGTGGCGCGGATGTGATCGAGGGTCTGCGAATTCATGCGCCCCGATGATGGAGGAGATGCGTGGATGCGCAAGCCTCATGCACCGCGGATCAAGGCATGAACGATCGACGGTGCGGGCCGGAAATCCGGGCGGCCTCACCAGCCGATCACGCCGCCATCGGCATGCCGTAGGGCAGTTCGTCCGGAATCGGTGCGAACTCGCGGATCTTGGACCACAAACTCGAATAATCCTTGTTCACGTCTCCGCTGAGGCAGTCGGTGATTTCGCCGCCGGCATCGGGATACTTCATCACGACCTCTTTGAAGGAAAAATTCGGGTCGTAGAAGGCATAGACGAGCTTGCGCATGTTCTCGACGCCTTCGCGCATGAGGCGGCTGTACTCCTCGAAACGCTGCGGCGAAAGATCGTTCGCCTGCAAGGCCGCGTGAACCGCATCCGCGGCCAGGACTCCGCTCTTCAACGCCAGCATGACGCCGCTGCTGAAAACGGGATCGAGAAAGGCATACGCGTCGCCCACCAGCAGGAGACCCGGCGAGGCGCCGAACTTCGAATGGAAGCTGTACTCGCTCGTGATCCAGTAGTCGCCTGTCGAGGCGCCCTCGGAGAGATGCTCCTCGATCCATTTGTTCTCGCAGATCTCACGCTCGAACATTTTCTTGGGATCTTTGACTCCCTCGCGGCTGAGGTACTTCCCTTCAGCCACGACGCCGACGCTGACCATGTCATCATGCATCGGAATGTGCCAGAACCAGCCCTTGTTCGGCACAAAGGCGATCGTGGTCGCTCCTTCGTCGATGCCCGTTTCACGCTTGGAGCCTTTGTAGTAGGTCCACACGGCCACTTTGTTGAGGTACGGGTCCTTCATGCGCCAGCCCTCACGCAGGGTGGAGAAGGCTTCCTTCCCGGAGGCGTCGATGACGAGCTTGGCCAGCAGGTGCTCCTTCTTGCCGTCCTTGGTCTGCACTTCGACACCGATCACGCGGCCATTGTCGTCCTTGAGCAGCTTTGTCACGGTCGTTTCTTCACGCACTTCGGCTCCCTTCGCACGCGCGTGGTTCATCAGCATGAGGTCAAACTCCGAGCGCTGCACCTGCCAGGTCTGCGCGATGGTCTCGCGGTCGTAGCGGTTGAAGAAGTAGAAGGGCTGTGAGCGCTTCCCGTCCGGCTGCACAAAGCTGACGCTGTACTTCTTCGTGAAGTGGCTTTTCTTCATCGTGGGGATCAGCCCCAGCCGCTCCAGCGGACCGAAGGTGAACGGGATCAACGACTCGCCAATGTGGTAGCGTGGGAACTTCTCCCGTTCGATGACGAGCACCCGGTGGCCGTGGTCTGCGAGGATGCAGGCGGTGCTGGTCCCGGCAGGACCGCCGCCGATGATGAGGACGTCGTGATGGCTGTTCATATAGATGACAACGCTGTTACGCAGGAAAGCTGTCCGCCGATACCGATGCTCACAATACCATTTCAGCATCGCCTCCATGCCGGTTCGTGATGAGGGCGGTTGCTTGCTGCGGAAAACAAAAACTTCCCACGGCCGGCCGCGTTTGATACAACCCCGCCATGAACACGCACCCAACCTCGCTTTCCCGTCGTGAAATGATCACCCGCGGCGTCCAGGCCGTCACCGCGGGCTTCCTCGGCTCCGCTTTGGCTGAAACCAAGGCCGCCAGCTCCGAAACGCTCGTTCAGCAGCTCTACGGCAGCATGGACGAGGCCCAGCGCAAGACGCTCTGCTTTGCGTGGAGCGACCCGCGTCGCCTGAAGGTCGATAATAACTGGCACATCACCCCGCAGAAGATTCGCGACGTTCTCAAACCCGATCAGCAGGAGCTCGTGCGCGAGATTTTCGACAAGCTTCACAGCGACGAGTACAAATCCGAGGTCTGGCGCCAGTTTGATCACGACAACAAAGGCGACGGCGGCTTCGGCAGCGCCTCCATCGCGCTCTTTGGCGAGCCTGGCACCAGCCAGTTCGAGTTCGTCCTCACCGGACGCCACTGCACGCGTCGCTGCGATGGCGACAGTGAGAAGGGCGTGGCCTTCGGCGGCCCGATCTTTTACGGCCACGCAGCCCAAGGCTTCAACGAGAAGCCGGATCACCCCGGCAACGCCTACTGGTATCAGGCCAAGCGTGCGAATGAGGTCTTCCAGGCGCTCGACGGCAAACAGCGTGATCTGGCCCTCCTCGGCGAATCCCGCGACGAAGACGGCAACGACACCGTGAAGCTCACCGGCAAGACCAAGGGCCTCGAAGGCATTCCGCTGACGGAACTCAGTGCCGATCAGAAGGATCTCGTCAAAAAAGTCATCGCCGACCTTCTGAAGCCCTTCCGCCAGTCTGAACGCGAAGAATCCATGAAGTACATTGAGGCTGGCGGCTTCGACAACCTGCACATGGCCTTCTTCAAGAATCAGGACGTCGGCAAAGACGGCGTCTGGGACGTCTGGCAGATCGAAGGCCCGAACATGGTCTGGTTCTTCCGCGGCGATCCCCACGTCCACTGCTGGGCGCACATTCGTGCGCCGCAGAAGGCGTGATCGCCGTCACTTTGCCGTCTTTGCCTCATTGAGCAGCTTCAGCGCGACCTCGACCAGTTTTTCCCCGCTGCCAGCCTCGCCGCGGGCGCTGACGATCTCGTAGTTGCCCTGCGGGTAGGCTTCCTTGTTGGGCACGTAGCCGATGCTTCCGTTCGAAAGCTCGGCGATGAAGGTGTGCTTGAATGGCGAGGCTTTTTTGAGTGCGAGGCCGAGTTCGACGAAGATCTCACCGGGCAGCGCAACCACAGCGACGTCGTCGCTGATGGCGATGACCTGCACCTCGGCGAGCAGCGGCTTGTCCTTCTTGTCGAGCGTTTCGAGGATGCACACCGTCTCCGCCATCGGCACGGTGCCGAACTTGGTCGTCAGCATGTTCGCCACCATGTCCTTCGCCTTGGCGATTTGTGCCTCTGTGAACGTGCGACGCCTGAGCGTGACCTGCTCGGAGCGGACGCGTGGGGCAAAAGTGCCCACCACTTTGAGATTCGGCCACGCGGCATCCGCCGCATCGGCCAGAGCGGTGCCGAGTTCCAGCGTGCTGCGGCGTTTGCCGGTGATGTAGTCGGTGTGATTGATGTTTCCGCAGGTTCCATTCGCAAAGACGGAGATCATCTCCGGTCCATGGCGTTCGCTGACCAGTTTCGTGAACACACCGGGATAGTCGGCGGAGATTTTCACACCGCCGCCGACCGAGGTGGGATGCATGGCGAAGTTCAGCAGCGACGCGACGGGCGTGGCATCGGTCCCCGCTCCCTGAAACAACAGTACGCCGACCTCGGGATCGACCGGGCCTGCGGGGCGATCCTTCGCCGTGAGCGCCTTTGGCTGCCAGATGGCCTCCTGCTGGCCTTCGCGCAGGATACGGCGGTTGAAACTGATGCCCTCCGCCTTGCCGATGGCGACAGAGGCATTCACCGGCGCGAGCTTCGCCTTCGCCTGCTTCACGGACTCGGTGATGCGTCCCGGCAGGGCGCTCATGTAGGCCACGCCGGGGGGCGAGTTGACCTTCGTCAGGTCATCCATCATCGATCCGCGTGGCTGCTGCGGCCCGGAGTGCGTGTGCGTTCCGGAAATGAGCACGTGGTCGCCTTCGATGCCGCATTGCTCCTGAATCAGCTTCCGCGTGGCCGCCACAATCGGCCGCACCGTGCCAGACAGATCGAGCACGACGATCACCGCGTGTGTGCCGTCCTTCTCCATGACAATCGTCTTCGCATAAAGCGGGTCGAGCACGCCTGCAGAGCCACGAAAGTGATAGTAGCCGCCCAGCGGCGTGCCGTCCTTTGGCGTGATGTCCACACGTGCGGCTCCGACGCGAAAGTCGCCGGCATGAAGTGGGAGTGCGATCAGGGAGAAGCAGAGCAGCAGGCGTGTGGTCATGCGACGAATACGCCTGCGGAAGTCACTTCTTGAACCCCTTCGGTGTGCCAAACCACGCATCCATCTCTTTCGCGAACGGCGCGATGACTTCCGGCGGCTCCGGAATCGCGCCACGGTCGCCTGTTTCGACGATCCAAGTGTCGAGTGCGGCACGCAGTCGCATCAATGCCTCGCGGTGCTCCGGCTTCGTCGAATCGACGAGGTTGGTGATCTCATCGCGATCTGCCTGCGTGTCGTAAAGCTCCTCGCAGGGGCCCGTGCGCTGCATGATCTCCAGCGGCGCTCCTTTGAGCGTGCCTGCGGCCTGCATCTCGCGCATCAGAGGCAGAATGGGGAAGCATTTCTCCTTGTAGCGGTTCAGCGAGGCAAACGTCGGCCCGTTCGTGAAGGTGCGGATGTAATGATAGCGCGCGTCATGCACCGAGCGGATGCACTGCACCGTTTCATCGATGCGATCACGTGCGGCAAAGGCAAACTGGCGCGGTGATTCTGCACGCGGACCGAGGATGACGCGGCCCTGCATCAACGGCGGCTTCGTGATGCCGGCCAAATCGAGTGTCGTCGCCGTGACATCGATCAAACTCACGATCTGATCGCTCACGCTGCCGGCAGCACAGCCTTCGGGCGCGGGGAAGTTTTTCGGCCACTTGATGATCATCGGCACGCGCAGGCCGCAGTCGTAGCACCAATGAATGCCGCGTGGTTCCAGCCGGCCGTTGTCGGCGAAGAAGATCACGATCGTGTCGTCTTCGAGCCCGTCCTGCCGCAGTTGGTCGAGCACCTGGCCGATGCGCACATCCATGCCGGACACGGAGTTCAAGTAGCGTGCCCACTCCTCGCGCACGAGCGGATGATCCGGGTAGTAGGGCGGCGGTGTGACGTTGTCCGGCGTGGCATGCTTCACATGCTCGCGCTCGCCCACCCACTCGACCCGCTCTTTCCTCCAGCTCTGGCGGTCATAGATGTCGTACTCGACCTCGTGCGAGTTGATCTGCGCAAAGAACGGCTGCTTCAATTTCAGCGACGCCCAGTCGTCCGTCTGGTAGATCGGCCCTTCGTTCACAAAGTTCAGATCGAGCTTGCCGGTGCCGACGTTGTGCCCGCCGGCCAGCTTGACGTTCGCCGTCGTGTAACCCGCGTCCTGCAGGCGGTGCGTCATCGGTCGCACGCCCGGTGGCAGCTTGAAATCATCGTCGCGATGCGAGCGCATGTGCTGCGTGTCCGTCGTCGTCTGATACATGCCGACGAGAAAGGCCGAGCGGCTCGGCGCGCAGGCGGGATTCGTCGAAAACACGTTCGTGAAGCGCACGCCGTGCTTCGCAAGTTGGTCGAGATTCGGCGTGTGCACGTTCTTCGCGCCGTAGCAGCCCAGATCATGCGAAAGGTTCTCGCCGACGAGCCAGAGGATGTTGGGCCTGCGCGTTGGAGCCTTGGCGGAATCGGGCTGTTTGGCGTTCAGGCTGCTGATCGCGAAGCAGAGCAGCGTAAGGGGCAAAAGGCGCTTCATGCGCCGATGAAACGCATGAAAGAGTCGTTTCACTCCGCCGATTCCTTGTTCCATGCCCGTCCTCGATCACTTCAACCTCGCCGGCCGCCGTGCCCTGATCACCGGAGGCTCACGTGGACTCGGGCTGGAAATGGCGCGGGCGCTTGCCGAGGCCGGTGCGGAGGTGATCATCACCGGCACGAGCGAGGAGAACCTGCGGCAAGCCTGTGAGTCGATCACTCTGGATCAATGCTGCGCCGTGACCGTCATTCAGGCCGACCTCTCGAAGCCGGAGGAAGCCGAACGCCTCTGCGATGTCGTGCTGCATGATCACGCACCCATCGACATCCTCATCAACAACGTCGGCGGACGTCGCATCAACACGCCCACGGAGGATCTCGCGCTCGAAGACTGGCAGCGCATCGTCGATTTGAACCTCACGCAGGCCTTCATCCTCACGAAACGCATCGGCGCGGCGATGATTCCGCGCCAATGGGGCCGCATCATCAACATCTCCTCCATCAACGCCCTCTGGCCCGGCAAAGCGATGCGCGGCCGCAGCTACGAGACCTCCAAAGGGGCGCTGACGATGTTCACGAAAGCCGTCGCCGCCGATTGGGCCGTGCACGGCATCACCGTGAACGCCATCGCGCCCGGCCCCTTCCTGACGGACGCCAACCGCCGCTGGATCGGCGAAAAGCCCGAGTTTGAAGGCGAAGTCGCCGCCAGCATCCCCATGGGCCGCTGGGGCAGGCCGGAGGAGATCGGCCCGCTCGCCCTCTACCTCGCCAGCGACGCCAGCAGCTACATGACCGGCAGCCTGCTCGTCATTGATGGCGGCAAGCTGCTGTGGTGACGCTTACAACTAAACGAAAGCAGACTTGCGTTTAGTTTAACCAAACGATATTATGGTTTCATATGGTTAAGAGGCGTTTCTGGCTCAATTGCATCGAAAAGCAGTGGAAAGCGCGGCCTGTCCTATGGCTGCGCGGGGTGCGGCGTGCCGGAAAAACCTCGCTCGCCCAATCGCTGGGTGACGTGGAGTATTTTGACTGCGAACTGCCACGCGTGCGCCGGGCGATGGAGGATCCAGAGGAGTTCTTAAAGCAGATGAAAGGGAGACGCATCGTGCTGGATGAGGTGCACCGGTTGCCGAATCCCTCCGAACTGCTCAAGATTGCGGCAGATCACTTTCCAGGCACGCGGGTGCTGGCGACGGGTTCTTCGACCCTGGGGGCGAGCAGCCGTTTTCGTGACACGCTGGCGGGGCGGAAGAGTGAGCTATGGCTCACGCCTATGATCGAGGCCGATTTGGAGGATTTTGACAGCGGTGACTTGAACCAACGGCTGTTGCATGGCGGGCTGCCGCCGTTCTTTCTCTCGCCCGAGCCGCCAGAGCGGGATTTCCAGGAGTGGATGGACGCCTATTGGGCCAAGGACATCCAAGAGCTCTTCCGGTTGGAGAAACGGGTTTCGTTTCAGAAGTTTGTGGAGCTGCTCATGGCACAAAGCGGCGGCATTTTTGAGGCGACGAAGTTCGCGGCACCTTGTGAGGTGTCGCGGGTGACCATCATGAACTACCTCGGTGTGTTGGAGGCAACGTCGGTGGCACTGGTGCTGAGGCCTTTCAGCACGCGTCTGTCGAACGAGATCGTGGCCGCGCCAAAAGTTTATGGCTTCGACACGGGCTTCGTCTGCGCCCACCGCGGCTGGAGCGAACTGCGCAGCGATGACCGCGGGCGGTTGTGGGAGCACTATGTGCTGAATGAAATGAGCGCCCGCGTGCCACTCTCCAGCCTGCATTACTGGCGGGACAAGCAGGCGCACGAGATCGACTTCATCTGGCAGCCGCGCGGCAGGGCGGTGACGGCCATTGAGTGCAAATGGTCGGCGCGGGATTTTGATCCCACGAATTTCCAAATCTTTGCCAAATCGTATCCGAAGGCCACGCTCCTCGTGGTCGCCACAGACGCGAGGCCTTCTTTCACTCGAGAGTACGGCGGCGTGAAGGTGGAATTCATCACGCTGAACACGTTGGTGGAGCGGATCACCTCCAAATGATGTACCACATGAGCACCTCCCACCCACTCCGCGGCGTCCTGCCGGTTTTTCAGACGCCTTGGCTCGAAGACGAGACGCTGGATCTTGAAACCCTCCAGCGGGAGATCGCGTGGCTCTACGAGTGCGGTGCGAACGGCATCGTGATGGCGATGGTGTCCGAAACGTTGCGGCTGGACAGTGAGGAGCGTGAGCAACTCGCTGCTGAGGCATGCAAATTCGGCAAAGACCGCGGTGTCGTCGTCATCAGCGTCGGTGCGGAATCATCCAAGACGGCTGAACGCTATGCGAAGCATGCGGAAGGCGTGGGCGCGGACGCGGTGATGGCGATTCCGCCGGTTTCCATCGGCATCGGCGAGAGTGAACTGCTCGCATATTACACTCGCATCATCAACGCGATCCAAATTCCAGTCATCGTGCAGGATGCGAGCGGCTATGTCGGCAAACCGATGCCCATCGCGATGCAGGCGCGGCTTTTGGACGAGTTCGGACCCGAGCGCGTGCAATACAAGCCCGAGGCGAGTCCCATCGGTCCGAGGCTCTCCGAACTCCGCGACGCGACGAAGGGGCGTGCACGCGTGTTTGAGGGCACGGGCGGCATAGCGCTGGTGGATTCGTTCAAACGCGGCGTGGTGGGCACGATGCCGGGCGCGGATCTGATTCGCGGCCTCGTTCCGCTTTGGAAGGCGCTGGAGGCCGGCGACGCGGAGAAGGCAGATCGCATCCACGGGCCGCTTTCGGCACTGATTTCGATGCAGACGAGCCTCGACGGCTTTCTGGCGGTGGAGAAGCATCTGCTGAAACGGCAGGGCATCTTCAAAAACACCCTCGTCCGCGGTCCGGTGGGCTTCAAACTCGACCCAGAGACTACGCGCGAGGTGGAGCGGCAGTTCGCCCGGATGATGGAAGCCGTAGAACGAGTTTCCTAACTCGTTTCTCAAAGGTCGGAGCGATGGTGCCTTTCTCCCATTCGGCGATGGCGGCGGTGAGCTCCTTCACGATCTCCGGTTTTTCGGCGGCGAGGTTTTTGGTTTCGCCGACATCAGCCGCGAGATCGTAGAGTTCAGGCTCCGCTTTGCCGAGGCGGACGAGCTTCATGCTGCCGCGACGCACGGCGTTGTTGCCGCCGGGACCGCCGCTGCGCCAGAAGAGCAGGTCGTGCGGCGCGGTGGTCTTTTCGCCGGTGAGGAAGGGCAGCAGGTTCACGCCATCGAGGTTCTTCGGCGTCAGGTCGGCCGACTCAGCGGCTGCGAGAGAGGTGGGCAGGAAGTCGAGCGCGATGACTGGCTGGTCGTAGGTGCCCGGTTTGATCTTCGCCGGCCAGCTCACGAGGAACGGCACGCGCATGCCGCCCTCATAGACATCGCCCTTCGCGCCACGGAGCGGCGCGTTGTCGGTGAAATTGGTGAGGCCCCTGAAGGAAAGATTCGGCCCACCGTTGTCGCTGACGAAGAAGATCAGCGTGTTGTCGGTCTGCTTCGTTTCTTCGAGCTTCTTCATCACACCGCCCACGGCTTCATCCATCGCCGCGACCATCGCGGCATAGGTCTGGCGGTTTTTGTCGGCGATCTGGGAAAACTTGTCGAGCCAGGCCTGCGGTGCCTGGAGCGGCGTATGCGGCGCGTTGAAGGCGAGGTAGAGCATCCACGGCTTCACTTCGCCCGCATGACGGCCCACGAAGGCCACGGCCTCGTCGCCGAACTGTTCGGTGAGGTATTTCGTCTGCTTCTCGTCCTTGCCGTTGCGATTGAGCGGGATGGTGTATTCCGCGCCGCCTTTGTCGCCGGGGAAATCCTGATGCCCGCCGCCGAGCGCGCCGAAGTACTCGTCAAAGCCGCGTTGGTTCGGATGGAACTGCGGATGCGCCCCGAGATGCCATTTCCCGACTGCGCCCGTCGTGTAACCGGCCTGCTTCATGAGCTGTGGATAGGTCTTTTCCGTCAGCGGAAGCCCGGCAACGGTGTCATTCGGCAGCCATGCGGGATTGTTCTCATGCCCGAAGCGATGCTGGTAACGCCCGGTCATGATTCCGGCCCGCGTCGGGCTGCAAAACGGGTGCGAGACGTAGCCATTCGTGCAGCGCAGGCTGCGTGCGGCCAGTTTGTCGAGATGCGGTGTGGGAATCTCTTTTGAACCTTGGAAGCCCACGTCGTTGTAGCCGAGGTCGTCGGCGACGATGACCAGCACGTTGGGTTTGGCGGCAAAGGAGGACGCCGTGAGCAGCAAGGAAACGAGAAAAACGAAGGAGCGCATGGTGAGGTGCCGAAACGTGGCGGCTTCAGGCATGTTTCACTTGTCCTTGGTCCTGCTTGGGAGCGGAAAACTGAGCAAATCGCCATTAATTGCGAGAAAGATCGTGTTCGTGCCGGCATCGACCCAAAAATCCATGCTGGTGAAATAAAGGCGCGGGAGTTCGACGAGCTGCGTGAAGGTGAAGCTGCGCAGGTCGTAGCGACCGATGCTGGTGGACCACACATCATCCTGGTCCCGCTTGGGCAAAGCGGCCCAAACCACATTCGGTTCATCCGTGGCTTGCAACGGGCGCCAGGATTCATCTTCCAGAGGACGAAACTCGCCTGTGACACGTTCCAATGAACCATTGGCAGGGTCAAGAAGGTGGTATTCGGGTTTCTCCGGGCCCGCCTCCGGCTCGATCCCTGGAGCATGTTCATCGCGTGAGCGAGAGACGAGGATCCTGCCAGAGTGCGGCAGCCTGGCCACCGGATCGAAATTGTCCGCCGGTGCGAGCTTGAGTGGAATGATTTCACGGGTGGCCACATTGACTCGCACCATGTCATTCGGCTCCGCCCAGGAACTGCCCAGCACACGTCCGGCCACGGCCCAGGCACCGTCCAACGAGGCAATGGGGGTGCCGAATGTTCCTTTCGCAATGAGTTCAGGCTCCTGTTTCTCCCTGCACAGCCAGATGCCGCTCATGTCGTCCTTCTTGCGTCGTTCGGCCCGTAATTGTCCGTCCATGATGGTGCTACGCCAGGAGGTGTTGGGAGAGTACTCGTCCACGGCCAGATGCTCAGTAAAGCCCGCGTCGTGCATCCGCAGCATCGGGCCTCTAACCTGGGATTTCGGTATGAAGGAGCCGTCGGCATTGACGGCCATCCAGCGCCCCTTCCGATCTTCTGGTGCTGCTTTGTTCACCATGAGCACGCCTTCCTGCCGCATCACGGCGTTGATACTCTGCTGCTCGCGCGGAACGACGATCCGCAGCCCTTTCACTTTGTCCGCAATGCCATAAGACACAGTAAGTTTGGATTTGTCCGCCACCAGCTTCTCGAAAAGCTTCACCAAGCAGACATAGACGGAGTCATTCTCGTCTTCGGAGATTTTCTCCTCACCTTGCTCAAGAGCACGCATGGAGTACGAGCCGGGATTGTTCATGAACACACGCCTGCCGCCTTCGGCGGTGAGGTGGACGTACTCGTACTGGATGCCGTCATGCACATCCAGCGTCAGCGGCGGCAGTTCGTCCACACGGTGCCCGGACATGTAAGCGCGAAGCTCGGCGAGTTCGGCCGCCATCAGCGTTCTCGTGCGATACCTCTCTCCGCCTTGATCGTTGACGAGCCGAGCCTTGTCGCCTTCGATCTCGATCCACGTCTGGCCGACATCACCCCAGTAGCCTGCGCTCAGCAGCGCATGAATCTCCAGAGGCTTCCCGGCGGTGAGAACACGCTTGCGCAGCATGTTTTGGAGGCGGCCAAGGTCTCCATACGAATAGTGACCGGGATCATGACGCATGCGGGCGCCGAGAATGCGCGCCTCCCCTTTGAAACGGCGCAGGATGAGCGCTCGCGCCTCCGGGCTGTCCTCCGCCTCCAGAAATCGCTCCGCTCCGCGAGCGCATAGAATGTGCTTGGATTCGAGCAACCGCGCGACTTTTTCCAGAGGAAGAGGCGTGCGCTTCAGCCGGGCGCAGGCCAGTAGCATCGCCTGGGCATCAGGAGCACCCTCATCCAAAATCAGATGCATGCGTTTTTCATCCTTCAACAGCAGCGCAACGATGGCGACGCTGCTTCCAGGCAGTCCTTGAAGCGTTTTGAGTACATCCGCAGGCAGGTGAGTGGTGTGCAGGAGGTCGTGCAGCCAGGATGCGTCATAGCGGCCCTCACGCAGCCGAGACGCCACCAGCCGGATGCCGGCAGGCGTGTGCCAAAGGCTGATCCGCGCTTCAATTGCCTCGGCCAGTTCCTGCTTGTTGTCCTTCCGCAGCTCATCAACTCGTTTGACGAGCGCCTCCGCCAGGGCGGGGGATTGAAATGCAGTTTCGTCAACCAGCACAAGACCTGCGGTCGCCAGCAGCCGCTGCTCCGGGGCGATGATCGACTTCACCTCACGAAAAGGAGGTGAATACCACTCCTCCTGCAAGGCGTCGCGGTTCTCCTTGGTGAGCGTCAGGGATTCATACAGTTCCACCGCCCGAGCCTGCTCTTCGGACGTCAATCCTTCCAGATCGAGCAGAGACTTGGTCAATGATTTCCGATCATGAAGCCCGGCCTCCTGCTCAACTATCTTCCGCAGTCCAGGCACGGCC
The DNA here is from genome assembly GCF_014879935.1 of Prosthecobacter sp. Taxonomy (GTDB): domain Bacteria; phylum Verrucomicrobiota; class Verrucomicrobiia; order Verrucomicrobiales; family Verrucomicrobiaceae; genus Prosthecobacter. The sequence continues at coordinate 104,059 of NZ_JACSRD010000138.1, forward strand.
TGGGTGGCGTGGTAATGGGCCAGCGCGGAGGCGGCCGCCTCCAGTGTATGTTCGGAGTCATGCTCCAACGCCCAGAGCAATCCCTGCACGCTTTCGGGCAGGTTCACCGAGTCCAAGGTCTGCAACAGACGCAGCCGGCCATCGTGATTCTCATCGAGCGCCCATGCGGGATTCGACAACCAAGGCAGCAGCGCTCTCAACGCATCCTCTCGTTTGTTTTCCAGATGGAACTGGGCCAGGCAACGCACGGCATTGTCATGCACAACCCGATTTGGATTTCCCACCCAAGGAATGACCTTCGGCACCCAGAAATCCGGCGCTGACTGCACCATCAAGGCCAGCGGTTCTTCTTTGTCATACTGGTTTACTTGAACGAAGCCGAGGGCGGCGTCCTGGAAGAGGCCCGGCACCCACTCCGCCTTGCCCGGCCATTCCACATTCCGGAGCGCTTTCAAGGCGCGGGCACGGATGACGGCCGGGGCATCGCTGGTGACAAGTGCTTGCAACTCGGCCCGCCAACGGCCGGCCTGCACATCTTGCATGGCATGCAGACGCAGAAGGGCGGTGCAACGTGCGGTGGGCAAGGCCGCTGCCGCTTGTTTTACCAACAGGGCTTTGGCTGCTTCAGGTTCGAACTTTTGATATGCCTCGAAAGCGGCTGCCCGGCCAACGTCGTCGGGCTCAACGAAGTGCGACTCCGCTTCGCGTTGCAATTCATCTCGGAACAGGCCTGCCTCGGTCATCAGCCAGTGGCGCACCTTGGGCAACGCATCCCGGGCCTCCTCGTCTTTTGAGGCAGTGGTGGCGAGGCGGTCATGCAGCTTCAGGATGCGCCGCACCATGCCTTCCTGCGTGGCGGGAAAACGCCCGGCCAGCGTTTCAAACAACGCGGGGTGTTCCTCACAATAGACCAGCAGTCGTTCACGCATGGCTGCGCTCGGCTCACCCATGCTGGGGGACCAGGAGCGGTCAGTCCGCCAGCAGTTGGCGAGCTTGTCGATGTCAGCCGAGTCTTCTGGCGCAAGAGAGGGAAGCGGCGGCGGCACCCAGCCTGCCTGCTTGCGCTTCTTTAGATGTTCCTGCCAGTCCTCCGCAGGAACCGAGTACGAAAGCAGTTCTGAAATGCCCGCGTCTGCACGAACACTGCTGGCAGGTTGTGCCAAAGCTCCGCATCCCAAGCTCGTGAGCAGCAAATGGACAAAGACAGGGAAGCGCATGAGTGCGCAAGTTTGGCGTGAATGCCGCTGACGACGCAATATCAAAGTTCGGGTCACGGGCAGAACTTCAAGCTTGCAACACGGGCCGGATTCCGGCATGCCCGTGGGCATGAAAAGCCGCCATTTGCACCTGCCGCTCGTCGCTTTGTCCATGCTGACGCATTGCGGTGATGAATCGAAGAAATCCGCCGCCTCGCCTGCGCCATCGCCAAAACCGGTCGCAGAAAAGCCTGCCGCGCCTGCTGCCGCCAAGCCGGAGCCGAAAAAGGTCTATTGGACGCAGGAGATGATGCACACGGAGATCAAGTATCACAATCCGGGCTACGAGGGGAACGGGGAGTTCAACATTGAGGGCGGGAATGTGATCGCACTGAGCTTGCGCGGCGCGAAGATCGACAATGTGAAGTTTTTGCAGCACATCGAGCCGCTGGTGCTGGACCTGAGCGAGACACCCATCAACGACCTGCGCCCATTGCAGGGCAAGAAGCTGGTGGAGCTGTATCTGGAGGACACGAAGGTGCGCGACCTCTCGCCGATCCGTGGCATGCCGCTGCAGAAGCTCTACCTGAGCCGCACGCCGGTTGAAAATCTCGGCGCGCTGGAAGGCATGCCGCTGGTGGAATTGAACGCGGTCGGCTGCCCGATCGGCGACATCGCCGGCATCGCCAAATGCCCGATTCAGATGCTCTGGCTGACCGATTGTCCGGTGGAGGACATCCGGGCGCTCAAAACGGTGCCCCTGGTCAGCGTGACCCTGCATCGCACGAAGGTGAAGGACCTCACGCCGCTGAGCGGCACCGCCTTGCAGCGCCTGCACATCGCCGAGACGCCGGTGACAGATCTGTCACCGTTGAAGGGCATGCAGCTCACGCGGCTCGTTTTCACGCCAGCGAACATCACCGCAGGCATCGACGTGGCGAAATCACTCCCGCTCCAGGAGATTGGCACCCGTTTTGACGAGGAAGGCAAGGATTTGCAGCCGCCGCAGAGTTTTTGGGCCGCTTATGACGCGGCGGTGAAGGCCGCCACAAAATGAGCAAGATTTATCTTGTCCCGGAGTGAGGTCTCCTGACAGAATCCCGGGCAAGTACCATGAAAGAATTTGCCTACATTCATGACGCGAAGCAGAACCCGTCGCCCCTGCGCGCGGTGCCTGCGCTCGCCAGTTTCAGCGACGACCAGCTCGACGATGTTTTGAACTCCAGCAGCCTGCTCCAGTGCGAGCCCGGCGACCACATCATCCAGGAGGGCAGCATCGACTCGCGCATCTACGTCCTGCTCAACGGTGAGCTCGAAGTGCGCGTCGGCGGCAAGAAAGTCGCAGCCATCACCCGCATCGGCGAGGTGTTCGGGGAACTGGCGCTGGTGAACCAGGACAAGCGCCTCGCCTCCGTCATCGCCTCCACGAAGGCCGTCTGCCTCGCGGTGGACCAGAAATTTCTCCAGGACATCCATCCGCGCGAGCAGGACCCGGATTTCCACGCCGCGCTGTATGAGTTCGTCGCCCGTCTCGTGGTGCGGAAACTGGAAGCGACGTCGAAACGCCTCGCCGAGGTCGAAAAGGAACTGCGTCAGCTCCGTGAGGCGCAAACGATAGCCCAACCGGCGCCGGTGGCACCTGCGGCGGTTCCGAAGCTCAAGCGGCCGGTGAAACGCGTCAGCGCGGCCCGGAAGCCCGCGAGACGTCGCTGAACGCGGCGCGCAACGCTTCTTCGTCCGCAGGGAAAACGCCACGCTCGGTGATTAAACCGGTCACCAGGCGCGCAGGGGTCACGTCGAAGGCAAAGTTCGCCAGCGGCGCTGCTGCCGGGACGACACGCACGTTGTGCAGTGCGCCGCTGGCGTCGGTTCCCTCCATCCAGGCGACTTCTTCGCCGCCACGCTGCTCGATGGGGATGTTTTTCACGCCGTCAGTGATGGTCCAGTCAAAGGTGGATGACGGCAAGGCGACGTAAAAGGGCACACCGTTGTCCTGTGCCGCCAGCGCCTTCAAGTAAGTGCCGATCTTGTTTGCCACGTCGCCATTCCGCGTCACGCGATCAGCCCCGGTGATGACGAGGTCGACCTGGCCGTGCTGCATGAGATGCCCGCCCGTGTTGTCGGCGATGACGGTGTGCGGCACGCCATGCTGGGCGAGTTCCCAGGCCGTGAGACGCGCACCCTGGTTGCGAGGGCGAGTTTCATCGACCCAGACATGGATTTTGATGCCCGCATCATGCGCGGCGTAGATCGGCGCGGTGGCTGATCCGTGATCCACAAACGCCAGCCAGCCCGCGTTGCAATGCGTGAGCACATTCACGACTTCCCCCGGCTTTTTCGCCGCGATCTCGCGGATGAGTTCGAGGCCGTGCACGCCGATTTGCGCGCAAGCAGCGGCATCTTCGTCGGCAACCGCCTCTGCTTCGCGTTTGGCGATGCTTCCCCACATGGCGACAGGCTGATTTCGCAGCGCGGCGAGCTGCCGATTGACCGCCCAGGCCAGATTCACGGCGGTTGGACGTGTTTCGATCAAGGACCGGGCCAAAGCCTCAAGTTCCGCATCATTTTGCACCTCGATGGCCGCCAAAGCCATGCCGTAGCCCGCTGTCGCACCGATGCAGCCCGCACCACGCACCGCCATGTCACGAATGGCATGCGCCACCTCCGCCACCGACTTCAAATCGATGATTTCAAACGCCCACGGCAGCCGGCGCTGGTCGATGATGCGCACGAGGCCCGGCTCGGGCATCCAGACGGTGCGGTAATGGTGGCCGTGGGCGAGCATGAGTCAGTAAAGCCAGTTTTCGAAACGCAGGCCGGGGACTTGAACGAAGTCGCGGGCATTGGCGGTCAGGAGCAATGCGCCGTGGGCCAAGGCGATCGAAGCAATCTTCAAGTCCATCGTTCCAATGCGCACCCTGGCTTTTCGCAGGGCTGTCGTCGTTGCCGCAGCGGTTTGATCGAACGGAATAATCCTCCAGGCCGAGAAAAAACGCACCAGATCAACCAGCCTTTGATAGTGGGCCGGTTGTCTCATGACATCTACTGTCGAATGAATCTCAGCCAGCCATCCACGCATCTGTTCTTCCAGTGTGACTGCCGACACGACGAAATCCTGGTCTTGAGAGCTGTCGATGCGCATGTGCAGGCGGATGGAAGCCTCGCCGTCACGATACTTCAGGGCTGACCAGTGATCTGTGTCGAGGATGATCATCCTCGTCTGGCTTTACGACCTTCGGAACGCCGAATGGCAGCTCCCTGCGCATCGATGCGCTTCATGAGATCATCTCCATCAAACATGCCGACGGACTTTTTCCAGTCATCACGTCCAGGTTCATGAGGCTGAAGACGGCCCATGAGTGTTTCCATCGTCTTTTCGAGTTTTGCCACACGGGCGGCGAGTGTTACAGTTGCCATGAAAGAAGATGTTTTCGGGAAAACGCATTGCCAGTGGTTTTTGCATCATCCTCCAGCTCCAATCGTGATGCGCTTTGCCGGGATCGGCGATTCGATGATGCCGAGTTCGGTCTCCTGTTTCAGACGGAGCTGGCCGCAGGCGGCGGCGATGTCGTGGCCTTTTTCGCGGCGGAGGGTGGCGGTGACACCGGCTTTCGTCAGCACGTCGAGGAAGGCGTCCTGCTGCGGTTCGCTGGGGCGCACCCACGGCAGGCCTTCGACCGTGTTGTAGGGGATGAGATTGACCTTCGCATTCACGCCGCGGGCGCGTTTCGCGAGCACGCGGGCCTGGTCGAGGCTGTCGTTGATGTTTTCGATGAGGATGAACTCGAAGGTGAGGAACTGCTTCCGGCGTGCATTCCAGTCTTCAAGCGCTTCAAACAGCTCCGCGAGGTTGTGCTTGCGGTTCACCGGCATGATTTTCTCGCGCACCTCGTCGGTGGCGCCGTGCAGGGAGATGGCGAGGCGGATTTGCAGCGGAAAATCAGCGAGTTTCTTGATCTGCGGTGCCAGACCACTGGTGCTGACGGTCATGTGACGTGCGCCGATGCCGATGCCCCAGTCGGCGTTGAGGATTTCGATGGCTTTGGTGACGTTCGAGTAGTTCGCGAGCGGCTCGCCCATGCCCATGAAGACGAGATTGTCCACACGTTCGCCCGCATGGGCCTCGACTTGAACGATCTGCTCCACGATCTCGCCAGCGGTGAGATTGCGCGTGAATCCGGCGAGGCCGCTGGCGCAAAATTTGCAATCGTAAGCACAGCCGACCTGGCTGGAGACGCAGAGCGTGCGGCGGTCGGATTTGCCGCCGTAAAGCGCGGGATTTGCCGGGATGAGCACGGTTTCGACGTAGCGGCCGTCGTGCAGCTTGAGGAGGAATTTGCGCGTGGTGTCGGCCGAACCGGTCACTTTGGCGATCTGCATCGAGCGCGTGACAAATCGCGTCGCCAGGGCTTCGCGCGTCGCCTTAGGCAGGTTCGTCATTTCATCGAAACTGGCGGCGCGTTTGGCGAAAACCCACTCCACGAGCTGTTTCGCGCGAAACGCCGGCTGTCCGAGCTCCGCGAACACGGCGGCGATCTCCTCCGGCTTCATGCCGAGGAGCGCTTGGGGCGTGTTTGCGATGCTCATTCGATGACAGTGGCAATGAAATGACGATTTGAAATTCGAGATTTGAGTTTGATGCTCGCCCCATGGGAATCCCGGGCCTCATCCTGCTGCTGGTCATGCTTGTGCTGATCGGTGTGGGCATCGCCGTGGGTTTGTTCGCCTGTGCGATCGCGGCGGCACTGGTCACGCTGGGCGTGGTGTCGAGTTCGGTGGCACTGGGCTTTTTCACCAAGCGACCGGAGACGGCGGTGCGCGCGTTTCTGCTGCAATGTGGAGTGCTGGCAGGCATCCCGGCGGGTGCGGTGACGGCATGGCTCGGACGTGCGCTGCTCGAAAAAGCGGACCAAAGCTGGTTGGTGGCCGTCTATGGCGGCATCGGCGGCGCTTTCGCGGGTGCCTTGTTGGCACTGCTGCTGGATTTCATCTTCCGCCGCACGCATGCGTGGGTCGAGCAGCGTGTGAATGCGGCGGCGTAGGCGGATGTGTTCGGCGTGTGAGACGAGGCTGCTGGAAGGGTTCTCTTTGCCGAACCATCCGGCTTCGAGGTGTGCGCAAACCGGGCTGCCAGGCGCGACCACCCAGCGCCGGATAGTTTGGCGAAGGATGCTGACGCGGCAGCGCCGACCTTTCCCGCCAAACACATCCGGCCTGCTTTACGGCTGCCGTTCCTGCTCACGGAACTGCGTGGGCGTGAGCTTGGTCATCTTCTTGAAGTCCTTGCTGAAGAAAAACTGGTCGTGGTAGCCGACCTGGCGGGCGATTTCCTTCACCGGGTCGTCGGATTCGATGAGACGGCGCTTCGCCTGGTTGATGCGTTCGCGGCGCAGCCAGTCGATGGGGCTGGTGCCGATGGCGGCCTTGAACTGGCGGCTGAAATGGCTCTCGCTCATGCCGCTGAGGTTGGCCAGTTCGGCGACACGCATCGGCAGGTGGAAGTAGAGCCGCATGCGTTCAAGCGCCTTGGCAACGGCAGTCGGGAGTTCCGGCTGCACGAGGCCGGGTTCGGAAAGTCGCACGTGGAAGGCGAGGCCGATCAGGGCGGCGACGGCGGCGCTGGCGAGCGCGGCATCGCTCGGGCGCGTGCCGCTCATGAACTGGAAGGCGTTTTCAAATTCACGCACCACAGCCTGCTCGTTCACGCCTTCCAGCACGGGCTGGGAGCGCACCTGGAGCAGTTCGGCGATGCGATCCAGCGGTCTGCCTTCGACACGCAGCCAGAAGAGCTCCCAGGGATCGCGATTGTAAGCGCCGTAGAGGTGCGGGTGGTGGCAGTTCACCCAGACGAGGGCACCAGGGCCCACATCATGGCGTTTGCCGCCCACTTGGACCCAGCCGCGGCCGCGGAGGCAGAAGATAAGCTCGTGGCCGGGGTAGGTTTCGCGCTCGATGCGGTGCTCGCAGCCTGCCCGGAGGTGGCCGCCACGGACCACTGAATAAAACAAATCGCGCTGCCAGTCCGCAGGAGTGGCATAGAGATTCTTCAGGAAGACGGTTTCCTGGAACAGCGTGACGGCCATGGCCGGATAATACATTCACCACCACTTCCCTGTCGAGCGCAGATTGCATGCTGCAAAGCGGGCGCGGGGAAAATCCTTTGCAGCCCAGTTCCCGGCACGGCATAATCGCCGCCCTTTGTTGCGCGTCACCCAAACCCCCGCGCACGATCTTCTGAACCTATGCCCACCTACGATTACGAGTGCCAGACGTGCGGCCACCAGTTCGAGGCCAAGCAGTCCATGAAAGACCCGCACCTCACCGATTGCCCGCAGCAGGACTGCGCCGGTCCGGTGAAGCGCAAGATCGGCGTTGGCGCCGGTTTCATCTTCAAAGGCAACGGCTTCTACATCACCGACTACCGCAGCGATTCCTACAAGGCGGCGGCGAAAAAGGATGCCGAAAGCGCCTCGGCTTCATCCAGTGCGAGCACGGCGGCCAGTTCCACCAGCGCGAGCAGCAGCGGCAGCAGTAGTTCCGGCGGTTCGTCGGCAGGCAGCAGTGCCGCGCCGGCAAAGACGGGTGCGGCGGCCTGAGCCTGCGGTCATTCATCCCGACACTGACGTGAAACACCGCCTCCTCCAGACATTCCGGCTGCTGATCATCAGTGCGCTGGCTGGAGCCGTGTGGGTGGCGCATCGTCCTGAGACACTGCCACGCACTCCGGCGGCAAACAACGCCAAGGGGGATGACATGCTCGACATGCTGCGTCAGTCCGCCATCAAGCGCGCGTCTTTGATGGAGATCACCGAGGCGGAGATCAACCGCCACCTTGCCGCGAATGTCTCCAGCAAGATGGCCGCCATGTTCGGCGGCTGGATCAAGTTTGAAGGCGCACGGGTGGATTTGGAGCCGGAAAGCGCCCGTGTGTTCCTCGTCTGGAACCTGAAGGGCCAGATCCGCACCGCCAGCGTCGATCTCGCCATCAGCCGCGAGGGGGAAAACTTCCACGTCGAGCTGCTGCGCGGCGCCTACGGCCACCTGCGCATGCCCCGGGGCATGATGCGGCCGTTGTATCCGGCCTTGGAGGCAGTCGCTGACACTCTGCAGCCGGAAATCCGCGCCTTGTTTCAGATGACGAAGATCACCATCGCCAAAGACAAGCTCGTGCTCGATCCCCGTTTCCCCTCCGCATGATCTGTCGCCCTTCCATCGCCCAAACCGGTTTTGCGCTGCTCATTGGCACCTGGAGCCTTCACGCCCAAACGCCCGCGCCCCCGGTGCCGCCTACGAAGGAGCAGAAGGAAGCCGCCGCTGCTGTCGAGGCGCCAAAGACCTTCGCGCCACCCCCGCTTCCAGGGCAGCTGCAGAACAGCGCTCCGGCTTCGACGCCGAAGACGCCTGAAATGCCGAAGGCTGCGGTGCCGCCGCCAGTGCCGCCATCGGCACCGGCCAGCAATTCCGCCAGCAAGATGCAGGCGCTGGAGGCCGCCACGCAGGCCCCAGCGGTGAAGGAAGTGCCGCGCGTGACCGCACCCTCGGACAAGCTGCCCATCACCACCTCCACCAGCACCAGCGGCCAGTTTGTGGTGCATGGGAAGGTGTTCGAGACGCGCAGCGCCATGTCCTCCCGCTGTGAGGACATCTCCCAGGAGCTGCGCAAGGTGCTCAACGACAAGGAGCCGCATGTCCTGCCGATCGTGGTCGTGCTCAAAACGGGCGAGGATGCCGCCAAGGCGACGGGGCCGGCCATTTCCACCGCCATCACCGAGCTCACCCACGGTGGTTTCCATCTGCAGGTCACAGTGATCGACCGGGCCGGTCTCAAAATGGAGGATTTGCGCAAGGAAGTCGTCCGCGCCCTCCTGGCCGAGCGCATCCTGCGCAATCAAACGAAGATCGTCACGCCCGAAGGCCGCCTGCTGCTGCCCGACTGGGTCATGACCGGTGTCCTGCTGGCCATGGATTACAAGGCGAGCGCCCGTCCGAGCGCGATGTTCGCCACCATCTTCCGCAGCGGCAAAATCTACGGCATCGAGGAGATCATCTCCGCCTCGCCTGTCACCATGGACGGACTTTCCCGGACGATCTATGAGACGTCCTGCTGCGCGCTCGTGCTGGCGCTGGCAGACCAGCCGCACGGGCCGCAGAACTTCAACAAATTCCTCAACTCGCTCGCCAGCGATCCGCGGTCCGAGCGCGAACTGCTGAACGTGGCCTTCCCGAATTTCGCGGCCTCCGCCTCCAGCCTGAACAAGTGGTGGGCGCTGCAGCTCGCCGCGCTTTCAAAGCCGGGCATCGCCGAGCCGCTCACACCAGCGGAAACCTTCAAGGCCATCGGCGACGCGATCCAGATCCGCTACGAGGCAAAGCCGGATGAAGTGCCGGAGAACATCAAACCGCGCCCGTTTGTGCTGCCGCAATCGCTCGTCTTGACGATGAACGAGCCAAAGTCCGAACCACCGCCCACCCGCTCGTCAGACGAAACGACCGCACCGAAGGCAAAGGCCAAGGACACGCCGCCCACGGCATCGACAGAGACGGCGGAGGCCACCACGGACGAGACATCCGAGGAAAAGCTCAAGCGCCCGCTGTGGCGTCGCCTTTTGTTCCTTGGACCCGCCGATGCAAAGAGCGATGCAGAGGCCCAGAAGACCGAGGAACCGGTGGTGGTGGAGAAAGAGGAGCCTCCGGCCGAGGAAAGCGATGATAAGAAGCCCAGTTTTCTCAGCCGCCTGTTTGGGGGTGGAGGCTCGGCCGAAAAAAATCAGGATGACCCACCTGAGCCCAAGGAGGAGCCGAAGCCTGCGGACGCCAAACCAGTGATGGAGGCGAAACAGGCCGAAACCCAATCTGCGGAGCCGAAGAAGGCCGAGGAGAAGCCGGTGGAGGCAAAAAAAACCGCCGAGACGAAGAAGCCCGGGCCACCCGCCGAAGAACCGCCCGCAGAAGAGCCTGAGGCTGAAAAAAAACCCTCCTTGCTCAACCCGATGAACTGGTTCCGCGGCGGCAAGAAGCCAGCGGAGGACAAAGCGCCGGAAAAACCCGCTGCGGAGGCGAAATCCGATGAGAAGCCCGCCAAGGACGAACAAGCCTACGCCACGCCTGCGGAGGTGGACTTCACCCGATTGATCGCGCCTTCACTCGCGGATGCCTGGCAGCTCCTGGCCCCATCTGGACCGCGGCAGGCCATCGGTCCCCTGTTTCGTCGCAAACCGAAGGTCGAGGAAGAGAAGAAGCCCGAATCCGAACCGGCTGAGGAATCCAAAAAGGCCGCTGATAAACCCAAGGCGGAGCCGAAAAAGGAATCGAAGCCGAAGACCACCAATCCCAACGCCAAATCGACTTCCAAGCCAGCGGCCGCCTCAGGGGAGACACGGACGAACAATCCAAACTCCAAGCCAGTGCCGGCGGCGATGGTCAATCCTGGCACGGCGGGCACCCCGACGGCCTCCAAATCCGGTCTCGTGCCGGTCACGCTGCCGCTGGAGGAGTACAAGCACATTCTGAAGCATCGGGACCGCGAGAAGATCCTGAATCACAACATCGCCACGCTGCGTGCGCTGGAGCTGCGCGTCAGCGTGCTGTTCCGCCCGGTCGTCATTGGCTATCTCAGCGCGTTCCTGGATTTGCAGGAAGGCAAGACCAAGGACATGGACAAACGAATCGCCGCCCTGCGCCAGTTTGCGGTGGTCGCGTATCAGAAATCCATCGCCGTCCGCGATTATCTCGACTGGTTCGAGGCCAGCGAAAGCGGCCGCGTCTCCGGCAAGTTCGACGACTACCTGAACCTGCCCAAGATCATCGAGAAAGAACTGCCGCCACGCACCGACCCGATCTCGAAGTATCTCGACGCGATCGACAAGGAGTTCTCGAAATAGGCGGACTGGAATCCAGGCGGCATCGCAGTGGCTCAAAATGAAATGCCGCTGCGCCATACCTCATCGCCATCCAGCAGCAATCGTTCACGATGTTGAAATGGCATGCCGTTTTTGTCCAGATGGCTGATTATCTCCTCGCTCTCCGCCCGCCCCTTTTGATTTTTATAGTGATTTTTCACCAACAGAAAATGCTCCGCCCCCCGACGAAACAAGATTCCAGCCAATTCTATTTTCGGCACGTCTGCGGGGACGGGTTTCCCCCCTGCTACATCAATCAGCAAACCAAGCGTCGCTCCTTTTGGCAGGTGATAATGTCCTGGGCGTTTAAATCCTCCTGAAATGGCAACCACGTGAATGGTTCCAGGCACTGGATCACCATAGGTTGGCAGTTGATCCCTGGGGACGAAATCTCTGCAGCAATCTGTCAGGCAAAGAGCGGCAACCGAGACAAGGAGCGCCCCCTTTTTAGTGGCCATACAATTGCGCCCTGATTCAATTTAAGCTCACGTCCTCGGGCATCTTCGCCATCACCTTGTAAACGGGGCCCATCTCCTCAAGGATCGCGCCCCAGAGCTGGGTGGGCGCTTTCACTGTGAGCACCAGCGGACGGGCGGTGGTGGTGATCCAGGAGCGATGCTCCAGCTCGTTTTCGAGCTGGCCGCCGCTCCAGCCGGAGTAGCCGACGAATCCACGCACGTCATGGCCCAGGCTGAGCGCGTGGAGCGCATCGGCGACGGAAAGGTGCGTCTGACAGCGCAGTGTGCGCCGCTTCCGGTTCCACTGAAGCGCGGCGAAGGCCAGCTTGTCCGTGGCGACCGGGCCACCCATGAACACGGGCACCTCTCCAAGCGCACCGAGATCCTGATCCGGCAGCAGATCAGCGACACGCTGCTCCAGCGGCCGGTTCAGGATATAGCCGAAGGCTCCATCCTTGGCGTTGTGCGCCGCCATGAAGACCACGGAACGCGAAAAATTCGGATCGCGCATCGCAGGCGAGGCGAGCAGCAGAGTTCCGCTGAGTGACGACGAGGAATCGTTGTTCGTGTCCGATGACATGATGAGGTCTGACGCAATATTTACGCCAGCCACTCAATCGCGCACCGAAAAAGTTCTTCACGCCGCCGCGGCGACTTCGAAGCCCTGGCGGTAGGTCTTCGTGAGCAGTTTGTCGGCTTCCGGCGCGTTGGTGAAGCGCAGGTTTGCTGCGTCCCATTCCAGCACCTTGTTCGCCTCCTCCATGCGTCCGGTGACCGGATCGATCTTCGGAATGGCAAGCCGCGTGGCCACATTGCCAAGCTGCACCGTTTCGGCCAGCGGACCGGCGTAGTGGAAGCCATCGCTGGTCTTTTTGCCGGCGAGGCAGGCGTCCACCCATGTGTGCCAGTGGCTGCGAGCTTCCTCTTTGGGGTATTGGAAGCCCTTGAACTTGTCCAGCGGGTAAAGCCGCGGTCCGGCGACGTGCGCCAGCACCATCGTGCCGCCTTCGCCGATGAAAATCGATCCGCTCGATGGCAGATCGATGTCGCCGGGCATCTGCGCCAGCTTGTGGCTCGGCTTCAGGCCGCCGTCCATCCACGTCAGCTTCATCGTCTTGCCCGCCGTGTATTCGGTGCCGGGGAAGACGTAGTTGATCGTCTCGTGCGTGGGCCAGATCTGGTTGTTGATGCCGCTGTTCTTGGCCACGACGCTGATCGGCGCGGTCAGGTCCAGCGCGGTGAACACCGGGTCCATGATGTGGCAGCCGAAGTCGCCCAATCCACCGCCGCCGAAGTCCTGCCAGTCACGCCAGATGAAGGGATGATACGAGGGTGCATACTCACGCATCGGCGCGGCACCGATCCACAGGTCCCAGTTCAAATGGGCCGGGACAGGCGCGGAAGGCGGCGGCTGGAACATGCGGGTGCGTTCGTTGCCCGTCACACCGACCCAGGAATACACTTCTTTGATCTTCCCGATCGCGCCTTCCTTGATCAGCCGCGTGCCCATGCGGTACTCGATGGCGGAGTGGATCTGATTGCCCATCTGCGTGGTGAGATTCTTCTTCTCCGCCCACAGACGCATCTGGCGCGCCTCCCACACCGTGTGTGCCAGCGGCTTCTGGCAATACACATGCTTTCCACGCTGCATCGCCGCCACGGCGACCGGAGCATGCATGTGATCGGGAATGCCGACGGTCACCGCATCAAAGCCATCGCCCAGCGTGTTGAACATCTCACGGTAGTCGGCGAAATGCTTCACGCCGGGGAACTCCTTGTCCGCCTTGTCGAAACGATTCGCGTCCACGTCGCAGAAGCCGACGAACTTCACCGCCGCGTGCGAGCCGACATTGTGCAGATCGCTGTAGCCCATGCCGTTCACACCCACGCAGGCCACCTGCAGCTTGCTGTTGAGATTCTGGCCACGCACCAGCGCCGGGAAAGCGACGGCGGCTGAGGTCAAAGCGGTATTCTTCAGGAAGGAGCGGCGTGAGTCAGGCATGATGAAGGCGTGTTGGTTTGAGTGATGCAAACCTACGCTGCGACAACAGGCGATCACGCGTCCACGTGGCACAAAATGCACGTCCACGCTCACCAGCATCTCAGGAATGTGAACGACGCTCCGCTTCCGCTGCGTAATCCTGCCGCCATGATCCGCCTGCTTCTCTCATTCCTTGCCCTCGCCACGTTTCTCCATGCCCAGACAGAGGATGGGAAGCTGCGCATCATCGTCTTCGGCGCCCATCCGGATGATGCGGAATACAAAGCGGCGGGCACGGCGGTGAAATGGGCACGGCTGGGGCATCATGTGAAGCTCGTCTCAGTGACGAATGGTGACATCGGCCACTGGAAGGAGGCCGGCGGGCCGCTGGCCCTGCGTCGTGCCGCTGAGGTGAAGGCCTGCGCGCAGAAGCTCGGCGTGACCTCACAGGTGCTGGACATCCACGATGGCGAATTGATGCCGACTCTGGAGAACCGCAAGCTCATCACGCGGGTGATTCGGGAGTGGAAGGCGGACATCGTGATCGCGCATCGCCCCTGGGATTATCATCCGGACCATCGCTATGTCGGCGTCCTCATGCAGGACGCGGCCTTCATGGTGGCGGTGCCGTTCATCTGCCCGGACGTGCCGCCGCTGAAGAAAAATCCGGTGTTCCTCTATTCCAGCGATGGCTTCCAGAAGCCTTACCCCTTCACGCCGGACATCGCAGTCGGTGTGGACGATTCCTTCGAGCAAAAGCTCGACGGCATTCATGAACTGACCTCTCAACACTACGAAGGAGGTGCCAACGGCTCCGAGGAGCACGTGAAGAACGTGCCGCCTGCCAGCGACGAGGCCGGCCGTCGTGCGTGGTTGAAGCGCCGCTGGGGTGCCCGCCAGGGCAGCGAGGCGGACAAGTATCGCGATCTGCTGATCAAGCTCTACGGTGAGGAGAAGGGCAAGGCGGTGAAGTACGCCGAGACCTTCGAGATCTGCGAGTATGGCCGCCGTCCCTCACTGCAGGAGATCAAGCAGCTCTTCCCTTTTTACGACTGAGACCGGGCCTCACGCCGCCGCGTGCCGCCACACACGCCCGGGAGCGCAGATCCAGTGTTCTTTGACCGTCCGGCTGGCATAAGCGCCACCGGCCGCCCAGGGTGAAAACGCCGGGAGAATCCAGCGTTCCCGCGATTGGGCGATGAGTTCACGCACGAGTGCGGGCAGCTTCAAACGCAGGCCTGCGCCATCACTCAGCGACACAGCAGGATGCTCATGGCCGGTGATGTGCACCGCGTCTCCGTCCGTGGCATGGTTTTCGACCTTCTTGAAGTGGTGGCCGTGGGAGAACAGGAAGCCTTCCTCACGATGCGTCTCGACAAACGGCCAGCTCCTGCGCAACGCGGGCCGGTCGTGATTGCCCAGGATGCAGATGATCTCCGCGACGTGAGGCTGGAGGCAGGCGAGCAGGTTCAGCGTCTCCTCGGCCGAGCCTGAGCCATCCATGATGTCGCCCACCAGGATGAGACGGCGCGGCAGGTGATCTGCGATCAGGGCCTTCAGTGTCTGCTCGATCTGCGGCATGCCAAAGTCCGGCAGCAGCGCGCCTTTTTTCGCCTGATGCACCTCGTAGCCGAAATGGATGTCCGCCACAGCCATCCAGCGCTGCGTGGCATGCACCAGCGCCCGGCGGCTGTCGAGCAGCACGTCATCCTCGATCCGGGCCACCACAGGCGGTTTCATGGCTTCAGTGGCTTGAAACGATCGCCGAGGCCACGCAGGGCTGCCTCGTTGCGGCGGTTTTTGCGGCCCAGTTCGCGCACCAGGGTGGCCGCGCGCATCGGATCACCTGCCTTGAGCAGATCGTCCGCGTGATTGGCCAGATCCGTCTGCTGGGCGCTGAGACCTGTCGCCCGCGGCGTGAGATTGGAGATGCGTTGAACGCCCTGCGCATGCCCGCCAAACACGTCCTGCAGGGTCAGCCACCATGCCTCGGTGCCATCCTGGGAGAAGGCCACCCAGACCACGGCATGGTTCTCGCCCTGGATCTCGAGCACGCGCCGGTTGGCGACGACCGCGTCCGCTTTCTCCACGTGCCACGCGGAGGTTTTGGCTCCGACTTCCAGGTCGGTGCCATTCCAGCGGAGCTTCAGGGGGGTCTCGCCGTTCCGGCCTTCCCAGACGACGTTGACGATGTCCTGGGGGAAGTTTTTCACCGGCTTCGTCGCCGTGCCGGCCTGCGCCTTGAACTCGACGATGCCGCTGATGTTGATGGGCGTGATCGTCTGTAGATCGTCGCTGACGAAATACCAGCCGGCACGCGATTCGCCAAACGTGAGCTGGAAGACACCGGCATCGACAAACGCGTGCTCCCTGAACTGGCTGCGCGACTGCCCGGTCGGTGCCAGGGCGTGAAAGCTTGTGCCATCAAAACGGAGGTGCTTGAGCGAGTTCGTTCCGCGCAGATCCCAGGTGATGTTGGTGATGTTCTTCGAGAACTGCTCCACCTCCGGCCACGTTTTCTCCTGGCTGTGAAGCAGTCCGGCGCCCAGGAGGCAGAGAATCAATGACCTTTGAAGCAATCGCATGCTCCCACACTGGCATCCACCTGACGGGCTGGCAAACAGGAGGTTTTGCGGTGGCAAAGCGTGTGGAAGCGGCTAAAGACACCGCCCCCAATCAACGCCCAAGCCATGGAACCGCAAGCCAACGCTCCCTCCGAATCCGAACTGCTCCAAATTCGCCGCGACAAGCTCGACGAATTGACGAAAACGGGCGTGGACGCGTTTGGCGGCCGTTTTGACACCACACACCAGCCCGGCGCGTTGAAGGCGAACTTCGAGGAAAACCTCACTGTGAGCGTCGCGGGCCGCATTTTGAGCCGTCGCGAGATGGGGAAGGCCACTTTCTTCGACCTCGGTGACATCTCCGGCCGCATGCAGTGCTACCTGAGCAAGGGCGATGTGGGCGACGAGGCTTACAAGCAGTTCAACCACCTCGTCGATATCGGCGACTTCGTCGGCATTGAGGGCTTCACCTTCATCACCAAGCGCGGTGAGAAGTCCATCCACGTCAAAAAACTCACGCCGCTGTCCAAGGCGCTGCGTCCGCTGCCGGACAAGTGGCACGGTGTCACCGACAAGGAGATCAAATACCGCCAGCGCTACCTCGACCTCATCTCGAATGAGAAGAGCCAGGATGTCTTCCGCAAACGCATCCAGATGGTCGCCGCCATCCGCAACTACATGCAAGAGCGCGGCTTCCTCGAAGTCGAGACGCCGATGATGCAGGACGTGCCCGGCGGTGCCGCGGCAAAGCCCTTCGAGACCTTCTTCCACGCGCTGAACCAGCCGATGTTCCTGCGCATCGCCCCGGAGCTGTATTTGAAGCGCCTGCTCGTGGCAGGCTTCACGCAGATTTTCGAATTGAACCGCAACTTCCGCAATGAAGGCCTCAGCCGCCGTCACAATCCGGAGTTCACCATGCTGGAGGCCTATTGGGCCTACGCCGACTTCGAAAAGATGGCCGACCTCGTCGAAGGCATGATCTGCCACCTCGCTGAAAACTTCTGTGGCGGCCTCAAGATTGAGCACAAGGACGAGGAGGGTAATGTCACCAAGACCATCAACCTCGCGCGTCCATGGAAGCGTGCCCGCTACACCGATCTGCTCAAGAGCATCGACCCGAAGTGGTATGACTACACGCCTGAAGAGCGCAAAGAACGCGCCAAAGAACTCGGCGTCGAGATCGGTGCCAACTTCGAGGACTACGAGGTCACGCAGCATGTCTTTGAGCGCCTCATCGAGGCGAAGCAGTTCGATCCGCTCTACGTCACCCATTGCCCGAAGGAACTCGTGCCTTTGGCGAAGCAAAACGCCGAGGACGACAGCATCGTCGATGTCTATGAACTCGTCATCAACGGCCAGGAGATCAGCCCCGGTTACTCCGAGCTGAACAACCCCATCGTCCAGCGCGAGCGCCTGGAGCACCAGGCCGGCGAGGAGACGCAAAAGATCGACGAGGAGTTCATCCTCGCCCTTGAGCACGGCATGCCGCCCGCCGGCGGCATCGGCATCGGCATCGACCGCCTCATCATGATGCTCACCGGCGCCGAAAGCATCCGCGATGTGATCCTCTTCCCGCAGTTGAAGCGGAAGGAGTGATGTGACACAATCCGCGCATCATGAATGCCCTGCTTTCATTGCCGAAAATCAAAAATCAGACGGCCTTCAATCTGGACCGCTGGGATGAGATCGGGCGTGATCCGGAGATTCGCCGCTGGCACGGCAAGGTGGAAACCGACCGCTACGGAAACGCGATTATGATGTGCTACGCTGAATTCTCGCACGGAGGCAAACAGGCTGATCTTGTGACCCTTCTTCGCACCCATGCCCCTGCTGGCAAAGTGACCGTCGAATGCCCCATCTCGACCAGTGCTGGCGTCAAGGCGGCGGATGTGGCCTGGGTGTCCAAAAAGCGTCTCCTTCAAATCGGCGGACGCACGGCGCTGAAGGCAGCGCCGGAAATCTGCGTTGAGGTCATCTCACCGTCGAACAAACGCGGTGAGATCGAAGAGAAGCGTCGTCTCTACTTTGAGGCCGGTGCCAAGGAAGTCTGGGTCTGTGACAAGCAGGGACGGCTGACCTTCTTCCTCAAGCAGGCGCCTGAAACCGCCGCTTCCGGTTCCGGGATCTGTCCGAAGATGCCGCGGTTGATCGAAGATTGATCTGGTCGTTTCGTCGTCGCAGATTCAAAGTGGCGGCATGAAGCGCCTCTTTCTCGCTACGCTGTTGTCCCTCGCAGCCTCCGCGACTGCGGCCACGCCGGAAACGGCTGCGCAGGCGGTGAATGCCTTCGGGCTCGATCTTCACCGGCAGATGCCGAAAGAGGGGAATGCATGCCTTTCGCCCTACTCGATCCAATCGGCGCTCGGGATGACGTATCTCGGTGCCAGCGGGGCGACGCAGGAGGAGATGGCTCGTGTGCTGCATTTTCCTGAGGACAAGAAAGCGCTTGGAGAGTCATTCGCGGCGCTGAAGGCCGCGCTGGCGGAGGCGCAGGAAAACTCGGAGAAGCAGGTGGCGCAGTCGAAAAAGTATGGCGGTCCTTCGGAGGCGCTGAAGCTGCATGTGGCGAACCGGCTCTTCGGGCAGAAGGGCTATGAATTCCGCGAGACGTTTCTCTCTGGTGTGAAAAGCCACTTTGGAGCGCCGATGGAGCTCATGAACTTCATCAAAGACCACGAGGGAGAGCGAGAAGAGATCAACCACTGGGTGGAGAAGCAGACACAGAAGCGGATTCGCGATTTGATCCCCAAAGGCGGCCTCAGTGGGGATACACGGCTCGTTTTGGTGAATGCGCTGTATTTCAAAGCGTCATGGCAAAGCGAATTTCCAGCCCATGCGACCGCCCCGATGGCTTTTCATGCGAATGGGGTCAAGGCGACGGTTCAAGTGCCAGCCATGAGCCAAAAGATGCAGATGAAGTATGTGAATGGTCGCGGCTTTCAGGCGGTATCGCTGCCGTATGCGGGCAATGACCTGCATTTCCTGCTCATCGTGCCAGATGGCATCAGCGGCGTGTCAGATGTGGAACTGAAGCTGACGGCAGAAACGCTGCTCTCCTGCGCGAAAGCCGAGACTCGCGAAGTCATCCTGCATCTGCCGAAATTCAAAATCACGCCGCCGACGGTGCCGCTGGGCGAGGTGTTGCAAAAAATGGGCATGACAACCGCCTTCGACAAACCTCAAGGAAGCGCGGATTTTGACGCGATGGCTCCGAAGAAGCCAGATGATTACCTCTGCATCTCCGAGGTCTTCCACAAAACCTTCCTCGAACTCGACGAAAAAGGCACAGAGGCCGCTGCAGCGACGGCGGTGGCGATGGCCAAAGCGGCCGTCGCTATTGCCGAGAAGCCAAAACCCATCGAACTCAAAGCCGACCGACCTTTCCTTTTTGCCATCCAGCATGCGCAGAGTGGTGCGTGCTTGTTTTTCGGACGAGTGAGTGATCCTCGGTGAGCATAGGCGCGATAGCGTTTTGGACTGCTCCAGCCCTCTGGAGCTTTTCGCAGGTCTGGAGACGTTCGAAAGCGCCGGAGGACAGGCGCACTCCAAGACGCTGCCGCGATGTAGGGTCACATTTTGGCGTCGATAAACTCGATGGCCTTCTTGAGCCACTCCGCTTTCGGCGGCGAGTGGCCGTGGGCGGGGATGTTGAGCATCTCGACGGCCTTGAAGCCTTCTTTTTGGAAGCCGTTGGTGAAGACGGCCTGGGTGTTGGGGAGGTTGAAGTCTTTTTCGCCGGTGCTGAGGACGTAGCGGCATTCGTTCTTCGCGATCTTCACGAAGTCGTCGTGCGGGAGGTAGCCGAGGCGGAAGGTTTGTTTGCCATCGGGCGTGGACACGTCGGTGTAGAAGTTCACGCCCATGCAGCAGATCGTGGCGGGGAAGAGGTCGGCATAACAGACGCCGAGCATGCTGGCGACGCGAGCACCGCCGGAGAAGCCGGAGACGATGACGCGGGCGGGATCGATGTTGGCGAGCTTTCGCACGTTGAAGTTCGCGTCGATGGCGAGGCGCATGCGGTCGAAGACGCTGCGCGGGTTGCCGGATTTATGAGCGCCGATGAAGATGAGCTTCTTTTCGGCCAAAACGGGCTCCCACTCTGCGGGGATGGCCGGTTTGTCGCTGGCGCTGATCCAGATGAAGAGGCCGTGCGGATCGGCCTCACGATAGTTTTTCGGCAGGAGGATGTCGAAGGTCTCCTTCGTCACGTCGTAAGGCGGTGGAGTTTCTGCGGCGCTGAGGCGCAGCTTCACTTCGAGCGCGTCGGAGTGCGGCGGTGATTCGTCGAAGGTGATGGTGGTGCGCAGGCCGGGTTTGAGGTCGGCAGAATGCGCCACGGAGACGAGAAGGCAGAGAACGAGGAGGAGACGAGGCATGATGCGGTCCAAAACGCGGCGAACGAGGCCGGTCGTGCTGAATCTGATGCAATGCGGTGGCGTGGCAGCTCGTTGGAGGGCCGCATGAAGCATCTTGTTGGCCTTTTCCTCCTCGCCCTGTCCGTCCACGCGGCTGATCGCACGCCGAATGTCATCTTCATCCTCGCGGATGATCTCGGCTACACGGACGTGGCTTGCTTCGGCTCGAAATACTACGAGACGCCGAACATCGACAAGCTGGCGGACCAGGGGATGAAGCTGACGCGGCATCACCACTGCCAGAACTGCCAGCCGACGCGTGCGGCACTGATGAGCGGCCAGTATGCGCCGCGCACGGGCGTTTACACGGTGGGCGGCATCGGACGTTTCGGGTGGGAGTCACGCCCGCTGCGGCCGGTGGACAACGCGACGGAGCTGCCGCTGGAGAAGGTCACGATCGCGCAGACGATGAAGAAGGCGGGCTATGCGACGGGCATGTTTGGCAAATGGCACCTGGGCCAGGAAGGCGAATTTCATCCGGGGAAGCGCGGGTTTGACGAGGCGATCGTCTCGATGGGCAGGCATTTCAATTTCTCGACACAGCCGAAGGTGGAGTATCCGAAGGGCCAGTACCTCGCTGATTTCCTCACTGACAAGGCGGTGGATTTCATCCAGCGGCATAAGGACGAGCCGTTCTTCCTCTACCTGCCGCATTTTGGCGTGCATTCACCCCACGATGCGAAGGAAGACATGATCGCGAAGTTCAAGGACAAGGCGCCTGTGGGCGGGCATCACAGCCCGGTGTATGCGGGCATGATCGCGAGCGTGGATGAGAGCGTGGGCCGTGTGATGAAGACACTGGACGAACTGAAGCTGGCGGACAACACGGTGCTCATCTTCAGCAGCGACAACGGCGGCGTGGGGGGTTACGCACGCGAAGGCATCAAGAAAGGCGGCGACATCACGGACAATGCCCCGCTGCGCAGCGGGAAGGGCAGTTTGTATGAAGGCGGCACACGCGTGCCGTTCATCGTGCGCTGGCCGGGCGTGACCCAGCCAGGAACAAGCTGCGACGTGCCGACGATCCATGTGGATCTGTATCCGACGTTCGCGGACATCGGCAAAGCCACGTTGCCAGCAGGCCAGCCACTCGATGGCGAGAGCTTGGTGCCATTGTTCCGCGATTCAGGGGCGAATCTGAAGCGTGAGGCGATTTACCAGCACTTTCCGGGCTACCTCGGTGCCGGCGAAAACACGTGGCGCACGACGCCCGTCGGTTTGATCGAA
The DNA here is from genome assembly GCF_014879935.1 of Prosthecobacter sp. Classification (GTDB taxonomy): domain Bacteria; phylum Verrucomicrobiota; class Verrucomicrobiia; order Verrucomicrobiales; family Verrucomicrobiaceae; genus Prosthecobacter. The sequence continues at coordinate 125,799 of NZ_JACSRD010000138.1, forward strand.
GCGGGCGACTGGAAGCTGATGGAGTTCTTCGAAGATGGCCGCCTGGAGCTCTACAACCTCAAGGATGACATCGGCGAGCAGAAGAACCTGGCGACGGAAAATCCCGAAAAGACCAAGGAGCTGCACGCAAAGATGCTCGCATGGCGTGAATCCATCAAAGCCCCGATGCCAACGAAGAACACCGATGTGAAAAGCCCCGAGCCCGCGAAGAAGGGCAAAGGAAAGGGCAAGGGCAAAAAGAAGAAGGCGGCGGAATGAACCGCCTCAGGCCTTGCGGGCGACGTAAACGAACGCGGGCGGCAGGTTGGCCCAGACCACACGGGTCGTCTCGACCCCGTGGGTCAGTTCGTGCAGCAGTTCGCGAAAACGCTGCCCGGCGGGCAGTTGATGGAAGCCCCAGTAGGCGAAGGTGACGAATGAGCCGCCGGATGCGAGATGGGGAAGCACATTGCCCAGGATCGCCTCCTGCAAGCAACGCGGAAAGGCCGTCCAGGGCAGTCCGCTGATGATGGTGTCAAACTTGCCGTCATCCGACAGCGCCTGCGCGAAGTCGTATTCTTGTGCGCCTGCGCATTCAAAACGCATGCGTGGGAACCGCGGGCGGAGCTTCTCGACAAAAGTGGGATTGAGCTCGATGCCGAGGTAGTCGGCTTCGTGCGGCATGGTGCCGGCGATCGCCTCTGTCAGGGCGCCGGTGCCGGGGCCCAGTTCCAGGATGCGCCGTGCCTGCCAGACGCCGGAGGCCTCCATCATGCGCTCCGCAAGGGCGGGACTGGAGGGCGCCACCGCGCCGATGGTCTTCCAGTTGTGGCGAAGCTCTCTGATGAAGGTGGCGGCGGACATTCGGGCCGGATGCTAGCGACTTGATGCGGGAGCGCGAGGCCTTTTCGTGGGCGACGCGGGGGCTTCCGACGGACGGAAGGGAGGAGCCGGTTTTGTCTGGCGCTGGAGGGCGCAACCGGCTGATCGCCAGACTTTTGAACGAAGGCGTTATCGCAGGTTCCAACGGCTCCACCCGTCCCTGCGATCGTGGCAGGAGCGCGGGCAATCCAACCAACCCAACCCCATGAAAAAACCTGTTCTTGATGCCGTGATCCTGGGCCTTTGTGCCAGCAGCCTGCTGACTCAGTGCGTTTCCAAGCCGCAGACTATTTACAACAAGAAAGGCCAGCCTGTGGCGACTGCCCTGGCAACGCCGACGGGCTACGTGACCCGCCAGCAGCTCGGCGATTCCACGGTGCTGACGCGGCGTCTGATCAACCGTGCTTTGACCAACGCGGATTGCGGAAAGGTGTATGAGGAGGTCACCGTGGTCTCGCCGCGCGGAACGTCGGTGCAGCACCGCGTCATCGTGCGTGCGCTGCCACGTCTTGAGCTGCGCAACGAGACGAAGGATTAGGCCGCAAGGCTTGACGGGCATGGTGCTTTGCGGCGACACTTCGCACCATGCCCCACCTTCTCGACGCGCTCGTCATCCTCGGTTACTTCGCCCTGATCATCGGGATCGGGCTCTCACAGCGCAGCAAGAGCGGCAGCATGGAGGGATTCACTCTCGGCGACCGGCAGATCGCGTGGTGGGCGGTGCTGGCCTCCATCCTGGCCGCTGAGATCAGCGCGGGCACGTTCTTCGGCGCGCCCGGGGAAGGTTACGCGCTGCGCAATTTCACCTACATCCAGCTCATGGCGGGCTACCTGCTCGCGCGTGTGGTCGTGAGCGCGGTTTTCATTCCGGCTTATTACAAGCACAACGTGGTGAGCGTGTATGAATTCCTCGAAGTGCGCTTCGGGCCGAAGACACGGCGCCGCGCCTCGGCGATCTTCCTGGTGACAAGGCTGCTGGCGAGCGGATCACGGCTGTGGGTGCCCACGGTGCTGCTGGTGCTCGCATGGAAAGTCTTCATCAATCCGCAGACGACGCCGATGCAGGAGTTCTGGCTGTATGCGGCCGCGCTGGTCGGCATCACGGTGCTGACATCGATCTACACCACGCTGGGCGGCATTCGTGCGGTGATCTGGACGGATGTGATCCAGGTGGTGATCCTGTTTTCAGCCCTGGGCTTCGGCCTGTGGCACCTGCTCGGTCACACCGGCGGCTGGGCGGCCCTGCAGGGTGCGATTCAAGAGCCGGCATTCGTCGATTGGGGCAGACCGGACCCCGCGCATCCGGGCGCCTGGGGTTGGATCAAGGGCGTTCTCGAAACGGAGTACACGGTCTGGGCCGCGTTTCTCGGCTCCACCTTCGTGACACTGGCCACGCACGGCACGGACCAGGACATGGTGCAGCGCATGCTGACGGCCAAGGACAAGAGCCAGAGCGCCAAGGCCACGATTCTCTCCGGTCTCGCCGACATCCCGGTCAATCTGATGGTGCTGAGCATCGGCATCCTGCTGTTTGTGTTTTATCAGCAGCATCCGGAGATCCTCCTGCCGAAGAACGCAGTGGGAAAACCGGACAGCAGCCAGGTGTTTCCGTTTTTCATCCTGACCTCGATGCCGTCGGGCCTGCGCGGCCTTGTGATCGCCGGGGTGCTCGCCACGGCGATGGGATCTCTGAGCACGGCGCTCAACTCGCTCGCCACGAGCTACGTGCGCGACTTTCACTTCCGCTGGTTCGGGGAACCGGACACCGAAAAAGGCAAGGTGCGTGTGCTGCGGCTCGGCACCGTGTTGTTTGCGATCTTCCTCATCAGCGTGGCGCTCGGCACCGCGTGGGTGAAGGCGCACAATCCATCGCTGCGCATCATTCCGATCATCCTCGGCATCTTCGGCTACACGTATGGCTCGCTGCTCGGCGTGTTCATGGTCGGCCTCTTCACCAAGGGGCGCGGCAACGATCTGGGCAACGGCATCGCCATGCTCGCGGGTTTCATCGTCGTGGGTTACTTGAGCGGGCTCGACAAAGGACTCGCCTCCACCCTCGGCCTTGGCGACGGGTTCTCACGCCCCGCCTGGGTGCCGGAGATCGAGTTCCCGTGGCGCATCCTCTTCGGCACCGTGGTCACGTTCAGCATCGCGATGCTGTTCAGGACGCCGGAGGAGAAGCTGGGGCACGCGAATGTGAGGTGATCACCTCAGGCAAGGTCGTCGTGCGTCAAATGCCTTCAAACCTCTTTGGCAATTCGTGATTCGCGAATCACGATCGATTTCTTGTCGGGGTTGATGGGCTTTGGGTGCTCCTGAAATGAAAAACGCGGACCGTTTCCGGTCCGCGCCTTTCTTGACTCTTTGACGATGCTTGAACGTCTTGACTGCTTTATGCGTAGCTGGCCTGCGCGCCTTTGATGTCGCGCTTCTTGATCCAGGGCATGAGGCTGCGGAGGCGGGCGCCGGTCTTTTCGATCGGGTGCTTCTCGCCGTCTTTGAGCAGCTTGTTGAAGGTCTTGTAGCCGGTTTCGGTCTCCTTGATCCATTCCTTGGCGAATTTGCCGGTCTGGATGTCCTTCAGCGCGGCTTTCATGCGCTTCTTGACGCTGGCGTCGATGATCTTCGGTCCGACTTTGACGTCGCCCCACTTGGCGGTCTCGGAGATGGAGAAGCGCATGCCGGCGATGCCGGACTCGTTCATAAGGTCCACGATGAGCTTCAGCTCATGCAAGCACTCGAAGTAGGCCATCTCAGGGCTGTAGCCAGCCTCGGTGAGCACTTCAAAGCCGGCCTGGACGAGGGCGCTGGCGCCACCGCAAAGGACGGTCTGCTCGCCGAAGAGGTCGGTTTCGGTTTCTTCCTTGAAGGTGGTCTCGATGACGCCGCCGCGGGTGCCGCCGATGCCGTGCGCCCAGGCGAGAGCGATCTTCTTGGCCTGCTTGTCGGCATTCTGATGGATGGCGATCAAAGAGGGGACGCCCTTGCCTTCTGTGTATTGGCGGCGGACGATGTGGCCGGGGCCTTTCGGGGCCACCATGATGACGTTCACGTCCTTCGGCGGGACGACCGTCTTGTAGAGAATGGCGAAGCCGTGGGAGAAGAGGAGCGTTTTGCCCTTGGTGAGGTTCGGGGCGATGTCCCTCTTGTACACGCCGCCGATCTTGGTGTCCGGCACGGCGACGAAGATGACGTCGGCAGCTTTGACCGCATCGGCGGTGTCCATGACCTTGAGGCCCTTTTCTTCAGCCACCGCGCGGCTCTTGGAGCCAGGGTAAAGGCCGATGACGACTTTGACGCCGCTCTCCTTGAGGTTCAGGGCGTGGGCGTGGCCTTGGGAGCCGAAGCCGATGACAGCGCAAGTCTTGCCTTTGAGGGGGGCGAGGCTCGCGTCTTTTTCAGTGTAGATTTTGGCGGGCATTATTGTGGTCTGGTTTAAGGGGTGGCGATAGTGGTTCATGGCTCCCAAGGGGTCAAACGCCTTTTTCCCGCCCTTCCAAGGCTTTGATTGACCGCTCTTTCCCGGGCGCTTAGGCTGCCTGCTCCTATGCAACCCACCATCGCCCTGCTCTGCGCCGCGCTTGCGGCTGTCACAGTCGTTCAAGCCCAGGAAGTCAAGCCAGCGCAGCCGGCCGAAGCTCCCGCCACCCCCGCCAAAGTCCCCATGGACAAAGTCAGCTACTTCATCGGCCGTAATTTCGGCGACCAGTTCAAAAACCAGGGCATCGCCATCGATCTGGCCGCCCTGACCGAAGGCATCAAGTCCGGCATGGCCGGTGAGAAGCCGAAATTCTCGCAGGAGGAGCTCATGGCCGCCATGCAGGCCTTTGAGGGCAGCATGCGCGAAAAGGAAGCCATGCGCGGGCAGGAAGCCAAGGCCACTGGTGACAAGTTCCTCGCTGAAAACGGCAAGAAAAAGGGCGTCACCACCACCGCCAGCGGTCTGCAATACGAAGTGCTCAAAGCCGGCGACGGTCCGAAGCCCCAGGCCACCGACCGCGTGAACGTCCACTACCACGGCACGCTCATCGACGGCAAAGTGTTCGACAGCTCCGTCGAGCGCGGCATGCCCATCACCTTCGGCGTCCAGGAAGTCATCAAAGGCTGGACCGAGGCGCTGCAGCTCATGCCCGTCGGCTCGAAGTGGCGCATCTACATCCCTTCCCAGCTTGCCTACGGTGAGCAGGGCGCGGGTGGTGACATCGGCCCGAACGAGGCGCTCATCTTTGAAGTCGAGCTGCTCGGCATCGTGAAGTAGTCGATCTCAGACGAATCTTTCCAAAGGCGGGGGCCCAGGCTCCCGCCTTTTTCATGCCCTCGTGTCAGGCGGGGCACCTTCATTCATGCACGTGCGCACCCACGCCAGCTTCTGGCGCAGGCGGTCGCCAGCGCTGGTTGATTCGAGCAAGGTCTCGTCCAGGAGCAAGGTGGTCACATAGTGGCGCTGGCCGCTCACCTCGGTGGCGCCCAGCGCGCTCCACCAGGCACGCATGACGATGTTTTCGCGCAGCACATGGCCCACCAGCTTCTGGATGCCGAGGGCAGCCGCATGTTCCCACAAAACCGCCAGCAGCAGCGTGCCGAGGCCGCGTTCCTGAAACTCGTCGGCCACGGTGAAGGAAACCTCCGCCACTTCAGGCTCGTCCTTCATCCGCCAGAGCGACGCACCGGCCACACAAGGAATGTCCGTGCGCGACTCGTGCAGAATCACCCAGCCGGCATGGTCCTTTTGGTCCGGCGAGCAGATCTGTTCGATCAGACGCGGGTTCACCTCACGAAACCGGGACCAGAAGCGAAAGTAGATCGCGTCTGGCGACAGATGGCGGAATGCCTCGGCCACGGCTTCTTCATCCGCAGGCCGGAGCGAGCGCATGAGCAGGCGTGTGCCGTCCTCCAGGACGGTGTGCAGTTCACAATGAGGATCAAACGCCACACGCAACGCTTCGGCCACGCATGGCCGCCGCACAAGCCGCAGGCGTGGCCGAAAATGAAGTCAGGCGGTCACCGGGGCCGCCTGATCAGTGCCTGCCATCACTTCCCGCTCGTCCACTTCGCGGCGTTGATGAGGAGCTGCTGGTAGGGCTTCAAATCGTGCGTGCGGGCGTCATGGCCGAGGGCGATGCCGACGATCTTGGCTTTCGGGTGCTTGGTGATCCAGACGCTGGGGTGCGGCTTTTGGTATTTGTCGCTGTTGCTCGTTTCGGCGAGGACTTCGATGGGGGCGGTGCCTTCGGGAGTGCCTTCGGCGTTCACATAATACAGTTCGTCTTCGACGTTGAAGCTGGCAGGCACGTCCTTCATGACGGGATGATCGGCTTTCAGGGCTTTCACGTCGAAGGGATGGATCTTGTCGTGGCCGCGGGCACCGCCGCCGACGATTTGGGCGTTGAGCTCGGGCCAGCCGGAGAAGCCATACCAGGTGCCGGGATGCAGCATGACGATGCCTTTGCCTGCGGCGGCGAAATCGAAGAGCGCTTTGCGATAGGCCCCGGTGTCGAAGAATTTGCGGTTCACGCTGATGATGGCGGCGTCGGCGTTGGCAAGTTCGGCAGCGGCTTGGTCGCGGTCTTCGGTGTAGTGGACGGTGAAGCCGGCGGCTTTGAGCGTGGCGACATCGGTGGTGCCGAAGAAGTCTTTGAAGTTGTGCGAGGAACCGCCGCCGATGACGAGGATGCGTGTTTTGCCCGCTTCCCACTGCACGGGCGCGGCAGGAACGAGCGGGCCATCGCCTTTGCCGCCTTCTTTGGGGCCCGTAGAACGAACGTCCACGTTCGTTTTTCCGGCTGGCGGTGTGTTGCGGGGACGAACTTGGAAGTTCGTTCTACGTTCGGGTCCTTTGCCTTCGATGTCGGCGGTGACGGCGATGATGACCGGCGGCGTTTTGTTTCCGGCGGGGCTTTCGAGGATCAGGGTCTTCGCGACGGCTTTCTTCGTGAGTTCGAGCGTGAGGAGGCGCGGCTCTTGGCCATCGGCGAGGCCTTCGATGCCTTTGGAGCCGGGGACTTCGACAGGGCGGATGTAATCGCTGAAGTGGATGCCGTTGAGGAGGGTGAATTCCTCCTTCTCGCCGCCTTCATAGACGACGGTGGCTTTGAGCGCGGGCGCTTCGTCCTGCACGGCGGGGAAACCCCAGCCGGAGACGCCACTGAGGAGTTGCAGACGCTTCGCGGCGACGTTGATGGCCACCTCGGCCTTCGCGGGGAAGGTCTGCGAGTGGTTGTCTTTGCCGGGGCCGCCTTTGAGCACGATCAAATTGCCGCCGGTGGAGCTTTTCGCGGGGTCTTGGATGAAGAAGGGCACGCCTTCGACCTTCACGTTGCCGAACTTGGTGAGTTTCACCTGGCCGCCGCGAGGATCGGAGCTGGCGAAGAGGCCGTCGCGGCTGTCGGCGGTGAAGGCGTCGGCGAGGTGGAGGATGCGGAACTGCTTCATCGCATCGCCGCAGATGAAGGCGAGGATGTCGCGCAGCGGCTCGGGGCCGAGCGCATCGAGACCTTCCGGCATGAGGCTGCGCTTGGTGTTCTCGCGTTTTTCGATGTCGTTCTTCGCGATCTCGCGCACGCCGACCTGCGTGGCGAGCGTGACGGTGGCGCTGTTTTCACTGGTGACGACGCCGACGAGTGTCTCGCCCTTCTTCGTGGTGATGTTGAAGGCCCAGAAGCTGGGATCGACCTCGCGATTCGGATCGACGATGTGCACGAGCAATTCGGCGGGTCCATGCGCGCCCATGCCATCGAGCGGCGGGCCGACGGCGACGCCGATGTCGCCGAGCTTGTGGCAGATGGCGCAGGCGGCGGTGAAGAGCATTTTGCCCTGCGCGGCATTGCCGGGCTTCTCGACCTCCGGCACGAGTTTGGCGATGATGGCATCCTTCGCGGCGTTGTTGACCTTGAAGAGGTCGTTGGCGCGTTTGGCGATTTGCTTGTTCGGATGCGAGCGCAGGCGTGCGACATCGCCAGGGGCAAAAATCGCGCGGTCGATGCTGCCGGCCTTCACGGCATCGAGCAGGGCTCCGGTGGCCTCGGGGCGTTTGAGCATGGCTTCGAAGGCTTGGGTTTGTTGTTCACGCTTCAGCGTGCCAAAAGCGGGCACGATGGCCTCCACGCCGCCGCTTTCGTCCAAAGCGGCCACGATGGCGCTTTGCAGTGCCGCAGGCATTTCCGGACGAGCTAAAGCTCGAACAACGTACTCCTGCGAAGCACCTCCAACGGCCACAAGGCCCTTCGCAGCGCTCACACGCGCTTCTACAGGCGCGGCGTTGTCGGAAAGCGTGGCGCTGAGCTTGTCGAGCTGCGCTTTGACCTCGGCAGCGAGCACGGCGCCTTTGTCCCACTTCGTCACGAGCGGCAATGTGGCCGAGGCGAGCGAAGGCTGGGCGAGAAGCTTCTTCAAAGCCTCCGTGAGTGCTGGAGACATCGCGGGAGCTTCATTCATGCTCGTGGCGATGCCACGGAGGATGGCGTTCTTCACCGGATCGGCCTTCGCATCGGCGTTGGCACAGGCGGTGATGAGTTTTTCGGCATTCGCGGGGAGTGCGGCGGGAAGGAGGGCGCTGACGAAATTGGAAAGCGATTCGGGCGACGAGGAAGACAGCGCAGCAGCGATGACTTCGGCAGGTTTGTCGGCTGCGGCGGCGATGAGAGCGCTGCGGGTCCAGTCATCTTGAGCAGCGGCGAAGTCCTGGAGGAGCTTTTCGGCATTCGCGGCTTGTTTGGCGGCTTCGTAGGCCAGCAGCGCTTTGCTGCCTTGAGTGCCTTTGGACTCCGGCTTGTTGCGATAAGCGGTGGCGGCTGGCGATTTCGCTTCCTTGTGCTGCACCTTCCAGATGCGGCCGTAGTAGTGGTCGCGGTCGGGGCGGACGGCGGCGTTGGCGGGGCCGTGGGTGGGGCCGCGGGTGTCGTTGTGAATGACGGCCTGATTGCAGAAATCGACGATGTAGAGCGCTCCATCCGGACCGACTCGATTCTCGATGGGGCGGAACCACAGGTTCTTGCTGCGGATGAACTCGGTCTGCTCGCGGCCAGGCTCGCGCTTCGCTTTGTAGGTGACGCCATCGGGCTCGACCATGAAGTGGCTGACGATGTTCAGCGTGGGCTCGGTGGTGAAGTAGCCGTAGTTCCACTTCGCGGGCCAGGCGCCGCCTTCATAGATGGCGCATCCGGCGGCGGCGGTGTAGCTGCCGACCTGGTCGATCTGCACATAGGCCTGCTGCTCCCAATGCATGGCCGGATACGTCGGCTCACGCGGCAGCATGCCATTCGTGCCGCTGACGCCGGGCAGCTTGCCTTTGGCCAGCACATACTCCGGCAGCACGACGTGGATGAAGTGATTGCCGCTGGTGGGCTGCGTGTAGAAAACCTGGCCGTCGCTGGTGATGTCGAGGCCCCAGGTGTTGCCGCCGCGGCTGGCGTATTGCTCGAAAGCGCTGCCGTCCGGCTTGAAGCGCACGACACCGGCTCCGATGGGGCCGAAGCCCTTGCTGCCATCGCCGGATTTTGCGTCGTCGGTGCTCGAATAGCCGTGCGTGGCGTAGATCCAGCCATCGAGGCCCCAGCGCATGTTGTTGATGACGGCGTGCGTGTCGCGGTTGCCGAGATTGGTGTAGAGCTTGGTGCGCTTGTCGGCCTTGTCGTCGCCGTTCGTGTCCTCGAAGAACCACACATCGGGCGCGGCGCAGACGATGACGCCGTTTTTGTAAAACACGCTGCTCGTGGCGAGCTCGATCTCGTCGGCGAACACCGTTTTCTTATCCATGACGCCGTCGCCATTCGTGTCGGAGAGGATGGAGACGCGGTCGAGCGGTTTGCGGTCATACTGGCCGGGCTTGATGGCGCCGCTGTCCTTCCACGCGTCCACATTCGACTGGCGGAGGCCGTTCGGATACTCCGGTGTCTCGACGACCCAAAGGCGGCCTTTTTCATCCCAGTCGATGTTCATCGGCTTGTTGATGAGCGGCTCGGCGGCGACCAGCGTGAGATTGAATTCCGGATGCACCTCCAGATGCCCCGGCATGTCCTGCGGACGCGGCACGCCGCCTTCAGCATAACGCAGCGCATCGCCCAGCTCGGCCGGTTTGCACAGCTCGTCGATGTTTTCCCGCTTTCCGGCCCAGGCGATGCCGCGCAGGATCATCGTGCGCAGCGCATTGTGGCTGAAGTTTTTATACCAATGGCCGGGGATGCAGGTGAAGGCGCGATAGGTCGTATCGGGGGCATTCTTGCCCCCTTCAGAGGGGCCAGGAATGGCCCCATTACGTTCATAGGTCCACACCTGCGGCTGGATGTCGTAAATATTGACCGCCTTCTTCTTCGCCACGGCCTCGGCGGCACGTTGCTGGGCCTCTTTGTTGCCGCCTTTGACCTGCGGCGTGTTCGGCGTGTAGGCGGCGGCGAGGATCTTGGCCTCGGGCAGCAAATCCATGTCGTAGTAGATCTCGTCGTCGATGTCGAAGTTGCTGATGTCCTTCGTGATCGCGTTGTCGTGATCGGTGAAATAGAGGCTCATGGGTGCCTCCAGCCATTTCGTCTGCCCGAAGTGCCACGATCCGCCGATGATCGTCTTGAACCAATCGTGGTCTTTTGACACCGCCGCCGCGTGGATCGTCACCACGCCGCCGCCGCGAGCGAGGAACTCCATCAGATTCTTCCGCTCGTCGCCAATCTTGATGTTCCCGGCCTCCTGCGCGTGCAAGATGAGCACATCCGTGCGGTCGAGCTGCTCCTTCGTCGGGAATTCGAGGCTGCCCTCGCACTTCGCGCCGCGTTCATTGAGCATCGGCACCCAGTCTTTGAGGAACTGTGGGAAATCATGCGCACCGGGGCCGTGGGACTTTTTGCCGGCGCGGATGAAGACGCGGAGCGGCTCCGCCGAAAACGCGGAGGGCAAAGGGCTGAGGGCAAAGAGACAGAGCGCGGCAAGGAGAGTGCGTTTCATGGTCGGAGGGCGGAGATGCTACGCGAAACCAACGCCCCTTGGGAAGCCCCCTTTTGCACGGCGCACTATCGGAAATGCACATGAGGCGATGGTTCTGGGTGTGAAGGCGGGGTTCGAGCGTCGCGCTGCGACGCCGGGGAGAACACGAGCACCTTCTCCTTTGGCCCCGTCTTGAAAGACGGGGCTACGGCACGTGTGTCGCTCTGCGACACAGGGCCATGGGTCGATGCTCGCAGTTGAAGCCAGCGGCGCGCGCAAAACCATGCCGCAGAGCGGCATCCGTGTCGTTGCCCGGCCTTTCAAGGCCGGGAATCAAGTGCAAAACATCTCCGCGCATGTCATGCGTCGCAGCGCGACGCCCGAACCCGCCGCAGTCACTCATCATGGCCGATTCTTTCCACAGCCTGACGTATCATCTGATCTGGAGCACGAAGGACCGTTTGCCTTGGTTCTCGGAGGAGATTCAGCCGCGCATTTGGGAATACATCGCCGGAATCGCGCTCCAGAAACGCATGGTTCCGCTCTGTGTCGGTGGTTATCAGGACCACGTTCATGTGCTGCTGAGACTGCCGCCGAATCTGGATGTCAGCAAGGCAGTGCAGCTTCTGAAAGGGCCGTCGTCGAAGTGGATTCACGCAACCTTTCCGAAGATGAGCACCTTCGAGTGGCAGGATGGCTATGGAGCCTTCACCGTGAGCAAATCGCAGACCTCGGAGGTGTTCGATTACATCAAGAAGCAGCGGGAACACCATCGTGTGAAGACTTTTCAAGAAGAGTACATCGAGTTTCTGACCCGGCATGAGATCGAATGGAACCCGGAGTATGTCTGGGGATAGCGGAGGGTTCGGGTGTCGCTCTGCGACACATGCTCGAGAGCGAGGGGGCTGGCGAAGAAATCCCGGCCTTGAAAGGCCGGGCAACGATACGAGTGCCGCGCTGCGGCACAGGCGGCGAGCCTAATCAAACCTTCACCGTCTTCGATCCGGCCTTCGCTTTGTCGGTCGCTTTCAAACCGGCGAGCGTCTGGGCATCCGGCTTGTCCTTGCCGATTTTCACGGTGTAGCTGCCTTCGGCATAAACGGGTGGCTGGAAGCGGCTGCTCTTGGCTCGGATCGTGTAGAGCACTTCGCCATTCGACTCGGCGATGACCTGGATCACGGGGCGTTCAGCGCCTTCGACGATGATCTCGGGCAGCCAGGCGGTGGGTTTGCGGCCGTCGTTGTCGTCGGTGTTCACGGTGATGGGCCAGCCGGGGAATTGACTGCCATCGGAGAAGCGTGGCCAGCATTCGAAGGTGACCTGGCCGGTCTTCTTGTTGAAGCGGGCGAGTCCGTAGCCATCGGCGCGTTTTTTCTCGTCCTGGATGTCCTCGGGGTTCGCGTAGGCCATGATGGACATGCGGTTGCCGAGGCCGTCTTTGAAATCGCCGGTCCAGGGCAAAGGACTGCCGGCGACGGCGTTCGGACCGGGTTTTTCGTCCTTCGGATGCCACCAGCGGCCGTAGATCGTGTTCACGAGTGCTGGACTGGTGAAACCGTAGGGGCCGTCGCCGAATTCGTCGATGCCGTGCTTCAAGGTGACGGCGAGATGCTGGTCGCCACACAGATGCGTGGCGCGTGCGCGGCGGATTTCGCGCAGCGCTTCGTTGCGGCCGGTTTGCGGCCAGCCGTTGCAATCGAGATCGGCGAGCAGGCGGTTGTCAGGGCTGCCGTGCAGATGCACCGCACCGCAAAAGGCGGTGGCGGAGAGCACGCACTTCAACTGCGCCCCGCTCCAGTCCTGGGTCCAGTCGCGCATGAACTTCATCTGGCGTTCGCCGAGCAGTTGCAGGCCGGGTAGATCGATCGCTTTGGGATCATACTTCTCGTCGTTGATGTGATCAGGACGCGGCCCCATCTGCGGAATCTTGCCTGCGGGGCCGGATTTGAATTTGCGGTCCTCCAGGATGGCGAAATCGATGCCGCCAACGCGCATGCGGGTGAAATAGACCGTGATGCCGCGATCCGCTGGCGCAGGATCGACCGCATCGGGCAGGTGCCAGGACTGCTGGCGCTGCACCTGGTTCACGTACTCGACGGGATAACGATAGCCGCCGTCCGCGTCGCCTGGAATGGTGGAACGCTTGCCGTTTTCACCCCAGAGATTGCCGTGACCGACGTCGTGATCGTCGGGAATGCAGATCGTCGGGCGGTCGCGCATCACGTCGCGGAATTGCAGGCCGAATTCGATCCAGCCGGCAGTGTGCTCGGTGTGGTGGTAGGTCTGGTCTCCGGCGAAGAAGAGCAGGTCCGGGTCCTGTTGGAGCAGGCGGTTCACGATCTCAGGCCGGCCGCCCTTTGTGCGGGCGGAGTTGCAGGACATGTTGGCGATGACGATCTCGTCTTTCTCGATGGGATCGCGACGAATCGTGCCTTCAAACATCGCTTTCTCGCCATGGCGGACGCGGTAGGGGGCGGTCTGCGTGTTGTCCCAGCCTTCGACGCGGAAATGGGCGTCCCAGCCGGGGTAAAGCACTTCCGCCCTGGCCACTTCCTGCCATGCGTCGCCGCGTTTGATCTCCAGGCGGGCCTCACGTGCCTCAGCGGGCTTCAGCGGGAACAACTGCGCGGAGACTTTCAGCACGCCGCGCTCATGCGTGTAGATGGCAAAGCACACCACCTGATCCCGTGGGACGTTCAGATCGACGATCGGCCCCGCATTGCCTTTTCCTTTGCCCTTGGCCTTGCCTTTTCCGCCTGGATTGGCCTTCGGAGCCGCAACCGCACGCGGTGCCCACCAGGTGCCGGTCGTCTGCGAATCGAGGCTTGGAAACTCGGCTCCAAATGGCGGTTTGGCGTCCTGCGCGGGCAGGATCTGCGATGCGACGGCGACAGTGGGAACGGACTTGAGGAAGGAACGGCGCTTCATGGGTTGGGAGAAGGCTTAACGTGGGTCTCACAGGGTTATTCCAGCGATGTGCCTGCGTCATGAAAGGTGTGCCCAAAAAACAAAGGACACGACCGGGGTCGTGTCCTTGGCGGGTTCGAATCTGTGATCTCAACTCACTTCGGCTGCGCGGCCGGTGCGGGAGCAGGTGTTGGGGCCGGTGCGGCGGCTTTCGGAGCTTCGGGAGCCTTCGCCGGCTCGGACTTCGCCGGAGCAGGGGCTTTGGCGGGCTCAGCCTTCTTGTCGTCGGCCTTCGGAGCGGCAGCAGGAGCTTTGGCAGCATCCGCAGCCTTCTTGTCGTCCGCTTTGGGCGCCTCAGCGGCCTTGGTGGGCAGACCGGCATGCGGATCGGCGGCCGCAGGGACTGCTGGAGCCGCAGGGGCGGGCTTGGCATCGCCGAAGATCTTCTCGGTCTTGCTACCGGTCTGCTTGCGGGCGACGAGCACGGCCAGGAGCAGCGTGAGGGCGAAAAGAACGATGGCGAGGTAAACCGTGAACTTTTGCAGCACGTTCGTGGTTTGTGCGCCCCAGACCTGGCTGGCGGCGGCGTCGCCGAAGGAAGCGCCAAGGCCTTCCTGCCGCGGGCGCTGCATGAGCACGACAAGGATGAGCAGAAGGCAGACGATGACTTCGACTGTGGTGAGAATGCCGATGAGGATGTCCATAAAAAGGGGCGCGAATATGGGGGCACTTCCCCGCTTGGCAAGGAGGAGTTCAGGCTGTTCCGGGCCCGGGTCCGGCGGCTTTACGGGAAGAAATCGAGTTGAAGCCTGCCGGGGCGCTCCCCACTGTCCGCCCCTCCATGTTCGACCTCAAAGAATACCTCGCCGAGCGCTGCCAGTTCGTGGACGCGGCCCTGAACCGTCTCATTCCCGATGCCAAGACGCGTCCGACCACGCTGCACCAGGCGATGCGGCACAGCATGTTCGCCGGTGGAAAGCGGTTGCGGCCCATCCTGTGCCTGGCGGCGGCTGAAGCCTGCGGCGGCAGAGCTGAGGACGCCGTCTTCAATGCCTGCGCGGTCGAGTGCCTGCACACCTACTCCCTCATTCACGACGACCTGCCCTGCATGGATGACGATGACATGCGCCGCGGTGTTCCCACCTGCCACAAGGTCTATGGCGAGGCGATGGCACTGCTCGCTGGCGATGCGCTCCAGGCGCTGGCCTTTGAACTGGTGACCAAGACGCCCGTGGCGGCACGTCATCCCTCCGCCGTGATGGTGCTGGAACTGGCCCGCACTGCCGGAAGCCTGCATCTGGTGGGCGGCCAGGTGGCGGATCTCGAAGGCGAGGGCAAAAAGCTGCCGCTGGAGGACCTGCGCTTCATTCATGAGGGTAAAACGGCCGCGCTGCTGACCACGAGTGTGAAACTGGGCGGCATGAGTGCCGACGGGAGTGCCGACCAGCTCAAGGCTCTGCACGATTTCGGCATGGCCACCGGCCTGGCTTTCCAGATCATCGATGACATCCTCGACGTGACACAGACGAGCGAAAAACTCGGCAAAAGCGCCGGGAAGGACGTGGCGTCGGAGAAAAGCACTTATCCGGCGCTGATGGGCCTGGAAGCCTCGCGTGCGGAGGCCCAACGCCTCACAGAAGCGGCAAACCGGGCGCTCGATGTGTTCGGCGAAAGCGGGACGCGGCTGCGCCAGCTGGCGGATTACCTGTTGAACCGAGACTATTGAGCCGGAGGGCGCTCAGTTCGCCTTTTTCTTCTTTTTCGGCATTTCCTCCGTCTTCGTCTCGATGACGGCCCCGCCGGACGGGATGACCAGCGTGTCCTTCACCTGGGTGAAGGAGCGTCCCTGCTGGGAGGCGTGGATGTAGAGCTTCTGCTTGCGCTTCTTGAGCGTTTTCAAGACCGTCTCCATCTGCTCGGCATCCACTTTGTCCATGAAATCGGCGAACCAGTAGATGGTGTCGGCATCCATGACCTCCTTCGACATCAGGGCCGTCCAGGCATAGGTGATGCCGTTGAATTCGACGAAGTAGGTGTTCCGCCGTTTTTCCATCTGGTTGAAGATGTCCTGCAGCGGCATGGGCAGGCCGGGATTGTATTTGAGTTTTTTGCGCTCGTCGGCGGGCGTGTTCAGCGGCGTCCTGCCCTCCCACACCTGCCAGAAAGTGCGGAATTTTTCGCTGGAGGTCGGATTGATGTCGTCATCGATCTTGCCCTTCGGTTTTGCCAGGCCGCAGCCAAAGTAAAGCACCAGCGTGCTGCCGTAGGCCACCTTGTCGAGTTCCTTGGCCACGAGCGGCAGATACTTCGTCATCGACCGCGAGACATCCATGACCACGGCGATCTTGCGGGTGTCCTTCAGCTCCGTGCCGAACATCATCAGCGGCTTGAAGGTCATGCCGCCCGCCCCGCCGAGCCCGTGGCCGTTGCCGAACCCGCCACCCGCGCCGCCAGTGCCGAATCCGCCGCTGCCCAGCTTTCCGCCGCCGGAAAGGGATGAGATGTCCGGCATCGTCAGCATGTCCGGCGGTGCCTCGGGCAGGGTGATGTTGGCGCTGATGCTGGCCGAGACCAGCCGCTGCATGGGCGGTGTCTTCTTCATGCGCTGCTGGTGTTTCATCTGCACCTTGTGGGCGAGATCCGCCGAAGCCGCGGCACCCTGGTTCGTGCCGCCACCTGGGAGGAAATCGACCTGCTTGTCAAACACCTGTGAGGCGAGGACCACGAAGCCGGCCACCACCAGCAGTCCGACATGAACCAAAAGGCTCAACGTCAGCGATCCGCCGCCGATCGAGCGCCACATTCGCACAAAGCGGTTCGGCTGCCGCCAGACCCCGGGCTCTTCATGGACGGCAACGGCGGCTGGCACAGGGACGGCATCGTCCTCCGGCGTGGATGGAACAGTGGTCGGGTCCATGGCTGGTAACCACCGTAAACGCACCCTTTACCCGCCTCTTGGGGGCATTTTCCATCTTTTACCGGGCCTGAAACAGCTCCGGATGGTCTCCGGCCACGGTCTCCGGCGGGCCAAAGTGCATCAGGAGCGTCGAACCATCTCCCTGCACGATGCGGAAGCCCAGCAGCCGCTTTCCGCCGGGCTGGATCTGCATGTCGAGCTGCGTGAGGTACTTTTTGATCAGCAGGGGCCGCGGAATCATCGCCACCGTGACGAAGCTTTTCTCCTCCTGCGTGACCTTCAGCGTGAAGTTCTTCGTCAGTGACTCGGTCTCCATGTCGCGTCCGCTGAGAAAGCGCATCCACATGCGCACGCGGCTGTCATCCGGCTTCAACGTCTGCCACGCGGCATCCGCGCTTTCCTTGAGCTGCACGGTTTCCTTGTCGAAGACGAGGATCATCGATGCCGGCGAGCCGAGCTCCCAGCGGAAGCGGCCGTCCGCCATGCGCCAGAAGCGGCCGCTCGCGGTCACCGGTTCCTTCAAGGCGGGCGTGGTGCGCGTCTGGGTGAAGGGCACCTTGATGCTGCCAATGCCTTTTTGCGCGGCGATCCATTCGCGAAACACGGGTGGAATCGCGCCTGCGTCCGTCTGGTCGGCAGCGGCGACGGCGGAACAAACAACGAGCGCGAAAATGGCGGTCAGGCGGATCACTTTTCGAGCCAACCACGGTATTTCACGACGCTCAAGCATGGAGACGCCGCGCTGGCACGATTTCCCCTTGCCCCACCCTTCAAACCGTGTTCTCTCAACCCTCAGTCCAACCCCCAAAACATACACAATGAGCGAGCGTCGCGTCGTCATCACCGGCATGGGAGTCGTCTCCCCGAACGGCAACACCAAGGAAGAGTTCTGGAAGAATCTGGTGGCCGGAAAGAGCGGCATCCGCCGCATCCAGTCGATGGACACCGAGAAGTACGACTGCAAGATCGGCGGCGAGGTCGTGGACTTCGACCCCACGCAGTACTTCAACAACCACAAGGATGCCCGCCGGGCCGACCGCTACTTCCAGTTCGCCATGGCCGCCTCGAAAATGGCCGCCAAGGACTCCGGTTTGAACCCCGACAGCCTCGACCCGCACCGCGTCGGCGTGATGGTCGGCAGCGGCATCGGCGGCCTGAGCACGATCGAAACGCAGTATGAGATCCTCCTGAACAAGGGACCTGGCCGTGTCTCGCCGTTCCTTATCCCGATGATGATCACGAACATCGCCAGCGGCATGATCGCGGCGGAATACGGCTTCATGGGGCCGAACATGGTCATCGTGACCGCCTGCGCGACCTCCAACAACAACATCGGGGAAGCCTGGCGCATGATCAAATTCGGCGACGCTGACGTGATGATCGCCGGTGGTGCCGAAGCCTCCATCCGCCCCTGCGGTCTGGCCGGTTTCGCCAACATGAAGGCCCTCAGCCTTCGCAACGACGAGCCTGAACGCGCCTCCCGTCCTTGGGACAAGGATCGCGACGGTTTCGTCATGGGTGAAGGCGCCGGCGTCGTCGTGATCGAGGAGCTCGAGCACGCCAAGAAGCGCGGAGCGACGATTTATGCCGAACTCGCCGGCTACGGAGCCACTGCGGACGCCTACCACCTCACCTCCCCGCATCCGGAAGGTCTCGGTGCCGGCAAGTGCATGGAGATGGCCCTGCGTCACGCCAGGCTCAACACCACCGACATTCAATACATCAACGCACACGCCACCTCGACACCTGTCGGCGACCTGTGCGAACTGCGCGCCATCAAGCGCACCTTTGGCGACTACGCGACCAACGGTCTGCTCGTCTCCGGCACCAAATCGATGACCGGCCACCTTCTCGGTGCCGCAGGCGGCGTCGAACTCGTCGCCTCCGTTTACGCCATCAAGGACCAGGTCATCCCGCCCACCATCAACGTCGAAAACCTCGATCCAGAAGTGGACGTGGACATCGTTCCCAACACCGCCCGTCCGGCCAAGGTGAACGCGGCTTTGAGCAATTCCTTCGGCTTCGGCGGTCACAACGCCGCGCTGCTGATCAAGAAATTCGAGGGCTGAGGACGCTGCGGTGATTCAATTCACCGCGTGACCGTCAGTTCCACGTCCTTCGCGCCTTCGACCACGTCGAAGGTCCAATCGCTCGCGCCAGGTTGTTGCTCCTTCGTCGCGACCGTTCCGTCGGCCGTCTCAAGACCGGGCACATCCGCAGCACTGTAGCTGATGGTAAGTTTCACTTTGCCGACCACCGGCCCTGTCTTCTCATCGAGTTTGAAGTTTCCACGCATCACGCGAGCGCAGGCAACGGGAGCGCCCGGATCTTCCGGCGTGAAGATGACGCTGCCCCAGCTCACGGGCGTGCCGTTGACGGTCACTTTGCCATTGATGGCGGTGCGTTTGGCCGGTTTGAGGAAACCTTGATTGCGCAGCCAGTCGCGCAGATGGCCGCTCCAGGTGCCTAGCACCGGATCGCCGAGGTAAAGGCCCACGCCATGCGGCCCCGGTTTGTAGATGTGCAGTTCGGCAGGCACCTTGTGCTTCCGGCAGGCGAGGTAAAACGCGACCGGATTCTCGCCGGGCACCACGGTGTCATCATCGGTGTGGAAGATGAAGATCGGCGGCGTATTTGCGGTCACGCGCAGCTCGGTGCTGGTGTGCTTGGCGAGCTCGTCGTTGTCATTCGGGCCGAGGAGGTTTTTGCGCGAGCCCTTGTGGCCGTAGTCTTCGATCATCGAGATCACCGGATACGTCGGCGCGGCCACCGTTGGTCGAGCGCTGGCTTGATCGACGGCATCACTGCTCATGCCTGCGGGCTTTTCGTCGAACATCGTTGCCGCCATCGAAGTGAGGTGACCTCCGGCGCTGAAGCCGATGATGCCGATGCGCTCCGGATCGATGCCATACTGCTTCGCATTCGCCCGCACGTGCCGGATGGCCCGCTGCACATCGATGAGCTGCGTGGGAAAGTGGTAGCCATTCGTGCCGAGCCGGTAATGCAGCACAAAAGCGCTCACGCCGATGCCATTGAACCACTTCGCCACCTGTACGCCTTCATGATCGGCCGCGAGACCGCCGTAACCACCGCCTGGGCACACCACAAACGCCGCGCCATTCGCCTTTTCCTTCGCCGCAGGCCACACATACACAAACGGCTGGTCCTTGTCCTCATTCCCCTTCGCCAGCGGCGCACCATCGGGCCAGAGTTTTACCTTCGCGGGCTCGGCTTGCGCGATGGAGGCTAAAAACAGGGCGGCGGCAAAAAGAGAAAGCTTGTTCATGGTCAGTGAGTTCTGTTAATCCTACTGTTCCAACCTGTTCTTTCATTCGCCATGATCTCACGCCGCCATTTTCTCTCCACCAGCCTCGGTGCGCTCACTGTTTCCACTCTGCCGGCCATTGAGCCGATCAAGCGGCCCGGCAAAAGCCGCATGCAGCTCGGTGTCGCCGCGTATTCGTTCCGCGAGTACTTCCAGTGGATGCGGGACAAGGAGCAGAAGCCGAAGAATGACCGCAAGCAGTGGAGCATCACCGATTTCGTCGATTGGTGCGCGGACAACAACGTGCCTGGCGCGGAATTGACGAGCTACTTCTTCCCACCAGATGTGAACGAGGCCTCCCTGCTCGAATTGAAGCGCCACTGCTACCTGCGTGGCGTGCAGATCGCCGGAACGGCCGTGGGGAACAACTTCGCCCTGCCGAAGGGTGAGAAGCTGAGCGAGCAGATCGCCTACACGAAGAAATGGATCGACCACGCCGCCACGATGGGCGCGCCGCACATTCGCGTGTTTGCCGGAGCCAAGGAAAAAAGCATGAGTGAGGAAGAAGCCGTCGCGAACTGCCTCGCATCTTATCAAGAGTGCCTCGACTACGCGGGCAAGAAGGGCGTCTTCCTCGGCCTGGAGAACCACGGAGGCATCGTGGCTCTGCCGGACAATCTGGTGAAGATGGTGCAGGCCGCCCAAAGCCCGTGGGCAGGGATCAATCTCGACAGCGGCAACTTCCACACCGCCGATCCTTATGCCGATCTGGCCAAGATCGCGCCCTACGCGGTCAACGTGCAGCTCAAGATGGAGATCAAACGCGAAGGAGCCAAGGAAGCCGAGCCGAGCGATGTGAAACGCGTGATCCAGATCATGCGCGATGCGAATTACCAAGGCTGGTTCACGCTCGAATTCGAGACGAAGGAAGATCCGTTCGTGCGCGTGCCGGAGATTTGCGACATGCTGCGTCCTCTGCTGGCGTGACGTCGGCGAATGAATCCAATCACGTCGCAAAACGCCGGCCCCGGCCGGCGTTTTTTCCGTGTGTCGCGTCCCGTTCCTGCTCGTGTTTTTGTTCCATGCCTGATTCTAGGCCTGGCGCTGCATGCCGCCGAGCCATCATCGATTGATTGGGGCAAAGCACGCCAGCACTGGTCGTTCGTGGCACCGAAAGCGCAGGCTTTGCCGAAGGTGAAAGACGCGAACTGGCCGCGTGAACGGGTGGATCACTTCATCCTGGCCAAGTTGGAGCAACATGGGCTGTCCCCGACTGCCGAGGCGGAGAGGCGTGTGCTGCTGCGCCGCGTGTTCTTCGATCTCACCGGACTGCCGCCGACGCCGGATGACGCGCGGAAGTTTTTGAGCGACCCCAATGCCGGCGCTTATGAGCGCCTCGTGGATGAACTGCTCAGCCGCCGTGCGTTTGGCGAGCGTCTGGCCTCGCTGTGGTTGAATCTGGCGCGTTATGCCGAGGATCAGGCGCATCAGGTCGGCAACAACACCGCGCTGAACCTGCCGAACGCCTGGCACTATCGCGACTGGGTCGTGTCGGCGTTCAACGCGGATGTGCCATATGATCGCTTCATCGAGAGGCAGCTCGCGGTCGATCTGATCGAGCCGAAAAACACCGGCGACCTGGCCGCGCTGGGATTTCTGGGCCTCGGCCATAAACTGTATGCCCGTGGACGTCTGGACGTGCAGGCGGAGGAATGGGCGGAGCAGGTGGACATGGTCTCGCAGTCGCTTCTCGGTCTCACGGTGGTTTGTGCGCGTTGCCACGATCACAAATTCGATCCCATCAGCATGCGCGACTACTACGCGATGGCGGGCGTGTTCGCATCGGTCAAGAAGGTGAGTTTGCGGCCTGACGGCAAAGATGAGGACGAGAAGACCTTCGCGGAAAAGATGGACCCGCGCACGCTTCACATCGTGCGTGATGAAAATCCGCGTGATCTGCCGATCTACGACCGTGGCAACACCGAATCACCAGGCGCGGCGGCAGCACGCGGCTGGCTTCAAGTTCTCAGCAAGGATGAGCCGGTGAAATTCACCCAAGGCAGCGGCCGGGCCGAGCTGGCACGGCTGATTGCCGACAAGGCCAACCCGCTGACGGCCCGCGTGTTCGTGAATCGTGTGTGGGACATGCTGTTCGGCAAACCGCTGGCGCGCACCACCAGCAACTTCGGCGCGATGGGCGACAAGCCGACGCATCCTGAGCTGCTCGACGACCTCGCTGTGCGTTTCATGCAAAACGGGTGGTCGGTGAAACGGCTCGTGCGCGAGCTGGTTCTTTCTGCCACTTATCGTCAGAGCAGCCACGGCAGCGCGTCGAATGCCCAGCTCGACGAGGCCAACGACCAGTTCTGGCGCATGAACCGCAAACGGCTCGCCATCGAGCCGCTGCGTGATTCGCTGCTCGCCGTGGCGGGCGCTTTGGACGTGGAGGGTGGCCGTTCGCTCGATCTCAACACGGCGGACCATCGCAAGCGCACGCTCTACTCGCAGATCAGCCGCAAGGAACTGAACAAGACGCTCATGCTCTTCGATTACCCAGATGCGAACGTGCATGCGGCCCGTCGGTCAGAAAGCACCACGCCGACACAGAAGCTCTTCGTGATGAACAGCCCGTTTGTCACCGAGCAGGCGAAGAATCTCGCCCGCCGGCTCCAAACTGAGGCTGCAAGCGATCCAGCGCGTGTTCGCCTGGCCTATGAGCTTCTTTTCACCCGCGAACCGCTGCCTGAGGAGGCGGAGCTTGCGCTGGAGTTTCTCCAACAACCCGCAGACGGCCAGCTCACGCCCTGGGAGCAGCTCGCTCAGGCACTCCTGGCCACCAATGAGATGATCTATGTGGACTGAACCGACCTCCAGCATGTCCCGCCGCGACGCCTTGCAGCGTCTCTCGGCCGGCTTTGGCGCGATCGGGCTCGCAGGCATGTTGAATGCGGCTCCGAAGCAACAAATCACGCCGCGGGCGAAGCGCGTGATCTTCCTGTTCATGAACGGCGCACCGTCGCACATCGACACCTTTGATCCGAAGCCGGCGCTGAAGAAATACGAAGGCCAGCAACCGAGCGGAAAGCTCTACAAGGCCCCGAAGACGAGCGGCTTCATGTCATCGCCGCTGCGTTTCGAGAAATGCGGCCAGAGCGGCATCGAAGTGAGCGAGAGCCTGCCCGCGCTGGGCAGCATCATCGACGACTGCTGCGTGATCCGCTCCATGCACACGAACGTGCCGAACCACGAGCCCGCGCTGCTGATGATGAACACGGGCAACATCCAGCCGATCCGGCCGTCGCTGGGCTCGTGGGTGCTGTATGGGCTCGGCACGGAGAACGAGAACCTGCCGGGCTTTGTCGTGCTGCGTCCGACGCCGAACATCGTGGTGGGCCCGGCGCTGTGGAGCAATTCCTTCCTGCCTGCCGAGTATCAGGCGACGGGCGTGATCACCTCCGACATGGCCGTGGACAAGCTGGTGGCCAATGTGCGCAATCCGGTGCTCTCCGCGACGACCCAGCGACGCCAGATCGACCTCATCCAGCGCCTCAATGGCATCCACGCGGCGCGCCGCGACCATGACTCCACGCTGGAGGCGCAGATCAAGGCGATGGAGACCGCGTATCGCATGCAAAGCGCTGCCAGTGATGCCTTCGACATCAGCAAGGAGCGCGCGAAGACGCGCGAGCTGTATGGCGACACGCCCTTTGGCCGCTCCTGCCTGCTGGCGCGGCGTCTGGCCGAGTCCGGCGTGCGCTACGTGAGTGTCTATTACACCAGCAGCAACAACCAGCCCTGGGACACGCACAGTGATCACTACAAGCGCCACCCCGAGCTCTGCGCCGACAGCGACCGTGCCTCCGCGGCTCTCATCAGCGATTTGAAACAGCGCGGCATGCTGGAGGACACGCTGGTCGTTTGGACAGGTGAATTCGGCCGCACGCCCTACTCGCAGGACAATCCGGACAAGAAAAAGCAGACGGACCCGATGAAGCGCGGGCGTGACCATCACCACACGGCTTTCAGCACCCTGCTGGCCGGTGGCGGCGTGAAAGGCGGCCTCGCCTACGGTACCTCCGACGAACTGGGCATGAACGCGCAGGAGAATCCCGTCCACGTGCACGATCTGCACGCGACGATCCTGCATCTGCTGGGCCTTGATCACGAAAAGCTCACCTATCGCTACGCCGGACGCGATTTCCGGCTCACCGACGTGTTCGGCAAGGTGGTGACAGACATCCTGGCCTGAGGCGGCAGGAGTTTGGCGCGGTTTTGCAGTTGTTGAACGGGTTTCCGGACGCAATGCTGCGCCGTTCACCCCACGCAAACCCCTTTTGCCATGTCCCACGCCCCCACTGTCGTCATTGAAAACTTCTACCCCTGCATCGAAGGCGGCCGGCACCCCGTCAAACGGGTCATTGATGAGCCGCTGGACGTTTGGTGCGACATCTTCAAGGACGGTCACGATGTGATGAGCACCGTGCTGCGCTGGCGTCAGCCTGGAGCCCGCCGCTGGTTCGAAGCGCCGATGAAGCCCATCGACAACGACCGCTGGCAGGGCCGCTGCAGTTTCTCCAAAGCCGGTCGCTGGGAGTACGTCGTCGAGGCCTGGGGTGACACGTTCCGCTCCTGGAAAAAGACCTTCGCCGTGCGTGTGCAGGCCAAGGATCCTGATGTGCCGATCGAGGCTCAGGAAGGTGCCCGCCTGCTGCGTGATGCTGGCAAACGCGCCCGCAAGGCCGGTGTGCCCGAGATCGCGACGCAGTTGGAGGACTTTGCTGATCTGCTCACAAGTGTGAAGGTGCAGGACATCATGGACGTGCTGCAATCCGACGAATTGCAGAGCCTGATGGACCAGTATTCCGACCGTTCGCTGTCCACCGTGTCCGAGCCGCTGCAAGTCATCGTCGAACGCGAACGCGCACGCTTCTCCGCGTGGTATGAGTTCTTTCCGCGCAATGCCGAAGGCCTCAGTGACAAACACTCCACCTTCCGCGATTGCCTGGGCCGTCTCGACCATGCGGCGAGCATGGGTTTCGACGTGATCTATTTCCCGCCGATCCATCCCATCGGCATCACCGCCCGCAAAGGGAAGAACAACTCCCTCACCGCACAGCCCGGCGATGTCGGCAGCCCGTGGGCCATCGGTGGTCCCGCAGGTGGACATCGCGCCATCGAGCCCGCACTCGGCACGGAGAAGGACTTCGTCTGGCTGGTGAAGGAGGCAAAGAAACGCGGCCTCGAGATCGCGCTCGACTTCGCCATCAACTGCTCGCCCGATCATCCGTATGTGAAGGAGCATCCCGAGTGGTTCTACCAGCGTCCCGACGGCAGCATCCGCTACGCCGAGAACCCGCCGAAGAAGTACCAGGACATCTACCCCATCAACTTCCACTGCGACGACTGGCGCAATCTCTGGAACGAGCTCATCGACGTTGTGCAGCACTGGGTCGATCTCGGCGTGAAGATTTTCCGCGTCGATAATCCGCACACCAAGCCCGTCGCGTTCTGGGAGGAACTCATCACCACCATCCAGCGCAAGGACCCCGACGTGCTCTTCCTCGCCGAAGCCTTCACGAAGCCGAAGATGATGCAGGTGCTCGGCAAGGTCGGCTTCACGCAGAGCTACACCTACTTCACCTGGCGCGAGGACAAGCACTCGCTCACTGAGTACGCGAAGGAACTCACGCAAAGCGACATGCGCTGGTATTACCGCGGCAACTTCTGGCCAAACACGCCCGACATCCTGCCCGGCCACCTGCAAAACGCCGGCCCGCAGATGTTCCGCATCCGTGCCGCCCTCGCCGCCACGCTCTCATCGAGCTGGGGCATGTACTCCGGCTACGAGCTGTGCGAGAACGACCCCTATCCCGGCAAGGAGGAGTACGACAACAGCGAGAAGTACCAGCTCAAGCAGCGCGACTACAACCAGCCCGGCAACCTCACCGCCTTCATCCGCGTGTTGAACACCATCCGCCGCGAAAATCCCGCGCTGCATCTTTACGATAACCTGCGCTTCCACGGCTCTGACCACGGCCAGATCCTCTGCTACAGCAAGGCCACGCCGGACTTCAGCAACCGCATCCTCTGCACCATCAGCCACGACCCGCATCATCCCGCCGCCGGCATGGTCCACCTCGACCTCGCCGCCCTCGGCCTCGACGGCAGCCGCCCCTACAAGGTCACCGACCTCATCCACAACCAAAGCTACGAGTGGCGCGGCGCGGACAACTACGTCGGCCTCAATCCACACGGCGTCTCGATGCACATCTTCAAGGTGGAGCAGTGATGCACCATGAAAACGCTGCCGCTGCTTTTCGCCCTGATCTGCTCAGCGCTGGCTCAAACTTGGTGGCTTGAATCATTCCCAGGCCTCACAATCTGTCCGCTGCAGGAAGCAGCGTGCATCTTCGATCACGTCATGATCCCCTTCACCACATTGCCCTTCACTTCCGTCAGGCGCATATCGCGTCCGGCGTAACGATAAGTGAGCTTCGTGTGCTCCAGGCCGAGCAGGTGGAGGATGGTGGCGTGCCAGTCGTGGATGTGGACGGGGTCGATGACGCTTTCGTAGCCGAACTCGTCGGTCTCGCCGAAACTGAATCCGGGCTTCACGCCGGCTCCGGCGAACCAGGTGGTGTAGCCGGTGTGGTTGTGGTCGCGACCGTCGTCGATCTGCGCATACGGCGTGCGGCCAAACTCACCGGCGAAGATGACGAGCGTGTCTTTGAGCAGGCCACGGCCTTCGAGATCGGTCAGCAGGCCCGCGATGGGGCCATCGACGGCGGCGGCGTGTTTGCCATGGTCTTCGGTGAGGTTGCGGTGCTGGTCCCAGCCGCCGTGGTTGACCTCCACAAAGCGCACGCCGGCCTCCAACATGCGCCGGGCCATGAGGCACTGGCGGCCAAAGTCGTCGGTGGTGGTGTTGCCGATGCCGTAGAGCTTTTTCACGGTGTCGGACTCGCTTTCGATGTCGAGCACGCTGGACAGAGCGTCCTGCATGCGGAAGGCGAGTTCGTGCGACTCGATGAGGCCCTCGATGGCGGCGTTCTCCGGCTGGCGCTGCTGGGCGACGCGGTTGAGCTGCTGCACGAAGTCGAGCTGGGCGCGTTGCTCTGGCCGTGCGAGCTGCGGATGCGCGAGGTTGCTGATCTTGGCCTGGGCGATGGGCTGGCGTCCGTTGCCGATGCGCGTGCCTTGATAGATGGCGGGCAAAAACGAGCTGCCGTAGTTCGCGGAGCCGCCGTTGCCGGGATTCGGGCTCAGCGTGACAAAGCCGGGAAGGATTTCATTCATGCTGCCGAGGCCGTAGGTGATCCAGGCACCCATGCTGGGACGCGGCGCGGTGGGGATGCCGCAGTGCATTTGCAGGAAGGCGGGGGGATGATTCGGCACGTCCGCGAGCCGAGCCGTGCCCTGCTCCACCTGCCTCGTCAGGCGTTCGCGCTGGCGTGGGCTCAGCGGCTTCAGCGCATCAGGCTGCCCTGCGGTCGCGGGCAACGGCATGAGTGTGCTGACATTGTTGTTCTGCACCAGCTTGATCGTGCCAAACTTCGTGTCCGTGCTGCGGAAGATGCCCGCCAGAGCGTAGTAGTCGCGCTGCGAGACGGGATCGTATTTGTGATCGTGGCAGCGGGCGCAGGCCATCGTCATGCCGAGAAAGCCTGGCTCACGGTGTCGATCTGCTCGTCCACCACATCCATTTCAAACTGGAGCGGAAAAAGCAGGCCGCAGCACCGACATCCGGCTGCAAGGCCGCACGGTAGGGCAGATGACCGCCAATGCACGGCCCGAACGATCCGAGGCGACCGGTGCAGGCCTCGTGCTGCTTCAAGAAGTCCAGCACCGCGCGATTGTCCGCATCGTAGGCCGCCACGAGCTTCTCGGTCTTCAAGCGATTGCCCACATCCGAGCCCGCCTGGTCATACGCGAGCACCGTGCCCGCCGGCAGATACTCATGGTAGATCTCCGGCAGCGCGACGACGAAGCCATGCCCCGCCAAAAACGCGGCGGTGCGATGAATCGGCCTCGTGATCTGAAAAATCTCCGAGTGAAACAACAACCCCGGATACCGCCCCGCCGCCGCCGGCCTGAGCACCATCGTGCGCATCGGTCCGGTGGGTGTTTTCAGTTCGACGATTTCAGGTTCGCGGAGAATCATGTGGCCGGAGAAGTAAAAAGGCTGGGCAGAGTGCAATCGCGGCACGGTCGAGGTTTCGTCACTCGAACGTCCCCACCGGTCACGCACCGCCGTCTGACGGGAACGCGAATGGGGGCGATGTGGCCCGCGAAACTCCAAGGGAGCCCCACGGGTGGCCCGATCCGCAGCGGACGGCTGCCGATAATTCGATTGCGCCATTCGCCGCCGCACGGAATCATGGCGCGCAGCAGCCCCCGCCCGGGTGGCGGAATTGGTAGACGCGCCAGACTTAGGATCTGGTTTGGAAACAAGTGCAGGTTCGAGTCCTGTCCCGGGCACCATGCTTTGCAGTGCAATGCGCGTGCCGGGGGCGGCGTTCCCATGCGCCATGCGCTCGCTCCTTTTTCTCCTCGCCCTCGGCTCCACACTCCTCGCGGCCGCGGAGCGGCCGAACATCGTCTTCATCCTCGCCGACGATTTCGGCTACGGCGATCTCGGCTGCATGGGCTGCCCGGACATCCAGACGCCGAACATCGACCGCATCGCGGCGGAGGGCGTGAAGTTCACCGACTTTTATGCCAACGCGCCGGTCTGCACGCCCACGCGCACCGGTTTCATCACAGGCCGCTGGCAGCAGCGCTGCGGCTTGGAGTTCGCGTTCGGCTATCAGGTGGAGCAATTCCGTCGCGTGAAGGGCGAGTGGGTGCCGGAGAAGGACATTCACGCGCTCGGGCTGCCGCTGAATGAGATCACGCTCGCGCAGAAGCTCAAAGCGGCCGGTTACGCCACGGGCGCGTTTGGGAAATGGCATCTCGGCTTCAAAGACGAGTACAATCCGGTGAAGCGCGGCTTCGATGAATACTTCGGCGAATTGCTCGGCCACGCCGACTACTACAAGCACACCTACTACGACGGCACGTACGCCCTGCGCGACGGATTGGAGCCGGTGAAGCGTGATGGCTACTTCACCGACCTCATCAACGAACGCGCCGCGAAGTTCATCCGCGATCACAAAGACGCGCCGTTTTTCATGTATGTGCCGCATCTGGCCGTGCACGCGCCGTTTGAGGCGCCGGACGCACCGGAAACGCCGATGGTGACAAAGGAGACCATGCACCACGGCAGCCGCGCGATTTACAAGGCGATGGTCGAGCGCATCGACCAAGGCGTCGGCATGATTCTCGATGAACTGGAGAAGAACGGCCTCGCCGACAACACGCTCGTCGTCTTCTCCAGCGACAACGGCGGCGAGCGCTACAGCCGCAATCTGCCGCTCTTCCATCACAAGGCCACCGTGTGGGAAGGCGGCATCCGCGTGCCCTGCGTCATGCGCTGGCCGGCGAAACTGCCGAAAGGCAAAGTCACCGCGCAAATGGCCATCACGATGGACCTGCATGCGACCTTCGCCGAGCTCGCGGGTGCCAAAACGCCGCCGGAGAAGCCGCTCGACGGCCTTAATCTCATCCCGCTGCTCACCAGCGATGCGAAATCGGTCGAACGCACCTTCTTCTGGCGGATCGATCGCTCGAATCGCAAGCAGAAGGCCATCCGCCATGGGAAATGGAAGTACCTCAACGATGGCAACACCATGGACCTCCTTTTCGATCTCGAAGCTGACATCGGCGAACGCGTGAACCTCGGCTACCAGCACCCCGAAGTCCTCGAAGACCTCAAAGCGAGGCTCAAAGCCTGGGAAACCGAAATGGACGCGAGCGAGCGGGAGATCTGGGTGAGGTGAGAGCGCCGGGGCGAGTGTCGCCCTTTCAGGGCTCCACGAAATGGGGATCGTCTCGTGTTCCAAACCCGGTGTTGCACACCGGGCTGAGGAATAACGTGCCTTTGGCACTCCGGAAGTCGAATGACGAACGAGGTGGCGTGGCTGATGGGAGAACACCGGCGTTCAGACATTCCTGGCAGGAAGATGCCGGCAGCGAGGCCCCTAGGCCTTTGGTGAGACCACCGCATCGTCAACAAACGAGGTGCCGCCCTGACAACGCTGGCTTTGAGCACCAAAGGTGCGGCATTCCTAAGCCTGCGGGCGAAGCCCCAGGATTGATGATCGCAGCATTCAGCGCTTGGTTTGGCCAAGCCCTGAAAGGGCGTGACTCGACTCCGCGCTTTCGTCATCATTCTTCGCACTCAAACCAGTCACCATGCCGCAATCGCTCTCCCAGGTTCTCATCCACGCGGTTTTCAGCACCAAGAATCGAGAAGCGATGATCCCAGCGGCGATGCGTCCCCGTCTGCATGCCTACCTCGCCACGGTCCTGGATGAGAACGGCTGCCCGTCTCTTCAGGTCGGCGGCACTGACGACCATATCCACGCGTTGTTCGCGCTGTCACGCACACTCACGATTGCGGACGCGATCAAGGAGATGAAAACCGGCTCCAGCCAATGGATGAAGACGCACCTTGGCACCGCCTTCGGGTGGCAGGCTGGGTATGGCGCGTTTTCAGTCGCCGCCTCCCAGAAGGTGCAGGTGATCAAATACATTCAAGGCCAGGAGGCACATCATCGGCTCATCACTTTCCAGGATGAGTTTCGGAAGTTGCTCAAACGCTACGAGGTGGCCTGGGATGAGCGCTATGTGTGGGACTAGCGACGCTCCGCACAGCGCCGAAGGCGCGGCACTCCTCAGCCCAGGATGCAATCCTGGGTTTCACGGGCGGAAAACGCCAGCGATGAACGTCAGCCCTGAAAGGGCGAAACCCGACACCGGGTGATCTTGGCGAGCGGTGGGGTGACTTTGGACACACGGTGTCGAGTGCCGCCCTTTCAGGGCTCCACCGTATTCAGCATGCGGGGGCGTTTCTCGTAAACCCAGGGCTTCGCCCGTGGGCTGAGGAATGACGCGCCCTTGGCGCTCCAGACGTGAACGCTGAAGGTTTCTCAGATGAATCCTCGTTGCTCCTCACGTCACTCCGCTTACCTCTCCCCCGCCATGAACCGCTCCGCACTTCCAAGCCTCGCTCTTTCGCTTCTCACCACCGCCGCGCTCGCTGAAGGTGGTTTCTACGGCGATCCGCCGGACAAGACGCATCCGTGGGCCATTCATGACATGAACCGGCCGCAACCGCCGCGCGTGGAGCCGGGCACATTCAGCTCGCAGGAGCAGCCGGGCAGGCCGCCGTCGGACGCGGTGGTGCTCTTCAGCGGCAAGCCGGAGGAGATTGAGAAGTGGATCTCCGACAAAAACGGCGAACCGACGAAGTGGGTCGTCAAAGACGGGGCGCTGCAATGCGTGCCCGGCAGCGGCTACATCCGCACGAAGGAGGAATTCGGCGACTGCCAGCTTCACATCGAATGGAGCGCCCCGAGCAAGGTCGAGGGCAACAGCCAGGGCCGCGGCAACAGCGGCGTCTTCCTCATGGGCGCGGTGGAGGTGCAGGTGCTCGACAACTACAACAACCCCACCTACGCCGACGGCTTCGCCTCGTCGATCTATGGCATCAACCCGCCCGCGGCGAACCCGCTGCGCGCGCCGGGCGAGTGGCAGGTCTATGACATCGTCTTTCGCAAGCCGGTGTTCAAAGACGGCCAGGAGATCGATCCGGGCTACATCACGGTGTTTGTGAATGGCGTGCTCACGCAGGACCACACGCCGTTCGAAGGCGGTGGCGGCCACATGCGCCGCTCGAAGGCGAAGGCATTTCCGGAGAAAGGCCCACTCAAGATCCAGGATCACGGCAACCCCGTGCGCTTCCGCAACATCTGGTATCGCCCGCTGCCGAAACGTGCGGTCGAAGGCGGCGAATACAGCCGCATGAGCGAGGAAGCGACCGCTGCGAAGCGGGCTGAGATCGCCAAAGGCATCCGCGAGGACGCCGCCAAGCTCGAAGGCAACGCGAAGATGCTGCGCTTCTTCGAGTCCCTGTGCTATGACGAAAATGCCGAGGCGCGCGAGTTCGCCACCGCAGCGGTCAATGACTTCGCCAAGGCGATGACGGCCGTTCCTGCCGACAAGCTCGAGTCGAAGAAGGGCGAGATCCTGCAGGTGGCCAAAGCGCTGCGTTATCTGGCGCAGTGGCAGTTCCTGCCGGCGGACTTTGCGCCGAAGGCAGACCTCGAAGCCATCATCAAGGTGCAGGATTGGGAGCCGAAGCCGAAGAAGAAGTGAGGTGATAAATCCATGCGCGATGTTCCACCAGCCATGCAGCTAGTCTTCGTCGCTATCGTTACACTCTTGGCCATTGGCTGCGCGAGACGTGGCGAAGAAGCCGGGCGAGTGGATGACAAGACGTGGAACGCACCTGACCTTAAAACTCGAACTTCACCCGACTCCAAAAAGCGCCTCCGAGCTGACGTGGATGGAACAAAAATCGTTCTGAAATTTGGTGAAGCAGGTGAGGATCATCCTGTGGACATCATGATTCACCACACAGAGACCATTCCTCTGCCTAAGTATAGCATTTGGGATATGCGCTGGATCAATGACACGGAAGTAGCATTCGAGCATGACGAACTGGGCCTGCGCACTTGGGCTGTCAACGGCACCATCGACATGAAAGTCGATCTCAAGCGCGACTGGGAACCGAAGAACAAGTGATCCAGTGGTGCGGGCAGGAGTGCCCGCATCACCATCAAACCGCGTCCGCGGCCAGAGCGGCGTTGCCGATGATGCCGGCTTCGTTGCTGAAGCGGGCAGGCACGATCTGGAGACGCTCCCACACCACGGTGCTGAGCATGCTCTGCACCTTGTTCTTGAGCGGGCTGAAGATCAGATCGCCTGCCTGCGAGACTCCGCCGCCGATGACGAACACGTCGGGATTGAGCAGCCAGGCGATGCTGGAGAGCGCGGTGCCGAGCCAGTCGGCCACCTCGCTCCAGATCTGGCGGGCGATGTCGTCACCCGCCTGCGCGGCGTCGGCGATCTTCTTCGGAGTGCATTCCGCGATGCTTTTGTCGATCCCGGCCTCCGCATAGCGCTGCACGGCGTGTTCGGAGATCTGCTGGTTGCCGGTGTACTTCTCCAGCGCGCCCAGATTGCCGTAATGGCCGGGTTTGCCGTCGAAATGAATGCTCATCTGGCCGATCTCACCCGCCGCGAAGCCGCTGCCGCGATACATCTTGCCATCCAGCACGAGTCCACCGCCGATGCCGGTGCCGATCGTGAGGCCGACGACGTTTTTCATGCCACGCGCCGCTCCATAGCGGAATTCGGCATAGACCATGGCGTTCGCATCATTCTCGACGAGCACCGGCAGGCCGGTTTTCTCGCCCAGGATGGCCTTCAGCGGCACATGCTTCCACCCAGGCACATTGGTCAGCTCATGCACGAAACCGTGGTCGAAATCGACGAGGCCAGGAACACCGACACCGATGGCGCAGATGTCAGGATAAGTCTGGCGCAGCTTGGCCACACGCGCCGCCATCTCACCGATGAGCGCGGCCGGGCCGTGAAAGTTTCCTGTGGGGATCGGTTCATCGGTGACGAGGAGTTCATCGCCACGGCAGACACCGAGTTTCACGGACGTGCCGCCGAAGTCGATGCCAATGGAGGTTTTGGGAGAGTCAGACATGAAAGGAAATGACGAATGACGAATGACGAATGACGAATGACGAATGACGACGATGCCGCGCTGGTGGGAATTCGTTCGTCATCCGGGACCTGTCACTTCGCCGAAGCGGCGGCGAGATTGCCCACCAAACGCAGACCGTGCAAGGTCAAATCGGAGTCCACGGCGATGGGTTCGCCCATGCCGGAGATGATCCAGGCCGCGTCACCGCCGGTGGCGACGATCTGAGGAGTGCCCGCATCACTTCCCAATTCCTTCTTCAGCGCCTCGAGGATGCCTTTCACCATGCCACGGTAGCCGATGGCGGCTCCGGCGAGGATGGCGGCCTCGGTGGACTGCCCGATGGCACTCTCAGGTTCACGGAGATCGATGCGGGGCAGCAAGGCGGTGCGTTCGTGGAGGTAATCCGTCATCAAACGCAGCCCGGGAGCGATGACGCCACCGATGTAGTGCTTGTCCGCGCTGAGAATGTCGAAGGTGACCGCCGTGCCGAAGTCGATCACGATCCCGGGAGCGCCGTGCATGTGGGCAAGCGCGATGGCATTCGCGAGGCGGTCGGTGCCGATGGAGTTCGGCTTCGGATAGCGGATGCCGATGCCCATCGGGGTGTCATGACGCAGCACGAGGAGGCGATCTCCCAGCACTTCCTCGAAAGCAGGCACCGCTTTCGGCACCACGCTGCAAAGAACGGCGGTTTCAAAGCTCCAGTCACGAACGAGATCACGGACGGCGTCCGGCGAGATCTCTCGCGTGGGATGGTCGCGGTGTTCGAGAATGGATTCGTCTGTGGCGAGGCCGAACTTCGTGCGGCCGTTGCCCACATCGATCAAAAGCTGTCTGCGGCTCATGGTTTGGCTGCCTCAGGCTCCTTCTTGGCCTCTTTCGAGTCTTTCGGCTCCTCTTTGGGCGCTTCACCAAAGGTGCGCACCTCCAGCATGCCTTCAGGTGCGCTCTTCTTTTCCGGCTCCTCTGTTTTCTTCGCCGCAGCCGTCTCGCCTTCGACTGGCAGGGCCTTGGGCGGGTCCTTGGTGACCTTCACGCATTGATAGAGGAGGTTGTAATTGTGCCGAAGGGCGGCCGGGTAGGCGATGCGGCCCGGCTCGGTCACGTTTTCCCGCAGCACCTTCGAGGCGAGGCTGGCGAAGACGTTGCTGCCGAGTTTCGCCGCCTTCTCCGCCGTGCCGCCGACGAGATCGCCCGCCGCTTTGGCCGCGGACTGGCCGCCGCTGCGGAACAGATCGCTGCTGATGCGCCGCTCCTGGATCGAAATGGCCGCCTGGGAGGAAAGCAGCGTGCCGTCCGGGCCGAAGCTCATCTCGATGCTGGCATGGTCATCCGCCGAAAACAGGCCGCGCAGGTGATCCACGCGCACGGAGATGAAGACGCCACCATCAGGCGCTGTGGTGACCTCCGGTTTGTAGGTGCGGTAATCCGTCTCGGAGAATTTGTACTCCGCCGCCTTTTTCCCCTCTTTCGTCCAGCCGCCGAGGCTTTCGCCAAACTGGTCGATGTCCACCTCCACGCCGGCGTGGGCGGCGGCAGTGAGCAGGATCAAAAGGGCGATGGGGCGTTTCATGGCCGCGAAAAGTGCGGCATGGAAGAGCTTTTTCAATCACGGAAGCGGGAGGCTTCGCATGCCTCTTTTCAATTGCGCACCAAACGGAAATCTGAAAGACTCCCATCGCTCAAGCATGAGTATCCCGCCATGAAGAGAGTGCTTTTCCTGCTATCACTTTTTGTTTCAGCCTGCAGCGCCTGGTGCCAAACAGTCGGCAAGGAGGCATCTCCGGCTCAACTGGCCTTCGAGTTGGCTGAGTACAACGCCAAACGCGCCGAGGGCACGACGCGACTCGCCGAGGCGGCAAAAACCCAGTTGAGTCAGGCGCAGCAGGAACAGATGAAGGCGGGCAATCTTGAGGCCGCGAACGCAATCGCCAAGGCCATTGAAAGCCTGCCAATCACCTCGCCTGAGGCGGTGATTCCCCCAGACGGCCTGCCGTCTTCAGCCGTCGGCGTTTTGAAGGATCATGTCAGCAAAGTTTTTGCTGGCATCACAGGCCTGAACAAACTCTTCATCCCAAGATTTGAAAAAGTGAAAACAGATCTGTTGAAGAGTGGAGATCTGGCCGGTGCGAACGCGGCGGCGGTAAAAGCTCAAGAATTAACAGACGAGTCCGCAAAACTGAGTCCTGGCAAGGCTGGCTCGGGCGGCAAGCAGGAGGCCGTGGAAAGCTTCACTGTCGAGGCCTTGATCGACGGTGGCAGCGAGCTACACGTGACCAAGGAGGGTATTTATTGGATGGTGCCGGGTGGAGAGGCCAAGCCGGGCCTGCACCAGGGATCCAATGAAGCCACTTATGTGAACGGAACCCGTTGGAAGCCCCAATGGCGGATCAAGGGGGATCGCGGTCCCGATACCAGCGAGGTTTATCCCATCAAGACCACTTCTCCGAAACTGGCATCTGAAACCGTGCAGGTTTCCAAAGAACGCTTCGGCAAGAACGAAAACCGCACACCTGTGGTCACCTCCATCAAGGACGATCACTTTGTGGTGACGATTCGTGATCCTGAAGGAGGATCACGCTGGTACAAGCTGCGCATCAAAGCCATCCCGTGAATGATGCCTGGCGGCGGGAGAAATGTGTCCCGCCTCCTCACGTCAGCCGTCCGGTGATGTAAGACTCCGTCAGCGGATCATTCGGCCGGTTGAAGATGGTCATCGTGTCGTCCTCCTCGATCAGCTTGCCCTTGTAGAAGAAGGCGGTGCGGTCGGCGATGCGTTTCGCCTGCTCCATGTTGTGGGTGACGATGATGAAGGTGTATTGACCGCGGAGCTGGTGGATCAACTCCTCGATGCGGGCGGTGGCGATGGGATCGAGCGCCGCGCAGGGCTCGTCCATGAGCAGGATGCGCGGCTGCAAGGCGATGGCTCGTGCGATGCACAGGCGCTGCTGCTGGCCGCCGGAGAGACCGGTGGCCATCTCGTCGAGCCGGTCCTTCACCTCGTCCCAGAGCGCGGCCGAGCGCAGGCTGCGCTCGGCAGCTTCTTCGAGGTCGTGGCGGTCCTTCACGCCCGCCACGCGCAGGCCATAGACGGCGTTTTCAAAGATGGAGCGCGGGAAGGGGTTGTACTTCTGGAACACCATGCCGACGTTGCGGCGCAGGCTGATCACATCGACCTCGGGTGCGTACAAATCGACGCCATCAATGGTGATGCGGCCGCTGACGACGCGGGCGGAATCGACGAGGTCGTTGATGCGGTTGATGGCGCGCAGGAGCGTGCTTTTGCCACATCCGGAGGGGCCGATCAGGGCCGTCACGTCCCTGCGCTGCATGTTCAAATCGACATCGAAGAGCACCTGGTGGTCGCCATAGGCATAGTTGAACTTCTCCACACGGATGAGCGGCTCTTCGGGGGCGGGAGCTGGACTGTTGGCGGCCATTTCAACTGAAGGTGCCGCGGAGGTAGGACTCCGTCAGCTTTTCGCGGGGATTGGTGAAGAGTTCCTCGGTCGGGGCGAATTCGACCAGCTTGCCGAGGTGGAGGAAGGCGGTAAAGTCGCTCACGCGCACGGCCTGCTGCATGTTGTGGGTGACGATGACGATGGTGTAGTTCTGCGAGAGCTGGTGCATGAGCTCCTCGATCTTCAGCGTGGAGATCGGATCCAGAGCGGAGCACGGCTCGTCCATCAGGAGCACATCCGGCAGCGTGGCGATGGCGCGTGCGATGCAAAGACGCTGCTGCTGGCCGCCGGAGAGGGCGAGCGCATTGGCCTGCAGGCGGTCTTTGAGGTCATCCCACAGCGCGGCTTGGGTCAGGGAACGCTCGACGGCTTCATCGAGGACGCTTTTGCGCTTTTCCCCATGGATGCGGAGCCCGTAGGCCACGTTCTCGTAGATGCTCTTCGGGAACGGATTCGACTTCTGGAAGACCATGCCCACCTGCTTTCGGAGCTGGGTCAGATCGACATCGGAGTCGTGGATGTTCTTTCCTTTGACCAGCACGGCGCCTTTCGTCACGCGGGCACCGGTGACGCGGTCGTTCATGCGGTTGATGCAGCGCAGCAGGGTGCTCTTGCCGCAGCCGGAGGGGCCGATCAGGGCGGTGACGCGATGATATTGCACCTGCAGATGGATGTCATGCAGCGCCGGGCTGGCACCGTAGCAGAAGTCCATGTCGCGCACCTGGACGACCGGCGGTTTGGCGGCGGAACTGGGGTCAGGTGTCACCATTTGTATTTCTTGCGAAGGTGAATGCGCAGCCAGATGGAGGCCGCGGCCAGCGTGGCCACCAGCACCAGGAAAACGAACACGGAGCCGTATTGCGCACGCTCGGCATACTCGTTTTGCGGGATCTTGGCGGCCAGGGTGTAGATGTGATACGGCAGCGCCTGCACCGATTCGGTGAAGATGCCGAGGAAGCGCGACACGCTCTGCTCCCAATGGGCGAAAATGGACGCGTCGGCCGGCAGCGGCGGCAGGTCCTTCTGCCAGGGCAGCTTGTCTTTGAAGGCGAGCGCGGCGGTGAACATGATCGGCGCTGTTTCGCCGGCCGCACGGGCGATGCCGAGGATGCTGGAGGTGAGAATGCCCGGCGTGGCGAACGGCAGCACGCTGTAACGGATCGTCTGCCAGCGCGTGGCACCCAGCGCCATGCTCGTCTCACGAAATCCCTGCGGCACGGCTTGAAGGCACTGCTCGCTGGCGGTGATGATCACGGGCAGGATGACGAAGGCGAGGGTGAAGCCGCCGGAAAGCACGCAGGTGTCCCAGCCTTCAAAGCTGAGGGTGGTGAATCCCAGCGGAATGGAGAAGACGGAGCGCTCCGCAGGCACATCGACGAACTTCGGCGCGGTCAAAACGAAGGCCCCGAGGCCAAACAGGCCGAACACGACGGAAGGAACGCCCGCGAGGTTCAAGATGGCCAGGCGCACGGTTTCGAGGAACTTCCCCTTCTTCGCGTACTCGCTCAAATAGATGGCGCAGGAGACGCCCAGAAAGAGGGCGACGCTGACGCTGACGACCACGAGCAACGCGGTGCCCACAATCGGCCCGAGAATGCCGCCGCCGGAGTAGGAGATGGTTTTTTCGGAGAGAAAGTTTTCGCCGAGCTGCTTTTTGACCGCGTCCGCTCCGTTCACATCCGTCTCGATGTGCTGGCCCTGCTTGCCTTCAATGACGTGAAGCGTGGCAGGCAGCTCGGTGAGGAACTGGGTGTTGATGAACGGCCACTTCGACTGGAAGGCCACGGGCGCTCCTTTGACGAAGATGTGCAGCATGATGGCCGCGGTGGTCAGGACGACGAGGTAGCTGCCGGCACGCAGGGCCCAGCGTGCGGCGGTCTCGCGCTTCTGGATGCCGGAGTTGTCGCCAGCGAAGGGGTTTTCGGCAGTGGGGACGGGATTCATGCCTTGTGAGGTTCAAAACGGCGAGCCACGGCCCGGGCGCACCAGTTGACGAGCAGGGAGATGGCAAAGAGCACGATGCCGACCATGAAAAGCGCCTGCCAGTGCGAGCTGCCACGCGAGACCTCGCCCAGCTCCTGGGCGATGATGCCGGTGAGCGTGTGCGCCGGCTGGAAGATGACGCCCGGACCGGCGCTGAAGTCGGGAATGGCGATGCGATTCCCCGCGACGAGCAGCACGACCATCGTTTCACCGATCACGCGGCCCAAACCGAGCAGGATGGCGGAAAGAATGCCCGAGATGCCGGCTGGAACGATGACGCGGAAGACGGTCTGCAGCTTCGTGGCTCCGAGAGCGTCCGAAGCGTCGATGTAGGCACGGGGCACGTTGTTCAGGGCGTCTTCAGAGAGGCTGAACATGGTGGGCACGGCCATGAAGGCGAGCAGGCAGCCGGCATTGAACATGTTCAGGCGTTCCTGGATCGGGAAACCGGGCACCCACTGGAGAAAGCCCCATTCGCTGACCTCCTTGATCAAATTGCCGACGAGCGAGATGCCGATGAACCCGAGCACGACGGATGGAATGGCCTGAATGAACTCGATCACCGGCTTGATGAGTTCCTTTTCACGATCGGTGGCAAACTGGTTCGTATAAATGGCCGCGATGACGCTGATCGGCGTGGCGATGAGAACGGCGATGAGCGCAATGACGACCGAGCCTGCCAGCAGCGGGACGAAACCGTAGAAGTCCTGCCAGGAGCTGTTGGTGATCCATTCGGTGCCGAAGAAGAAGGCGCCGATAACGCTGAAGATGGAGACGGGTTTGTCCCACTGCCACGCTTGCATCCGGCCGGCGGCGGCCTTGATCTCCGCGATGTGGGCGGGAACGGCGGCACGGACCTGGTCCACGAGCACGTTGTTCTGCGGAAAGGCCTTCACCGCCTCCTCCAGCGTGACGGTGTATTCGTGCATCTTGGTGGCGAGTTCCCCGCGGCGCTCCAGCAAAGGGGTGATGCGTTCGGCGAAATCGACCGGTTCCAGCTTTGAGGCCTCGGCTTCCTTGAGCAGGTCGGCCCTGGCTGCGGCGTCGGTGGTTTTGGCGGCCGCGTTGAGCAACTGCTGGCGGCCTTCTTCGAGGGTGTGGAACTCCACGGCGAGTTCCTTTGTCTCCTTGGCCAGCTCCTTGAGTTCGTCCAGAACCTCGGCGGCGGGTTCGATGGCGGTGTCGAAGGTGTCCTCCGCATCACTGAGCACTTCCTTGGCCGCAGGGTCGGTGGTGGCGGCCCAGGCACGGCGCAGGACGCTGGTGAGGTCCT
Source organism: Prosthecobacter sp. (assembly GCF_014879935.1). GTDB lineage: Bacteria > Verrucomicrobiota > Verrucomicrobiia > Verrucomicrobiales > Verrucomicrobiaceae > Prosthecobacter. The sequence goes on from NZ_JACSRD010000138.1 coordinate 166,038, forward strand.
GCTGCTGCTTGAGGGGATTGTCGGCGATGTCGCACAGCTCCAGGCCGGCTTTCCGATAGGTTTCCAGCTCACGCCGGTAGGTGGGCAGGAAGTCGATGCCTTCGCGAACGAGGAAGATCATGATCAGCACCAGGACGATGACGGCGGTGCTGGCGTTCGCACCGAAGAAGTGCTTGATGATCTGCTGTGGATCGAAACCTAGCACGGTGCGCTTGCGGGTCCTGACGATCAGGCTGCGCAATGGTGGCCGACTGGATGATTCGGAGGGGGCCATGAAAGGGGTTTCAGTCCATCAAACGAGAATCCGGCGAGGAGAATTCTCTTCTCCATCGCCGGATTTGTGAAGGGGTCAACCAACGATTACTTCATCTGGGAAAGCGGAACGAAGCCCGTTTTGGAGATGATCGCGTCACCGGCGGCACCGCGGCAGAAGTCGATGAATTCCTTGATGGTGCCGGAAGGTTCGCCGCTGGTGTAGAGGAAGGTGGGGCGGGCGAGGACGTAGCTTTTCACCGCCGCCGGATTCGGGAAGGCTCCGTCGATGGAGACGACCTTGATGCCGCTCGCTCCCGCGTAGGCGTAGCCCACGTAGCCGATGCCGTTGGCGTTGGAGGAGACTTCGGAGACGATCTGCTCGTTGCCGGCCATCTTCTGGCTGTTGGAGCCGTACTCGCGGCCTTTCATGGCCATGGTCATGAAGTCCTTGTAGGTGCCTGAGGAGGTGTTGCGGGTGTAAACGGAGATGGGGCCGGGAGAGCCGCCGAGCTCGCTCCAGTCCTTGATGTCGCCGGCGAAGATCTGCATCACGTGCTTCTTTTTGAGGTCGGTGATGGGGTTGTTCTTGTTCACCACGACGGTGATCATGTCCCAGGCGATCTCGATCTCGTTGATGGCGATGCCCTTGCTGCGGCAGAGGGTGCGCTCGTCGGCCTTGATCTTGCGGGAGGACATGCCGATCTCGGCCGTGCCGGCGGCCAGGTTGGTGAAGGCGGTGGAGGAGCCTTCGGCGGCGATGTCGAAGCTGACCTTGCCGCCCTGCTTCTTGAACGCTTCCGCCAGCGACGGCACGAGCTTCGCACCGAGGGTGTCGGAGCCGCGGATGCGGAGGGTGGTCTGGGCCTGGGCGGAGAAAGCCGCAGTGAGGGTGATGCAGAGGGCGATGAGGGTGGATTTCATGGATGAATGGTGAAGATGGGGCGGGCAGTGAACGCCGCGAGGGTGTCTGAGCCGCGCCAATGGTCAAAACGGCCTGTGTGAAGAAATCGTCACGAATGACGAGTCTGCCAGCCAGACTGAGTGACGGAAGTGTCACACAAGGCCTCTCGCGGGCAGGAGGCCCGGTCGGTTAAAGAAACGGCGCGTCACGCCAATGTGACGGACTGAACGCAAATCTGACAACCCTGAAACACACACATGCTCAAGACCACCTCCCAACGTGCCTTGGCCCGCATGCTCGCCCTCATCGCGGCGATTGGCGTGGCGCTGCCTCCCTCACTGCCTCTGACGGCCAGTCCGGCGATGGAAAAACTTTTCTACATCCTGAAACAGAAGGGATCGATCACCGCCGACGAGTATGACCTCCTCATCCAGACGATGAAGGCGGAGGAAAAGAGCACGCCCAAGCCCGCCCCTGCCAATGACCCGGCGATCGCCCAACGTCTGGAGCAAACAGAATCGAAGGTGGAGAACCTGGAGAACGTGCTCGGAGCCACGAAGGGGCAGGTCGAGGAGCTCACCCGCGTGAGCGACAACACTTCCCCGTCCACCCTGAGCAAGGCTGACATTGACGCGCTCCTCTCGGACAAGTGGTATGAACGCGTCAAAGTGCGCGGTTACATCCAGACGCGTTTCGTTGGCATCCTGGGTGATGATGACATCCCCGGCTATCATCAGCCGAACGACAGCACGATCGCCAGCGACATCGCCGGCATCGGTATCCGCCGTGGCCGCCTGGTTTTCAGCGGTGACGTGACGGACCACGTTTTCCTCTATTTGCAGGCGGACTACATGGCCGGCGTTGGCGGCTCGAACGCGCTGCAGGCACGCGACGTGTATGCCGACGTGTCGTTGGACCCTGCACGTGAGTTCCGTGTGCGTCTGGGCCTGTCGAAGGTACCTTACGGCTTCTCGAACATGCAGTCCTCGCAGAACCGCTACGCGCTGGAGCGGCCTGATGCGTTGAACTCCGCCGTCGAAGGCGAGCGTGACCTTGGCGCTTACTTCATCTGGGCTCCTTATGAGATTCGCAACCGTTTCAAGGATCTCGTCAAAATGGGTCTGCGCGGCTCCGGTGACTACGGCGTGGTGAACCTCGGGGTCTATAACGGCCAGGGCATCAACAACGCCGACCGCAATGGCGACATGCACTACATCGCCCACGTGGCATGGCCGCATGAGTTCGCCAACGGCCAGATCCTCGAAGTCGGTGCCAGCGCCTTCACCGGGCGATACGTTCCGACGGTTGCGACCATTCCAGGCGTTCCTGGCCCCGGCCCCACCTTTGACTCCAGCGGTGTGCGGGACGAGCGCGTGGCCGTCAATGCCATCCTTTATCCGCAGCCGTTCGGCATCGAAACGGAGTGGACCTGGGGCCGCGAACCGACGCTCAGCCAGGACATGCGCAGCATCGTCAGCGACACCACCTCCGGCGGCTTCGTGCAGGCCGTTTATCGTCACGTCTTCCCGAACCAGTCGGAACTGCTGCCCTTTGTGCGCTGGCAGACCTTCGACGGCGCGCGCAAATTTGCCGCCAACGCCCCCCGCACCCGCGTCAACGAAGTCGCCTTCGGCATCGAATACATCCCGTATCCCGAGGTGGAGCTCACCCTCATGTATGCCACCGGCACGCGCACCAACACCACCGACAATCCGGCCGTCGCCGGGCCACGTTATCGTGACGTGAATTACCACTACCTCGGCATCCAGGCGCAGATCAACTTCTAGCGCACCGGCGCAACACTTTGGTTGTGAGGTATGAGAACCGGACGTGCCGTGGGTGCGTCCGGTTTTCTGTTTTTCCCGCCCGTCTCTTGCCGGGTTGATTTGCCGGAGGTTATCCCTTAGCCTCCCCGCCGCAGCCAACCCTGCGGCCTTCATGGAAAACACTCTCCAGCAGATCCTTTATGTCGCGGCGGCCATCGTTTTCGCCATCTCCTGCCGGTCATTTGAAAACCGCCTCATCCAGAAACTTGGCTGGTTTTCGCTGCTGGGCGCCTCGTATCTGGCCGGTTTCTACCTGAGCGGCGGCCAGCACCTCGGCGGACTGCTTTGCGTGGGGGCCTGGTTCATGCTGCCGTGGCTGGAGATCATCTTCCGCGTCCGCAGGCTGCGTTTCCCGATCAAGAGCGAGATCAAACACCGCTTTCCACCGTCGCGGGACGTGTTTCCTGAGCTCGGGGACCTCAGCAGTGAGGCTGAGGACGCCGGATTTGCCGAAGTGGGGGACACTGGCTGGAAGTGGAGCCAGACCGACCACTTCATGCGTCTTTTTTATCATGCGGAAAAGCGCATCCAGGCCGCCATCGCGCTGGCACTCCAGGGCGATTTTGGCTTCTCCTACGTCAGCCTCACCTCCCGGACGAAAGACGGCATCAGCTACACGACGACGAACTACCCCTTCGCCGCCACCATGAAGCACTCCCCCAAGCAGCGGCTGAACCGCTACACCCACGCGGCCTCGTTTGAAGATCTGCTGGAGCGGCATGAGAGCTTCCTCCACAGTCAGGGCATCGCCACAGAGGCGCTGGCGCTGCAGGACACCGAATTCCTGCATGCCTACATCGAGCGCGACATGAGCGCCCAGATCGACCACAACATCACCGCCGGAGTCATCGAGCCGACAGGGAATGGTGAATTCCGCTACTCCTGGCGTGGCTGCTTCTTTCTCTACTGGCAGGTCGTGAAAGACATGCTGCGCGTGTGATTTCTGCGGCTCACGAGCCCGGATTCTGCGGCTGCGGCTGGTTCCGGGCCGCTTCCTCGGCCGCCCGACGGGCCGCCTCTTCCGCCGCACGTTGCGCAGCCTCCTGGGCGGCGCGTTGGGCTTCCTCCTGCGCACGCCGCATTTGTTCTTCCGCCGCCCGACGGGCCTGTTCCTCGGCCTGACGCTGAGCCATCTCCTGGGCACGCCGCATCTGCTCTTCCGCCTGACGGCGGGCCTCTTCTTCCGCCCGACGTTGAGCCATTTCCTGCTCGCGGCGCATTTGCTCCTCCGCCGCCCGACGGGCCTGCTCCTCGGCCTGGCGCTGGGCCATCTCCTGCTCGCGGCGCATCTGCTCTTCGGCGGCCCGGCGGGCTTCCTCTTCCGCCCGACGTTGCGCGATTTCCTGCTCGCGCTGCATTTGTTCCTCCGCCGCACGACGGGCCTGCTCCTCGGCCTGTTTCTGCGCCATTTCTTGGGAACGACGCATTTCAGCCTCAGCCTGGGCCCGGGCTTCCTCCTCCGCGCGGCGTTGCGCCATCTCTTGTTCACGACGTGTCTGCTCCGCGGCCTGCTGCTGCGCCATTTCCTGGGCGCGGCGGGCCGTTTCCTCCTGCTGGCGTTGCATCTGCGCGGCTTCTGCCTGCTGGCGGACGCGTTCCGCCTGCTCCGCAGTGGCCTTGGCTTCTTCGACGGCCATTTTTTCCGCCGCCGCCCGCTGCTGCGCGGCTTGTTCCTCCAACTGACGTTGCTGCATGGCCGCGGCTTCCGCCTGTTGGCGCGTCCGTTCAGTCTCGGCGGAAGCCTGGGCCTGTTCAGCGGCCATTTTCGCGGCTGCGGCACGCTGCTGTGCCTCCTGCTCCTCTTGCTGCTGCCGGTGACGCATCGCGAAGCCTTTCCCAGCCTCCTCGGGACGTCCTGCTGGCGGCATGGCGCGTTTTTCCGCGTCGCCATCCGCCGGTTCACTCCCTTCGCGGTGACGATCGCCTTGCGGCCGCCGTTCGGCCTCGGCCACAGCCTCTGCGGTCGTCTTTTCTGCCATGGCAGGCTGCGGTGGCGTCGTTTCCACTGGAGTCGCAGCACTTGGCGGCGTCGTTGCCGCGGCGGGTGGCTGCGCAGGCGCTTCGTTGTTCGTCACGACTGCCGGAGGGGCGTCAGGGGCGGAAGCACCGGCGGTAGCGGGAGCCTGGGCGGCTTCACCAGGCCTTTTCCAGCGCGACTGCGGCGTCCCGCGCGTTTCGCCGTCTTTTTGCGCATGGTGCTCCCGCATGCCGGCGGCAAAACCGCGGCCGGGCATCGTGGGTGGCGTGGCTGCTTCTGCGGTGGAGGCTGTCGCTGCGGGCGGATCTTCCACCGCGATGGCGGGCCGCACGGTTTCCGTGGAATTCCGCGGAGCGTCCGGCCTCGGCTGGCTTCCCTGGCGTTCCGTCATCCGCGGAAACGGCGCTGTCGGTCTGATGGACGGCCGTTTTTCCTGCTGCACGGCGGCGCTGGCCCTGTCCTCCGCGATCGTTTCGCGAATCTCATGCGCCACACGCTGCGACAGGCCATCAAAGGCATCCACCCGCTTCGGCCTCTCGATACGGTCGGTGATCTTCGGGCGGGCTGGCAGCGTTTCCTTTCTGCCGGCGGAGAAATCCACGATCATCGGCTGCATGCGGGACGGCTCCCGATGATGGCCCGGCCGGTGCGCCGGAATCTGGTCCACGGCGGCCGTCTGCACCTGCACTTGCTGCACCGGACGCGCGCAAGCCTGCTCCACCTGCGTCCGGGGCGGTCCGCCGTGGTGCTTGAAGACATGCGGGCGCTGGCGGTCGTCACAACGCACGATCTGCGTCACGTTCACGCTGCTTTGGAAAATGCCTGTGTTCTGCGTCACCGGGGCGCACACGCTGGTGTAACTCGGCTGCACGAAGTGATTGGTGGTGATGAAGACGTAGCTGGCCGGGCCCAGGTTGTATTGGGCGTCACAATCCCGATACACCCCCGTGCAGGGTCCCGGATCCGGCGGCAGCGGTGCCCAGCCGACGTAATCCCGGCTCTGACGCCACGCGACCCAGGCGGGTGCCCACTCGCTGCCAGGCACCCAGACCCAGCCATACTGCGCCAGATTCACCCAGCGGCCGTAGTGATACACGATCCAGCCAAACGGCTCGTTCGACTGCCAGGTCCAGCCCAGGGACGACCAGGACCAGCTGCCATCCACATACGGCCGCCAGCGCGCGGTGGTGATCGTGGGCCGCCAGCAGTAGCCGTAGCCACTCACATCGAACCAGCGGCCATGAGGCGTCAGTTGATCATAAAAGAGGGAGTAATCTGATGGCGGAGTCGTCACGGGAATGGCCGCCGCAGGCATCGCAGGCGGCAGCCGTTGCCCGATGTCGTCGCTCTGGCGGCGTGCGCTCTCGGCCTGGGAACGCAATTCATCGTTCTGCCGCTGCAAATCATCCAGCGAGCGCCGCAACCCGGCGTTTTCCTGCTCCTTGAGCGCCTGCGTCATGTCGGCCAGTTGCTTGTCCATCAGCGCCGTACGGGTTTCGATCTCCAGCGCCTGCCGTTGCAGCGCATCCCGCGCCGCGGCCAGTTCTTCCTGCGTCTGGCCCAAAGCAGGATCCGTCCGGCCAGCGTCCGCCACAGCCGCACCCTCCGGTTTGTCGCAACTGACGAGCGGCAGCAAGGCCGCGAGGGCGAGGAGGGAGCGCAGGCAGGTCTTCATGGCGTGGGGCTCTGACGCCGGTTACTGCCCGGCCATTCAATTCGTTTCCGGCAGCGTCCCGGTCGTCAGCGTTTCCGCTTCACCAGTTGCTGCGTCTGACGCGTCTTCAGCATCAAGTCGGCCTCCAGCACGCCGCTGAAATGCGTCAGCGGGTAGATGACGCTGCGCCGGCCGATGATGCTGCCGGGGCTGATCACGCTGTTGCAGCCGATCTCGGCATGATCGCCCACGATGGCGCCGAATTTCCGCAAACCGGTGGGCAGGGAGTCCGCATCCGTCCGCACGTGAACCTCCAGGCGGTCCAGCCGCACATTGGAGAGCACCACGCCCGCGCCGAGGTGCGCCTTGTGTCCGAGGATCGAGTCGCCGACGTAATTGTAGTGCGGGATTTCGCAGCCATCGAAAACGACGCAGTTCTTGAACTCGCACGAGTTCCCCAGCACGCAGCCATCGCCGATGATCACGTTCTCGCGAATGTAGCAGCCAGCACGGAGCTGGCAGTTCCGGCCGATCCACGCGGGGCCTTTGATCACCACGCCTGGCTCCAGCGTGGTGCCTTCGTCGATGAACACATCCTCGCTGATGAACGCCCCGGGCGGCACCTGCACGCGGATCTCACGCTGAAGACGGAACTCCAGATACTGCTCCACCCGTGTCAGCGCCGTCCACACCGGCGAGTCATCCGGAAACAGGATGCCATGCTTCGTGTGCGTGAGATCGAGGTAGTCGCGGGCGGGGAACACGGCGGGTTTCAAGTTTCAGGTTCGAAGTTTCAAGTTTTCTGCGGATGCTCGTTTGAGGTGAACTTGAAACCTGCAACTTCAAACTTGGAACCGCCGTGCCTTAGACCGTCAGAATCTCCTTCTCCTTTGACACCACGTGCTGGTCGATCTCCGCGATCTTCTTATCCGTCATCGCTTGCACGTCCTTTTCCAGTCGGCGGAGGTCGTCCTCGGTGATGGCACCGTCCTTCTCGCCCTTTTTCAGGGCCTCCAACGCGTCACGACGGGCCGAGCGCACGCGCACACGGGCTTCCTCGCCCAGGGTCTTGCACATCTTCACCATCTGCTCGCGACGTTCCTGTGAGAGGGCCGGAATCGGCAGGCGGATCACCTTTCCTTCGATGCTGCCGTTCAAACCCAGCCGCGACTCACGGATCGCACGGTCGATGTCCTGCAACGTGGCCGGATCGAAGGGCTCGATGCGGATCAGCCGCGCGTCCGGCGTGGTGATCATCGCGAGCTGCTTCATCTTCATGTGGCTGCCGTAGCTCATCACATGCACGTCCATGTTTTCGACCAGTGTCGGCGATGCCTTGCCGGTGCGCACTGTGGCAAATTCGTGGATGGCATGTTCCACGGCCTTCGTCATGGCCTCGTCGGCCTCCATGATGGTCATTTCAGGGTCCATAGGCTTGATACTTCGACCAGCACCTCCCGGAATGCAATCGGGCATCAGCCCTTCGCATCCACCAGCGTGCCGATGTGCTCACCCGTGAGCGCACGGCGGATGTTGTCCGGCTCGTTCATGCTGAAGACACCAATGGGCATGTTGTTCTCCATGCACAGCGAGAACGCCGTGGCGTCCATCACCTTGAGCTGGCGTGTGAGGCACTCGTGAAAGCTGATGCGGTCGAACTTCTTCGCGTCCGGATTCTTGTTCGGATCGGCGTCGTAGATGCCATCGACCTTCGTCGCCTTCAAAACGATCTCCGCGTTCACCTCGCTGGCACGCAGCGCGGCCGTCGTGTCGGTGGAGAAGAAAGGATTGCCCGTCCCTGCGGCGAAGATCACCACGCGGCCGAGTTCGAGATGGCGCATGGCCTTCCGGCGCACGAACGGCTCGGCCACATTGTCCATCTTGATCGCGCTTTGCACACGCGTCGGCACGTCCATCGCCTCCAGCATGCTCTGCACAGCCAGCGAGTTCATCACGGTGGCCAGCATGCCCATGTAATCGGCCGTGGCACGCTCCATGCCTTTGTTCGAGGCGCTCACGCCGCGCCAGAAATTGCCGCCACCCACCACCAGGGCGATCTCCAGGCCGGTCTGATGCGCCGCCTTGATCTGCGCCGCCATGTCCTCGACGATCGGCGGGCTGATGTTGTCCGCGCTCCCCGGCTGCCTCAATGCCTCGCCGCTGAGTTTGAGCAGAACACGACGATATTTACGAGGAGAAGCGGAGTCAGGCATGAAAGAGCGGATTTGACCCATAAAGCATGAGCGCAGGGGCCTTGCAAAGCCAAATCTGCTGCGGCATGCATCGCGCATGAAAGAAGACCCGACCATCCCGCCTGACGCCCGTTTTGAGACCCGTGCCATCCACGTTGGCCAGGACTGGCGCAGCGAAACCGGCGCCGTGATCCCGCCGATCTACATGACCTCGACCTTCGAGACGGGCAACCCTGGCGGCTTCGACTACACACGCAGCGGCAATCCGAACTTCCGCAACCTCCAGGCCACGCTGGCCAGCCTCGAAAACGCGAAGCATTGCACCGCGTTCGCCAGCGGCATCAGCAGCATCAGCGCCATCATGTTTTCACTGAAGGCGGGCGATGTCATCCTCTCCGAGGAGCAGATCTACGGCGCGACCTACCGGCTCTTCGAACGCGTGCTGCGTCGCTTCAACATCACGATCAAATACGCCAACCTCTCCAACCCGGCGAACTACGGCCTCATCACGCAGCTCAAACCGGCGCTTGTCTGGCTCGAATCGCCGACCAATCCGCTGCTGAAGGTCCTCGATATCCAGGCGATCAGCGATGTTGCCCACAGCGTCGGCAGTGTCGTCGCCGTGGACAACACTTTCGCCTCCAGCCTGCTGCAGCAGCCGCTCGATCTCGGGGCCGACCTCTCCCAGCTCAGCACCACCAAGTACACCAACGGCCACAGCGACTGCCTCGGTGGAGCCGTGTGCACGAACAACGATGAGTGGCAGGAAAAGATGATCTTCGCGCAAAAAGCGCTCGGTCTGCAGCCCAGCCCCTTCGACGCCTGGCTCGTCGCCCGCGGTGCGAAGACCGAGGCCGTGCGTCTGGAGCGCCACAGCGCGAACGCCTTGGAACTGGCCAGGCGCCTGGAGGGCCGCAAAGGCGTCAAGGGCGTGAAGTATCCTTTCCTGCCCAGCCATCCGCAGCACGAACTCGCCAAGAAGCAGATGAAAGCCGGCAGCGGCATGCTCCTGGCCGATTTCGGCCTCAGTTACGCCGACACCCTCGCGTTCATCCGTCGTCTGCGGCTTTTCACCCAGGCGGAAAGCCTCGGCGGCATCGAAAGCCTCGTCGCCCATCCCGCCAGCATGACCCACGCCTCGATTCCCAAAGAAACCCGCGAAGCCGCCGGCGTCACCGACGGCCTCGTCCGCTTCTCCGTCGGCATCGAGCACGTCGAGGATCTGTGGGCGGACATCGATGCAGCTTTGGCAAAGAAGTGAGCCGGGGCAAACCGCTGATCAGACGCCAATCTGACGCTGATGAATGAATCCCTTTATTAGCGTCTGATTAGCGTCATATCAGCGGTTCAAACCCCGATTTAGATGACCGACCTCTTCAAAAACCCTCTTTGCAACGCCGAGGATCTCGGCAAGGCGATCCCTGATCACGAACTCGGCGTGTCGGTATGTCTGCCGTTGTGGAAGCACGTCATCGGCTACGAGGAGGGCGATCAGGAGATCGTTTCCAAATTCAAATCCGGCTACCCCCGCTTTTGCTGCCCGCCAGCCATCACGCGGCTGTTTGAAGCAGCGGAAAAGGATTTCGCAGGTGCTGGTGAACGCTGCCTTGTCTTTCCGCGTGTCGTGCATGCGGAACGCTGCGTGAAGTTCATCGAAACCGGCCGTGCGGTCGAATGGACCGCGCACCAACTCGGCGTCGCCGTATTTCCGGCCGACAGTTACGTCAAGGCACGCAAGTTCTGGCGCTTCTGCGGCGAATGCGTGAGCACACGGCAGGCCTGCGATGCCTTGGGTGAGCACGTAAGCGAAGCGACCGCCGAGGACGGCAAAGCAGCGAACCGCACCATCCGCGAACGCATCGCGCAACTCGCCGGACAGCAGCCGGAGGATGTGTTTCTCTTCCCTTCCGGCATGGCGGCGAACTTTGCGGTGCATCGCATGCTCACGCATCTGTTCCCGGACCGTAAAACCGCGCAACTCGACTTCCCGTATGTCGATGTGCTGAAGCTGCAGCAATTCTTCGGCAGCGGCGCACACTTCCTGCCGCTCATCAAAGACAGCGAGTATGATGATCTGTGCACGCTGCTGCAAAACGAGCCGCTGGCCGGCCTCTTCTGCGAAGCGCCGAGCAACCCACTGCTGCGCTGCGTCGATTTCGAGCGCTTGCTGGCCATTCGTGCCGCCGCGCAGCCTGGGGTGCCGATCATCGTCGATGACACCATCTCCACCGTCGCCCATGCCGATGCGCATCGCGTTGCCGATGTCGTCACGACAAGCCTGACGAAGAGTTTTTCCGGCGCGGGCGATGTGCTGGCAGGCAGCGTCGTGTTGAATCGTCAATCACTGCATCACGCGGCCTTCTCCGCCTTTTTGACCGCCCACGCCGATCACGAACTCTGGCGTGGCGATGCCGTGGCGCTCGAACTCAACAGCCGCGACTTCGTGCAGCGTGCCGTTACCATGAGCCGCAATGCGCAGGCTCTCGCCGATCATCTGCGTTCGCACCCAAAGGTCGATCGAGTCTGGCATGCGGCCACGGAAGGCGGACGCGGCTACGAATTCATCCGCCGCGAGAATGGCGGCCATGGCTGTCTGTTCTCCTTCACGCTCAAAGATCCCGCACAAACGAGCGCGAACTTCTACGACGCGTTGCGCGTGTGCAAAGGCCCCAGCCTCGGCACGAATTTCACCCTCGTGTGCCCCTACACCCTGCTCGCGCATTACGAGGAGCTCGACTGGGTCGAGAGTGTCGGCGTCAGCCGCTGGCTCATCCGCGTGTCCGCCGGTCTGGAGGACACCCAGGAGCTCATCGCACGGTTTGATGAGGCGTTGGTGCTCGTTTGAACTGCGAGCCGAACCGTTTACCTCAGCACGGTCTCGAGCTGGCTTTCCGGAAGACTCATCGGATGCCCCTCCCACACCACCTTGCCTTCTTTGTCGAGGATCATCGCATGCGGAATGCCGCGGATGCCGAAAGGCTTCGCAAACTTGCCGTTCGCGTCGAGCGCCACGTGGTAGTCGATCGGGGTCTTCCTGACAAAGGCGTTCACCGTGGAAAGGTCCTCATCGGTCACGCCAATGATCTCCAGTCCCTTGTCCTTGTACTTTTTGTAAACCTCGTTGAGGTGGGGGATGCTCGTGCGGCACGGCGGGCACCACGTGGCCCAGAATTCAACGATGAGCGGTTTCCCCGTGAGCACCGGGTCCTTCCCTTTGAAGCGGAGTTTGTCCACCTTCACCACGGTGCCGGTGTTGTCTTTGCTGGCGGTCGCCAGCACGTTCGGGAGGACGAAAAGGCTGCCCAGAAGCAGCGCGACGAATGCGATTTTGGATTTCATGGCTGTGAGCGTGATTGCGGCCGCGATTAAACAGAACGGCGCATCGCTTGTAAATCCCATTCGCGGAGGCGCGGCAATTGGCCGTCTTAATTTACCTCCCCGACCTCCGGCGCCACGTATGCACCAGAAAATGCCCCAGCCCGCTGAACTTGAACTTCGGGTCCACCCAGCGCTCGATCACGTAGAAAGCGAAATAATAGGCCCGGCAGAAGCCCCATACACACAGCGCGAGTAGCACCGCGTTGCGCCAGCTCCAGTTCTCGATGAGCAGGATCCCGGCGGAGAGAACGCCGATGAGGAGAAACAGCCAGCCCTTGAGCCACATGGCCTTGGTGCTTTTGAGATCGCGCATGGTCTGGGATGATGAGTTTCGCGGCAGCGTTTTGGAGTGCTCCAGCCCTCTGGAGCTTTTCGCGGGCCTGGAGTCATTCGAAAGCGCCGGAGGGCCGGCGCACTCCAGGACGCTATCGCGTGCTTTGGTTACTTCTTCTCCAGCCGCACATAGTCGATGCCAACCATGTTCGACGGAATCGCATCGGGGTTCGGCGGAGCGAGCGTGAAGGTCAGTTTGTGCTCACCCGCGGTCAGTTCGTGAGTGCCCCACTCCTTTTCGCCGGTGTGGAGGACTTTGGGGTTGTTGTAGCCATCGAACGAGGACGCCACGGGCTTGCCATCGAGCGTGATGCTCACCACGCCGTAATCACGCGCCATCGTCAGCGCGCCGTAAAGCGTGTACTTGCCCGCTTCCTTCACCGGAATGGCCAGCGTGAGCTTCTGATCCGGCTTGCCGCCGGTCCACCAAAGCTGCGCCGCGCCGCTCCAGTCGTTGCCGAAGCCGCCCATGCCTTGCTTGCCCGTTTTGCCGCCCGTGATTTCGAGCACCTTGAGCGATTCGCCTTCGAGGGCTCCGGGTATTGTAGTCCCGGCTTTAGCCGGTCCTCCTGAGCCGCCTGAAGGCGGGACTACAGAACCACTCTGCAAATACTTCACGAGATCGACGACCATCTCCGGCTGCAAGGCATCAAACAGCCCTTCAGGCATCGTGCTGAGCTTGGAGACCTCGCGCTTGGCGATGTCCGCCTGCGGCAGCGTGAACTCCACACCGCCCATCATGGCGATCTTCACGGCGGCGGGGTTTTCTTCTTTGATGACGCCGCTCATGACGCGGCCATCCTTCATGGTGAAGAGGTTGAGCTGGTAAGCTTTGCCGATCACGGCGTTCGGATCGAGCACGTTTTCGAGCAGGTAGTTCAAATCGGCGCGATTGCTGCCGGTGATGTCGGGGCCGACGTTTTGGCCTTCGCCGAAGAGTTTGTGGCATTGGCCGCAGGTGGCGGTGTAGAGCATCTTGCCCTTCGCGAGGTCGCCCTTGGCCAGTTTGGCGGGCGTGAGGAGGTCGCGATACTTTTTCGTGCGCTCGGCGAGGTCGGCTTTCGGCGCGTTGACATCGCCCCAGGCGGATTTGATGAGGGCGTTGATCTCCGCGTCGTCGAAGGCTGTGAGCTGGCGCACCAAAAACGGCGAAAGAGCCGTCGCGGGCACGGTTTTGGTCTCGACGGCCTTCAGCAGTGCTTTCGAGCCTTCTTTGGTCGAGGCGAGCGTGTTCACCGCATCGGGCAATTCGTTCGCGGAGAGCTTTGGAAGCGCCGCACCGAGGATTTTCGGCGTTTCGGCATCTTTGAGCGAGGCGAGCGCCTGAATCGCCTTTCGACGCAGCGAGGCCGGTGCGTCGTTTTGGAGGAGTTGGAGCAGGGTTTTGGCTGTGGAGGCGTCTTTGGCCTGAAGGAGCACGTTGAGGGCGTTTTCGCGTTCGCTGGTCCGAGCGCTCGCGGAGCCGAGAAGGTCGCGATAGGTCGCCAGAGCCGTTTCGATGCCCATGGAGGCTTCGAGTTCGAGCAAAGTGGCTGCGGCTTTAGCCGCATCTGGATGAGGTTCGGCTAAAGCCGAAGCCACTTTCTGGCGCAGCGCGTCCCAGCCATCCGGTTTCGTGATCTGGTGCCCATTTCGCGCGGCCTGGACCAACGCATTCAGCAAATCGAGCTTCAAAACGGCATCCGGCGTCTCCGCGGCCAGTTTGAGCAAGCTCGTGCGTCCCGCGTCATCCGACGAGAGGCGTCGATAGATGAACTGCGTTACCTTCGGCATCTTCGACACCTTCGCGAGCTGCATCCCCACCGCCGGGTCCGCCGCCACCACCGGCTCGATGCCATACCAGATGAGCAGCGGGATCATCGGATCGTCCTTGTCCTCGCCATGCTTGAGGAGCGCGGTGGCGAGGTCTTTGCGTTGATCTTGTGGGATGCGTTGAAGCGCGGAGGCGAGTTCGCGGCGGACGATGGGGTCCATAGGCGTGGCCGATGCCAGCTCCAACGCATAGGCGATGAATGAGTCGGCATTTTTTTGCTCTTCAACATTGGCTGGCAGAGGTTGAAGCCAGTGCTTCTCGCTAAGGCAGCGTATTCCTTGAACTCGCATAGTTGGTTCAGTGGCATCACGACTCACCATGAGAGAAGTCGAATTGAGAACATCGACCAAGCGGACAGCCCAAAGCGCACGCAGTTTCTGCGTGGTAGAAACTCCATCGTTGGTAACGGCATCTCCGAAGACTGTTAGCAACGGATCGATGGCATCCCGCAGATTACCAGCCTGACCAGAAAGTTGGGATACTTTCTCCATCAGCACCCTTCTCGCCATCCGCGAAAACCAATCGTTCTCCGCCTGCACGGCGAGTTTCGCCAGTGTTTCATCGCTTTCCTTGGCGAGATCGAACGGGGCTGTTGGAGTGTAGGCTTTAGCCGATGTATGGGAGCTTCCAGAGTCGGCTAAAGCCTGGACTCCAACTCCGCCTTCGTAAGTCACTCGATAAATGCGCCCATTGCTGCGATCCCAGTGCTCCACGGCGCCGCTGCCGCGGTGGCAGATTTGCTGGTCGCTCCAGTCGCTGACGTAGAGGGCGCCGTCGGGGCCGACCTTTTGCGTGACGGGGATGAAGTGCATGTCGTTCGCACGAAGGAAGTCGGCGGCGTGTTTGCCGATGTAGGTGCTGGCGTGCGGGTCGGTGTAGTTCGCGACGAGGCGATGGCCGTGGAGGTTGCCGAAGAGGAGCTGGTTGCGATACGTCGGCGGGAAGAGGCTGCTCTGGTAGATGGCGAGGCCGCAGTGCGCGTGACCGCCGCCGAGCGCGTTGGTGTCGTTGTTCATCACGCCTGCGCCGGTCGTTTTGTCGAAGGTGACATCGGGTCGCGGATTGCCGGCGTAGTGCGCGTGGTCGGCGATGGTCTTGATGTCCTCGTAGGTGTGCGCGTTGAAGTGCTGCCCGGCCTGCCGTTGATACCGTCCGCCGGGGACGATGTGGTAGAGATGCGGAATGACGCACGCGGTGACGAACCACTCGCCATGCTGGTCGTAATCGAGCCCCCACGGGTTGCTGGTGCCATGCGCGAAGACCTCAAACTCATGCCGCACAGGATGATAGCGCCACACACCGGCATTGATGGGCTCGCGCTGGTCATCCGGCGTGCCCGGCTTGCCGACGCGGCTGTGCGTGAAGACGCCATGGCAGCCATACAGCCAGCCGTCCGGGCCCCAGATGAAGGAGTTGAGGGTTTCGTGGGTGTCCTGGGTGCCCCAGCCGTCGAGGAGGGCGTAGGCGGTGAAGTTCAGGCCGGGGACTTGAGTAACGGGGCCATTCTTGGCCCCTTCTGATCCAGACGGGCCAGGAATGGCCCGATTACTGCCGAGCGGCAGCGGCTTGTCCCCATCCCGCGGAATGAACATCAAATACGGCGCAGCCCCAACCCACACGCCGCCGAAGCCGAGTTCGATGCCGCTGACGAGATTCAGGCCTTCGCAGAAGATTTTCTTCGTCTCGAAGGTGCCGTCGCCGTCTTTGTCTTCGAGGATTTTGATGCGGTCCTGGCCTTTCCCGACTTCGCGGGGCTGCGGATAACTATTTCCTTCCACGACCCAGATGCGGCCGCGTTCGTCGAAGGTGAAGGCCATCGGCTGCACGAGGTCCGGCTCCGCGGCGATGAACTCGGCTTTGAAGCCGCCGGGGAGCTGCATGGACTTCAGCGCGGTGGCGGGCGACTGGCCTTTGGCGTATTCGGCCTGCGGCTTGAGCGCGGGACCGTAGAGCTTCTTCGGCGTGAGGTCGGCGGTGGTGTCCTTCCGCTCCTGCGTGAGGATGAAGACGCCCGCTTTGTTGCCGACGACGATGTCGGGCAGCTTGTCGCCATTCAAATCGCCAACCTGCACATCGACGCCGACGCCGGTGTTTGCGTCGATGAGATGCGGAACGAAATCGACACCACCCTTGCCGTCGCGCTTCGTTTGATACCAATAGATGACTCGGTGGCCGTGCTCGTCGGGGTCGTGGCCGTTGTGCGCCCAGTAGCGCTTGCCGGTGACGATGTCCTGGACGCCATCGCCGTCGATGTCCGCGAGGTGCGCGGCGTGCGGCTGGCTGAAGACGATGCCGTAGTCGTTGTCCTGCGGCTGCTCGCTGGCGAGCATGACGCGGGTCCATTTGGGCATGTTCGGAGCAGTCTTGTTCTGCAGAAACACTGCCACGCCATAACGGTGCGCGGCGAGGCTGGTGAAGATGTCGTTCTCGCCATTGCCGTCGAAATCATAGGCGAACATCTGTGCCCCGCCGCCGACACCGGCGGCGAAGTTGTGCTGCGTCCAAGGAGCCGGACTTGCCAAGTCCGGACGGGAGTTGGCAACTCCCGCTCCTTGATTCTCCCACCAACGGCGTGCCTCCAGCAGATCGAGCTTTCCATCGCCATTCACGTCGCCGACGCCGAGCCCGTGCGTGAACTTCGCGACCTTCATGTCATCCGTGACGGCGACGAAGGGCCATTTATCGGTCGGTTTCGACCAGTTCGGGGCGAACCAGCCGAACTTCCCGCCGGTGCTGCACACGATCTCTGGTTTGCCGTCGCCGGTGATGTCGGTGAAGACGGGCGATTCGTTGTCCACCACGTCGGCGACGATGTGCATGGGCCACGGTTTGTCGTCGTGGGTGCCGGGATTCAGGTAAAGCCGCGCTTCCTTGCCGGGGAAGCCGAGGATGAGGATGTCGTTCTTTTTGTCGGCGTCGAAATCGTGGACGTAGGCGAAGAAGTTGTCCGAGTAGCCATTGATGCTGAAGATCTTCGGCTCGTAGTAAGCGTGCTTCTTTTCAAAAGCCGGACCTTCCCACCAAAACGGCCCTGCGACGACGTCGGGTTTGCCGTCGCCATTGATGTCGCCGATCGCGGCACCTTCGGAGTAAAAGTCACCGTGGAGCTGCTGGCGCTTCCAGGTGATCTGCGTGGCGGCGTGCAGGCTGGAGGCCGCGAGGAGGGCGAAGACGAGCGTTTTCATGGCTGAGAGAAAACCAACGCTATCAGATTTGGCCCTTGGTGGACAAGTTTTATGCCGCATCGGCCATCAGGCCGTTTATTCTGCCCGCATGCCACCTGTCTTCATCCTCAGCGAAGAACCCATCCAGCCCGCCCAGACCCGGTTCAAGACGGGCGAGGGCGCGGAGGCGCAGTTTCTCGGCGTGGTGCGCGGTGAAGAGGACGGCAGGCCGATCTCCGGCATCGACTACAGCGCCTACCTGCCCATGGCGGATAAGATGCTGCGCGAACTCGTCGAACGCGGCGAGCGCGAACATGGGCCGCATCGCGTGTTCATACAGCATCGCCTCGGTTTCGTAGCCGCAGAGCAGCCGAGCATCATCATCAAGGTGCGCACGAAGCACAGCGCGGAGTCCTTTGACCTGTGCCGCTGGTATTTGAAGGAAATCAAAACCTGCGTGCCGATCTGGAAGAAGCCGGTCTTTGCGCTTTGATGTTTCGTATCCTATTTCAAACTCTTCTCACACCATGCCCACGCCCGCCTTCCACTACCAAGAACTCCTCGAACTCGGCACCGACGACACCGAATACCGCCTGCTGACCAAGGATCACGTCCGCGTCGAAAAACTCGGCGATAAAGAGATGCTCGTCGTCGATCCCGAGGCGCTCACGCTGCTGGCGAACCAGGCGTTTCATGACATCAATTTCTTCCTGCGCCCGAAGCACCTGAAGCAGGTCGCCGCCATCCTCGATGACAAGGAAGCGAGCGAGAACGACCGCATGGTGGCGCTCACGATGCTCAAAAATGCCGATGTGGCCTCCGCGGGCTTGCTGCCGTTTTGTCAGGACACCGGCACCTCCATCATCATGGGCAAAAAGGGCCAGCAGGTCTGGACCGGCGGCGGTGATGAGGCCGCGCTCTCGAAGGGCGTCTATCTCGCCTACACCGAGAACAACCTGCGCTACTCGCAAAACGCCGCGCTGAACATGTTCGACGAGAAGAACACCGGCACCAATCTGCCCGCGCAGCTCGATTTGTATGCCACCGATGGCGACGCTTATAAATTCCTTTTCATCGCCAAAGGCGGCGGCTCGGCGAACAAGGCCTTCCTGTATCAGGAAACCCGAGCCGTGCTCAATCCGAAGAGCATCGTGAAGTTTTTGACCGACAAAATGGTCACGCTCGGCACCGCCGCGTGCCCGCCTTACCATCTCACCTTCGTCATCGGCGGCACCTCGGCCGAATCGACGATGAAACACGTCAAACTCGCCTCCACGAAGTATTACGACAACCTCCCCACCACCGGCAACGAGCACGGCCGCGCCTTCCGCGATGTCGAGCTCGAGGCGCAGATGCTCCAGGCCGCCCGCGAGTGCGGCATCGGTGCCCAATTTGGCGGGAAATACTTTGCGCTCGATGTCCGCATCATCCGCCTGCCGCGTCACGGCGCGTCACTGCCCATCGGCATCGGCGTTTCCTGCTCCGCCGACCGCCAGGCGAAAGGCAAGATCACGCGTGACGGCGTCTTCATCGAGAAGCTCGAAACGAACCCGCTGCAATACATCCCCGAGGAGCTGCGCCACCGCAAAGACACCAACGCCGTGCGCATCGACACCAATCGCCCGATGGCCGAGATCCGCGCCGAGCTGAGCAAGTATCCCACCACCACGCGCCTCCTCATCAACGGCCCCATCATCGTCGCCCGCGACATCGCGCATGCGAAGCTGAAGGAGATGCTCGATGCCGGCAAGCCGCTGCCCGATTACTTCAAGAATCACCCCGTCTATTACGCTGGCCCCGCCAAAACACCCGCCGGCATGCCCAGCGGCAGCTTCGGCCCCACCACCGCCGGACGCATGGACAGCTATGTCGATCTCTTCCAAAGCCACGGCGGCAGCATGGTGATGATCGCGAAGGGAAATCGCGGCCAGCAGGTCACGGATGCGTGCAAGAAGCACGGCGGCTTCTACCTCGGCAGCATCGGCGGTCCCGCCGCCATCCTCGCCAAGGAAAACATCAAGAAGGTCGAAGTCGTCGAGTTCCCCGAACTCGGCATGGAAGCCATCTGGAAGATCGAGGTGGAAGATTTCCCGGCCTTCATCCTCATCGACGACAAGGGGAACGACTTCTTCCAAAGCGTCGGACCGGGGTGCTCGGTGAAGCATTGATGCCCGAGGTTACCGTTCAGTCTTGCTGCCAAGGCAATACACCCCATAGTGGCATTTGATATAACGTGAAGGAGTGTATCCGAGCAGGAGGCGGAGGCAAGACTCGTTTAGCTGGAGGCGCGTGGCGC
>NZ_JACSRD010000224.1 GCF_014879935.1 Prosthecobacter sp.
TCCCTCTTCCTACCACTCCGCTTTCGCCGCTGCTACCTTCGATACCCACTCAGGACAGCGAAGACTCCACATTTTCAGCAGGTCGCGCTCCAACGGAGCGCAGGAGATTCCTCTTCAATCCCAAACATATCGTTCATCAAACCCGACTTCATATCGGATGAGAAACTTGCGATACTCCTCCTGAAACGTCATCACGCGATGATGGTCACGCTGGTTTCGGACGTATTCACGCACCTCCTCCACTGCCGACTGGCTCACTGAGAACGCTCCATAACCATTCTGCCAATGGAAGGCACTCAAAACAGCCCGCTGCTCTTTAAGCCAGTTCGTGGATCCGGTCTTCACCTGACGGACAATGTCACTCAACGACTCAGTCCGTGACAGTAGAAACAGGAGGTGCACATGATCCGGCTCCGCGTTGATCTCGACCGCAGTGCAGCCGAGATCGCGCAGCACTCCGCCCATGTAAGCATGCAAATTCGGGCGCAGATCATCGGGAATTGCACGCTCCCGGTTCTTCGTGCTGAAGATCAGGTGAACGTAGATTTTGGCGAGAGATTGAGGCATGGAGAGCTGGCGATCCTTCTCCTGCGCTCCTTCAGAGCGCAACGACGATGATCGTATCGCTCGGATCCATCCCAGGGCTTGCGCCCTGGGCTGAGTCCTCCGGGCCTTTGGCCCGCATCACCATGCACGCAGGCCGTGATGGCATTCTTCTCGCCGACCACACTCGCAGCACCTCCATCGGAACAAAACATCGTGCTGGCTTATGCGACCGGTTCCAGGCAATGCTGCGACGACTTTTATTTTAAAGAATCATGTCCCAGCCCTCCGACACCCGCCGCGTCGTCCTCGCGAGCTTCATCGGCACCACGATCGAGTGGTATGACTTTTTCCTCTACGTCACCGCATCGGCGCTGGTGTTTGGAAAGCTGTTCTTCACGACGATGGACCCGCTCGCAGCGACGATGGCGTCATTCGCGACGAACGCCGTCGGCTTCTTCGCGCGGCCGCTCGGCGGCATCGTGTTCGGTCATTTTGGCGACAAGATCGGTCGCAAGTCGATGCTCGTCACCACGCTGATGATGATGGGCCTCGCCACCTTCGGCATCGGCCTGCTGCCCACGTATGATCAAGCTGGCATCCTGGCGCCGGTGCTGCTTGTCCTGCTGCGTTTCGTCCAAGGACTCGGTGTCGGTGGCGAATGGGGCGGTGCGGTGCTCATGGCCGTGGAGCATGGAAAGGCGGGCCAGCGCGGCTTTCTCGCCAGTTGGGTGCAGGCGGGCGTGCCGATCGGCCTGTTGATCGCCACGGGCGTGTTCCGCACCTTGTCGTCGATCATTCCGGAGCCGTCGTTCATGGCCTGGGGCTGGCGCATTCCGTTCCTGATCGGCATCCTGCTGCTCGGCGTCGGCATGTTCATCCGTCTGCGCGTGTTGGAGAGTCCCGTCTTTGCCGAGGCGAAAAAACACAACGCCACGGCCGAGATGCCCATCTTCGAGGTCATCCGGCGCTACCCGCGCAATGTTCTCATCGCCATGGGCGCACGCTTTGCCGAGAACGCCTTCTTCTACGTCATCACCGCCTTCGTGCTCACCTACGCCACGCAGCAGGCGGGTTTCACGAAGGATCAGGTGCTCCAGGCCGTGCTCGTCGGCTCCGCGGTTCAGTTCTTCGTCATTCCCATCTTTGGCTGGTTGTCGGATCGCGTCGGTCGCCGTCCGGTTTACCTCGGCGGCACGCTGTTGGTCGTGTTGTTCGCGTTCCCGTTCTTCTGGCTGGTCGATTTGAAGACCACCGGCATGTTGTGGCTGGCCGTCACGCTCGGCCTCATCATTCACAGCACCATGTATGGTCCGCAGGCGGCGTTCTTTTCAGAGCTGTTCGGCACCCGCGTGCGCTACAGTGGCGCCTCCCTCGGCTATCAGCTTGCCTCACCACTCGCTGGTGGGCTCGCGCCGCTCATCGCCACGGCCTTGCTCGATCAAAGCGGCGGCAAACCCTGGCCGGTGGCGGTTTATCTCATCTTCATGGCCGTGATCACGCTGATCTCGGTGTGGCTGGCGGAGGAGACGAACCGCAAGGCATTGTAAACAATGTCGAATGCCCCGGGCACGCCCACCATTCGTCATTCGTCATTCGTCATTCGTCATTCCGTCCCCGCCACCGTCCATTTCGACCCAAAACATGTCCTGCCGCGGCCTGACGAAGCATTTGCACTTCCACGCGTTCCGACTCCCTTTCCCGCCCCACCATGAACGAAGCCTTCCCAGACATCCCCAAAATCCCTTTTGAAGGGCCGAAGAGCCGCAACCCGCTCGCTTTCAAACACTACAACGCGGACGAAGTCGTCGGCGGCAAGAAGATGCGCGACCACCTGCGCTTCGGCGTCGCCTACTGGCACGCCATGCGCAACACGCTGTCCGATCCCTTCGGCGGCGGCACCGCACAGCGTCCTTGGGATGACGGCAGCAACTCCGTGGCCAACGCGCAGCGCCGCGTGTGGGCCTGCTTTGAGTTCATGGACAAGCTCGGTGTCGATTACTACTGCTGGCACGACCGCGATGTCGCTCCCGAGCTCGGCACGCTGGCGGAAAGCAACGCCGCCTTCGACGCCGTGGCCGACGAGCTCGAGAAAGCGCAGAAGCAGACCGGCAAGAAGCTCCTGTGGGGCACCGCCTGCCTCTTCGCCCACTCACGTTACTGTCAGGGCGCGGCCACCAGCCCGAACGCCGGCGTTTACGCCTACGCCGCCGCGCAGGTGAAGAAGGCCATGGACGTCACGCACCGCCTCGGTGGTGAAGGCTACACTTTCTGGGGCGGCCGTGAAGGCTACGCCACCCTCTGGAACACGAACATGAAGCGCGAACTCGACCACCTCGCCCGCTTCCTGCACATGGCCGTCGATTACAAGAAGAAGATCGGCTTCAAGGGCCAGTTCTACATCGAGCCGAAGCCGCGTGAGCCCTCCACCCATCAGTACGACTCCGACTCCGCCGCGTGCCTGAACTTCCTGCGCGAATACGGCCTGCTGGATCACTTCAAACTGAACATCGAGACGAATCACGCCACGCTCGCCGGCCACACCATGCGCCACGAGCTGCAGGTGGCCATCGCCGCGAACGCGCTCGGCTCTGTCGATGCGAACACGGGTGACGAGTTGATCGGCTGGGACACCGACCAGTTCCCCACCGACATCTACCTCACCACCGAGATCATGCTGGAAGTCCTGCGCATGGGCGGCTTCACCACTGGCGGCCTGAACTTCGACGCGAAGTGCCGCCGCGAATCCTTCGAGCCGGTCGATCTCTTCCACGCCCACATCGGCGGCATGGATGCCTTTGCCCGCGGCCTGAAAATCGCCCACGCCATGATCGCGGACGGCCGACTCTCCGGTTTCATCCAGCAGCGCTACGCCACCTTCGACACCGGCATCGGTGCCAAGGTCGAGGCTGGCAGCACCAGCTTTGACGAGCTGGAGGCCTACGCCCTGGCCAATGGCGAGCCCCTCCTCGGCAGCGGCCGTCAGGAGATGCTGGAGAACCTCGTGAACGAGTATATTTGATCCAGCTTCACGCCCCGGCGTGAGTTCAAATCACACACGAGCAGGTGGTCGGCGCCGACCACCTGTTTTTTTGTGGCCGCAGGTCGTTGAAGATGAACGAGCCGCCACAAGCCGGCCGCTGTGGCAGGAAATTTGGCTCGACTAAGAGCCCGGAACCGGATGTCATCGGCGCATGAATCCGCAATTCCTTGAGAGAGCGATGCTGATCACCGGTGGCTTTGAAGGCTCTGATCCTTGGGCCAACATCACGGGCAATTTTGACGGCGAGGGCCTGACCTGCGGGCAACTCGGCAAGACGATCAAGGCCGGCGACCAGCAGAGGGTCGTGCGGAACCACATCGCCGCCCACGGCACCGCGGAGTTGCTCACGCTCATGCCCAAGAAGGGCGGCGAATACATCAAGGTCATCAATGCCAGCATCGCCAACGGCATGGCCGTGGTGGTGAACTGGAGCGACAAGAAGCACCGAGTCATCGAGCCCTACCGGAGCGAACTGGCCGCTTTCTGGAAGAGCGCCCGGATGATCGTGAAGCAACGCGAGCATGCCGAGGTCACCGAAGGCGCCCTCACGGACCAGTGGGTCGCGGATTGGAAAGGCAGCGGCAGTTTCCAGGAGTTTGCGCTGTTCTTCGATGTCGCCGCGCAGAATGGCAGCCTGAAAGGCGTCACCGCCGCCGTGGTCGATGCCTACATCGGCGGCGACCCCGCCGCCGCCGTCGCCAAGGCGCTGGCCTGGGTCGATTCCGTGCCGAAGAAGACCAGCGGCTACGACGACGCGAAGAAAAACGTGCCGCTGTGGCGGTCGATGCTCGCCTCCGCCGCCCTGGAGATCGTGCGGCTGTTCATCTTTGCCATCCTGCGCGCCCAGAAGGCCGCCGCCGCATGGCAGTGGGACGTGGCGAACCGCAAAGCCACCCTCGCGGTCGGCGAAGGCTGGGTGCATGGCAAGAAGTGGAGCTTCCTCGACAAATTCGACCTCGTCTCCCCGCCCGCCGTGCCGGTCATTGAGGAAATCATCACCGGCACCCCTGTCGCCCCGCCGCCGATGGCACCGCCGGCCGGACCTGGGGCGCTGTTCCGCATCGCCGCCGATTCGGGCCTCTGGCTGCGTTCATCCGCCAGCTCTTCAAGCAGCAAGAACCAGATCGCCGCCTATCCACAGGGCACGCTGGTGCGTTTTGTCGCCAAATCGGCCTCGCTGGACTGGTGGGAGGTCAGCATCGATGAAGGCGGCAGCAGCCGCACAGGATTCATCGCCGCCGGCCTTCTCAGCCCGGTGGCGTCGCTCGTGGCCCCAAGCCAGCCGGAGATCGCCGCCGTCCCCACGCAGCCAGCGACCGCCGCCGGCGTGGTGGAGGTGCATTTCCCCAATCCCAACAACCGGGCCGTGAAACGTGCCGAGACCTCCGGACGCATCTGGCGCCTGAACGAATCCGGCGCCCCGGCCCGCACCGGCGGCACCGCCGCGAAGCGTGCCCAGGAACTCGCCGCCATCATCGCCTGGCTGAATCCCGAAAAATCCGCCCGCCACCTGCCGGACAGCAAGAACACCTACTGCAACATCTACGCCTACGACTACGCCTGCCTGGCGCAGTGTTACATCCCGCGTGTGTGGTGGACGCAGAAGGGCATCCACGAGCTCACGCTCGGCCACACCGTGGTCATCAAGTATGAGGACACCGTGGACGAACTGACCGCGAACATGCTCTACCAGTGGTTCCGCGACTGGGGCGGCCACTTTGGCTGGACCGCCGCGAAGGACCTCGACGAATTGCAGGCCCACGCGAACAACGGCGGCGTCTCCATCATCGTGGCCAAAAACAGCCAGGGACACGGCCACATCACTGCCATCGTGCCGGAACTGCCCGGCAAACAGGCGAAACGCGATGCCTCAGGCCGCGTCGTGGTGCCGCTGGAAAGCCAGGCCGGCAGCACGAATCACAACTACGTCACCAAGAACTCGCCCTGGTGGACCCCCGCCAAATACACCACCGGCTTCTGGATCCATGCGTGACGGCAGGTGCGAGCCTCGTGGCAGGCATCGCCCCCGATGGAACAAGTCAGCCGGCCCGTTCTGTGAGGCCTTGCGGTCGCTGCACGGGGTGTCAGGACGGATCTTTGTGGTGTCGACGTAGCGGATCGAGGTGCTCGGAAGGTTGTTTGAGAGTCTGGCGACTGCGAACCGTCTCCGGCCTCACCGCCCCGGGGGAGCGGCAGCTCTGGAGCATGGACGGCGGCAGCCTCATCCCCTCACGACCTAGCTGGCTCCGAGACGTCTCGATCCTCTGCCATGACTGGGCGGCCAGCGGGCTGGCCTCCCGAAAGCGGCAGCAGGCTGCCGCAGTCCATGTCACGTCATCACTTCCCAAGGCTGCGTCCGATGACGTGGGCTGAACCCGGGCCGGAATCCTGAGCGCCCTTGGCACTCCCATTGGCCGAGACCACGGCCTCACTGCACCTGCTCAGGCGCGCAGAATCTTCTCCATCGCCTTCCCCTTGGCCAGTTCATCGACCAATTTGTCCAGGTGGCGGATTTCCCGCATGGTCGGCTCGTGGATCTCCTCCACGCGGACGCCGCAGACCACCCCTTGGATGAGCAGGCGTGATGGATTCATCCGGGGAGCTTCCTGGAAGAAGGTTTCAAAGTCGGTCTGCTTCTTCAACACTCCGTCCAGCTCCTGCTGACTGTAGCCGGTGAGCCAGCGGATGATGGCATCCACTTCGGCCTTGGTGCGCCCCTTCTTCTCTGCCTTGGCGACGTAGAGGGGATAGACGCTGGCGAAGCTCGTCGTGAAGATGCGGTGTCTGGTGGTCATGGGAGTGGAGGCATGGGCGGTGAGGCTGCCGTCATTGAGGGCGATACGGCTGGTCCACGAGTTTGAACACCGTTTGGAAAAGACGGCAGCCTCCTCCGACATCGCCCCAAACGTGTGGCATCCATTGGCAGGCCACCCACGAGGCGAAGAACGCCTCACTTCACGCCAAACTGCTTTTCATACAACGTCTTGAACGGGTTCTCCGGGGCGAGCGGGGCTTTTTCGTTCACGAGCATGGGCTGCACGCTGTCCCACCACTGGCTGTAGGAGGCGGAGAGCTGCTGGACGATGTCGGGATGGGCAGCGGCGACGTCGGTCAGTTCACCGGGGTCGGCCTGGAGGTCGAAGAGCTGCCAGGTGGCGGTCATCGGCTCGGGACCGGCGCGGACGATGGCGGAGCCGTCTTTGGGCGCATTCGCGGCGGGTGCTTTGGCCGCGCCACCTTTGGCTTTGGCGGCCTTGCCCTTGGCGTTGGCCTTCGGGGTGCCGCCGCGGGCGGCGTTGGCGTTCACGAGATGCCACCGGGCGGTGCGGACGCTGCAGTTGGTGAATTCGAACTTCTGCGGGTCGGCATCCTTGGCCCAACGGCCGACGTGGGTGAAGAGCTGGCGGTCCGGCCACTCGGCGTCGGGGTTTTCGAGCAGGGGCACGAGGCTGCGGCCTTCGACCTGGGCTTTGACCTTGTCGGAAAGAGTGGCACCGGCGAGTTCGGCCAGGGTGGGGAAGAAATCGATGTGGGCGCAGAGCTTGCCCACGGGCGCAGGCTTCAAAGCGCCCGGCCAGCGCCAGAGGCTGCTGGCTTTGATGCCGCCCATCCAGGGGGAGCCTTTGGAGCCGTGCAGCCCGGCGTTGTAGGTCTTCACACCGGCGGTGCCGCCGTTGTCATTCATGAAGACGACGAGCGTGTCGTTTTCGATGCCCCACTCCTTCAGTTTGGCGAGCAGGAGGCCGATGTTGTCGTCGATGTTGTGCAGCATGCCGAAGAAGTTCGCGGCGTCGTCGCCTTCGACCTTGCCGTCAAAGAGCGCCTTGTCCTCCGGACGGGCGATGTAGGGGCCGTGGGGCGCGTTGGTGGCGAGGTGGCAGTAGAAGGGCTGCTTTCCCTTCACGCTTTCGATCCACTTCTTCGCCTGGGCGAAGAACACATCGGTGCAGTAGCCCTTGGTCTTCTCAAAGGTGCCGTTGTGGAGGATGGCGGGGTCGAAGTACTTGTTTCCGGGGGCGTCACCGCAGGAGCCGGGATAGGTCTGGCCGATGCCGCCGGCACCGTGGATGAACATCTCGTCAAAGCCGCGTGCGGTGGGCCAGTACTCCGGCTCGTCGCCGAGGTGCCACTTGCCGAAGATGCCGGTGGTGTAGCCCGCCGTCTTCAGCACCTGCGCGAGGGTGGTAGCGTCCGGGGTGAGGCGCTCGCGCTCGAGGATGGTGTGGGTGATGCCGTTTTTGAACTCGTGACGGCCGGTGAGCAGCGCGGAGCGTGTGGGCGCGCAGGTGAGGCTGACGCAGAAGTCCTCGAAATGCACGCCCTCGGCATTCAGGCGGTCCATGTTCGGCGTTTTGAGCACCGGATTGCCATGACAGCTCATGTCGCCGTAGCCCTGGTCATCGGTCAGGATGAAGATGATGTTCGGACGCTTTCCGGCGATGCCGGCGTGCGCGGTGGAAATGACGAGCAGGAGAAATAGGAAGGCGCGAATCATGGCTGGGACGCGTTGAACGTGGTGAACGGGCGGCACATTGCAGTGAGATCAGCATGCAGGCCGCCACGACAGCCGTGAGGATCACCGAAATGAGCGCCGAACCTTCCCCCAACCCACGTGTGGTGATCATCGGTGCCGGCTTCGGCGGTCTGGCGGCGGCGAAGGCCCTCGGCGGGCAGCCGGTGCAGGTCACGGTGCTCGACCGTGAGAATCATCACCTGTTCCAGCCGCTGCTGTATCAGGTGGCCACGGCCGGTCTCTCGCCCGCGAACATCGCGCAGCCGGTGCGCGGCATCCTGGGCCGCCATGCGAACATCGAGGTTCTGATGGCGGACGTGACCGGCTTTGATCTGGCGAAGAAGTTCGTGATCGCGGGCCGGCATCGTGTGCCCTTCGACTTTTTGATCGTCGCCACCGGGGCGAGGCACAGCTATTTCGGCCGGCCGGAGTGGGAGGCCTTCGCCCCGGGCCTGAAGACGCTCGAAGATGCGCTGGAGATCCGCCGCAGGCTGCTGCTGGCCTTTGAAAAGGCGGAGGTGGAGACCGATCCGGTCGAACGTGAGCGGCTGCTGACCTTCGTCATCGTCGGCGGCGGGCCGACAGGCGTAGAGATGGCGGGTGCGATCTCCGAAATCGCCCGCGAGACGATGGTGCGCGACTTCCGGCACATCGATCCGCGTGAGGCGCAGGTGATTTTGATCGATGCGTCGGACCGTCTGCTGCCGGCCTTCGACACCGGGCTTTCCCACAAGGCGGAGGATCAACTGGGCCACCTGAAGGTGAGCGTGAAGCAGGGCGTCCGCGTGCAGGATGTGACGGCGGAAGGCGTGAGCACGCCGGAGGGCTTCATCCACGCGCGCACGGTGATCTGGGCGGCAGGCAATGAAGCATCCCCGCTGGTGAAGGCGCTGCCGGGCAGCTTTGACCGCAGCGGACGCATTCACGTGACGGAGATGCTGAACCTGCCCGAAGCAGCGTGCATTTATGTCATTGGCGACACCGCCTTCTGCCTGGGGAAGGACAACCAGCCGCTGCCCGGTGTCTCGCCGGTGGCGATGCAGCAGGGACGGCATGCGGCGCACAACATCCTGGCGCTGATCGAAGGGCGGCCGCTGAAAAAGTTCTCCTACTCGGACCGCGGCAGCATGGCGACGATCGGCCGTCATCGGGCGGTGGCAGACCTGCATTTCGCGAAGTTCAGCGGGTTCCCGGCCTGGCTGACGTGGGTCTTCGTGCATCTCATCTTCCTCATGAGCTTCCGCAACCGCGTGTCTGTCTTCCTGATCTGGGTGTGGTCCTACTTCACCCGCACGCAGGGTGCGCGGCTGATCACAGGCAAAAAGAGCTGATTCAGGGCAGCTCTGGCAAGCCACGCGAAAAGAACGCCCTCATTAGGCTGGAAACGCGACATGGAATCGAGTAAGACGCGGGCGGAAATCGTGCGGAAATCCCGCGCAGAGGCCGTCACGTCATCTTCACTCCCACCCCGTCATCACCATGAGACTCATCGTGTTTCTTCTGGTCGCACTGCTCGTCATCCTGGCGCTGACCAACCCGAACGAGGCGGAATTCCGCAACTACATGCAGCAGAAGCACGGCATCGCCGGCACGCTCAGCCTGAAGGTGGCCTCCATCTTCTCCGCCGGCACCAGCACGGGCGTGCACCGGGAGAATTACTTCCTCTTCAGCCGCTACTACATCGGCGGAGATGGCATCCTGCCGCGCACGGACCTGGCCTGGGGCGTCGGCGGCAAGTTCTTTGACATTGAGGAGAAGGACAGCCTGCGGTGCCCCTGGGAAACGGCCGCGCGTGTCACTGCGGCGGCGGTTCGGGCTCCGCGGCCGGTTCTTTCGTTGCCTTCGACGGCATCTCCACGGTGAAGGTCAGCTCCCACACGCGGATCTTGATGGCCCAGACCAGCATGGCCACGCTGACGATGCTGAGCAGCACCAGATGGATCATGCAGCCGGCACCACAGCCGATTCCCTGAAACGAATCGCGGTAAGTGCGGATACCAGTTCTGAAAGGACCACTCATGGGGCGGCAGGCTGCGCCATCTTGAATTGGACAGCCAGCAAATACCGCCGATTTTTGGCGGCCCCAGTCCCACAAACCTCCACCGACTTTCCCGATGCCCCGACGTGCCCAATCCGGAGTCCGCCCCGCCCACTGGCTGGGATTGCTCGCCATCCTCGCAGTCATCGGCGGCGGCGGTTTCGCCCTGATGAACCGTGCCACCGACCCGATGACGGGCGTCACAGAGCTCAGCACGAACGAGTTTCTCGAAAACGCCACGGCGCTCAGCGGGAACATTTACAAGATCGAAGGCATCGTGGATGACCGCCTGGACAAATGGCGCAGCGCCGACGGCCGCCTCTTCAGTGTGCAGATTAGCGACGGCTCCGGCACTGGAACCTTCGTCCCCGTCTGGGTGCCGCCGGATTATCAGGGCGCCAATATCCAGCGCGGGCAACGTTACGCCCTCAAGGTGCGCGTTCAGGAGAACGGCGTGCTCGAAGTGCTCGAACTGCTCAAAGTCTAACCGCCTCCTCCCATGAAACGCCCGTTCCGCCTTGCCCTCCTCGCCGCGGCCACCTCCTCCGCGCTGGTCCATGCCCAGGTGCTGCCGGGCATCCCCGGTGGTGGACAGCCGGCCGCCGCCCCGACGACCACCACGTCGAACAACAATTACAACATGGTCCCCGGCTCAGCGTCCGACCGCCAGACGGACACGCAGACGGCGCTGGGCAACATGCCCATGATGGACCCCGGCAGCGAAAACGTGGCCTTCAACGGCAAGCTGTGGAATGTGACGAACAACCGCCTCATGCGGTCGCGCTTTGAGACCTATCTCACGACGCCGGAGGCGAACAGTGCCGAGGACCAGGCCTATCGCGATCTCATGGCGCAGATTCAGCAGCTCCTCGCGCCGACGAACAAACCCGGCCCTGACCCCATGAAGGCCTTTGCGCTGCTGCCCGAGGCCGGCACCTACCGAATCGATGGCGGCTTGTGCAACTCCATCGCCAACGCCATCTGGGACGTGTGGCTGTCCCAACGCAAGCAGCAGAACCTGAAAGCGGCCAATGCGGCCATGCTTGACCGTCGCAAGACGCTGTCCTGGAACGCCGAGATGGGCCTGAACAACGCCCAGCTCGCTCCTTCCGGCGGCAGCAGCAGCGGCTCCAAGAGTGGTGCCCAGGGCCAGCAGCAGGCGAATCAAAACGCCATCGCCACCAGCGCCAGCGTCGGCCGCACCTCCGAGTACATCAAAGGCATCGCCGAGATCGAGGCGCGCATGAAGCTCAACGAGACGGCCGCGGGGCTCTCGGAGATCACCAGCAAGACCACCTTCCAGGCGCTGATCATTCAGATGTTCCTCCAGCGCCGCTTCGAGCATGCCGTCATCGCCTGTCGATTCTACCCCAACCTCTTCCGGGATGGCGACAGCATCCTGCAGCTCGACAAGGACAGCGACGTGCAAAAGATGCTCTCCAGCAGCTTCGGCGTGCCGCCCACCATCAGCATGATCGACGGCCTCTCGCTGGAGGCCATCCGCAGCGTCGATGAGGCGCTCGTCTCCTTTGAAAACCTGCTCGCCCGCCGCGACATCGACAGCGCCGGAAACCGCCTGCTGGAGGCCTTCGGCGTCGGCGAATACCTGCCACGCGTGCGCCGCCTGCCGATGACGGAGAAAACCAAGGTGCTCGATTTCGTCCGCAAGAAGAACAAATTGCTCGGCTTCCTCGAAATGAAGGACTACGCCAGCGCCGAGACCGTGGTGACCGACCTGCGCAGCCTTTCGGAGGACTTCGAATACGCCAAACCGCTCGCCGCCATCACCACGGCGAAGAATTTGAGCAACCTGCAGGTCAACAACGCCACCGCCGCCATGGGCGTGCGTGACACCAAGGGCATGGAGGCCGCCATGAAAGCCGCCGCCGAGATCTGGCCGACGAATCCTCGCCTCACGCAACTGAGCGAGCAGATGATGCAGTCCACCGACTTCAAATCGCAGGGTTTGATGGAATTCGACCGCCTCATCAGCCAGCGCAACTACCGCCAGATCGCCGAGCAGCGAGTGCAGTTCGCTGTCGCCGTGCAGGACGACCCCACGCGCAAGGACCAGCTCGAAAAAGTGCTCAAGGACATGGGCAGGCTCGAACTCATCATCGGCGGAGCGAAGGAAATCGCCTCCAGCAGCCCGCCCGCCGCGTGGGAGAAGGTCGAAAAGGAAGCACAGCAATACCCGGACGACCCCGTCCTCAGCAAACTGCGCGCCGATCTCGGCGTGAAGGCCAGCGACTTCGTCAGCGCCATCGAAAACGCCCGTCAACACGAGGAGAAGCAGCAAATCGGCTCCGCCCTGGCCTGGTATCTCAAGGCCAAGCGCATGCACCCGCCCAGCGACTTCGCCCGCGACGGCATCAAACGCCTCGTCGAACGCGTCAAAAACAACGGCGAGCCGCCAGCAGACGACAACTCATCCGCGTTCAACAACTGAACCTCGAAGCCGAGTTGCCGCCCCCCCGGCCGGGATAGAGCTTTGGCCATTTGAACGCTGAAGCATCACGCGTGGCGCTCAGTGCCTGATACGGGAGGCCAGCACGGCCCCGCCAGGCTGTTCCAAACCTCCGCTCGATCAATGGCGGCCTCCACACCTTACGGATTGGTCACCCGCAGCCTGACAAAGCGACGCACGGGATTGCCTGCGGGCAGCGTGGCCTTCACCTGCTGCAGCGTGCCGTTGTCACTGAGGATTTGCTCGTTCACACCCGCTGTGTCCCAGCTTCCCGGCATGAGCGTGTCGCTCCACTCGACGATGAAGGTGCACTCCACCGTCGCCTCGACACTACGCGGGTAGCTAAATTCCAGTGTGCTGCCATTCTTCACGAAGGTAACTGGCTGAAGGCCCGGCACAGTGGGGTTCATCCCCAACGCGAACTTCATCAGGTTCGCGATGCCATCATGCTGCGGCGTCACCGTGTCCGCCGCGTTGCCGCTGTTGTCGATGGTGCCGAAGTATTGGTTGCGCCAGCCTTGCAGGTAGGTCCAGCGCGTGACGGTGGTGGTGTAGGTCTTCGTCGTGGTGCCATCCTGCGCGGTGACGAGCACGTCGATGGTGTTCGCTCCGAGGTTGAGCGGGAGGCTGCTGGTCGGACTGCCAGAGGTGACGCTGGCGTAGCTGCCGCCGTTGATGCGCACCTGAATGGTGGCGTGGCTTTCGGCGGCAGTGGGCGTGACGGTGATGCTGGTGGTGGGACGCAGCACTGCGGCGTCGTAGCTGATAGTGACGCTGGCGAAGACTGGAGAGAGGGTTCCGCTGCTGATGGCGAGATTGCTGAGATTGGCGTTGTCGCTCAACGTGGTGAAGCTGCCCACGCTGCTGTAGCTCGTTCCCACGCTGTTCGTGGCATAGGCGGCAAAGGAATACGCCGTGCCCGGTGTGAGCGTGCCGCTGCTCAGGGTGAAGACGCCGGTGGTGCCAGTGGTGCTGGCTTTGGTCACGCCGGTGCCATTGATCTGTGGATTGCTGTTCGTGCTCGTGACGGAATAGATCACGCCGCGCTCCGTGATCGCCGCCCCGCCGTCGCTGGTCACGTTGCCGCCGAGCGTCGCGACTGTGCCGGCGATGCTGGCGCTCGTCGGTGTCGTGACGGTCGGAGCCGAGAGCGGCGCAGCGCGTGTGATCGTCGTGGTGTAGGTTTTGATCGTCGTGCCATCCTGCGCCGTGACTTTCACATCCACGGTGTTGGCTCCGACGTTGAGGGACAGACTGCCGCTGGCGGTGCCCGATGTCAGCGATGTGAAGCCACCCGCGTTGAGTTGAAGCTGGAGCGTGGCATTGGCTTCGGAGCGTGTCGCAGTCACCGTGGTGTTCGCCGTCGCATTCGGCACGTTGAAGCTGTAGCTCGTCGTTCCCGCGCTGAAGGAGATCGTTCCCGCGCTGAAGCTCAGTGCGGAGAGATCAGCGTTGGCGCTCAGTGTGGTGAAGGTGCCCACGCTGCTGTAGCTCGTGCCCACGCTGTTGATGGCATAGGCCGCAAAGGAATACGCCGTGCCGGGAGAAAGCGTGCCGCTGCTGACGGTGAAGACGCCGGTGGTGCCACTGGTGCTGGCCTGCGAAACGCCGGTGCCGCCGATCTGCGGGTTGCTGTTCGTGCTCGTCACCGAGTAAACCACGCCGCGCCCGGTGATTGTCGCGCCGCCGTCGCTCGTCACATTGCCACCGAGCGTCGCGCCCGTGCCGGTGATGCTCGCGCTGGTGGGCGTGGTAACGGTGGGAGAAGTTGCTGCGGCCACAGTGACGGTGAAAGTGTTCTTGGTCGTGCGGGCACCATCGAAGACTTTGAGCGTGATGGTGGAGGAGCCGGTCTGGCCTGCGACACCAACCACGTTGATGCTGCGGCTGGCCCCGGAACCTCCCAAGGTGATGTTCCCATTCGGAATCAACGTCTGGTTTGAGGACTTGGCGCTCAGGATCAGGCTGCCCACCGGTGTCTCACCCGAGGTGTCACCGACGGTCACTGCCAGAGCGCCAGTGGAGCCGCCCATGCTGATGTTCTGGTTGGCGACCGTTGAAAGCGTGGGGGCGTCCGAATAGATCGCCAGCCCGTTCACGGTGCTTTGGTTGGCGTATCCTTGTGAGATCTGCGTCCTTCCGCCGCTTCCATCCAAACTGAACCGCAGCACCGGACCTGGAGCGGCAGTGATGGCCGAGTCCCCGACGAACAGGTAGTTGTTGCAGACGTCGATGGCGATGCTCACCGCCTGGGTGAAGTTCGTGGAATTGCTGTAGAGAGTGGTCAAATTGGTGCCGTC
Source organism: Prosthecobacter sp. (assembly GCF_014879935.1). Taxonomy (GTDB): domain Bacteria; phylum Verrucomicrobiota; class Verrucomicrobiia; order Verrucomicrobiales; family Verrucomicrobiaceae; genus Prosthecobacter. The sequence goes on from NZ_JACSRD010000224.1 coordinate 14,905, forward strand.
TGAATTCACCCGCATCACCCGGTCGTTGCTGGAGACGGAACTGCCGGCGCAGAAGTAGAGCTGGCCGGTGACTTCATCCACCGCCATGTAGTTGAAGATCACCACGTTCCCACCAAACGTAGCATCGGTCGCCGACACCAATTGCGTGCGACCGCTGCCGTCGAGGTTGAAGCGCACCACTCCCAGGTTGCTCGCCGGGGTGTTGAAGTTGTCCCCCACATATAAATAACCCCTCTCGGTGTCGATCGCGATCCCAGTGGGATTGGTCACCAGATTGCTGCTGCTCACGGCACCGGACGCGATCGTCGTTTCATTGGAGCCGTCGTAGTTGATCCGCACGATGCGGTCATCCGCACTCGTGGTGCTCTGGGTGATGAAGTAAATCTTCTGATTGTCCCGATCGAGAGCCATCTGACGAACCTGTCCCGTGTGGGTGACGCTGTAGAGAACCGTTCTGCCAGTTCCATCCAGATTAAACCGCAGTACTTGTTTGCCTGTGTTACCATCGTTCATGAAAACATAGCCTCCAGCGTAGTCGATCTGGATGTTTTCAGGCTGGCTGAAATTGGCCGCGTCGCTTGCCAGTGTCGTCACGTTGGTGCCGTCAATATCCACCTTGTCCAGACGGTCGGCTGAGGATGTCGCGCTGCCGTGTGCCACGTAAAGCTTGATCGGATTGGAGGCTTCAGCGGAGAGGGCGGTTAAAAACAATGCCACGATTCCTCCCAGCCATTGGAGGCGTGCCCGGCATGCACGTTGCGTGAGTGGGAGCAGGTTCATGATCATTTTCATGAGTCTTTGAAGAATCCTTCGGATGCTGGTGGCCTATGGCCGAAAACGAACTGCCATAGCTTCCCCATGAGGACGAAGAATGGCAATTCGCCAGGCCGTTCACATCGGAGATGACTATTGTTGTTGGGGCGGATATTCACCATCAACCACAATGCAATACCTCACCCCCAGGTATGGGTTCCGTAGCGAAACGGGCTTGCCGCTTCCCGCTGGTTCAATATTGGCTCCAGTGGACTCCAACGCCACTTCTCGTTTATCGGTCGATGGTCCCTTCTTGTATGCCATGATTGTGGAAGGCAAAGAGCCACCACCACCCGGATCTGCCACGTCCACGGACACCGCCGCAGGATTTCCCTGGGTCGGGTCATTGGTGTCACCGACTTCCTTTGAGACCGAGAGGCTTACTTTGCCGACCACTTTCAGATCGTGTTTGTGAACAGGAAGCTGGTCCACGGTGATCACCGCCGCTTCCGCCCCGTCCTTCTTGCCAAGACTCACAGGGTTGAGCCCCGGTCCCGCACCGATGCACACAGGTACGCGTCCGCGAAGATCAGGAAGGGCAAACCTTCGCACATCCCCTCCGTATGTATTGCCAATGATCGAGTAAAGGGCTTGATGCTGCTGGGCTTCAAGTAATCTGCCATCGCAGTCCATCCAGCCCTCTGGGGTGTACGTGCCTGCGAACAAAACGATTTCTCCGATGTATTTACCGTCCATGATGATGTGTGTGTTGAGGTTGTGGTGACTGAGTTGATGGGACTTCAGGTTTCAAGGTTCCTTGCTCCCACCGTGTGGCTGCCTTCAGCATGCAGGCTTCTCTGTGCGCTGCACTTCGCGGTCTTGGCAGCGGGGATCATCCGGACGCAGGCTTTCCTCGTGAATGATGATTTTCAAAGGAGCGATGCCAAAGGTTCCCACCACGGTCAAAGCAGGGACATGGGCACCGGGATCAGCCTGGGGTGCCGGTTTTTCCGGGTGCAGGCGGCAGGTGTCCCGCTGAATGCCGAAGAGGCTTTGGCTCTTCGATCCCCGCGCTTCGAGGTCCAAGCGGGATGTGATGTCATACCAGTCAGGCCCTGGCGGCACTTGCGCTCGCTTCCAGACATTGTCTTCCTTAAAGTCCCCCTCCCAGGCAACGACCTCGTGCCGGTTCTTCTTTTCCCAGGCGGGCTGCCAGCGCACGAAGTAAGAGGTGTGGTCGCCTACCAGTGGCACATGCCAGGCGATGCGGAGATAGATAGATTTGAAGCCAGGCTTTTTGGCCTCGTAGATGACAAAATTGCGATTGCCTGACGGTTCATAGTTGTTTTTGCCGGACTGGAAGACCATTGCTGGCGGCGGCTTAAGGAGGTCAGCCGCTGCTTTCAATTCCAACGGCGGCGGCCCCTTCCCTTGCAGGTCTCCCAAGAACTTCCCCTCCACACCAGCGTCTCCCTTTTGGGATTGGTGAGTCAGCAGCAGTTTCACGTCTCTGCACAAGTTGACGACCTGAACGGTCATCGCACACTCTTTAAAGGCGTTGGCCGCCAGTGTGTCGATCGTGTCCACGATTTCATAGGCGGCTGTGGCGATGCCGACGGCGGTGGCAGGATCCATGGTAAGAGCAAAGGAGTAAAGGGTTGCAACAAGGTGGCGGGGACTCGTCAATTCGGGCGAACGAACACGGTGATGCGCGGATCGGAAAAGGAACCGACGGCCTTGATCGGCAAGCCCGCTCCCTCACCCTCCACAGTCGTGTCAAATTTGCCCGATTCCCCTTCGGAGTATGCCTTCTCCAGCATCTTGAGGCTGTCTCCCAGGGTTTCGCTCACTTGCAGGTGATAGCGGCTGCCTTTTCCGAACAAGGACACGGAAGGGAACGCCCAGGCCACCGTGATGTAAAAGAACCTGCTGTCGACTTCCGCGCGGTAGATGACACCGTTGTAGTTGTCGTAGTTACCAGCGCGCGAAGAGGTCATGATGGCACAGCCTGAGCCAGCACCAATGAAGGGATCGGGCGCGGTCTGGAAAATGCCGCAGGAATGATCGTGCGTCTTGGAAGAGGACTGGGCCACGAGCTCCAGTGTGATGCCGCCCAGATTGTTGATCACGTCCACCACGACAGTGCAGCTGTAGTTGCATTTGCCCGCCAGCTTGTTCACCAGGCTCAGCGCCTTGCCCACGGTCTCGAGCCCCCCTTTGAGCTGCTCCGATGCGGACTTGGGCTTGTCCATCGCTTCCTTGACCGCCTTGCGTATGTCTTCCACGTTGCAGTTTGGCATGGCAGGCTCCACAGCCCGGGGCTTCGGCTCGCGGCGGATTTTTTTCGTCCGTTCAGAAGCGGAGTCTTGCAGCGCTTCAGCGTCCGTCGGCACATCCTCCTGCGGAGCAGGCCAGTGAGTGGCCTTTTTCCTCGTGACCTCGGACCCGTCCGCCTCCGCCGGCCGCGCCATCAGCTCACTGCGGCGCAGAGGCGGCTGCGAGTCCGTGTCACTCGTGTCTGCGATGTCATCTAGCTCCTGGGACAGCCGGCGTGCCTCGGCGCTCTCGAGCGGCCCGGCATCGACGTTCGTCTCATCAATTGGAATGATATTTTTGGCCATGAGAAAAAAGTGCTCACAAGAGATCCACACGGCTTCTGCTGCGGCGTTACCCGCGTTCTGAAACTTTTTTCAGCCAACTCTCACCGCCCCGTCGCCTTCAAATGCTCCGCAAGGAGCTGCTCCAGCTTTGCTGCCTGGGGCACGAGCGTGCCATCGCCGCCGCGCAGGCGGTCGAGCCACTGGGTGAAGAGCGCGTCGGCCTCCGCGACGCGGCCCAATTCCACGAGAGTCTGCGCATACTTGGCCACCTGCTGCTGGGTTTCGGAGCGGGAGGGGCCGAGAGCCATGTCGAAGGCACGCAGGGCATCTCGCTGCGTGGCGAGCAGCCCCGCGTCATCGTGCAGCGCTTCCTCCAGGGCGAGCAAGTAGCTCAGGACCTCCATCGCTCCTGGATTGGCCGGACCCTCAAACTTCCAGTAAATGTCCAGCGCCTGACGCAGGTGCCTGACTGCCTCCGCCGTCTGGCCGAACTCATGGCTGACCTTCGCCAGCATGTGGCAGAAACGGGCTGTTTCGTGTGAAACCTCGGGGTTGATCTCGTGGACGGCGCGCCTGCAATTCGTCCGCCCAAAGGACAATGCCTCTTCGTGACGGCCGTTTCTAAACAGGGCCTGCATGTAGATGTTGTCAAACTTCACCCTGGAAACGGGGGGATCCTCAGGACGCTGTTCCATCACGGCTCTGACCTTTTCGAGCAGTCCCAACGCCTCCACCTCGCCTCCGGTGACAACCAACCGCCTCGCCAGGGATTCCATGGCCCGGATGGTCTGTGGATCATCCAGCCCCAGGTGGTCACGGTGCCATTCATAGACCGTGCGCAGCTCCGGGATCAGCCTGCCGTCTCTGTTGTAACTGCCTGGCTTCGTGCTGGCAGCGCGCCAGCGCAGATACCAGATCTGCGGGTCATCGGGCGGGAGCGTGCGCTGGGCGATCTCCACGGCTCTCTCGTAGCAGCGGGAGTTGTCCTCCTGCTCAAGCAGGGTGCCGGTGCTCGTGATGAGGGCGATCTGCCGCCGTGGATCGCCCTCGAATGCCTCCACCTGCTTCAAAAACTCCGTCACGATCTCGTCCTTGGTGGTGACCGGCCCGCCGTGCTGGTCATCGAACACCTTCAGCATCTCCACCATCAGACCGGTGACCGCCTCGGCGTCTTTGAGCTCACGCCGCGCCTGATCACGGGCCGCCACGGCCTGCTGCCGTTGCCACAAGGCCACGCCACTGCCCACGACCAGACCCGACGCCGTGAGGGCGACCGCCGCCGCGAGGGCCTTGTTCCGCCGCACCCAGCGGAATCCGCGCTCCCACGCATCCACCGGCCGGGAGAGGATCGTTCCGCCATTTTGCCAGCGCTCCAACTCATCAGCGAGAAATCCGGCGCTCGGCGGCCGCTTTGACGGCTCCTTCTCCAGACAGCGCTGCACCAGTGTGGCCAGGTCCGCGTTCATACCCCGCAAATCGAGTGCCACGGGGGATGCATCGGTCACCTGGCGCATGATCTCCGCGCTGCTCTCGCCAGTGAAGGGCAGCCTCAGTGTGAGCAGCTGATGCAGCAGCACACCCAGCGCCCACACGTCACTCGCTGTCGTGATCTGCCGCACACGTCCTGCCGCCTGCTCCGGGCTCATGTAATGCGGTGTGCCGAGCTGCGCGGTGGTGCGTGTGAGCATGCTGTCATCGTCCAGCAGCTTCGCCAGGCCGAAGTCCGTCAGATGCGGCTCGCCGCGCTCATCCAGCAGGATATTCCCCGGTTTCAGATCACGATGCAGCACGCCGCGCGCATGCGCATGCTGGACTGCGCGCGCGGTCTTCACCATGATGATGGCCGCCTCGTGCGGAGACAGCGGTTCGCCCGCCTCGGACAGCCTTTGCGCCAGCGACATGCCCGCGACGAGCCGCATGGTGAAAAATGGGATGCCATCGCTCTCTCCCACATCGTGGATTGGCACGATGTTCGGGTGCTCGAGCTGCGCCGCCATCTCCGCCTCAGCACGAAAGCGCGTGATCTCGTCCTGCCGGGCAAAGGCGGCCAGCCGGATCATTTTCAGCGCCACCGTGCGCTTCAACTCAGAGTCCTCGGCCTCATAAACCACGCCCATGCCGCCGCTGGCGATCTCCCGCAGCAGCCGGTAGCCGGCAAACTCGCATGGCAGCGGCAACGGCCCTGCCCGTGAGAAAACGCGCGCGGAGCCACCATCCACGGACTCCGAGGGTGTGTCCTCCGCCTCCACCGCCTCGTTGAAAAAGCACGCCAGACACACGCCGTCTGCCTCGAGCCGGCTTGAACATGCAGGGCAAGTTTCACCCGAAGGCGAGGTTGGGGTTGCTGAGTTCATTTCACAATATGAACACCGAGGAATGCGTCATGTTACCCCGCCAGCAACGCAGCCAGATGCCGCAGCTCGCCATCCACATCGGCATCGCTGCCCACCACGCGCCGCACCTCATGCCGCAAGAGCGTCGCAAAGCGCAGGCGCATGTCATGCGCCGCTTTCCGCACCGCCACGATGCTCATGCCAAATGGGCCGGCCACTTCGTCCCACTGGGGAGACCCGCTGAGCGGACCGCACACGCGCCGCCTCAGCTCCTGAAAAAAGTCCCGCCGCTCCTCACGCGCCTCGATTTCTTCGTCCAGCCGCCTCAGCGCCAGATCGAACAGCGTCCGCGCCCACTTTCGATCGTAAAGCTGTTCCGCCAGCACATCGGCAGGCAGCTCTTCGACAGGCAGTTCGTGAATGGGCAGCATCACCGCGCCACCGCCACGCCGCAGCGCGTGCGCATCCCGCCGTTGGTTGCTGAGCCAGCGGGTGAAGCAGGTCAGCAGAAACGTGCGAAAGCGCGTCTCACGGCGCGTCACATGCTGCAGCACCTCACGCCTCAGCAGATGCTCAAAAAAGCCCTGCACCGCATCAGACGCCTCATCATGCGGAGAACCGCGCTGGCGCAAGAAAACATACAGTGGCTGCCAGTAAGCCCGCGCCATCCTTTCCAGCGCCTGGAGGGCCACGCTTTCATCCACCGCATGCGCGTTGACGACCACGCTCCACATCGTGGTGGGGAAGCCAGGGGCATGAAAAGCAACGTGTGGCGTCATTTTGAGGGCGTATTTTAGGCCTCCGCCGCCTTTCTGAAGGATTCGCCACCTAGATGCAAGCAACTTGTCAGCCAGACATAAACATGAACTGACTCTGAAATGCCGGATTCTTAACGCCAGCCGCTTCGGAACGCGTCTTCCCGTGTCATCAAGCAGAGACCGGCCCTGTTTATCTCTGCGCTACCGTTTTCCGCTCAAACTCGCGCCACAGCCGTTCGATCGCCTCTTCGGGATCTTCGAGCATCAGGCCTTCCTTGATCTTCGTGGCGAAGATGCCGAAGGAAAACGGCGTGACGACCGGGACAGGGTTCAACCGCCATTCCAGCGTCTCCGCGCTCTTCAAAAAGTCCTGGGCACGTGGCAGATCCAGGAATGTGTGAGCGGCCTCCCGTCGGGCCTGCTCCAGCAGCGGATGATCCGGCTCATGCTGGCACAGGACGCGGAACAGCACCTCCGAACTCCACCGCAGTTGCTTGATGCGGCGTTCATGGCCGGGACGGTTGCGTGGCACCATCAATCCGGTCTGCGCCACACCACGGAACTGCCACTGCACGAGCGAGGAATCCTTCAAAGCCGCCGACAAATCACGCTCCGCGTCCTGGATGACGAACAATTCCCGCCAAGCCTCCAGTTCCAGGTCTTGAAACGGCTTCAGGGTCAGCAGGAAGCCGTAATCGTCAATGGTGACCAGCGCATTTCCGCCCACGGCGGTCTTCAAACGCTGCGCGACGATGCGTGACAGCGCGTCATTGGCCGAACGGCCGATCAGGCTGTGGAAAAAGAAGTGCAGAAGGCCGGCGTCGTCGGGATCGCCCTCGTTGCGTTCGTGGAACCGCTCGATCAGCATCGTGTGCGCGGTGGGAATCGAGGAAACCTGAAGCTGGTTGCGACAGTGCCTCACAATCGCATGCGCGTTCGTGGTGGAGATCACAAACCGCTCCACCAGCCAGTCGGCGATGGTTTCATCATCCTGCGCCGGGAGCCGTGCGGCCAGTTCGGTGCGCAGAGCGGCCGATTCACGCGCCAGACCGGAGGTCAGCGGCATTTTGTTCGCGTTCCACTGCGGCACGGTGGGCATGCGGCCTTTGGCATCCTCCACCTTGATCTCCATCACACCGGTTTCGATCAAACGCACCGTGCGGCCGGCCAGGACGAAGATGTCGCCTTCCTTCAGCCGCTTCAAAAACGACTCCTCGATCTGTCCCAGCCGCCGGTTGCCCAGCCACACACTCACCATGCCCTCGGTATGAATCACGCCGACATTCGCCAGGTATTCGCGCTCCACTTTGGCGGACGGCGTCACCAGCAGGCCGTCACGCACGGCAATCTTCCCGAAGGTCTCGCGATACTGCCGCTCCAGCGAGCGGCCACCGCCTTCCAGGTAGCGCTGGATGCGGTCAAACTCCTCGCGTGTGAGACTTTGAAACGGAAAGGCACTCCGAATCAGCTCAAAGCACGCCTCCGGCGTATACCGGGCCTCCATCGCGAGGCCCACCAGATGCTGCGCCAGCACGTCGAGCGGCTTCTCCATGATGCGCACCGGGTCCAGCCGTGCATCGCGCGTCATCTCCGCGCAAACGACGCATTCCATCAGGTCGTTGATGTTCGTGGCGACGAGAATGCCGTGGCTTTCCTGATGAATCGAATGCCCGCTGCGTCCGATGCGCTGCAAGGCACGGCTGATGCCCTTCGGCGTCGAAATCATCACGACGCAATCGACGCTGCCGATGTCGATGCCGAGCTCCAGGCTCGTGCTGCACACCACGGCACGCAGTTCGCCACGCTTCAGCCGGTCCTCCACCTCCAGGCGCACATCCCGGTCCAGCGACGCGTGATGCGCCTCGATGGCGTCGGCCAGTTTCGGCAGTTCCCCCTTCAATCGCGTGGCGATGCTCTCCGTGCCGCTGCGGGTGTTGCAAAACACGATCACACTGCGGTTCCGCTCCACGATCGCCGCCACATCCTGCACCACACGCTGCGCCGTGTAGCCCGAGGGTGGATACGGATCCCGCCGCACGGGAGACAGCACCTCCACACGCCGGCCACGCGCCTTGGTGGCCTGCACGACCTCACAAGGCCGTGCGCCGGTGAGGAAACGGCCCAGCAGGTCCAGCGGTGCCGCCGTGGCCGACAACCCGATGCGAACGAGCGGATGGTTCGCTTCCAACCGCTCCAGCGACACCGTCAGGTGCGCGCCGCGTTTGTTTTCCGCGAGCGCATGCAATTCATCGACGATGACGAAGCGGCAACACTGCAAGGCCTCGGCGAAGGCCTTCTGCGGCAGCATGATCGCCAGACTTTCCGGCGTGGTGAGCAGGATGTGCGGCGGTTTGCGCCGCAGCTTCGCCCGCTCCGCGCTGGTGGTGTCGCCGGTGCGCAGGCCGATGCGGATGACCTCGCTCAAACCGACGCCCTCCAGCGGCGGGCGCAGGTTTTTCTCGATGTCGTAGGTCAACGCACGCAGCGGCGAGACATAGATGGCATGAATGCCGTCGCGCAACGTCCCTGCCTCGTGTTGGCGGATGAGATGATCCAGCACGCCGAGGAAACCGGCCAGAGTCTTGCCGCTGCCCGTCGGTGAGGACAGCAGCACCGACTTTCCAGCCAGGATATGCGGCAGCGTGAGTTCCTGCGCCTCCGTGAGCCGGCCACGAAAGGCCTTTTTCACCCAGGTCCGCAGACGTGGGTGCAGGCGTTCGGCGATGGTGGCGCTCTTTCCCGGCACGTTTTGTTTTTACGTCAGGGATTGACCGGAGGCATCTCTTTCTGCCATCGTTCCGCCGCATGAAACGACTCCTCTTCCTGCTCGCGCTGGCCTCCGCCCAGGCCCAAACACCCACGTTGCAGCTCGATCTCGGCAGCGGCGTGGTCATGGACCTCATCCTCGTCCAACCCGGCGGCTTTGAGCAAGGCTCGCCCGAAAGCGAGGACGGCCGCGAAGCCGATGAATCACCACGGCGGCGGGTCACGATCTCACGCGCCTACTACATGGCGAAGTTCCCCGTCACCCGCGGCCAGTTTGCACGCTTCGTCGAAGCCCGTCGGTTCCGCACCGAGGCCGAATCCGGCCCGTCCGGTGGTTTCGGTGTCGTGGATGGCAAACTGGTGCAGCAAAAGCAGTTCACCTGGCGGAATCCGGGCTTTGAACAGACCGACGATCATCCCGTCTGCCTCGTCTCCGCGCAAGATGCCGCCGCTTTCTGCCAATGGCTCAGCACGAAGACCGGCCGCCTGTGCTCCTTGCCCACTGAGGCCCAGTGGGAGTATGCCTGCCGCGCAGGAACGACCGCCGCACGCTATGCCGAGCCGCTGGACGACGTGGCCTGGCATCGCGGAAACGGCATGAACCAGACGCATCCCGTCGGGGAGTTGAAACCCAACGCCTGGGGCTTCCACGACTTCTACGGGCCGGTCTGGCAGTGGTGCCGCGACTGGTATGCCCCCTACCCCGCTGGCAACGCGACCGATCCGGTGCAGACCAATCGCAACCTGTCCGACAAGCCCCGCCAGGTGCTGCGCGGCGGGTCGTTTCTCAGTGACAAATCGCACGCCCGCTCCGCCGAGCGCTATCGCAACGACGCCCGCAGCCGCAATGCCGACAACGGCTTCCGCATTGTGTGCTCCACACAACGCGCGGCTGCGGTGACGCCTCCACCTCCAGCCCCACCGCCGTCAACACTGCCATCAGCCACAACCACCGCGCATGTCCCGCGGGAGACGATGGAGTCGTTTGACCTGGAGGAGCGCCCGTCCGGCGGCGGCTGGTTCGCGGGCCTGTTTCGCTTCGTGATCCCGCTGGTCCTCGTGCTTTACATCATGCGCAAACTGCGCGGCCTGCGCGGCGGCACGAGCTTCCCGACGGCCATCTCTTCCGCGCTGACCGGCGTTCAGGCTGCGGACTTGTTCTCCTCAAAGCCGTCCGGGCTTTCCCACCGCTTCGGTTTCACCCTGACGGAGGACGGCTTCTACATCACCGGCCCCGCTGAGGCCGCAGGCTCGCTGCTGCATTACGAATGCGTCGTGGGCGGGCGTCAGATCGCCGATGACATCACCTTCACGCCTGGACCGCAGGGGCAGTTCATCCTCACCGGTCGCAGACCGACCTCCGTCCGCGTGCAGACGACCGGCGGCGCTGCCGGCACGGAAAGCACGGTCGTATCGCATGGTTTTGACGATGATGACCGCCGCAGCAGCTTCAGTTCATCCTCCTCCCGCTATCCGTCCGCCTACTGAGCATGGACGGACCGGACTGGATCATCGAGAGCGCCCATGAACCGCCCTGGCTGGCGAAGCGCACCGGGCTGGGGCTCCCGCATTCGCGCCAGCGTCCTGGAGTGCGCCGGCCCTCCGGCGCTTTCGAGCCTCACCACCACTCGGAAAAGCTCCAGGGGGCTGGAGCACTCCAAGACGCTCACGCGTGGCAGGCCGGTTGGCACGTCGAATCCGGCGCCTGGAGCCCGCGTGACCACGTTTTCATCCCTGCCATCGACGAACCGGTCGTTTTGATCGGTGCGACCCTTGATGGAAACCAGCCAGACGCCGAATGGAATGCCGTCCTGCGGGCGAACGGCGGTCTGTTTCGCGCCGAGGCTGGCATCCCGCACATTCGCAGCCTGTGGTTGAACGAATCTGCCGCAAAACAGCTTCATGCGGCCCGCTTGAACGACATCGCCACCGCAGCGCTGCGACGCGGCTGGCGGGTGATCCGGCATGCGGCGCTGGATGTCGGTTTCGACCCGCATCTTCGCGTGCTGCAAGTCATCACCAGCCTGCAACGCGGCGGCGCGGAGCGCATCGTGATCGATCTGCATCGCGAACTGCCGCGCTCGGGCATCCGTTCGCGGCTGCTGACGGTCGGCTCGCCCACACGCGCGCCGTTTCCCGCTCCTGCGGACGCGATCCAGCTGCGCCTGCCGCCTGATCCGGCCCTCCGTGCGGCGGAAATCATGCGCGTGGCCCGTCAGATCGGCGCGGATGCCATCCACGCGCATCTGATCGATGGCGAGACGCTGGCGATGCTCGATCCGCAGATGCCTCTGATGGTCACCTTTCACAACCAGCGGCAAAGCTGGCCGGAGGCCATCGAACAACTGCAACAACGTCCGGACGCGCTGCTCATCGGCTGCTCGCTGGCCGTGACGAGGGAGATCGAAGCCCCGTTTCCACAGCACGCGGTGCGGACGATCTGGAATGGGATCACGTGCCCAGCCCTCGAACCGCCGCACGAACCGCGAACCACGCCGGTGACACTCGTCGCCATCGCCAACCCGCGGCCGCAGAAGCGTCTGCCGCTGCTGATGGACGTGCTGGCCGCCCTGCCAGAGACGACCTTGCTCATCGCGGGCGAGCCGTCGGCCATTCACCCAGATGCACAGGCCGAAGTGCGGGAATGCCAGCACAAGATCGCGACACAGGGCTTGGAGCAGCGTGTGCAGTGGCTGGGCGCGGTGGAGGACGTTCACGCGCTGCTCGCCAAGGCGGATGTGTTTGTCTCCACGAGCGCCCACGAGGGTCTGAGCCTCGCACAACTGGAAGCACTGGCGGCGGGTCTGCCCGTCGTCGCGACCGATGTCGGTGGAGCCACGGAAGTGTCGGCGAAGCACCCCGGCATGATGAAGCTGCTGCCTGTCGATGCCAGTCCGGCCGCCTTTGCCGCCGCCATTCGTGAAATGGCCGGAAAACGTGGCCAGGGGCAACTGGCACCGGATTTCACCACACGCGTGATGACAGAACGCCACGCGTGGCTGATGCGATCACTCGTGTGCCGCCGTGCGACGCCGAAACGCGGCCTGCTGCTGATCACGAACAATTTCTCCACCGGCGGTGCGCAAAGCAGCGCCAGACGCCTGCTGATCAAGTTACGTGAGATGGGTGAAAGGGTGCGCGCGGTCGTCCTTCAGGAGAATCCTGACGATCCGACTCCAGGACGGAGCGCTTTGATCGAAGCAGGCGTTCCGGTGACTGCCTTGGAACCCGGCGAGGCCCTGCGGGCTCTGTCGCCGTTGCTCGAACAGCTCGCTGGGGAGCCACCGGAGGCCGTTTTGTTCTGGAACGTGATTCCTGAATTCAAACTGCTGCTGGCCGACGCACTGCATGACACCCGCGTCTTTGAGGTGAGCCCGGGAGAGATGCTGTTCGCCTCGCTGGAACGCTATTTCGCCAAACCACGACCTGGATTGCCGCTTTCGGACGCTGCGGCTTACGGACGGCTCCTGACCGGAGTCATCGTGAAGCACGCCAGGGAGGTCGAACTGGCGGAAAAGGTGTTTCAACGCCCCGTGAGCCTCATTCCGAACGGTGTGACGCCTCGCGACGCCAAACCTGAGGCGGATCACGCGAAGGGGGTGATCGGCACCGCGGCACGCATTCATCCGCACAAGCGTCTGGAAGACCTGATCGCCGCGTTTCGGCTGCTGCATGCAAAGCTGCCGCAAACGCGATTGCGCATCGCCGGAGCGGCCGATTCCGGCCAGGAAGCCTATGCCAAGGCGCTGATGGAAAGCACCAGCGACCTGCCCGTGGAGTGGTGCGGCGAAATCACGCCTCTGGAGCCTTTCCACGACAGCATTTGCGTGTTTGCGATGATCTCGGAGCCGAGCGGCTGCCCGAACGCCTCGTTGGAGGCGATGGCTTCAGGATTGCCGATCGTCGCCACAGCCGTCGGCGGGGCGAATGAGCAGGTGGAGCAGGGCGTCACCGGCTTTTTGACACCCCCACGTGATGCCGAGGCGCTGGCCGCGGCATTGTTGCGAGTGCTGGAGGATGGCGAATTACGTGCACACATGCGCGGGAAAGCACTGGAGCGTGTGAAGACGCATTTCAGCCTCGATTTGATGGCGGTCTCTTATCGAAGCGTGTGTTTGGACGCGAAAGCAAAGCAGCCATCTCGCTCCGCAAGATGAGCTGAGCGCTCCTCTCGACGGAGCGAGAGGGCTACTTTGCTTCGCGTCAGCGATACTTCGACAAGCCTTCGAGGTAAGCCTGCGCCAGTTGCGTTTTCGGCCGTGTGAAAAAGTCCGCGGCGGGCGATGACTCCTGGACCTTGCCAGCGGCGAGGAAAACGACCCAGTCGGCCACTTTGCGCGCAAAGCTGATCTCGTGCGTGGCCAGGATGATGCTTTGACCGGCCTCGGCCAGTTCGCGGATGACATCGAGCACCTCGCCGGTCACCACGGGATCAAGGGCGGAGGTCGGTTCGTCGAGCAGCAGCAGGCGTGGCTTCGGTGCGAGAGCACGGGCAATGGCAGCGCGTTGCTGCTGGCCGCCGGAAAGCTGGCTGGGCCGCTTGTGCTCGTGATTTTCGAGCCCGAGGCGATGCAGCAGTTCCAGCGCCCGTTGTTCCGCCTCCGTGGCATTCATGCCATGCACCTCCCGCAGTGGCAGCGTGATGTTTTGCAACGCGGTGAGGTGTGGAAAGAGGTTGTAGCCTTGGAAGACGAAGCCGTTTTCGCGGCGGGCCTGCAACGCGCCGTCATCGTCGTGAGGCAGCACCTTCGAATCAATGCTGATGCTGCCTTCATCCGGCACGAGCAGGCAGCCGAGCACACGCAGCAGCGTGGATTTGCCGCCGCCGGAAGGCCCGAGCAGCGCGATGACGCGCGCCTCGTCCCCAGTGGCAAAAGAGGCACCGTCGAGCGCGGCGTGTGCGCCGTAGCGTTTGGTCACGGCCTGCGTTTCAAGTTTCATACGCAAACCTCCCTTCCAGCCGGCGTGCGAGATGCGACAGCGGCAGCGTGACGACCAGATAGGCCAGAGCGAGCGGCAAAAAGCCCTCCAGCGGCTTGTAGGTGGCCGCGTTCATGATTTTGACCTTCTGCACCAGTTCCTCGATGCCGATGACGGAGAGCAGCGAGGAGTCTTTGATCAGCGAGACGAGCTGCCCGGTGGTGCCAGGCAGCGCCCGGCGCAGCGCCTGCGGGATGATGACGAAGCGATACGTCTGCACCTTGTCGAAACCGACGGCCCGCGCGGCCTCCAGCTGCGAGGCGCTGATGCTTTCCACCGCTCCGCGGAAGATCTCGGCCAGATAAGCGCCCTCAAAACAACCGAGCAGGATGATGCCGGTGACCATGGGCTCGTCGATGCGCAGCGCGTTCGCGATGATGTAGTGGCCGATGAGGAGCTGAACCAGCAGCGGCGATCCCCGCACCAGCTCCACCACGGCGCCGCAGCCCATGCGCACCAGTTCCCAGGGTGAGCGCCGGCCCAGCATCAGCAGAAAGCCCAGCACGACGCTGACGACCATCGCCACCAGGGAGAGGCCCATCGTGGTGAGCCAGCCGTAGCCGAACTGCTGCCGGTAACGCCACACGCCTTCCCAATTCCACCGGTAGGCCACGGCGGAGAACAAGCCATGGAAGGCTGCTGAAGCGAACGCCAGCAGCGCCAGCGCGTAAAGCGCACGACGGGTGGACGAGGCGATGCTGGCGGGAGATTCGGGCAAGCGCGTTGATTTACGCCGGGAAGCCACGGTTTGTCCCGCGTTTTTCACTCCGCCGCACTGGCGACGAGACTGCTCTGCGCCGGCTGCGTCTGGAGGAACAGCGTCACGCCGCCCGCGATGCCGACGGCGACCTGATCACGGTAGCTTTCACGTTTCAGCCGTGCGGACTCCGCCGCACTGGTGATGAAGCCGCATTCGACGAGCACCGCAGGACACGCGGCCTGGGCCACCACGGCATAACTGCGTGCCTTGGTCCCCCGGTTCTGCGCTTTCGTGCCAGCGCAGACGCTGCGCTGAACGGCAGCGGCGAAGTCAGAGCTGCCGGACGCTGGAGCGGAGCCGGTGGCAACCCGTTGGCGGCTGGAAAGCGGTCGGGCCTCGGCAAAGTAGGTTTCGATGCCTTCGGCGTCGCTGCCTTCCCCATCGGTGTTGAGGTGAACGCTGACAAAGGCTGCGGCACCGTGTTTGGCGGCGAAAGCGGCCCGTTCTTCGAGCGGCAGGAAGACGTCCGCATCACGAGTCATGCGCACGCGCAAGCCGCGGGCCTCCAGCTCGCGCTGCAGCCGCCGGGCAATGTCGAGAGACAGGTTCTTTTCGATGACGCCGTTCGCCACCGCTCCGCCATCGTGGCCGCCATGGCCTGCGTCCACGATGATCAGCGGG
>NZ_JACSRD010000065.1 GCF_014879935.1 Prosthecobacter sp.
TCGTCCCAGGTCCAGGCGTCCATGAAGGGCTTCACCATGAGGCGGAAGGCCATGCTGCGGGTTTGTTCCAGGGTCTTTAGCAGTTCGCCGAGCGGCTGGTTCTCGCAACCGCACTGGGCGAGGCCTTCGAGGGGGTGACCCTGGTCATGGAGCTTTGATGGCCTGCATCATGAACCCAGGCGACGCGCTGCGACCCACCTCTCATGTTTCGCCGGAGGGCAGACCTCCGGAGCTGGCGGGCATGGACCATCACCTCGGATCGAAGACCACCTCAAGGCAAATAGCCAGCCGCAACTGCCCCAAAGGGTGGCGAAGCCATGCCACCAGCCCCCCCCTGCCATGCCTCAATATCAAGGCTTTGCGCCGGGAAACGCGCCACCCCATTCTAGAGACAATAGTTTTCTGGAGGGAAAGGAGAGTCCGGCGACCTTGGAAAACTCTTTTCCGCAGGGTGACCCAGGTGCTCACACGCCGGAAAACTCTTTTCTGAGGGGTGTCTCATCTGACTCCACGCTGGAAAACTCTTTTCCGGCAGGTCCCCCAAGGGTCCACCCCTTGGAAAACTCTTTTTTGGCCGGTGGGGAAAGTGCCAGGGCCTGGAAAACTCTTTTCCAGCGGGTCGCCCAACGGCCAACACGCCGGAAAACTCTTTTCCAAGGGGGCGGCAACCTGGACACCCTCCGGAAAACTCTTTTCCAGCCCCGGGGGACTCTCCCTTTCCTCCAGAAGACTGTTGTCTCTAGAATCGCCACCCTCCCCTTCCCCCGGAAAAGAGTTTTCTGAAGCTCCGGCACCTGGGTTTGGGCGCGGAAAACACCCGTGCACAGCCACCCGACCTGCCGTTCGGCTCAGCGAACGATCCTGAGCCGATGGTCAGACCAGGCTTGGGATCGGACTGACCTTGGGCGGGCTGACGACAGCGGATGTGCCACTCGGTGGACGGTCGGGCCACGGAGATGCAACGATAGCTCGTGCCGCCGCCCCCCTGCTTCCGCGCATCGCCCCTCACCGGGGATGATTCACCCGCCACCAAGAATCTTGTCCCGCCAACGCCGCACACTCATCACATCGAAGCGCTCGCCCTCGAAGACGATCTGCTTCACCGGTTTCGCCCCATTCTCGCTCGCCCGCTTCAGATAGTCGCGCACTTCCATCCAGCGGACTTCGCCCTCGGAATTGCGGATGACCAGCAGCACGGGGAATGGAGACGCCATCCAGTAGCGGGCATGACGCTCGTCCTTGATGGTGAAGACCTCCGTTCCGTCCTTCTTCCGTTTTCGTGTGTAGGAATCGCCTGACTTCAATTGCAGGAAAATAAAGCAGTGGGTCGCTTCGTGCGCGTCGTCCTTGAACTCGATCTCCATGTCGATGCCATGGTCGCTCACGTTCTTCTCGCGACTGATCTGCGCCGCCAGGGCCACTGTTGAGATGACCTCGCCAACCAGCGCCCGTTCCTTACTCTCGTTATCCAGTTCGAGATTCGCCTCTTCCTGCATGTCGCGCACCCGCTGCTGAATCTCCGGGCTGGCGAAGCACTGCTCCATCTCATCCCAGAGCGGCACCCGCTGCTCGCAGCCCACGCAGATGATGGTGGGCGGATTGGCAGCGTCGCTGCGCAGACGAAATCCATCGGGTGTCTCCGGTGGCCGACCATTTAGCCACTCGTTGAGCCGCTTCATCGCCACCTCGCGATTGCCCACAGGCGTGCCGCATTCCGGGCAGACATAATGCCGCAGCCGCTCCACGTCGCGTGCGTGCTGGAGCAGGTGCTCGTGGACGTATTTGCTGAAGATGATCTTCTCCTCCATCGCGACCGCCGGGTCGAAATACACCTCCAGATCGCCCACACCCGGTGCGCGCCGCGTCAGCTTGATGCCGAGCTGCTTCCCGGCGTTCGTCTTGAAATCGGCGGCGTAACGCCACAGCTCGTCCTGCTCGAACGCGTCGCTGTGATGCAGCCGCACGACCAGCGTGGCATAAAGCTCGTCGAGGAATCCCGTGAAGCGATAGTTCACCTGCACCGCCGGATACTGCACGATGTCCGGCCGCTCCTTCCGGTAGTAGCTGGGAAAGACGAGCAGATTGCCCTGCGTCGTCGGCTGCCGCAAGCAAAGGCCGCGCTCCACGAGCGTCTGGTGCATGGCCAGCAGGACGAACCGCTCCTCGTCGCCTTCCAGCCGCATCATGGACGACTCATACATCAGGTCGCCCTTCAGCACCCGCTCCTCCATCAGGCAGCCGCGCTGATGCTCGTCCGCCTGCAACGTCCGGATGACGGCCTGCGCGTAGGCGTTGATGCGCTCCGGCTGGAGCAGCACCCAACTGCCGAACGACAGCTCCCACACCACGCCCGGCCCAGCCAACAGCGTCAGCACCGCGCGCAGTTCCTCGTCGGCAAACCGCGCCAATTCGCCGGACAGCCGTAGTTGCAGCGTCTCTCGCAGTTCGTTGAAGCGCATCAGCACCCGGCCTTCATCCTTGAGCGCGATGATCTCCTCCTTGAGCCGCTTGAAAAGCACCTCCGTCGTGCGGCAGGGAAGCTCATCCCACGGGATGGCGTCTAGGATAGCCTGCTTGAGATCCTCGCAGCCCAGGTTCCTCTTCGCGCTCGTTTCCAGAAAGCCCCGGAACTTGCGCTCCGTCGCAAACTTCTCCACCTCGCTCCGGCTGGCGCGCAGGCCGCCGGCATCCACGCGCCCGGCGACCAGCAGCTTGGCGAACTCCTTGCGCGCGGCACGCGTGAGATCGCGGTCCCACTGGCCCAACGTCTCGAAGAGGTCTTCCTTCTGGCCGTCGAAGACCAGCACCGCCAGCGCGGTTTCGTCCATGTAAAGCTGGTGGATCAGCCGCTGATCCGCCTGCCCGCCGAAATCCCATAGCCAGATTTCCCGCTCGACGCCTTTCCCGGCCGCCACCGGCAGCTTCCACTGCGTCGCCCACGCGCCGACCGTCGAGTCGCTGGGATGCCAGTCATTCAAAGCCAGCCGCTTGGAAAGCCCCGTTTTGCCCGCACCGCTCTCGCCGACGAGCAGGACTTTGGCGTTCGTATATTGGACTTGGTCCGGCGCAAGCGGCAAGACGGGCACTGTGACTCTCAGTGCTCGCGCCTCGGTGACGAATTCCGACAAGTCCCATACCCGGATGCCGCCCCTTTGGTCGCCGGAAAAAGCGCGGCGTCCGTTGTCGCTCCACGCCACAGTGATTACCCCAACCACATGGTCTTTGAAAACATTCACACATCGCCCTGTTTGTACATCCCAAAGCCTTACAGTTTGATCATCGGAACAAGAAAGAGCGTGCTTATTATCTGAGCTCCATGACACATCGTTAACGCTGTGTGTATGACCCTCAAAAACCCGAAGGCAGCGTCCGTCATCGGCATTCCATAGTCGAATTACGCCATTCGTTGAGCCGGAAAGAACCCAGCGGGCATCAGGACTAAACGCTAAAGCAAAAACAGCTCCAGCTTCTGCTTTTAGCGTCTGTAAACAATGCGTTGATTCAATATTCCAGATTTTGATGCTGCCGTCGAAGGAGCTCGATGCCACGCGGCTGCTATCAAAATTAACATCAGTGCGACATAGCTCCTTCTGGTGACCTTTTAGCAAGTTGAGACGACGACCAGTTTGTACGTCCCAAATCCGCACATCTGAGTCTTCTGAAACAGAGAGCACAACGCTGTCATCTGAGCTCAAGCTCATTCCTCTTATGGATCCAATATCTTTATCAAATGAGCGAATGCATTTCCCTGTGGCAGTATCCCAGAGTCGTATGATGCTATCCATACCACCCGAGAAAATATGCTTTCCATCTCTGCTCCATAGCACGCTCCAAATAGCTTGAGTATGACCTGTGAACGTTTTCCTCATCTGGCCGGTTTCGATATCCCACAGCCTCACAGAGCCGTCATCAGAACCCACACACACATACTTTCCATCATGACGAAAGGCTATCGCTTGGGTCCTTATACCGATTCCAGACTCAAAACTGCTCCCGGTCTTTGCTCGAAGCCCTGCCTGCAAACCAGGAACCTCTAGTTTGGTGGAAGAATGGCAGGCTTCAACCAGCTTCGCATACTCCAGCTCGCGCTCCGCCGGTCGCCAGTTGATGTAAAGGAATTGCGCCAGGGAGCCTTTGATGGGGGCGTTGTCGAGGCGCAGGGGAAGGAAGCGGCGCTCCTTGTTCAGCGGGTCGCGAAAGCGGAAGGTGCCGGACTCCAACTGCGCCCAGTCCGAGCCGAACGCATTCGCCGACATGCAGAGCACCAGCACGCGCGAGCGCTCCAGCCCTTCCTCAAACAAAGGATGAAGGCTGAATGATGAAGGATGAACTGCAGACTCAGCTTCCAGCCTTCTGAGTTCATCCTGGGGCAGCACCCATTCATCGAACCACACCTTCACCCCGTCCTTCTCCAATCGCTCGGCGATGTCACGGACGATGGGCTTGTCTTTCGACGAGTAGCTGAGGAAGACGTCGTAGGCGAAGGAAGGGTCGTCAGGCATGAGGGAGCTGCGTTAACGCAGGCCATGAAAGCGAAACGGCATGGGAATGGCAACCCTTCTTCGCCCTTCGAGCCAAGTCGTGTTTGAAAACCATCTGGGGCTGCGAACGGTGCGCCAGCAAAGTGGCCGTCTCGCTCCGTCGAGATGAGCCAAGGTGGCCCGATGACACCTGCGTCATGCGGATCGGGGCAACCGTTCTGCCAGCCACACGCGGAGTTCCTCTCGCGGAGCGAGAGGACGACTTTGCTTCGCCAGCTCGTTTGCCTTTTGGTTCCACACCCGGTCCAGGCATGCCTTCACTGCGGCGAGGGATCACAGCGCCCCTTGGGCATCCGGAAAGCCGGAGTAGTAGCGGCAGAAGGAGTCGAGCTTGCCATCCGGCCGGATGACGTGGGTGCAGCAGCGGTCGATGCGGTCCTCGTCCCAGGTCCAGGCGTCCATGAAGGGCTTCACCATGAGGCGGAAGGCCATGCTGCGGGTCTTTTCCAGGGTCTTGAGCAGCTCGCCCAGCGGCTGGTTCTCGCAACCGCACTGGGCGAGGTCTTCGAGCGTGTAATGAATCTTGTCGTGCAGGAAGCCCTGGAGCTTGGTGAAGTCGAGGAAGTCGCTGACATGCCAGACCTGATCCTCACGACGGATGAGATAGCCGATGGTGGCGCAGTTCGGATCGCCACAGGGCAGCGGGGTGAAATCCTCGAAGCGCAGACCGCCCTGCGACTGCTCCACGGTGGCGAGCAGGATGTCGGCGGTGTTCAGCCGCTGCTTGCCACCGGGCGCTTGATTGCGTCCGCTCAAGAACTCCGGCTGGAAGGTGATGCCGTGGATGTTGGGATCGTTGAGGCCGAAACGGATCGTCTCCCAGAGATGCGTGAGGTTGTCGTGCGTCACGGTCATCGCCAGCGTGACGGGAATGTTCGCGGCAGCGAGGTTGGCGAGCGCCTGGCGCTTCACCTCGCGCAGATCGGCTCCGCGCAGCGCCTTGTGGCCGGCTTCTTGAAGGCCGTCGAACTGCAAATAGACCTGCAAACCGCCGGTCTGGAAGATCTGACCGAGTTCCTGGCAAAGCGCCGGCTCCCTGGCGAAACGGACGCCGTTGGAGTTGATCAGCAGGAAGTCGATCTTCTCGTGCTGCTTCGCCCAGCGGCAGAGGTCGGCCAGTTGCGGGTGCAGCGTTGGCTCGCCGCCGGAGAGCTGCAGGATCTCGATCTTTCCTTTGCGGGCGATCACGCCGTCGATCCGTGCCTGGATGTCAGCGACGGGCACCGCATCCAGCTTTGAGCCGATGCCGACAGGCGAGTCCGCGTAGCACGTGGGGCAGGCGAGATTGCAGGAGTTCACGATCTCAATGAGGGCGAGGCAGGTGGAGAGCGTCTCGATGGGATTTGCTCCCCTTCCCTCCGCATTGCGGCCCAAAGTGCCCGCGCTTTTCCCCGTGGCATCGCAACAAGCGCCACCCGAGCAGCAGCGGTTCTCCTCCTTCCCCTGGGCCAGCCAGTAGAATCGCGCATCACTGGCGATGCAGGCACTGAACTCGCCATGGGCGATGCAGCGGCGTTTCATGAACACCTTGCCATCGACCTGCTCCACCGTGGCCGGGCACGGTGCGTGGCACTGCGGGCAGCGTGAGGTGGTGCGTTTGAGCAGGCTGGCGCTCATTGCGGAGAAAGGGAGACGACCGCAAGGCAGCCGACGAACACCGAGACGAGCATGAGCACCCAGCCGCCGAAGAGCAGCCCCACCGTCAGCCAGCCCGACTTCCCACGCCCCAGTTTGACGCTGGATAGGATGTGCAGGACGAAGACCACCAGCCCGATGCCGCCCCACACGACCTCCGACTTGACTGAATCGGAGATCATCAGGCCAAACGTGGCTCCTGGAATCACCACGGTGGCAAGAAGCCATCCAAACCACCACGGAGCTCTTCCGGCATCAGGTTGTGCGCTGTTTTCGTTCATGGCGCTGATTCAATCGTGAACGGAGGATCATGCAAGATGCATTCCATCAGACGGACACGCAAAAGACTGCGCTCGAACGAACAAGCCTCCGTCACCCTGCCAAAACAGCCATCAGTAAGGAGCATTCATGACACAACCCAGGGAAGCAATCACAGCCATCAGCAGCCAGCCTCCAAGATAGAGCATGGCTGGAAGCCAGCATCCCTTGACGTTGCTTGAGAGCTTCATGCTGGAAACAAGGTGCAGGACAATGCCAGCCAGAAACACCACGGCGCTCAGTTCACTGCCAAACAACACCCGCACCCCTGAAAACGAAGCGATCAGGATGGAGCCGATCCAGGCAAACCACCAGCCGCCATGCGGTGGCGGGTTCTGCGTCGTGTGTTCGTCCATCCTGGCATTCAATGACCGGTCACTTCTCGTGGCAAGATGCTTTCGCGCACGTTCGTTCACCAGCGCCTCATGATCCGCCGACTCTTCCTTTCCCTGCTGGCCCTGCCGCTGCTCGTTTCCGCAGCCGAAACACCGCCAAACATCGTCATGATCATCTCGGACGATCATTTGTGGAGCGATTACGGCTTCATGGGCCACCCAGTCGTGCAGACGCCGAATCTCGACCGGCTGGCCAGCGAAAGCCTCACCTTCCGCCGCGGCTACGTGACCAGCAGCCTGTGCTGCCCCAGCCTGGCGACGATCATCACCGGTCTCTATCCGCATCAGCACAAGGTGACGAGCAACGACCCGCCCCTCACACCAGGATCCGGGAAGAAAAAGGGCCTGGCCAAAGGGCCGGCCTTCGAAGCCGGACGTGAGGTGATGAGCAAGCACCTCGAAGAAGCCGGCACCCTGCCGACGATGCTGAAGCAGAAGGGCTACCTGAGCCTGCAAACCGGCAAGTGGTGGCAGAAGCACTACTCCCGCGGCGGCTTCACCCATGGCATGACCGAAGGCGGCCGCCACGGCGACAAGGGCCTGGACATCGGCCGCAAGACGATGCAGCCGGTCTATGACTTCATCAGCGAGGCGAAGCAGCAGCAGAAGCCCTTCCTCGTCTGGTATGCGCCCATGATGCCGCACGATCCGCACACTCCCCCGCAGCGTCTGCTGGACAAATACAAGGACAAGACCCCGAGCCTCCACATCGCCAAGTATTGGGCCATGGTGGACTGGTTTGACGAGACCTGTGGCGAACTGGTGAAGCACATCGATGACAACGGCATGAAGGAGAACACCATCTTCGTCTATGTCAGCGACAACGGCTGGATCACCAACCCGCAAACCGGCCGCTACGCCGAAAAGTCGAAGCAAAGCCAGTATGACGGCGGCCTGCGCTCGCCCATCATGATCCGCTGGCCGGGCAAAGTGCGGCCGAAGATGTCCGACGAACTCGCCCAGTCGATCGATCTGGTGCCCACGCTCCTCAAAGCCGTGGGCCTGGAGCCGACGAAGGCCATGCCCGGCATCAACCTGCTCGACGAAGCCGCCGTCAGCACCCGCAAGGCGATCTACGGCGAGTGCTTCACGCACAACTTCGTTGATCTGAACGTCCCCGCCTCCAGCCTGCGGTGGCGCTGGATCGTCGATGGCCACGACAAACTCATCGTTCCGAATAAAGCCAATCAACCCGATGACGTCATCGAGCTCTACGACCTCAAAGCCGATCCGACCGAGGAAAAGAACCTCGCTGCCGAGAATGCGGACAAGGTGAAGACGCTCAGCGCCAAACTGGACGCGTGGTGGAAGCCGTGAGGCGCGGAGCACCCGCCGCTTGAAGGTTTCCCGGCGCTGATTACTTCGTCTTCATGCGCTTTTTGAGAACACGCTGGATTCTGGCCGCGCTGTGCCTGCTGGCCAGCATCTGGCTGATGAAGGCCGCGTTCAAGATGGCCGGCATGGGCGCGGCGGGGCCGGTGATCCTGAGCATGGTGTCGTTTGTGACCGTGGTGCTGCTGATCGCGCCCGAGACTGCCTACTGGCTGGCGGAGCAGATCGCCAAACCGTTCGCGAACCTGTTTTATCCCTCGGACCGCTTCAAGAAGCCGCCGCTGTCCTACACGCTGGCAAGACGTTACCGCAGGGAGCTGCGATTCGAGGAGGCGGTGGCTCAATATGAGAACATCATCGAGTTCCATCCGCAGGAACGTGACGCTTATGTGGAACTGCTCGATTCAGCCCGTCAGCTTGGCGACGAGGACTTGGTGGAAAAGTACACCGCGCTGATGCACCGGCGTTTTCCAGAGTCGGGGGCAGAGCAGCATCCACCGTCACATCCCAACGACCACGAGGGCAGTTGAGCCGTGTTTGAAAACCTGTGTGAAAGTCGCGCAGCGGCCGACGTGGGGTCGCCAGGCCTTTCAAGGCCGGGAACTTGAGAGCCTGCAGCTTTCGCACGCGCTCCACGTCGTAGAGCGACACGGGAACCTGCGCATTCCACAGGTCGGGTTCGGGCGTCGCCCTGCGACGCGGGCTGAGGCGACAAGAAGGTGATGCCTGACAACCCGGCCTTGAAAGGCCGGGCTACGAAACGAGTGCCACCCTGCGGCACAAGCAACGATGGAGGCTCCCCAACACAGCCCAAACCGCCCGCCTCAATTCAAGAAGCGGAACTCCGGCGTTGCCCACAGCGTCTGAATGAACCTGGCCCACAGATCACGCGTCTCTTCCGCCGTCGCGTTGCCGGACTGGCTGGATTCGAGGAATTCGCGCACCTGGGCGGCTTCTTTGTCGCCGGGCGGACGTTGAAGCGATTTCTCGAAGGCGATCTGGATGCGCTTGGGCGTGTCGTCCGCCGCTTTGAGCACGAGATCGGCCGCGGAACGGGCCTGCTCGATGACTTTGGGCGAATTCATGAGGAACAGCGCCTGCGTGGCCACGGTGCTGGTCGTGCGCTGGCTGATGGGCTGGTTGATGTCGGCGAAGTCAAAGACTTCGAACAGCGGATGTCGCACGTTGCGAAACGCGGCGGTGTAAACGCTGCGCCGCGTGTCGCTGAAGGTGTAGCCGTATTCGAGGTTCTGAATCTTCTGGTCGTTCGCATCGACCGCCGTGGCCTGGACTCCCGGACCGCCGAAGCTGCGCTCCAAGGTGCCCGAGGCGACGAGCATGGCGTCACGGATGCATTCGGCATCGAGACGTTTGCGGTTCATGTGCGAAAGCAGGCGGTTGTCGGGATCGAGCGAAGCGCCAAGGGCGGAGGGCGTGGAGTCAGACGCTTCGCGGGATTGGGACCCCCTGCCCTTCGCTCTTAGCTCTGCGCTGCTCATGCGATAGGTCCGCGACATGACCATCTCCTTCACGAGGCGCTTCAGGTTCCAGCCGTCCTCCATGAACTTGACCGCGAGATAATCGAGCAGCTCAGGATGGCTGGGCAGCTCACCGGTGGAGCCGAAGTTGTCCGTGGTGCGGACGATGCCGGCGCCGAAGAGCCAGTGCCAGACGCGGTTCACCATCACCCGCGAGGTGAGCGGATGCTCGCGCGAGGTCATCCACTGGGCGAGTTGCAGGCGTCCGCTGGCGCTCGCAGGCACGACGGGCGCCCCCGGCTTCATGGCGGCCTGGATGAAGCCGCGCGGCACGCTGGCACCGAGATTCCGGATGCTGCCGCGAATGTGTATCTTCGCGTCTTCCGGTGCCTCGTCCTCGGCCACGGACATGGCCTCCGCCCGTTCCGACTTCCCTTTCTGCAATTGCTTGAGCTGTTTTTCGAGTTCCGAGAGCTTCTGTTTGATCACCTTCTCCTTGCCCGACTCGGCGGCGACAGCGGTTTCCCCGGCCGCCTCTCCCACAGGCAGGAATTGCACGGCATCGACAGTCACGTAGCCCTGTGAGGCCGCATTGGTGATCAAAACGAAGCCCTGGCCGTTCGCCTCGAAGCGGAAGGTGCCGAGGGAGGCGAATTGCAGGCCATTGAGGTTGCCCGTGGCGAGCTTGAAGCTCTTCAGATCCTCGCCATCCGCGTGCAGCACAGTGGCGGTGGCGCTCTCGGCACGATTCGGGCCGGCATTGAAGGCCACACGCACCTCGTAGCGACCGGCTTTCGGCAGCTTCGGTGTGAAGGTGATGGTCTTCTCGCCTTTGGCCTCGTTGTTGTCGCTCACGTAGCTGTCTCCGATGAAGGGGCCAAAATGGGTGGAGAGCTTCCAGAAGCCGACTTTTTGCGCCTCGGTGTCATCAACGACGATGCCTGGCAAGTCGGCCGGGCGGATGGTCTTTTTGCTGCGCAGTTCAGCACTGCCGGCGTCGCGCAGGTCGTCCTTCAGCGCGGCGATCTGCTCCTTCAGGGCACCGACTTCCTTCTCGTATTGCAGCATCTGCGTTTCCGCCTCGCCATCGAGCGGCAACGGCGTGTCGATCCAGTGGGCGACGTTGTCCGTGTAGTTCCGCAACGTCTTCGTGCTGCGCAGGATGCCCGCCAGCGCGTAGTAGTCGCGGGTGGAGATGGGATCGAATTTGTGATCGTGGCAGCGGGCGCAGCCGATGGTCATGCCCAGGAAGGCGCGGCCCATGGTGTCGAGCTGCTCATCGACGATGTCCATGCGCAGCATGCCTTTGTCCTGTTCCTCGTAGTTGGTGGGCCCGAGAGCGAGGAAGCCGGTGGCGGTGAGCTGGCGGCGGCGCTGCGCGGCGTTTTCATACGGCATGAGATCGCCCGCGAGCTGCTCGGTGATCATGCGGTCGATGGGCGCGTTTTCGCGAATCGATTCCAGCACGTAGTCACGGAAGCGCCACGCGTCCTTGAACGGCAACGAACGTCCACCACCGCTCGACTCCGCGAATCGCGTGATGTCCAGCCAGTGGGAGGTGAAGCGCTCAGCGAAGGCGTCGGAGGCGAGAAGGGCGTCCACCGTCTTTTCGTAGTCAGACGATGAGACCGTCAGATGGGGAGACGATGAGACCGAGCCATTCGCGCCCTTATCCTTGTCTGATTGTCTGGTTGTCTGATGGTCCGCCGTCGGCTGAAGACCGGTGAGATCGAAGGACAGGCGGCGCAGCAACGTGCCCGCCTCCGCATCTGGCGCGGGTTTGAGGCCATTCTGCTCCAGTTTGGCCAGGATGAAACGG
Source organism: Prosthecobacter sp. (assembly GCF_014879935.1). Classification (GTDB taxonomy): domain Bacteria; phylum Verrucomicrobiota; class Verrucomicrobiia; order Verrucomicrobiales; family Verrucomicrobiaceae; genus Prosthecobacter. Next base: position 11,519 of record NZ_JACSRD010000065.1, read on the forward strand.
TCGATGCCATTCGCAGGCCAGGCTGTGTCCTTCACCGCAGGAGGATCGACGAGCTTTGGTGGCTGGAAGGACCAGAAACTGCCGTCAGCACGCACGGATCTCGATTTCGCGGCGGAGGCAGCCACTTCTTCACGCGGATCGGGTGCGCCGCCTTCGATCCACAGCTTCAGATCGGCGATCTCGCTGTCCTTCAGCTTCCGCTTCGGCGGCATCTTCAGGTCGCGGTCGAGATAACTCACCGCGTGCCAGAGCTTGCTCTGATCCAGCTTTCCAGGAACGACCGCCGGGCCAGAATCACCGCCCGTCTGCCATCCTCCGCGCGAATCGAGCCGCAGTCCGCCCTTCTGCTTGTCTGGCCCGTGGCATTCGATGCAGTTCTCGATCAACAACGGCCGGATGCGCTGCTCAAAATGCGTCGTGTCCGCAGCGGAGACAGCGGCGGCGCTGGAGAGGGCGAAAACGAGTGCGCGTTGGATCATGCAGGAGAGTGCGAACGCTAACGAGCCGCCTGCGGAAGCTCTTTCAGGGCCTGAAGACCAGCACGTGATGCTGCACAAAGCGCCCCACGACCTCACTTCGCGCCAAACCCGCCTTTTGTGCCATGGTCATGAGATCAGAAAGCGTCTCCGGGAAATCGTAGGCCGCCACGTGAGCGCAGGCCTGGGCGAGTTCATCAGGAGGCACGGCGGTCCATTCGCTCCGCATGGTTCCGAGGTAGCCTTCGAGATACTGTTCCCGGCTCTGGCGTTCCTCGCGAACCACATCGACCATGATCAAGCTGCCACCTGCGGCCAGTCTGGCAGCACAGGCGTGAAACAGGCGCTGTTTGGCCGCTGAATCGAGGTGATGCACCGCAAAGCCGGTGAAGATGATGTCGAAGGCCGAATCCACCTCCTCCACGGCCCGCAGCATGTCTTTGTGATGCAAGGTCACGCTGGCGACCTCCCTGAGGTAGTCGCGTGCCTCGTCGAGCGCCGAGGCGGAGAGATCGACGCCATGATATGTGGCGGGCGGCGCGGCCCGGAGACAGGGAGCCAGGAAACGGGCGTTTCCACAGCCGAGATCCAGCAGGCGGCAGGGACCCTGTTGGTGCCGCTGCTTCAGCAACTCCTCCACGAGCTGGTAAATCTCGCGATGGAACATGTAGTTCTTCTCGGAGAGGGCGTCGTAGAGCGTCCAGGACTTGCGAAACAAGGCCGTTTCGTCGTCCTGCGCGGGCGGGGCGTTCACCAGGGGCTTTTCAAGCATGCGGGCCGCATGAGAGCATCATTCAGCCCGCCTGCCAGTTTCCCATCGCAGATTTAATACGGACGCGGACACACGACGTAGCCGCCGCCATGCGGACGATACCACATGCCGCGATGCGTGTAGTACACACCGCCGCGATGGTGGACGCGGCGTGCCTCACGCGGCAGCACCACCCGGCCGCCCGGGCTGTAGGGACTGCGGGGGCTCAATTCGCCCGGGAGGATGGCCCGGCCGCCTGGGCTGTAAGGGCTGCGGGCACGTGGCGCGACCGGTGCCATCGGCGTGACGTAGCAGGAGGACAGCGAGACCAGGCACAGGCTGGCGAGGAGGAAGGATCGTGTTTTCATGATGAGGTGCATCTGACCCGGCAAGAATGCCAGAAATCGGCTCCGATGGAAAGTCCATCCTGACCGGATGCCTGTGCGTAGAAAGGGATGCGTTTTCACTTTCGTTTCCTGCCGCCCTTTTCACACTCCCCGCCCTCAATCCCAGATCATCCATGACTCCCGAAGAAGCCAAAGCCCAGCTCGACAACCAGGTCCGTGAAATCATCAACTGGCACTTCTCGCCGGAAACCGGCTGCCAGTTCTGGCTGGAGTGGGCGAAGAAGAATTTCGACCCGCGCGGCGTGGTGAACAGCTACGAGGACATCATCGCGAAGTTTGACCACTTCCAGGACGAGTGGCTGCGTGACCTCCAGCCCGAGGTCTGGGTGCCGAAAGCCTTCGAAGGCAAGCCCTTCAACATTTTCGAAACCGGCGGCACCACCGGCATGCCGAAGCAGCGCGTCGGCTGGAACGACTTCCGCGTCGATTACGAGGAATTCAGCCACAAGCTCAAGGACGAGCATTTCCCGAAGGGCCAGAGCTGGATCATGGTCGGCCCGACTGGTCCGCGTCGCTTGCGCCTCGCCGTGGAGCATCTCGCGAACTATCGCGGCAGTTCCTGCTACTTCGTCGATCTCGACCCGCGCTTCGTGAAGAAGGTCATTTCGAACAAGCAGTTCGATGTGGCTCGCCAATACATGGATCACGTGGTCGATCAGGCCGTGCTGCTGCTGAAGAATCGCAAGATTTCCGCCATCTTCACCACGCCGAAGCTGCTCGAAGCGCTCGCTGAGAAGGTCGATCTGTATTCCGCTGGCATCCGCGGTTGCTTCGTCGGCGGCACCACCATGACGCCGCAGTATGTGCGCTTCATCGTGGAAGAAGTGCTCGAAGGCAAAATCGGCTTCTACCCGACCTACGGCAACACCTTGATGGGTCTCGCCGCCAGCGTGCCGCTGGAGCCGTCCGATAATTTCTCCATCACCTACTACGCCCCGCAGCCGCGTGCCGTGCTGCGCATCGTCGATCCGAAAGCGACGAACAACACCGTCGATTACGACGCCTGGGGCCGCGTGGAGCTCACCACGCTCACGAAGGAGTTCTTCATGCCGCGTTTCCTTGAGCGTGATGAGGCCATGCGCCGCAAACCTCGCGCACCGTATGCGTGGGATGGCGTGGCTGACGTCCGCCCCTTCGGCGCGATGGAGAAGACCATCGTCGAAGGCGTTTACTAAAGCGCCTCCAAACCGTTCCGGAGCCGGAGATGCGCCATGCGTGTCTCCGGCTTCATTTTGAGGCAGTCAGGGCTGGAAAAGTCCCGTTTGCATTCCCGCTTTCGCACGCTTTAAAGCAGCGCTCCCGCTACTCTTGAAGACCCACCCGACCACGCAGGCATGAAGATCGCTCTGGATGTCATGGGCGGCGATTTCGCCCCCCAAAATCCCATCGGCGGCGTCAAACTCGCCCTCGAATCCCTCCCCGCGCTCGAAAAGCTTTTCCTGGTCGGCATTCCCGAGGCCATCGAGAAGGAATTGCGCGCCCAAGGGGTCTCCAGCCCCAAGCTGGAGATCGTTCCGGCCAGCCAGATCGTGGACATGTCCGACAGCGGCCTCGACGCCGTGCGCAAGAAGAAGGACAGCTCCATCAGCCGCGCCGTGGACCTCGTGAAGGATGGCAAGGCTGACGCCGTCGTCAGCGCCGGCCACACCGGAGCCGCCGTGACCGCCTCCCTGATCAAGATGCGCACCTTGCGCCACATCGAGCGGCCAGCCATCGCGTCGATCATGCCTTCGCTGACGAAACACTGGGTGCTCATCGATGCCGGGGCGAATCCCGACAGCGAACCGCAGCACCTCGTGCAGAACGCGATCATGGGCAGCGCCTTCGCCCGCCATGTCCTCGGCCGGGACAATCCGACCGTCGGCCTCATGTCGAACGGCACCGAGGAGGAGAAAGGGAACGCCCTCTGCAAAGAGAGCAGCAAGCTGCTGCGCCACACGCCGGGGATCAATTTCATCGGCAACGTCGAAGGACACGACGTGTGGGAGACGCCACCCGATGTGGTCGTGTGCGACGGCTTCACCGGCAATGTCGTTTTGAAGAATGCCGAGGCCCTTTCCCACGCCATCTTCAGCATGGTCAAGAGCGAGATCAAATCCGGCTTCTGGACCAAGATGGGCGGCCTGCTGGCCAAACCGGCCTTCAAACGCGTCCACCATCGCACCAACCCCGACGAGGTCGGCGGCATGCCGCTGCTGGGCCTCAACGGCATCACCATCATCTCCCATGGCAGCGCATCGCCGTATGCCATGAAAAACGCCATCCGTCAGGCCTGCGAGTCCATCAAACATCAGGTGAATCCGCACATCGAGGCCGCCGCCACCGCCCATTCCATCGCCATCCATGCCCACGCCTAGTTCCCAGCCCTTCTGCGCCTCCAGCATCATCGGCACCGGCAGTTACATGCCGGAAAAAGTGCTGACGAACGACGATCTCTCGAAGATCGTGGACACCTCCGACGAGTGGATCACCACACGCACCGGCATCAAGGAGCGCCGCATGGCCGCCGCAGATCAGGCCACCAGCGATCTCGCCGCCGAGGCCGCCCGCCGCGCCATGGCCGCTGCGGGTGTATCACCGGAGGAAATCCAGCTCATCATCGTCGCCACGGTCACGCCGGACATGTTCTTCCCTTCCACCGCCTGCTTTGTGCAGAAGAAGATCGGCGCGAACAATGCCGTGTGCTTCGATGTCGCGGCCGCCTGCTCCGGCTTCCTGTATGCGCTGCAGGTCGCACGCCACTTCATCAACACTGGCAACCGCACCACCGCGCTGGTCATCGGCGCTGAAAAACTCACCAGTCTCGTGAACTGGAAGGACCGCAACACCTGCGTGCTTTTCGGCGATGGTGCGGGCGCTGTGGTCATCCGCCGTGCCGATGAGAGCACCGACGCCCCCGGCCGTGTGCTTTCCACCGTCATGGGCAGCGATGGCAACCTCGCCGATCTGCTCAAGGTGCCCGGCGGAGCGTCTTTCTGCCCGATCACGCCCGAGAACGTCGAATCCCGCCCGAACACGATCCACATGGAAGGCCGCGAGACCTTCAAACACGCCGTCACCCGCATGCTGGAGGCCTCCCAGCAGGCCCTGGAGATCGCCGGATTGAAAACTGAGGACGTGGCGCTGGTCATCCCGCATCAGGCGAACGCCCGCATCATCGGTGCCATAGCTGAACGCCTCGGACTGCCGCCAGAACGCGTGTTCATGAACCTGGACAAATACGGCAACACCAGCGCCGCCACGATCCCCGTCGCCCTCGACGAGGCAAACAAGGCCGGCCGCCTCAAAAAAGGCGATGTGATCCTGCTCGTCGCCTTCGGTGGCGGCTTCACCTGGGCCAGTTCCGTCGTGCGTTGGTGATCGACGCGGCGGGCCGGATTTGCGCTTTGCATAGCAGCGCATCCCGCCATATTCGCCGCCCCTCGTTCCTGACCCATGGCATCCAAGCGCATCGTTCTCAAATTCGGTTCCGGCATCCTCACGCGCAAAGACGCGCCTGAGCCGGATCCGGTGCAGTTGCGCAAACTCGTGGAGGCCGTGGCCCTGCTCAAACAGGCCGGGCATGCCGTCGTCGTCGTCAGCAGTGGTGCGGTTGCCTCCGGCTTGAAGCCCATGGAGTTCAAGCAGCGCCCTTCCGACATGATCACCCTCCAGGCGCTCGCCGCCGTGGGCCAGACGCATCTCATGCACGCCTACGAGTCGCTGCTGCGCGACCACGGACTGCACGTCGCGCAGCTGCTCGTCACGCATGAGGACTTTGAGAACGCCGACCGCGCCCCGCGTGTCAAAGCGGTGCTTGACCGCCTCATCGAGTTCTCCCAGGTCGTGCCCGTCATCAATGAGAACGACTCCGTCGCCGTCGAGGAACTGCGCTACGGCGACAACGACAAGCTCTCCTCCCGCGTCGCCCGCTTTTGGAACGCCGACGTGCTCATCCTGCTCACCAGCGCCCCCGGATTGCTGCGCGACATGAAAAAGCCCGAGGAAGGACCGATTCCTGTCGTCACGAACGTCGATGACGTCATCCACCACGCCGAGCAGGAAAAATCCACCCTCGGCACTGGCGGCATGATCTCCAAACTCCGCGCGGTTCAAGACGCCGTGCATGGCGGCGTCGAATGCATCATCGCCTCCGGCCGCCACGCCGAACAGATCCCTTCCCTGATCAACGGCGAAGGCATCTGCACCCGTTTTCCGGCCGCGACGAGTTCCAAGTTTCAAGTTTAAGGTTTCAAGCTTTTGCGCGAAGAACTTGCCGAGTCACACGAGACCAAACCTGAAACTTTGAACATCGACATGTCCGACACCGCCACGCTTCTGATCCATTGCCCGGACCGCCCCGGACTCGTGCATGACGTCACGGGCTTCATCTCGTCGCATCAGGGCAACATCATCGACCTCCAGCAGCACATCGACCCGGATCAGGACGCGTTCTTCATGCGTTTGGAATGGAGCCTGGAGAACTTCACGCTCGAAAAAGAGGAGATCGAGGCGCGATTGCAGCCCATGGCCCGCCGGCACAACATGCAGATGCGCCTCAGCTTCGCCAGCCAGCGCAAACGCATCGCTCTTTTCGTCACGAAAGAGAATCACTGCCTCTACGACCTCCTCGCCCGCCACGAGGCTGGCGAACTGCCGGTGGACATCCCTGTTATCGTCTCCAATCACGAGACCTTGAAGCCGGCCGCCGAACGATTCGGCATCCCCTTCCGTCATTTCGCCATCACCAAGGACAACAAGGCCGCGCAGGAGCAGGCGATGATCGCTTTGCTCAAGCAGGAGCGCATCGACACCGTCGTCCTGGCCAAATACATGCAGATCATCGGCTCTGCGATGATCGCCGAGTTTCCGAACCGCATCCTGAACATCCACCACAGCTTCCTGCCCGCCTTCGTGGGCGCAAAGCCCTACCATCAGGCCTTTCAACGCGGCGTGAAGATCATCGGCGCCACCAGCCACTACGTCACCGCCGATCTCGACGAAGGCCCGATCATTCATCAAGACGTCATGCGTGTCAGCCACGAGGACACCGTGAACGACCTCGTCCGTCTCGGCCGCGACTTGGAAAAGACTGTCCTCGCCAAAGCCCTGTGGTGGCACGTCCGCGATCGGGTCCTGGTCTTCAAGAACAAGACCGTCGTCTTCGATTGATCCCGGCTCACTTCACTGCTCAAAAATCGACTCCTCACCGCGATCAGCGACTTTGAGGTAACGATAATAAACTTCGAGCTGCAGCGTGCAGAGACACTGGCGGTAAATCGCATCCGCCGCATCGCCAGCGGGCCAATTGGGCCGTCCACGCTTGAACGAACCGTCCGCCTGCTGCGCACCGAGCACCTGCGGCAGGAATTGCGCGTTGTAGAACCTCCAGTCATCCCCTCCAGCCTGGAAGAAGGCCTGCGTGTAGTAATACCAGCAGTAGAGATTGCAGTTCCGCTCCCAATCGAGCGGCTCGGCGGTCAGGAACTCGCGCAGGAAGCGGATGCCCTTCTTCACCGGCGTCGTTTTGTTCTTCGCCAGCGTTTGCAAGCCCAGCACACCGCAGCCGGTGAGGCTCCACTGGTTGTAATGCTCGTCACGGTTCGTTTTGCCGAAGCCGCCATCCTTCGTCTGCTTCGTTTCCAAATAGTCGCAGCAGCGCTGAATCGCATCATCCAGACCAGCGATCTTCAAACCGGAATGCTTCGCCGCCTTCAGCGCCTGAAACTGCCAGCCGGTGACCGACAAATCCTCGCCTCCGCTCTCCTTGTTGTAAGCGTGCGGCATTCCTGCGTCCTTTCCACCGTAGCTCCAGGCCCCGCGCTTGTTTTGATGGTCGATGATGAGCTTCACGCCTTTCTCAAAGCTCTCACGAAGTCCCGGCAGGCTGCTGTTGCCCAGCCGATAGAAGGAATACATCTCCCCCTGCGCATAAGTCGCGATGCCGTGTTCGTAGGTCGCCTGATTCGATTGCGGAGTCTCCGACAGCAGGCCGTGCGGGTTCTTCCGGGCCAGTTCGACAAGATAGAGCATGCCGCTGCGCACATCGTCGCCGTAAAATGGCGAATCCGGCGTCTCACAGCGGCCGAGAAAGCAGAGCAAGGTGAGCCCGGTCATCGCCGCCTTGTTCGTGCGTCCCCAGGAACCATCCGCGTTCTGCTGCGACTTCAGCCATTCCAGCGAACGAGACACCGCCAGCTCGCATTCAGGTGTGCCTCCGTTTTGCCGTAGCTTTTCGAGCCGGCTTTGATCCGAGCAGCGGGAACCGAATACGTTCGGCAGCGCTGCCAGAAATCGCGAAGCCGCAGTGCCATGGATGCCGGTTCCACTCCCGAGGCCGATCCCGGCAGATACTGAACTGAGCCTTCCTCCCGCAGCGGCGAATCCCGAATTCGCCTCCGGCAAAACAGCGGGTCCGGCCTCTGGAAGATCGAATCCTCCCGGACCCTCCACCACGATGCGTGAGGCAGGCTGACGTTTGGCCAGCGCCGCTTGATGTTTCACCCGCACACGCTCCGTCAAGGCACGCGTCGCTTCTTCACCCGCCTGGGTGCGGCCTGCGGGAATGAAATCAGGCGGCGGTCGCATCACCTGACTGCCGATGATGACCGCCCCTGCGAGAAACAGCACCAGCGCATGCACGCCGATGCTCATCAGCAATGATCCACCGCCGATCTGTCTCCAGAATCGCATCATCGCTGGTGCCTTCCGTTGAACAGGCACCGGTTTCGGCGCTTCTTCCAGCACGACCGCCTGCACCACAGGTTCCGCAACGACAGGCATTGGCTGAAATCGCTCCCAGCCGGGTGGCACTTGATAGTTTGGTGGCAAAGACGAGCGAGGATCGTGTGTGTTCATGGCAGCGTGGAGTCACGCGGCATGACGTCAGAGCGACATTCCTCTTGGGATCAAATTAGCGGACAAAAAGTGACCACGGATCACGCCCGTCGTGCCAGTTTGAACGGCAGCGACTTCAGATTGCTGCTGCACGGCCCTGGTGTGTCCACCCACAGCATGCGGGCGGCGATTTTGTCATAGGCACGACGATGAGCGACGGCGGCTTTGACGGCGACGACGGACAGTTTCTCCACTGCAATGCCCTGACTATGCCACTGGCCGAGATCGAAGGGCGGTGTCTTCACGCTGGTGATGAGAATCGTCAGCCCCGCATGTTTCACGACGGCACAACGCCCCATGTCGAACACGTCGCCGCACATGCTGGCGAGGTGGCTGTTTTTGTCCTCCAGTTCAAAACGACCATCGTTGAGCGCGATCAATTCGACCTCGAGTTCCACCGGCCCTGGATCGAGGCGGCTGCCTTTGCCGCCGAGCCGAATGCGCCGCGCACCTGCTTCCAGTTCACGCACCGACTGCGGATCGCAGAGGCAGATGGCCGCGTTTTCGACGCGATGCTCGATCAAAGCCCGCAGCAGTCCCGTGCTGTCACCTGGAGCGCCACCGCCGATGTTGTCGGACGGCTCCACCAGCACCGTCAGGCCTGCGGGAAGCGGCTTGAGCTGCTGCAACACCTCATCGGCAGGCGGATCGGTGATCTCTGCCAGATGACTGAGTTCCCGCGCACGTTGGTCGAGCGCTGCGAGCTGTGGCGTCGCATCCCCTGTGGTGCAGGCGACAAAACTCACGCCTGTGTCCGGCGTGTCGGCAAAGCTGAAGCCAGCAACGACACTCATCGCCCAAATCGACTCATCTTCGCCTTCAAACTGACGCGCCATCGCCTCCAGCGTGCGCATCGGATCATTCGCGGTGCCGGTTCCGGTCGGCGGCCAGAGCAAACCGGGTTGTTTGAGCTGCATGCGCGGACGCTGGCCGGTGGTGAGGCAGCGGTTCAGGAGCCGGGCCGCGATCAAACCGGCCTCACGTGCATCCGTGTGCGGGTTTTCGCGATAACCGACAAGACCATCGGCCAGCGCGGCCATCTGCGGCGAAAAATTGGCGTGCAGGTCGAAGACGCCAAAAATGGGAACCTGCGTGATCGAACGCAGACGCTGCAAAATCTCCCCTTCAACATCCGGCAGGCCTTGGGAGGCCATCGCTCCATGAAGAACGAGGTAAATGGCATCGTAGCCGCCCTTTTGAGCCACCGGCCCCACATCGTTCCAGAATCGTTCGATGACCTCGTCCTCCACGATAGCCGAGGGCTGTGCCCGATAATCGGCCGCAGGCACGATCTGCCAGCCAAACTCATCTGCGACCTCCAAAACGCCGCCGAGCGGCGAACTGTCGCCTTTGCACGCCAGCATCTCTTCGCCACGCCGGACCTGGAAGTCACTCAACGGCGTGGAGCCATCGAGGAAGGTGTGCGTTTCGTGAAAAAGTCCGGCGATGAGGATGTGAGGCATGACCGCACATTAACGCACGATCACCCGCGATCCTGGCCGGATGAGTTGCGGAAGTCGGATCGCGTCCCAATTCGCAAAACGCACACAGCCCGCGCTGCGAGCACGACCGATGGTGCGGGGCAATGCGGTGCCGTGCAGGCCGATGCCTGATTTGCTGATGCCGCACCAGATGATGCCCACCGGGCTGTTCGGACCGGGCGGCAATTGATACGCCTCGTCGCCACGCACGCCTTCTTCCAGGAACTGCTTGTCGTAGCGGAAGCTGGGCGTGTTCATGATGGTCTTCACCTCCCACTGGCCCACAGGAATGAACTGCGGCTTGCCCGGCGTGATCGGAAACGCGGCCAGCATCGCCTCCTTGGCATCATAAACCGCCGCCATGCGCTCCGTTGTGTCGATCACGATGGTGTGCGCACTCAGCGTGGGATCGGACTTGTAGCTCTGCATCGGCTTCACTTCCTCGATGCGGAAGGAACGCACGTTTGGCACGACGACGATGTCCCCGGGCTTCAGCGCCTCCACTTTTTTTTGCGGATTGATCAGCGCCAGGAAGGTTTCGTCGGTGTGGAACCGCTCGGCGACGAGCTCAACGAGGCTGCGGTAGGCCATGAAGGAGAACTTCGCCTGCTCCTCGGGCTCCTCGGGCAGCTTGGGATTCACGTAAGGCAGGAGGTTCTCTTTGATCTTGTAAGCCGCGTAGGGCACGGGCACCTCGCGCTCCGCCGCCTCCTGCACATGGGCCCAGTTGTAGAGGTCGCGATGCCCGTGGGCATAATTGTAGTTCACGACGGCCTTGTAGGTGAACTCGCCGACGGCACCGTCGATCTTGCCAGGGCCAAACAGGTGGCGATCGAGGAAGATCTGGATGCGCAGCACCGAATCGCGATCCCTTGGGACGGAGGGATCGTCCTTGGCGGGTCCCGGGTCTTGCGCACGGGCTGCCGTGGCGAGCAGGGCGATGAAAAGCAGTCGTTTCAGCATCGGCGCATGCTAGTTCAGCACCGCGAATGAGCAAGGCGGCGCGAATCCTTGCCTGAAACGTCTCCGCCGCGTAGCTTTCTCCACCACATGCCCGTCACTGTCACAGAAACCCGCACGCCAGAGCAACTCCGGCAGCACTACGACGTCGAACGCGAACTGGCCGACCGCCTGCGCCGCGCGACGAAACAGGAGCGCCGCACGCTCTACTCCGAGGTCTATGACGAGCTGTTCAAACGCGTGCCGGAACACCCGCAGCACACCAACAAGGCCTCACCGGAACGTCTGGCCGCCGATGTGGCTGAGAAGATGGAAATCGTCGCCCCCTTTCTGAGACGCGACGCCGTCTTCCTCGAAGTTGGCCCTGGCGACTGCGAATTCGCCAAAACCGTGGCTGCCGAAGTCGCCAGCGTCCTGGCCATCGATGTTTCGGATGAGATCACGCGGAAACGCGAACTGCCGGCGAATCTGCAGCTCGTCATCTCCGACGGCAGCTCCATTCCGGTGCCACCGGAAAGTGTGGATGTGGCCTACAGCAACCAGTTGATGGAGCACCTGCATCCGGACGATGCTCTGGATCAGCTGCGTGGCCTGCATGCGGCGCTGAAGCCGGGCGGCGTTTACATCTGCATCACGCCGAGCCGCCTGACCGGTCCGCACGACATCAGCTTCGCGTTTGATCGCGAGGCGACCGGCTTTCACCTCAAGGAATACACCGTCGGTGATCTGGCGGCGCTGTTCCGGCAGGTCGGTTTTGCCAAAGTGCGCATCGTCTTCGGTGGCCGGGGCAAGTTCATGCTCCTGCCGGCATGGACGGCCAGGATCTTCGAAAATCTGCTCGGCCTGCTGCCTCACAGCCTGCGCAAAGCGATCGCGCTGAAGCCGCCGTTTCGCTGGTTGTTCGGCGTGCGTCTCGCAGGGTTCAAAAGCTGAACTGGCAGGCTGGGGCGTGACGGCTCGATTTGATCACCACCACCGGCTCGCCCTTCGGCCCGTGCGCCGCCCGCAGTCCCAGCCCCGGGGCGAGTGACGGCTGCACACCGCTGAAACGCTCCAGCCAGAGGTTTTGCTCGGCATGGAGAGGCGGGAAGCAAAGCTGACGCGTCATGGCAAAGGTGGCTCCCGCGGACGCGGTGAAAGCAAGGCGGAAAACCGTTTGCGGAGCAATCCCCTGTTAAAAGGGAGCAAGGATTTGTTGATCCGCACGGCTGCAATCTCCGAGTCATCTCATCCCTTTTCACAAGGGATGCTTCCGCCTCAGGGCCGCCGTGATCCCTTTTCATAAGGGATTCGGAGACCTCGTGGCCGCTGTAATCCCTTTCTGAAAGGGATGTCTCCAAACCGAGCCGAGCCCCCGCTCCGCCGCTTCCGTCTTCATCCCTTTTTCGAAGGGATTGCGCCAAACCTCCAGTGCCGACATCCCTTTGCGCTGGGGATCAATCCCCAGCGTGCTGGGATTGCCGGCGACACAAACTGTCCAAATCCCTTTTGACATGGGATCGCGCCAGACCTTGCCTACCCTCATCCCATCCGCCGAGGGATGTTTCGGGAACCGGCCACCGCTCCTCCCATCTGAAAAGGGATGTCCCGCGAACGGGCCGCTGCTTCTCCCATCTCAAAAGGGATCGCCCCCGGCAACGTTTCCGCTGTCCTCCTTGCAGTCTGGACACCCATCCGCCCACGCTTTCATCCCCTCGGATCGCAGAATCGCGCGGCAAACCACCAGGACCGTCCCATCGGGCGTGGCGAGGCTTTGCCCGGAACCCTGTACCCCAGGGAGGATTGCGATTTCCCTGAGGCAGAAGCACGGGGGGCTCGTCTTTGGCTTCTCGGCGCCAGGGACCTTCGAAGCCCCCCTCCCGGCATGAGCGCCACTTCTCGCCCTCAATCGTTTCTACCCGACGTTTTCAAACGCGGCCTACTCCCGCAGCGATTGCATCCAGAGATCGAGCTGCTGCATCAGCTCGGGCGGGCCATCTTCGGGAAAGTTGTCGATAAGCCAGCTCACATCGTCTCGCGCCGCCGCCTTTTCGCCGAGGCGCTGACGCATTTGCGCCCGGGTCAGACGCTCGGCCGCTGACTTGGGATCGATCGCAAGAACAAGGTCGAGATAAGGCAGCGAATCGCGGATGGAGCGCGTCTCATCAAAGGCCGATCCCAGCAGGTTGCGCAGCATCCGCAGCAGGATGTCGCGTTTCTTGGCCGCCACGAGCGCCCCCTCGGGAAAATCGCCGGTGTCACTCAATTGCAGCGCCGCTTGTTCCACGGTCAGCTCCTTGCCGCGCTCAAACACATCGATGAGCTGCAGCTCGCCTTCCGGGCCGTCGCGATAGCCGACCATGAACTTGCCGGGCAGCGGCACGCCAAAAACGCCCTGGATGCCCAGCTTCGAGGCAAGCTCGACGTACAGCACGCTGAGGGAGATTGGCAGCCCCTCACGATCGTCGAGCACCTCGTTCATGTAGCTGTTGCTGCGGTTCTCGTAGTCGCCACGGCTGCCGTGGAAGCCGTTCTCCTCAAAGAGATAGCGGTTGAGCCGTTTGACCGCAGTCATCGTGCCCTTCTTGATCTCGGGATCGTCCTTCAAGTCCGCCACGAGGCCCTTGAACGCGTTCAAGTAGGACGCCACGTCGATCTCAGGATTGTCGTGACGGGCGAGAAGAAGCGTGCAGCGCAGCAGATTGATCTCCGGCTCGGGCTTTTCGAGTTCCGCCAGGATTTCCTTCGTCATCGCACGGCGATGCAGTTCGCGCTCCAGTTCCCGCAACTTGGCGGCCTCTTCTTCGAGCCGTTTGCGCTGCTCGGAGAGCACACGACGACCCGCTGTCGGATTTTCCAGCAGCTTGTCGAGCGTCTGGTCGCGAGTGGACGCCTGTGCCAGGTGGGATTCGATCTCGCTGCGGAATTTCGAGGCCAGTTCCGGCTCCAGCGGTTTTTCGGTGAGATCCGTGCCGATGCGAAAGCCACAAAAGTCGGCCACGGTGGTGCGGAATTTGCACAAGCCGGCCACGCCACCGCGCAGTCCGGCGTCATCGGTCTCGATGACCTTCTTTCCATTCACAAAGCAGGTGATCTTTTCCGGCTCCACCCGCACACGCAGCGCATTCCAGTCACCCGGTTTGTAGGCGTCGCTGGGCATGTCGGCCAGGATCGTCCAGGAGTAAACATCCGGTCCATCGAAGCGTGTCAGGCGCAGTTTGCCGCCGGAGGGATAAAAACCGTAATGCTTGTCTCCGCCGTCGGAACAAAAGACGAGACCCGCAGCGCCGCTTTCGTCATCCAGCTTCACCGTTGCGGCGACTTCGAAGGTGTCATCCGGCACCTTCTGCGTGGAGAAGCACAGCGCACGGCCGCCAAAACCATCACCTGGAAGGTCGGCGTGGATCACGCCGGCATGCTGGGACCACTGCGAGCCAAGGTGCAGCTTCCACAGCTTCGGATTCAGCACACCAATCGTCAGCCAGCGATTCATCGGCACGGGATTCGGCTTCTCGATCAGCTCCTTCAAGTCATCGACCGGCATGGCAAAACCGAGGTTGTCCGTCTTGATGTGCTTCAGGGTGAGGATGCCCAGCACCCGCCCTTGCATGTCGAGCAAGGGGCCGCCGCTGTTGCCTTTCTCGATCGGGATCGCCACCTGCAGCATGGTGTTGCCATCGATCTCTCGCGTCGCCGAAAGAACCCCCTGCACGATGCTGAAAGCCAGACCTTCGGGAGCGCCCATGGCCACCACGTTCTCGCCCTGACGCACACTTTTCGCATCGCCCAGCGGCAACGGCTTGAGTCCCTTGGCATCGATTTTGAGCAAGGCGAGGTCGTGCTGGGCATCCGTGGCGTGGACGGAGGTGACGACATGCGTTTTGCCATCGCTCATCTCGATCTGGAGCCGTCGTGCCTCGCCGATCACGTGAAGATTCGTCGCGATCAAGCCGTCCGCGCTCACGACAAAGCCGGAACCGATGCCATCCGTGCCGTCCCGCCCCAGTTGGGTGATCTTCACCAGGGAAGGCGCGATGGTTTCGGCGAGATCGGCGGTGGTTTTGGCCTTCGGGGCTGCTTCGACCACGAAACACATGGAAGATATGGAAAGGAGGAGCAGAAGGCGGTTCATGGGCAAAGAGGAGAGCGAGATTCAGTCCAGCCAGTTTTCAAATCGCAGGCCGGGGACTTTTTCGAAGTCGGCCCGGTTTCGAGTGAGCAAGATCGGGTCATATTCCATGGCAATGCAGGCTATTTTCAGGTCCATGGTGCCGATACGGATGCCTTGCTCACGAAAGGCTTGGAGACGCTTGGCCTCCTCATCGTCCCAAGGGAGCCGCACAAAGCTCGCCGTCAGCGTGAGCAGTTTTTCCAGCTCACCATACGCCCAGACCTGCTGTCCGGGTTCGCGATAGGAAGCGATTTTCGCCAGCCAGCCGCGACATCCCTCCTCCACGGTGACGATGGTGGTCACGACAGGCTCATTTTCGATTCGCGATCTCAAACGACGACCCACGGAAGACTCATAGCAAAGCTCCCGCAGGTGATTCGTATCGAGGACGAACATGCCGGGTTAAGGATAGGTTTGCGCCTTCCTCCAGGCTTCTCCCAGTGCCCAGGCTTCGCGAGCTTCCGGGGTGTCCTGCATGGTCCCGAATGTCTGGCGTCCGTTCCGGCCCGTCTTGCGGATCAATGCGATCACCGCCGCTTGTTTGCGTCGGGCACGAGCGAGATCCTCGTCCACAGGGACTTCGGGAATGGATTCAGTTGCTTGCATGACGCAGAGTGTATTCCTCGAGTCCGCTTTGCCAACCGTCATTTCTCGGGCCATTCCGCTGATGAAACTTGCCTCTTGGCGTCAGATTCGTGTTTGATCAGCGGTTTAAGTCTCTCCCCTCCCATGACTCTCCGCGCCGCTCTTTGTCTCTTCGCTCTTAGCCCTTCGCTCTTAGCCGCCGACTTCCCCGCCATCTACGACACCGAAAAAGGCGCGCCCATGTCCGCCGAGGAGGCTGCGGCCACGATGGAGCTGCCGCCGGGCTTCAAATGCCTCGTCTTTGCCGCGGAGCCGGATGTGCGCCAGCCCATCGCCATGGCGTGGGATGCGAAAGGGCGACTGTGGGTCGCGGAAAACTACACCTACGCCGAAAATCCCATCCGCTGGGACACGAAGCTGCGCGACCGCGTCATCATCCTCGAAGACAAGGACGGAGATGGCAAACACGACGGCCGCAAGGTCTTCTGGGAAGGCGGCAGCTACCTCACCAGCGTGGAGACCGGCTACGGCGGCGCTTGGGTGCTGCACAACGGCACGCTCAGCTTCATTGCCGATAAAAACGGCGACGACACACCCGATGGCGAGCCCGAGGTGTTGCTCGATGGCTTCAACGTGAAGACCATCGGCCACAACATCGTCAACGGCCTGCGCTGGGGCCCCGATGGCTGGCTTTACGGCCGCCACGGCATCACCGACACCTCCGCCGTCGGCGCACCCGGCACGCCGCTGGAAAAGCGCGTGAAGATCAACTGCGGCATCTGGCGCTACCATCCCACGCGAAAGGTCTTTGAAGTCGTCTGCCACGGCGGCACGAACTCCTGGGGCCACGATTGGAATGCCGAGGGCGAGCTTTTCTGGATCAACACCGTCATCGGCCACCTCTGGCATGGCATTCCCGGCGCCTACTACCGCCGCATGTTCGGCACGCACCTCAATCCGCACGTCTATGAAGTCATCGAGCAGACCGCCGACCACTTTCACTGGGATGCCGGTGCCGAAACCTGGAGCGACATCCGCAAGCTCGGCGTCACCGGCAAGACCGACTCGCTCGGCGGCGGCCACGCCCACGTCGGCATGCTCATCTATCAAGGCGGCCTCTGGCCGGAGAAATACCACGGTGCCGTCCTCACCTGCAACCTGCACGGCAACCGCATCAACATGGACACGCTGCATCGTGAAGGCTGCGGCTACGTCGGCAAGCACGCGCCTGATTTCATGAAGGCCAAAGACAAATGGTTCCGCGGCATCGACCTCCTCACCGGCCCCGACGGCAACGTCTTCGTCGCCGACTGGAGCGACAGCGGCGAATGCCACGACAACGACGGCGTGCACCGCAGCAGCGGGCGGATTTACAAGATCGTGTATGGGGAGCCGAAGAAGGCGGAGCCGATCAACGTGGCTGCGATGAAGGATGAGGAGTTGGACGCTCTGGTCTTGCGGTCGAATAACTGGTGGAGCCGCATGGCGATTCAACAGCAGAGTGAACGTGGCACCAAAATCAAGCCATCTCTGAAACCAATGCCGTCCAGTGTGCTTGCAGAAAGCAAAGATGGTTTGGACAGACTTCACCTAGCCTCCTCTTTGCGTTTACACAAATTAGAAGCCCGCTGGCCCATCGCCACCGCACTCGCGAAGCACGAAGAAGACGCCAACGACCGTCAGCAGCCGCTCATGATCTGGTATGGCATCGAGCCGGCGGTGGCGGCGGAGCCGATGAAGGGTGTGGAGCTCATCCGCGAGGCAAAAATCCCCACCGTGCGCCGCCTCGTCGCCCGCCGCATCGCCGAAATGATCGAGGACAAGCCCGAGGCCGTCGATGCGCTCGTCGCGCTCATGACCGAACGCGCCGACGTGCGCGGCGATGTGCTCGCCGGCATGGCCGCGGGGTTGGAGGGGTTTAGCAGCGCGAAGAAGCCGAAGGGATGGGATGAGCTTCTTCGCACTGTAGTCCCGCCTTCAGGCGGCTCAGAACCGGCTAAAGCCGGGACTACAATACAAACCCTCTCCGCCCTCTTCGGCAGCGGTCGCGCCATCGAAGACCTCATCGTCCTCGTCAAAAACGCGGATGGCGATGCCAACGCGCGATTGAACGCCTTCAAGAGCCTCACACGCACGACGAAGCCCGAATTGCTCGCGGTCATCCGCACGCTCATCAACGACAAGGTGCTCGGCACCGTCGCTCGCAGTGCTTTGGCAGCTTACGACGATCCGAGCATTCCGAAGCAGCTCACCGGCTCGTGGCCGGAGCGCAGTCAGGAGCAGCAGGCGGCCACCGTGGCCACGCTGACCTCCCGCGCCTCCTACGCGAAGGTTTTGCTCGAAGCCGTGAAGGCCGGGAAAGTGCCCGCCGCGGCCATTTCGCCCTTCCAAGCCCGCCAGATCCGCAATCTCGGCGATGAAGCCATCACCAAACTCCTCACCGAAGCCTGGGGCGAGATCCGCGACACGCCGGAGGCCAAAAAAGCCGAGTTCGCCAAGTGGGAAGCCGTTTTGAAGCCCGCAGCCCTCGCGAAGGCCGACAAGTCGAAAGGCCGACTCATGTTCACCGCCGCGTGCGGAGCCTGTCACAAGATGTATGGCCAGGGCGGAGCCATCGGCCCCGAACTCACCGGCAGCGACCGCCGCAACCTCAAATACCTCCTCGAAAACATCCTCGACCCCAGCGCCGTCGTGCCCGCCGACTTCCGCGTGAGCATCTTCCACCTCAAAGACGGCCGCACCCTCAGCGGCGTCGTCCCCGAGCAAACCGAGCGCACCCTCACCATCCAAACCCCCGCCGAGCGCCTCACGCTCGAACGCACCCAGATCGTCAAACAAGAGCAAATGGCGCAAAGTTTGATGCCCGAAGGCCTCCTCACCGCCCTCGGCGAAGAAAACGTCCTCAACCTCATCGCCTACCTCATGGGCGAAGGGCAGGTGGAGATGCCGAAGTGATCCCGGAATTCCCCGTTTGCAGCAGCCCGCGCCTGTGAATTTCACCTTGTCGAAACACCTCGACGCCGTGTAATCTGACTCAATACCAGCTTTTTACCGTTATGAACCCGACCCAGCCCGGCAATCCGCAGCAGCCACAGCATCCTGGAGCCACCCAGCCGTTGCCTCCTGGCTACACAC
>NZ_JACSRD010000142.1 GCF_014879935.1 Prosthecobacter sp.
GCGGGGTCGCATGGAGCTTGTGCGGGGCCGCATGAAGCTTGTGCGGGGTCGCATGGAGCTTGTGCGGGGTCCCATGGCGCTTGTGCGGGGCCGCATGGAGCTTGTGCGGGGTCGCATGGAGCTTGTGCGGGGTCGCATAGCGAGCGTTTAGCGGGCGAGGGTGGCCCGTCTGGCCTGCGTTGGCTGAGTGCGGCAGCGGATCGAACCGCCGCGCTGTCACGGCGGGGTCATAAGGCATTCCTTGATTTTTTTTCACCGGATAAATCCGGCGTAAGTCATTGAGGCTGAATAAAAATAGCAAGGCAGCGTGTTGTAGCGGGTCCGAAGTACTAAAAATTGGCTTGTCATTCACATGGCGAATACCTACAACGCCCCTGCTGGAACGCTCTTTTTGCATGGCTGATGCACACAACCCGCACTATGACGACCCGCTGGTCTTCTACGATGCAGGCTTCTTCTATGCGGATGGCGTCCCGGACATCACCAACCCAACACCTCGAAGGAGCAAACACATGTCATCCATCAGTGCAGGACTCAGCCGTAAGAACCCAGCGCAGCTCATCGCGCTGGCCGACCTCGTCATCCCGAAGCTGGCACCAACCGCGCCGGCCACGCCGCCCATCCCCAACATGGCGGCCAAAGTGACCTCCCTGACCACGAAGCGAGACGCGGCCAAAACCGCGAATGACACCTATGAGGCGGCCAAAGCCGCGCTGGTGGCGCTGAAATCGGCCCGCGACGATGCCGCCGACGACCTGCGCAAGGAGCATGTCTCAGTCATCTCCGCCGTGGAGAGCGAGGCGAAGGGGGACACCACCATGCTGGCTGCCACCGGTTACCCGCTGGCCTCCGCCAGCACTCCATCCACCACGCCTCCGGGACAGATCTTCAACCTGACTCTGACGGCGGGCGACCATGAGGGCACGCTGGACCTGACCTTTGACCCGGAGGCACTGGCGAAGACTTACGAGGTGCAGCTCACCTCGGTGCATCCGGTGGATGGCCCGTGGACCACGATGGCGCAGATCACCACCTCCAGCACCACGCTCACCGGTTTGACCAGCGGGCAGCGCGTGTGGGTGCGCGTGCGGGCCATCGGCTCCAACGGCATGGGTGCCTGGAGCGATCCAGCCACCAAGATCGTGCCCTGAGCCGACTGAGGAAGGAGCGGACCCGCAACGGTCCGCTCCTTTTTTTTGACGCTGAAACCCTGAACCCCATCGCGAACCATGTTTGATCCCGCCGTTCCCCCCAACAATGCCCAGGTGAAAGCCGAGGTGCTGCGCTCGCAGTTCAACGGCCTGAAAGACCTCATCGATGCCCTGGCGGTGATCACGGCTGCGCAGGTGGAGGCGGTGAACACGGTGCCGACCGGAACCTCTGCGAATGCGACGGTGAGTGTCGTGGGCAACGAGCTGCGCTTCACCTTTGACATTCCCGAAGGTCCGCCCGGGGCCGATGGTGCGGAAGGTCCGCAAGGCCCTGCGGGCAGTGACGGCAGCGACGGACCTCCCGGACCGCCCTTTGCCGATGCGGTGGTGGATGTGGTGAACACCTTGCCCGCCGGTGATCCAGCGGCGGTTGGCGTCAACTTCGACGGCAGCCATGTGCGCTTCACCTTTGACCTGCCCACCGGCTTTCCCGGTCCGCAAGGCGATCCCGGCCCGCCCGGCGAAGTCACGGCGGCGGATCTGTCGAATGAGATCGCGCTGGTGACGGCGGGATCGAGCGCGAACAGCAACGGCGTGGACACGCTGAGCCTGAGCCTCAGCGATCCGCCTTCGCAAGGGGAGGTCCAGGCGGTGCTCGACAAACTTAACGAACTCATCCTGGCGCTGCGGCGGCCGTAGCGGTTGAACGGGAATTTCGGCAGATTCCAAGGAATCGAGGCGGAAACCACGGGCGGCACGGATGCGGTGAGAACTGACACTCCACCTGACGAGAGGTCCGGCAAGGGGCAGCCCGGCATTTGCCCAACCTGACGCCATGCAGGTGTTCAATCACGGGACCTTTCAGCACCCGGCCCTCGTGCCGACGAATGGATCGTCAGGCTTCACTGCGGCGGAGATGTCCTTCGGTTCAAGACGGCCACTTTCTCAAGGAACTGACGGCGCACCTCCGGCAGCGGTCGGTTGCCCTTCGCATCAAAAGCCGGGAGGCCGTTCGGATAGCTCGTGACGCAACGCGGGTCAGTTGATGGCATGATTTCAAAGCTCTTGATGAGCATGCTGTAACACTGTTTCGCCAGCCGATGACGGGTGAGCCAGGGCTGGCCTTCCAGCGAGAAACGCGCTCGGGAAACCACCCCGCCCCACGCATAGCTCGCCGCAAACACGAAATTCGCCGTCTGGATGTAAAGGTCACCACTCGTGATCACCAGGATTTTCAAAGGCCCCCTCATCCGCCGGCCATCCACTTCGGGCAGCACCGACTTCAGAAGGCTGCCGATCTCCCACTGCTTTTCAGCCAGCAACCCCGGTGACCGCGTGGCCTCGGGCAAAGGCAGATGTTTCTCATAGACACACGTTGGAATGCCGGTCTCTCGTCGCATCACCTCCGCCACGAAGTCGAGGTCCTCATCCGGCACCTCCCCCACGGGAAGCAGCATCAAAGTGAACACAGGGCCTGTGTCGTGAGCCGTTTCCACACGACAACGCCTTGCCCGGGGAATCAAAGTCCCTTCGGGAACGTAAGGTGCAAACGCATCTGGAGCCGTGTCCTCCGAAATCTGCGAGCCACCCAACCGCGCCATCAAACCATTCCCGCGAGCCGAGCCAGGCTCCATTCTCAGCCCCTTCTCGCAAAACTCCCTGGCCGACGGGATGCGGCCTTTCTCCGCCAGCTCTTCCGCATACGCAAACACCCACCCGGCGTGGTCTGCGGCCATGATCCAATCCTTCAGTGAAAGCACCTTTTCGGCCGCCAGACGGCGGTGCTCGGGATGAAAGACATTCCAATAGGGATGCTTTTCCTTCACCATCACGGCCATGGCCGCCGGAACCAAGAACAAAGGAGCAAGCCACCAAGCCTTGGTCAGCATCGACGTTTCCCGGCGGACGACAGGCAGGTGCGGCAGGTAAAACAGAGCCGCACAACCCAGGATCACCAGCAAGTCCCCCCAGCCAAAACTCCGCCGGAACGTGAAGAAATCGGATTCAGCCATCAAGAGCAGCACCGGCAAACCCAGCAGAAATGCTGGCAGCGCCAGACCTTCGATCATCAAAACAGGGCCTGGCCTCGGCGGCCGGTAAAGGAGCTGCAGCGCTGCCACCTGCTGCTTCGCAGACACGGGATTTGGCGCCAGATCTTCATCCTCATCAGTTGCCCCTTGGTGAAGAGCCTGTTCACGCTCCAGCGCCTGCGTCAATGCCTCCCAGTCCTCGTCCTTCATCTCCACCTGGCAGTGTTCATGCCATAGCTTGACCCAGCGCCAGCCAATGCCAACCCCCAAAAGCAACCAGACCTGCATGCGGTCCACGCGGCCGTACAAGATCAAGAGCAGCAATGCTGGGATTGCCAGTTTCCAAAAGACATACCGTAGCGACCCGCTCATGAACACAGCGCGGCGGAACAGCACCGGTTTCCGGCATTGAAGCGAACTCCAAGATCGAGTTTCATGAGTTTGCGCAGAGGATCACAGCCAGCCGGTTTGATTCAGGCGTCCGGTCAGTTCCATCTGCTTTTCAAGCTGGGCGGCGTAGAGCCCGGCGCGTCGGGCATCCGGGCGGCAGCGGGTGGATTCGTCGAGGGTGACGAGCTGGGAGCAAAGCTGCTCGTAGCTGACCTTGCCGGTTTGATTGCCATGCACATAAGCGGCCTGGATGGCACCGCCGAGAGCGGCCCCTTCGCTCGTGTTCAGCGTGACCACTTCGGCGTTGAAGCAATCGGCGGCGATCTGACGCCAAACGCTGCTCTTGCTGCCGCCGCCGGTCAGGCGGATTTCGGTGGGGTTCATGCCGAGATCGCGGAAACGCTTCAAACCATAGGCCAGGCCGAGCGTGGCGCCTTCCACGGCCGCACGGGCCATGTTGGCAGGCGTCATGTTCGTCGGACGCAGGCCGTGGATGACACCGCTGCCGTTCGGCAGGTTCGGCGTGCGCTCACCATTGAGGTAGGGCAGGAACATCACGCCGTCCGCGCCGGGTTGCGCGGTCTTCACGGCGGCTTCGAGCTGTTTCAAGTCCCAGCGGAACATCTCGCGCACCTGCTCGGTGACGACGGTGACGTTCATGGTGCAGACCAGCGGCAGCCACTGGTCCGTGCTGTCGCAAAACGCGGCCACCTCGCCCTGCCCATCGACCACCGGCGAGTCCGCGACGCCATACAGCGTGCCGCTGGTGCCGAAGCTGGCCGTGACGACGCCCGGCTTGATGTTTCCGGTGCCGATCGCGCCCATCATGTTGTCGCCGCCACCGGCGCTGACGACCACGTCGTAGTTCAGGCCCCATTTCATGGCCAGCTCCTTCCGGATCGTGCCGTGCATCGATCTGGACGAGCCCAGCGGCGGCAGCATCTCACGCACCCGCGGGTCGATGAAGTCGCAGATCTCACAGGCCCACTGGCGCGTGGTCACATTGAGGATGCCCATGCCGGAGGCGTCGCCGTATTCCATGCGCTTCACACCGGTGAGCCAGAAGTTGATGTAGTCGTGCGGCAGCAGGATGGACTTCGTCTTCGCAAAGTTGTCCGGCTCGTTCTGCTTCAGCCACAGCAGCTTCGGGATGGTGTAGCCCGGCAGCATCGCATTGCCAGCGAGGGCGATCACACCCGGCTGGCCGCCGAAATGATGCGCGATCTCCGCGCACTGCGCCTGCGTGGACGTGTCGCACCACAGCTTGGCGGCACGCACCGGCTTGTCATCCGCACCGAGCGCCACGAGGCCGTGCTGCTGGCCGCTGACGCCGATGCCGGCGATCTTCGATTTCTCAGCGCCGAGCTGTTGCAGGCACTGCTGCACACAGGTGTCCACGGCGTCGATCCAGGTCTGCGGATCTTGTTCGAGATGGCCGGGAGGCAGACCTTCGATCAAATCATAGGTCGAATGGCCGGAGGCGAGGATTTTGCCTGTGTCGAGGTCGAGGACGATGGCCTTGCTGCTCTGCGTGCCGCTGTCGATGCCGAGGAAATACATAATGGAGTGGCTGGGAGGTGAGTCGGGAGGTTTTCGGCCAGTTGGTTTCAAGTTCCAAGTTCAAAGTTTCAAGTCAGCCGCTCAATCCTTCGACTGGATGTTTCCTGACTTGCGGATGGCCCGCAGCAGCCGCCAGCCGAGAAACAGCGACACGCCGTAGCCCAGCGCTCCGAACACGGACACGCCATACAGCAGCGGCTTTGCATCCCGGCTCCACAGCTCGCTGGAACCGAGAAAAATCGCCGCGGTGAGCACGCCGAGCACGAGGCGGTTGATGATCGGATCGAGATGACGGTGATCCAGATGCACCGTGAGGGTGCCATCACGAAAACGGGAGAGCAATTCGGCCAGATCACGCGGCAGCGCCTTCAACAAGCGGTCCCAGGCGCGATAGGTGCGGCGGGTGCGCCGGGCGATGCGGCCGGGCGAGAAACGCCGCAGCAGAAGACGCGAACAATACGGCTGCATCAGCTCCGTGAGGCTCACGTCCGGGCTGAATCGACGCGAGGTGCCCTCCAGAACGATGATCGTCTTCAACAGCATCGCCAGCGCAGGCGGCAGCACGATGTGATGACGACGGATGATCTCGACGAGATTCGAAAGCGCCGCGCCGACGTGGATGTCGGTGAGCGGATGGCCGGTGTAATCCGCCATGAACTCCTGCAGGTCTGTGCGCAGCTTGTCACGAGAGCAGGTGGAGGGCACCGCACCGAGGCTCAGCACCTGCTCGGACACGACGGCGGAGTCATTTTCCACGATGCCGACGATGAGCGCCTCCACCTCGTCACGCAGGTCTTCATCAATGCGGCCCACCATGCCGCAATCAATCACGCCGACGACATTTCCCGGCAGCAGGATGAGGTTTCCCGGATGCGGATCCGCGTGGTAGAAGCCGTCACGGAAGACCATTTCGAGGTACATGTTCGCCCCACGTTTGGCAAACTCGCCCAGATCCTCCCCGCACTGCTGGAGGGCCTCAATGTCGGTGCCGCGGATGCCTTCGAGGCGCTCCATCGTCACGACCTGGTGGGAGCAGAACTCGCCGAACACCTCCGGGATGCACACGTTCGGGTCATCGATGAAGTTGCGGCCGAACTCCTCCAGATTCCGGCGCTCGTAGGTGAAATCGAGCTCGCGCAGCAAGGTGCGGCGGAACTGGCGCACGATGGCCACCGGCTGGTAGGAGCGCAGTGCGGGCGAATGCTTCTCCAGCAGTTCCGCCAGCGCCTGCACGATCTCCAGATCGGTCGCCGCCTGTTCGGCAACACCGGCGCGGCGCACTTTGACCACGACACTCTGCCCGGAAGGCAAAACTGCCGCGTGCACCTGGGCGATGGAGGCGGCGGCCAGCGGAATGTCATCGAACTCGGCGAACAGCTCATCGAGCGGCTGCCCCAGTTCCTTTTCGATGGTCGCACGGGCGGTTTCGGCGCTGTCGGGCGGGATGCTGCATTGCAGTTGTGACAGCTCTTCGGTCAGATCCGGGCCCAGGAGGTCGGAGCGGGTGCTGAGCATCTGCCCCAACTTGATGAAGGTGGTGCCGAGTTCGGTCAGCGCCATGCGCACCCGTGCCGCGGTGGTCACATCGCCCGTCAGGGAATGCCCGTCCGCGCTTTTGAAGCGATCCTGCAGCCAGGTGTATTGAAAGCCGCCGAAAAGATCGGCCAGTCCATACTTGCCCAGCACCGCCGCGATCTCCGCGATGCGTTTGGCATGGCGTTCCAGACGGGCGAGGGCGTCGATCTTCATGATGGCACCGACTTTCTGCGGAAACGACGGCCTGACAACGCGTAACTCGGCACGCGCCGGAAGGTGAGCGCCGCGTCAGGCCTTCTTCACCTTCACACGCGGCGTGCCCGGCTTGCCCACCTCATCCGCCGCGCGGACGCTCTCTGATTTCATGCGCACCCGGGCCAGCCGGATCGACTCCACCTGCGTGATGAGCGGAGCGCCATACGCGGTGCCGGCAGCAGCGGCTTCCGCGGCTGCCTGGGCGATGTTTTGGGACAAGGACGACTGCTGCTCACGCAAACCGGCTGCCTGGCGCTCCAACTCAGCCAGTTCCTCACGCGCGGCGCCGACTTTGGCCGCCAGCGCCTGATTTTCAGATGCGAGCGCCTGCGCCTCCCGTGCATCTTCTTCATGCTTCTCCGCACGACGCCTCGCCTCGGCGATTTGAGACGTGGTGCTGGCGACCGTGCTCTCCGCCTCGCGCAGCCGCTGCTCGATCGCAGACAGGCGCAATCTGGCGTCGGCATGCTGCTGCTGCGTCTCAGCAAGCTGCTGCTGCGCGGTCGTCAGCTCGGCCGTCAAACCTGCCAGCGTCTGCCGTTCGCGTTCCACTGCCGCCTTGGTTTCCTCCAGGCGGCCGGTTTCGGCGGCAGATGCGGCACGCACGTCTTTCAGCGCCGTTTCCACCTGGTGCTGATCACGAGTCAGCTGCGCATGCCGGGACTCGAGTTCAAGAACCCGGGCCTCGATCTGGCCGCGTTTCGTCTCCAGCTCATCACAAGCCTGGGAAAGGGCGGAATGCCGGTTTTCTGTCTCCTGGTGGCGCAACTGGGCTTCCAGCAGCTTCTTCTCGCTGCCGCTGAGCTCCTCCACGCGGGATTCGACGAGTGAGAGTTCCTTCGCGAGGCCTTCGAGCTGCTCGATCTTCTTCTCAGTGACCTTCACCTGCTCCTCGCGGGCCGCGTCCAGCCGGCGATTTTCCTCCAGGCGGTTCTCGTTCTCGATGATCTGCTCCCGCAGCGTGTTGAGCACGGATTCATCCTGCTCGCATTCATCACGCACTTGTTTGATGCGGGCGCTGACAGCCGCGAACTCCTGTTCCGCGGTGGCTTCGGCGTCCTTCACCTGCCGGAGGGCGTTCTGGCGGGTGTCATGCTGCTCCGTGAGGGTCTGAACCGCAGCGGACAGCTCCGCGTGTCGTGTGGAAAGCGTTTCAACGGCCGCCAGCCACTCGCGGTGCGCATTCTCAGCCTGCTTCACCGCGTCCTTGACGGGCCCCAGCCGCTTTTCGTCCGCCTGGAGGGATTCGATGCGCGAGAGATACAGCGCACGTTCCTTCTCCGCCCGGACTTCCCAGTCGCGCAATTGCTTCTCCGCCGTCTCGATCTCCGCCTTCAATTGCGCCTTTCGCAGCTCGAGCTTCGCAACGTCGTCCGCCGTGGAGGGTGGTTCAGCCGTTTTCACCGGCGGAGCTTCCGTTGGCGGGGCCTCCGGCTGTTTAGGCTTGGCAGGCTCCATGTCCTCCAGGTCGAGGCGGCCGACGAGCGGCCCAAACGCCAGCTTGTCCCCATGCAGCAGCGTGCAGCTCATCTGGCGCTCGCCGTTCACGAAGGTGCCTGACTCGGACTTCAAATCGAAGACCTGGATGCTGCCATCGGCATTTTGCAGCAATTCGGCATGCTGCATGGAGATGCGTTCATCATCCACCATCACGTCATTGTCCTCGGCACGCCCGATGGTGACGCGTTCCGTGAGTGGAACCACCACTTCCTGACCGTCTTCGAGAACAAACGTGATTTTTGCCATGTGGAGAGTGGTTTTGATTTTTACAGAAGGCGATGGCGGGCGCGGAATCAATCTGGCATTTGGCACGGGACGACAAAATCAGCGACGCAAGCCGCATGCCATGAGGCCGTTACGTCTGACTGCTGAACTCCGCTGATTTTTTCAGGACACGATCCAGCACGGCCTCGTGATTCTTCAACTCGGTGTGCACCAGGTCGGCCTGCTGGCGCAACTCGCTGCGATGACGCTCCGCCTCGGTGATGTCGGCGCGGATCTCGACCAGCTTGCGTTCGAGTTCCGCCAGCCGCTCACGCCGTTTGTCCTCCTCCGCCTGGGAGATCTCCAGGGTGCGTGTCAGGGCGTGATGGCGCTCCTCGTCCTGACGGATCTTGAGTTCCAGGACGCGGAGATGCTCCCGCATCATCGCCTCAGCGGCAGGATTGGCCCGACCGTGCGACTCCTGGCGGGTGCGTTCGAGGCGGAGCTGCTCCAGCCGTGTCTCCTCACGCTGCACGTTTTCACGCAGATGGTTCAGGCGTGAGCGCAGGGTCGTCTCCTGCGCCTTGCCGGGCAGCAGCACGCTGCCGGTCCCCGGGCGCGGTTTTCCGGTGTCCGTTGGGGATGCGATGGGAGGAACGGCGGCGGCCGGCGGCGGCACTTCGGCTCCAACGGCGCGTGCCTGGCTGCGGGCGGCATTGATGAGGTCTGACAGCCCGGCTTTTTCCTTCTCAATCTCATGCCACAGCATGCGTGCCTCCGGCGAATCCTGCGGCAGCGCCGCGAGACGCGCGTAGAGCTGGTCCATGGCGTCCTTCCACTCGCGCAGCGGTGTCAGCCGTGAGATCAGCTCCGCCAGATCGCGCCGTCCTTCCTCCAGACGCGTGGTGATCTGCTGCATCTCCGCGCTGTGGGTCTTCTGCGCCTCGTCGGCAAGCTGGCGCACCTCTTCAAAGCGTGCCCGTGCGGCACGTTCGGTCGTCGCCAGTCGCGCCAATTCCCCTCGCAGATCCTTTTCCCGCGCCCGAAGGACTTCAAGACGGCCTTCAGCGGCCGCCTCGTCCCCTTCCAGCTCGCGCAGGGCCGAACGGTGCTCGATGAAACGCTTCTCGTCCTCCGCATGCTGTTTTTCCAGGGCGGCCAGTTGCTGCGTGACCTCCTTCAATTTCTGCTCGGCGGCAGACAGCTCCTCACAGCGCTGCTCCAGCTCCTTGCGGCGTGTCTCGGCCTGCTGCAGGCGTTTGGATTCGGCGGCCAGGTTCGTCTCACAAGCGGCAAGCTGGTCCCGCGAGCGCTGCAACGACGCCTCCACGGTCTGATGCATGCCGCGTGCCTCCTCGGTGGCGGTGGTGAGCTGCTCGTGGTGCTTTTGCAAGGCGTCCACCCGTGCCGCCGCGTCCCTGGCGGTCGTTTCGGCCCGCTGATGCTCCTGGGTGAGCGTGGTGATGGCCGCGGCCAGCTCCGTGTGCCGCGACTCCGCCTCATGCAGCCGCGCCAGCGCCTGTTCGAGCCGTTCCTCCGTTCCGCTGAGTTCCTTGATGTGCGCCTCCAGTTGCGTGCGGCGCTGCGCAAAGCCCTCCAGCTTTCGTTCCGCCGTCTTCACCTGGTCCTCCCGCGCCTCGGCGAGTTCCACCTTCTCCTGGCAGCGCTGCTCCAAGTCGGCCAGTTTCTGCCGCAGATCCGCGAGCACCGCCTCGTCAGTCGCGCATTCATCACGCAACTGCTGCACATGGGCGAGTTGCTGGTCGCGATGCGCCGCCAGGCTGTCGATCTCCTGCCTCAAGACACCTTCATCCTGCCCGAGCTGCTGCAACTCCAAAGCCTTCTGCCCGATCTGCGATGTGACGAGCTGCAGCGAGGCGGTTTTCTCATCGTGCTGGACGGAAAGGTCCTGGATCGCCTTCAACCAGCCGCCGTGAGCGGCCTCCGCCTGCGCCACGGATGCATTGACGGGAACGAGCCGCTCCTCCGCCGAACGCAGGGCCTCCACGCGTGTGCTGAGCGCGTGCCGTTCCTTCTCCGCAGCCACCTGCCAGGCGGTGAATTCCTCCCGCGCGGCAGCGATCTCGGTCAGCAGCCGGGCTTTGTCCGATTCCAGCCGGGCCAGTTCCTCACGCCGGGCCGTCATGCGTTGCCGGGCCTCCTCCTCGCTCTGCAAGCGGGCTTTCTCCTCCTCCAGACGCACCGATTCGTCACGCAGACGGGCCTGCTGCCGTGCCAGCAACTCATCCGGCGGGAGCGTGGTGGCCCGGTCGGTGGCGCTGCCGTTGCGGCGCGTGCCTTTGCCCTTTTTGCGCGGGCCGATCCTGCTGTTGTTCGGCTGTGCGCCATCGAACTGGCTGACCGTGCCGCCATTCAGGCCGTGGTCTTCGAGATCAAGCACGGCCTCCAGCGGGCCGAAGGACAGCCTGGCGCCATTCAACGCGGTGCCGCTGCGCACGCGTTCCCCGTTGAGAAACGTTCCGGCGGTGGAGTCCGAATCAAACACCTGCACGCTGCCGTCCGCGTTGCGCACCAGCTCGGCATGCCGTTTGGAGATGCGTTCGTCATCGACCACGATGTCGTTGTCATCCGCACGTCCCAAGGTGATCCGCTCCGCCAGGGCGACCACGATCTGCTGTCCATCTTCGAGAACAAAAGTGAGCTTTGCCATGATTGCGCGTTTCCTGGCTGCGGGAGGGCGGTACCAAACCCGAAACCCGTGGTGGAAGCAAACAACCAATTATTTTTGGAGGAGCATCCAAAATGCCGCCGCAATGCGATGAAGCATTCCCTGATGTCGCAACGACTCCAGACAGCCTCAGATGAACCGGCGGGCGATCTGCGTGTAGAACGCCAGCGCGGCCTCGACCTCCGCGCATTCGACGAATTCCACGGCGGCGTGCGCCTGGTCAATGCTGCCGGGGCCAAACAGGATGGTGGGAATGCCAAGGCGGGAGAATTTGCTGGCATCGCTGCCAAACGGAACGCCGCACACGCCGTCCTCGCGGCTCATGCCGTGCAGCACCTCGCGGGCGAGATGAACGAGCGGCGTGTTTTCATCGGTCTGGAACGACCAGTCCTGCAGCATCGGCTTTTCCATCTCTGCCACGACTTCGGGATGACGGCGCATGAGGTCATCGAGCAAGACTTGGTATTGCGCGAGAACGGGCTCAACCTCCTCGCCAGGAAGCAGACGGCGGTCGATCTCGATCACGGCCTCGTCGGGCACGAAATTGACCTGCACGCCGCCGTGGATGACGCCGACGTTGCAAGTCGCCGGCCCGAGCAGCGGATGACCCGCCGATTGCACCCGTTCGTGGTCTTCCTGAATGGCGAGGACGACGCGGGCCATCGCGGTGATGGCGTTGATGCCGAGATGCGGCTTCGAGCTGTGCGCCGCTTTGCCTTTGGTGCGAATGCGCCAGCGCAGGACGCCTTTGCTGGCGATCACGCAGCGGAATTCCGTCGGTTCTGCGACCACGGCGGCGACGGCATCCAGTCCTTCGCACAGTTTGACCACGCCACGGAAGGAATACTCCTCATCGACCACGGCGGCGAGCCAGAGCTCGCACGGCGGCAGCTCGCCGCTGGCGTGGATGTCCGCCACGGCATGCATCATCGCGGCCAGGCCGGCCTTGTCATCGACGGAACCGCGTCCATGCAGCTTCCCGTCGCGAATCACGGGATCGAAGGGATCAATCGTCATGCCTTTGATCGAAACGGTGTCCATGTGGGCCTCGAAGACCATGCGGCGTGCCGGATCGCGGCCGGGAACGCGGGCGATGACGTTGTTGCGGCCGGGAAACACCTCCTGCTCCCACACTTCGATGCCGCGTTGCTCGAAAAAGCGCCGCACATACGCCGCGCAGTCCTTTTCACCGGGCCCGCCCTCGTAGGAGCTGTTGATGCTGTTGATGCGGACGAGATCGGCCAGGGTCTGGAGCACGGAAGACATGCCGCCAGCGTAGCGGGTGCTCCGCAGACGGCAAGAAGGCCCGCGACGGAGCGTATTTTTTGCGTCCCATGAAGGCCTCAAAACCCATCGCCCTCGTGATCGCGTTGCAGACCGGC
Organism: Prosthecobacter sp.; assembly: GCF_014879935.1. GTDB lineage: Bacteria > Verrucomicrobiota > Verrucomicrobiia > Verrucomicrobiales > Verrucomicrobiaceae > Prosthecobacter. The sequence continues at coordinate 12,698 of NZ_JACSRD010000142.1, forward strand.
ATCGCGGGTTCCGCCGCAGCCGCTGACGACGCCAAGATCGCCTTCTTCGAAAAGACCATCCGGCCGATCCTGATCAACCGTTGTTATGAATGCCACTCCGTCGAAGCTGGCAAGAGCAAGGGCGGGCTGGAGCTGGACTCACGCGACGGCATGCTCAAAGGCGGCGACAGCGGGCCTTCGGTCATCGCCGGCGATCCGGACAAGAGCCGCATCATCGAGTCCGTCCGCTATCACAATCAAGACCTGCAGATGCCGCCCAAAGGAGCGATGCCGGCCGCCGAGGTGAAGGCGCTGGAGGAATGGGTGAAGATGGGCGCTCCCGATCCGCGGGAGGCCGTGGCGTCCACCAAACAGCATGCGCCACGCGTGATCGACATCGCCGCAGGCAGCCAGCACTGGGCTTTCCGCCCGATTCAAACGCCGAAGGTGCCCGCAGCGAAGGCCGCCAACCCGATTGATTCGTTTGTCGGTGAAAAACTCGCCGCCAAGGGCCTCAAACTCGCGCCTCAGGCAGACAAACGCACGCTGATCCGCCGGGCGACGTTTGATCTGACCGGCCTGCCTCCCACACCGGAGGAAATCGACGCGTTCCTGGCTGACACTTCGCCGGACGCCTTCGCGAAGGTGGTGGACCGGCTGCTGCGCTCGCCGCATTACGGCGAAAAGTGGGGCCGGCACTGGCTGGATGTGGCCCGCTACTCAGACTCGAACGGCCTCGATGAAAACATCGCGCTGGGAACGGCCTGGCGTTATCGCGACTACGTCGTGCGGTCGTTCAACGCGGACAAGCCCTTCGACCAGTTCCTGACCGAACAGCTCGCAGGTGATCTGCTGGAGTCCAAGGACGTGCCGACACGCCAAGAACGCGTGACGGCGACCGCCTTCCTCAATCTCGGTGCCAAAGTCCTCGCCGAACCGGACAAGGAGAAGCTCGCCATGGATGTGATCGACGAGCAGATCGACGTCATGGGCCGCGCCTTCATGGGAATGACGCTGGGCTGCGTGCGCTGCCATGATCACAAGTTCGATCCCATCCCGCAGACGGACTACTACGCGCTGGCCGCGATCTTCAAAAGCACGCAGAGCTTCAGCCTGGACCGCATCGGTGCCCTGAGCACGGCGTATGAGGCCCCCATGGGCAGCTTCGAGGACTTCGCGGCCGTGAAATCGTCCGAGCGAGTGCTGAAGGAGCAGAGAAGTGCCGTTTCCAAAGCCGAGGCGGAGGCCAACAAGGCGTTGAGGGAGGAAGCCCGTGAGCGTGCGGTCGATTACCTCATGGCCGCATGCGAACTGCCTGCGGCGGCGACTCTGAGCCAGGCGCGGCCGGTGGCGGAGAAGCATGGCCTGCGGGCGCACATCCTGCTGAACTGCCGCGTGTATCTGGCGGCGAATGAAACGAACCAGTTCTTCAAGCCCTGGCAGGATGCGCTGAAGGCCAAAGGCAGCGCCCAGGGCCTGCGCCCTTACTACAAGGCCATCTTCAATGCGGCGGCGAAGATCAAGGTGGGGCCGAAAGACACTCCCACGGACTCGCTGCTGCACCAAGCCCGCGCCGAACTGGACAAGGCCGCCGGCTTCCTGGCGCTGCCACCAGAGCCGATCGTTCTTTATTCCAAGGAGGTCGCAGAGAAGGTCACCGCACTCAAGGACACCATGATGACCACGGAGAGCAATCTCCCCGACCTCCCGACCACGCTGGCGGTCGCGGAAGCCGCAAAAGTGGTCAACGAGCTGCCGGTCCACATCCGGGGCAATCACCTCTCGCTGGGCAAGCCCGTGAAGCGTGGGGTCATCCAGGTGATGCAGGCCTCGCTGAAGTCGCAGCCCAAGTTTCCTACGCATCAAAGCGGCCGCCTGGAGCTCGCCCGCTGGCTGGGCAGCGCGGATCACCCGCTCACCTCTCGAGTGATCGCGAACCGCATCTGGTCCTGGCATTTCAACCATGGCATCGTGCCGACGACCGATAACTTCGGCCTGCTTGGCCAGAAACCAACTCATCCCGAGTTGCTCGACTGGCTGGCACGCTGGTTCACGACGAACGGCTGGAGCTTCAAGGACATGCACCGGCTGATCATGAGCTCGCGCGTGTATCAGCAAAGTTCCGCTGTGGATGCCGCGGCAGCAGAGGCCGATCCGGAGAACCTGCTGCTGCATCACTTCCCTGTGCGCCGTCTGGAGGCGGAGGAAGTGCGTGACGCCCTTCTGCACGTCGCGGGCAAACTGGACCGCAGCATCGGCGGAAAGACGATCCCTCGCCGCAATCGTGAGTTCGTCTTCAACCACACCTCAAAGGATTTCACAACCTATGGCAGCCCAAGGCGGGCGCTTTATCTGCCGATCATCCGCAACAACCTCTACGACCTCTTTCAGCAGTTCGATTATCCCGATCCGGCCACAAGCACGGGCCTGCGCAACAGCTCCGTCGTCTCGCCCCAGGCCCTGCTGATGATGAACAGCGATCTCGCCACCGACGCGGCACGTTCTTTCGCCAGCCGTCTGCAAAACACCTCCCCGGACACCGAGGCACGGCTGCGTGCCGCCTACCGCCTCGCCTGCGCTCGTGAGGCGACCGACGAGGATGTGCGCCGCGCCGTGGATTTCCTCAAAGCCACGAATGCGGCGCTGAATTCCAGCCAGCAGGACTCCGAACAACGGGATCAAGCATCCTGGGCGCTGCTGTGCCAGGCGCTCATGATGAGCAACGAGTTCATCTACCTGCGGTGAAGTTCGAGCAAGACGTTGCTTGACCTCGCGTCTCAAACGGGGACGTAATTGGCCGCCGCCGTGGACCTCAAGCTCGTCAATCATGAAATCCTGCTCTCCTTCTGGAAGGTGCATGTCCTGCACCACGCCGCGGAGGGGGAGGTGATTGGCAACTGGATGCTCGAAGAGCTGCGCCACCACGGCTACGACGTCAGCCCCGGCACGCTCTACCCGCTGCTCAAGCGCATGGAGAAAAACGGCTGGCTCACCTCCACCGCGGATGAATCGCGCGGCCCGAAGGCTCCGCGCAGATACAAGATCACCAAAGAAGGCCGCGAGGTGCTCAAGGTGGTGCGCAAGCAGCTCCGCGAGCTCGGTGTCGAGGTCTCGGAGTAGCCGGAGCTGGCACCCGGGCTTTGTGACGTGTTGGTCATGAAATCAGCGGTTGAACTTCTATTACGGCGGCCGTAATGGAAGACATGGAAACACTCGTTATCGTCCTCTGTGCTTTCGTCGCGTCCGGATTGACGTTGCTGTCGGGATTCGGGCTGGGCACGCTGCTGATGCCGGTGGTGGCATTGTTCTTTCCCGTGGAGATCGCCGTGTCCGTGACGGCGGTGGTGCATCTGGCGAACAATCTGTTCAAGCTCGCCCTCGTGGGCTGGCGGGCGGATCGCGGTGTGGTGCTGCGCTTTGGCATTCCGGCCGTCCTCGCGGCGTTTGCGGGCTCGCTGACGCTGGGTTGGCTGGCGCATCTGCCGCCGTTGGCGGAGTATTCGCTCATGGGACGCACGCTGGCCGTGGTGCCGGTGAAACTGACTGTCGGGCTGCTGATCCTGGGCTTTGTGGCGATGGAGCTTTCACCCGCGATGGCGGCCTGGCGCTTCGATGCGCGGCTGCTGCCGGTCGGCGGATGCGTCTCCGGCTTTTTCGGAGGTTTGTCGGGCAATCAGGGCGCGTTTCGCAGCATGTTCCTGCTCAAAACGGGCCTCTCGAAGGAGCAATTCATCGCCACCGGCGTGGTGCTGGCGGTGATCGTCGATCTGGCGCGGATGCCGGTCTATGGCGTCGCGTTTTTCAAGTCAGGTCCGCCGGTGGATCTCATGCTTGTGGTGGTGGCCAGTCTGTCCGCGTTCGCCGGTTCGTTCCTCGCCGCCCGGTTGCTGAAAAAGCTCACCATCCGCTCGCTCCAGGTCATTGTCGGAACGCTGCTCATCCTGGTGGCCTTCGGGATGATCACCGGTGTTTTGTGAACCCTCGTTGCCGCCGCTAGATTTTTTCGCATTTGATGGAAAGAAGCTTGAATCCACGCGTTTTACGCGGCCCGTAATCGCTCCCCGATAAAACGGCACTTCCCGTCCCGCTTTCGTCACTCTCCCGAATGAATCTCGCACGCTTCGCCCTCCGCTATCCCTGGACCATCATCGTCGCCGTCGTGGCCGTTGCGCTGGGAGCCTGGCTGGGGCTGCAACGCATGACGCGCGACATCTTTCCGCCCCTGGGCATCCCGACGATCTATGTGGCGCAGCCTTATGGCGGCATGGACCCGTTGCAGATGGAGGGCTACCTGACCTACCGCTACGAGTATCACTTCCTCTACATCGCAAACATCGAGCATGTGGAGTCCAAGTCGATCCAGGGCGCGTCGATCATGAAGCTGCAGTTTCACCCGGGCACGGACATGAGCCAGGCGATGTCCGAGACGGTGGCGCAGGTGAACCGCAGCCGTGCCTTTATGCCGCCGGGCACCGTGGCGCCCTTCATCATGCGGTTTGATGCCGGGAGTGTGGCCGTGGGCCATATCGTGTTCTCCACGGATGATCCAAACATCACGCTGAACCAGATGCAGGACCAGGCGCTGAACAAGGTGCGTCCAGCCTTCGCCACGCTGCCCGGCGTCTCAGCCCCGCCACCCTTCGGCGGCAGCTCGCGCGGCATCGTGGTGAATGTGAATCCCGACCGCATGAAGGCCTACAACCTCTCGCCGGATGACATCGTGCAGGCCATCGCGAAGGGTAATCCGATCAGCCCGTCCGGGAACATGAATCTCGATGGCAAGTATCCCATCGTGCCGACCAACGCGATCGTGACCAACGTGAAGGATCTCGAGGCTGTGCCGCTGAAAAAGACGGACAACGGCGCGGTCTTCATCCGCGACGTGGCCACCGTGGCGGATGCCGCCGACGTCACCACCTCCTACGCGCTGGCGAATGGCAAACGCACGGTCTACCTGCCGGTGACCAAACGTGCGGAGGCTTCCACGCTCGAGGTGGTGAAGACGGTGCGCGCAGCGGTGCCGGAGTTTCAGAAGCTGCTGCCGGAAGGCATCAAAGTAAGCTTCGAGTTCGACCAGACCCCGGTCGTGAACCGCAGCATCCAGGACTTGCTGAACGAAGGCGCCCTCGGTGCCCTCCTCACCGGTTTGATGGTGCTCGTCTTCCTCCGCGACCTGCGTTCCGCCTTCATCGTGGTCATCAACATCCCGCTCTCGCTGCTCGCCGCCACCTTCGGCCTGTGGATCAGCGGGCAGAACATCCATCTGATGACGCTCGGCGGTCTGGCGCTCGCCGTGGGCATCCTGGTCGATGAGGCCACCGTGACCGTGGAAAACATCCACACGCACCTCGCCCGCGGCAAATCGCTGGCCCGCGCCGCGCTGGATGGCACGCTGGAGACCACGCTGCCGCGCCTGCTGGCCATGCTTTGCATCCTCGCGGTGTTCATCCCTGCCTTTTTCATGATCGGCGCGGCCCGGGCGCTCTTTGTGCCGCTCGCGCTCGCGGTCGGTTTTGCGATGTTCGCGTCCTTCGTGCTCTCCAGCACGCTCGTCCCAGTGCTTTCCGTCTGGTTGCTCCCGAAAAAGGTCCGTTTGCATGAGGACAAGCCCGGCCTCATCGCCCGAATGTATGGCGGCCTCGTCAAGGCGGCTGTCACGATGCGCTGGATTCTCGTTCCGGCCTATCTCGGCGGTGCGGCGCTGATCGTCGTGTCCTTTGGGCCGTTCCTCGGATCGGAAATCTTCCCGCAGACGGACAGCGGCCAGTTCGCCATCCGCTTCCGCGCCCCCAGCGGCACGCAGGTGGGCATCACCGAAGGCATCGCGCAGAAGATCCTCAAGATCATCGGCGACGAGGCTCCGGTCGAGTTTTCCATCGGCATGGTGGGCGTGCACAACGCCAGCTTCCCCGTGAATCTGGTGCATTTGTGGAATGGCGGCCCCGAGGAGGGCTGGCTGGCGCTTCAGCTTCAAAAGGACGCCGGTGTGACCGTGGAGGCCTTGCAGGAAAAACTGCGCGACATCATGCGGCGCGAGCTTCCTGATGTGCGTGTGTCTTTCGAGCCGCAGGACATCGTGAGCCGCGTGATGAGCTTTGGTGCCTCAACGCCCATCGAGGTCGCCGTGAGCGGCCCCAGCCTCCCTGCGAGCAAAGAGCACGCGGAGAAGCTCCTCGCGAAGCTGAACGAGCTGCCTTTCCTGCGTGATGCGCAGATCGCGCAGACGCTCGATGCGCCCACGGTGAACGTCCAAATTGACCGCGAGCGTGCTGGATTGCTCGGCGTGAATGTGGAGGACGTCACACGCAGCCTCGTGGCCGCGACCACCTCCAGCCGTTTCACGCAGCCGGTGTTTTGGGCCGATCCGGGCACCGGCATCAGCTTCAATGTGCAGGTGCAGATCCCCGAAGAACGCACGAAGAGCATCGAAGACCTCGGCAACATCCCGGTGAAATCCGCCCATGGCGGCACCGTGCTGCTGCGCACCATCGCCAAGCTCGAACCCGGCACCGCCGTGGGCACTTACGAGCGCTACAACATGGTGCGCATCGCCAGCATCACCGCGAACATTCATGCCATCGACTTTGGCAGCGCCATCAAGGCCGTGCGCAAAGTCATCGACGAGTTGGGGCCCGCCCCCGATGGCAAGACGAAGGTGGACATCCGGGGCCAGGTGGTACCCTTCAACCAGCTTTACGAGGGTTTCAGCAGCGGCCTCGTGATCGCGATCCTGGTGATCTTCCTCCTCTTGTGCGCCAATTTCCAATCGCTGCGCCTCGCCGTCGTCGTCATTTCCACCATGCCCGCGGTCATCGCCGGCGTGGTGCTCGCGCTGTTCTTCACCAGCACCACGATCAACATCCAGTCCGCCATGGGCGCCATCATGGCCGTCGGCGTGGCCGTGGCGAATGCGATCCTTCTCGTGACCTTCGCCGACCGCGCCCGTCTGGCGAAGCAAGGCGACCGCCGTGCCGCCGCGATCGAGGGAGCGGTCAGCCGTCTCCGCCCTATCCTGATGACCAGCTTTGCCATGATCGCCGGCATGATGCCGCTCGCACTCGGTGCTGGCCAGACCGCACCGCTCGGCAGGGCCGTGGTGGGCGGGCTCGCGCTCGCCACCGTGGCCACGCTCTTCTTCCTTCCGGCCGTGTTTGCCCTTCTCGCCAGCAAAAAAGCCACCTCCGCCTCACTCGATCCCGATGACGAGCAGAGCGCCCTCTTTGAAACCCGCTGATCCTCTTCTTCCCATGAAGCATCTTCTTGTCCTCTGCCTCCTCACCACGAGCATGCTCGCGCTTGAACTGCCGGTCACCCGACCGCAGAAAGGCACCATTCACCGCTGGGTGACGCTTCCTGCCAGCTTTGCCCCTTGGCAGCAGGTCGCGCTCAAGGCCCGTGTGGCTGGCTACATTCAAAAAATCACCGTCGATAAGGGCGATGTCGTCACCGCGGGCCAGAAACTCATCGAGATCGAAGTCCCCGAGCTGCAAGCCGACCTCATCAGGCACCGCGCCGAGGTCGCGGCTGCCGAGATCGAGGTAAAACGCCTCCACGAGGCCCGCGCGAAGTCTCCCGACCTCGTTTTGCCGCAGTCCGTCGATGATGCCGAGGCCAAACTGGCCATCGCCAAGGCCGGTATGGAGCGCACGAATGCCCTGATCGACCTCGCTCACATCAAAGCACCTTTCGCTGGCACCATCACCGACCGTCGCGTGGATCCCGGAGCCTTCGCCGCCGCGGGTGGAGAGTCGCTCCTGCAAATCACCGATGCCGGCAGGCTGCGCCTGCAGGTGCCCGTGATCGAAGTTGAGACCTCGTTCCTCAAAAACGGCCTGCAAGTGGAGGCCAAGGTGGACGCTCTCAACGGCTCGTCGATCAAAGCCACGCTCAGCCGCATCACCGGCACGCTCGATCCGGCCACGCGCACCATGCTCATCGAGGCCGATGTCAAAAACGACGATGGCAGGCTCCGCCCGGGCATGTTCGCCACTGCCCGCATCGCCTTGGAGCAGCACGACAACGCCACTCTCATTCCCGTGGCCGCGCTGGTGAAGGAAAAGGCCAACAGCTTTGTCTTCAAGCACGTGGACGGCAAAGCCATGAAAACCGCCGTCAAACCCGTCTTCAACGACGGCGTGAATGTCGAGGTGCCGGAGCTGAAGCCGGATGATGTGCTGCTCGTGCCCGGAACGACCGCGCTGACCGATAAACAAACCGTCACCGCCAAGTAAGTTGGAGTCTAGGCTTTAGCCGACTCTTTGAACTCTCCCATCCTCCCAAACCTCGGCTAAAGCCTAGACTCCAACCTCTGACTGCCATGCCATCTTTGATTCGATCCTTTGGACTGCTTTTGTTCGCATCTGCGTCGGTAGCCGCATCAGTGCATGTCGATCTTCCCACCGTCATGATGCTCGCGGGGGCGAATAATGATGAAATCCAGCTCGCGAAAACAAAGCACACGGAAGTGCTCGCGGAGTCGAAACTGGCCTGGCAGCGATTTTGGCCTTCGTTGACGCTCGGAGCAGGTTATCGGCGCACGGATGGGAATGTGCAGGACATCGCGGGGGCGGTGTTTGATGTCAGCAAGCAGCAGTACACCGTGGGACCGAATCTCATGATCGATTGGTCGCCGGGGGACATGTATTACGCGGCACTTGCGGCGAAACAGCGGGCGCTGGCCGCGGAGCAGTTCGCCGAAAAAGCGCGGCGCGATGTCGTGATGCAGGCGACGGGCCGCTACTACGATCTTTTGGCAACGGAGGCATCTCTGGCGATCATCGAGGATGATTTGCGGCTCACGCAGGACTACGAAAAACAAATCGGCGGTGCCGTCGATGCCGGAACAGCCTTCCGTGCGGATCTGCTGCGTGTGAAGACGCAGGTCAGCCGCGAAAGGCTCGCCATCCGACAGCACCAAGAGAAGCGCGACCTCGCCGCAGCAGCGCTCGCGGAGACGCTGCGACTGCCAGCGGATAGCGAACTGCGCCCTGCGAAGGCCGATCTGGTGCCCGTGCGCCTTCTGGATCGCAAACTCGGTGTCGCCACGCTTATCTCGCAGGCCTCACAGCATCGTCCCGAGATGAAAGCGGCCGGCGCGGTGAATCAGGCGGCCGTTTTGGAAAAAGACCGTGCCCGTGTGGCTCCGATGATCCCGAACGTGCAGGCTGGTTATGGCTTCGGCGGCCTCGGCGGCGGCTATAACGCTGATTTCGGCAACTTCGATGACACACAGAACATGTACATCGGCCTCGGTTGGAAAATCGGTCCCGGCGGCCTCTTCGACAAACAACGCCAGATCATCGCCGGAGCTCAGGAAGAAGCGACGAAGCTTCAAGCTGGCCAGATCAAGGCCGCCATCGGCCGCGAGGTGGTGGAAGCTGCCGCCCGGGCGCAAAGCGCACACGATCAAATCAGCATCAATGACGAGGCCGTGAATGCCGCTCAGGAGATGGTGAAGCTCGCCAAAGAACGTCAGGCCAGCCAGCTCGGCGTGGTGCTCGAATACCTCCTCGCCCGCGAAGAGCTCACCCGTGCCCGTCAAAGCCGCGTGCAGGCCGTGACCAGCTTCAACAAGGCCCAGCACGAGCTGAAACGGGCGGTGGGAAAATGATTCAGCGCTCCAGCAGCCCTTTTTTCCGGATGGAAGTCCGGGGCTGAAGAAAACCCGCAGGATTGTCCGGCCAGAAAGCTCCGTCCTCAATCCACTCGTAAAGGATGTCGATCTGCGGACCGGTCAAAAGCGGTTCACGCCCCGGCACGCGAGGATGCCGGCCTCTTTCCACCACCGAGGTCAGCAGACGGCTGGCATGAGGATCACCCGGAACCACGAATGCCCTGTCGCGTTTCCTTGGCGCATACAGGCTGCTGCGTTGCACCAGAGACAGGCCCGCAGGCGGCGTGTCTCCGCGATGGCATGCGAGACAGCGTGTCTCCAGCAGGGGCTTCACTGCGCGAACGAAGTAATCATGTCCCGCCAGCGCTTCAAAAGGGTGCTCAGGGTCCGGTCCCCGCACACAAGCGGTCATCAACACCGAACCAAGGCCGAGGCAGAACAAAACGGAACGCAATTTCATCAAAGTGAGGATTACCCCGGCCGCGAAAGCCTGTGACGCGAATCTGGCCGACGTTTTGCGCCGCGTCAGAGCACCGGCCCCTTCACCGCCCAGCGTTTGAGCACGAAAGCAGGGCCTTTTTCCCGCCATTTGGCGACGTGGGGGGTGGTGTAGTGCAGGTCAAAGGCCGCCTGATCGACGTAGCTCTCGCTCAGGGCGAAGAGATTCGCCTGCGTGTTGTCACGGCTGACCTCAAAACGCAGGCATCCGGGCTCAAGGCGCGACGCGGCGGCGTTTTCGAGGATCACAGCGAGGAATTCATCGATCTTCTCCGGATCGATTTCGAGAATGACAATGACATTGACCATGGTCGTCCGACAGAGGCGATTTTTGATTAACATGCAACCAGCCATCTGCGTATCATTGCCAACGCCGCCATGAAATCCCGTATCGCCGTCCTTCCCGCGTTGCTTGCCCTTTGTCTCCATGCCCAGGAGAGCAAGCCCGCGTCGCCCGCGCCCAGCAAACCAGCGGCCACGCCTCCAGCCGCGGCGAAACCCGAAGCCAAGCCCGGAACGCCCGCGCCCGCCGTAGCGGTCAAACCCGAAACCAAGCCTGCGCCAGCTCCTGCGGTCAAACCGGCACCGGCGACAGCTCCAAAGGCCGAAACCAAACCAGCAACCGCCGCTGCCAAGCCTGCGGCTCCAGCCCCAAAACCAGCGGAGCCGAAACCTGCGACTCCAGCGGCTGCGGCAGCCGCAAAACCACCACCGCCCAAGCCGGTGGCCGTTTTCCGCGACAAGGCGCTGGAAGCCGCCGTGCGGAAGCAGGTCTTTGCCAAGCGGGACAGCCAGGAAGTTCTAACGGCTGAAGATGTGGCGACGGTTGCGATCATCGAAGGCAAGAAGGCAGGGATCAAGGACCTCACAGGCCTCGAGAAATGTGTCGCGCTGGCTTCTTTGACGCTGCCAGAAAACCAGATCACGAACCTGGCGCCCATCAAGGGGCTCGAACGCCTCCAGTTCCTGGATGTCTCGAACAACCAGATCAGTGACATCTCCCCGCTGGGCGCATGCAAGGCGCTGCAATACGTGGCACTGACCGGCAACAAAGTGGCGGATGTCAGTCCGCTGGGTGGAATCCCTGCGCTCACCTCGCTTTACCTCGCCAACAACCAGATCAAGGATGCCAGTCCGCTCTTCAAGCTGCCCAAGGTGTGGACGCTCTACCTCGAAGGCAATCAAGTGACCAGCATCGCGGGCATTGGCAGCATGAAGTGGCTTTCCATGCTGTCTCTGAAGGGCAACAGCGTGACGGACATCGCGCCGCTGGAGCCGCTGACGGAACTGCAGTTCCTTTTCCTGGAGAACAACAAGATCTCGGATCTCACGGCGCTGCACCGCATGTGGAAGAAGGACAACGAGGGCCCGCGTGACTGGGCCCCCTACTGCCAGATCTTCATCGACGGGAATCCAATCGACGACCAATCAAAGAAGCTGGTCGAGGAAATGAAGAAGGCAGGTGCCCGGGTGACGCCCTGAAGACGGATGCAAAAGCCTTGCCGCCGACGCCGGGGCAGGTTTAGCATGAAAGGATGAAAGCATTTCGTTCCTTCCTTGCCGCGAGTCTATTGATCTCGAACATCCATGCGGCCACGCCGCCGCGTGAATGGACCTCAAGCGATGGCAAGGCGAAGTTCATGGGCGACTTGATCGAGTTCTCAGACAAGGAGGTGAAGATCCGCCGTCGGACGGATTTCAACCAGTTCCGCCTGCCGCTGGAACGGCTCTCCCAAGCCGATCAGGACTATGTCCGCGGCCTTTTGCGTGAGAAGCGGCGCGATGGCGGCCTGAAGGACGGAGCCTACGCCGCGAAGGTGACGGGGCAGTTCGCCAAAGGGGTCTCCAAACAGGGGCTCAACTACCAGTTTTGGGGAAATCCGGGCCTTGATGGGACGAAGCGCTATCCCATCGTCATCTGGCTCCATGGTTCGGGACAAAGTGGTGATGACAACGAATCCCAGCTCGGTGGTGCGCCGAAGATCCTGACCACAGAGGACAACCAGGCGAAAAGGCCGTGCTTTCTGCTGGCGCCCCAATGCCCGTCTGCAGACATCGGCTGGAAAAACGAGGTGGCGGAGAAGCTGCTGGCGCTGATCGCCGACATCACCGACCACCTGCCGGTGGATGAAAACCGCATCTACCTCACCGGCTCGTCCATGGGAGGCTTCGGCACATTCGGAATCGCCGCCAAGTTTCCACAGGTGTTCGCCGCCTGCGTGCCGCTCTGCGGTGGCGGGGACATCAAGAACGCGGAAGTTCTGAAGAACATTCCCTTCTGGGTGTTTCACGGCGACAAGGACGACATGGTGCCCGTGGAGCGCTCACGTGCCATCGTGGAAGCCGTGAAGAAGGCGGGAGGCGAACGCATGAACTACACGGAGCTCGAAGGCGCCGGACACGGCATCACCGGCCTGGTTTACCCGCGCACCGACCTGCATGAATGGCTGTTCAAGCAGGTGAAAGCAGCACCTGAATCTGCCACAGCATCCAACTGACCCCTGCCGGAGACGACCCCGATGCTGCATCATCACCATTCTTCCACCTGCCGACACCATGACACGGCCGCAGCGGGGAAACTTGCCGCCGAGCTTCTGGATCGTGCGCGGTCAGCAGGACTGCGCCGCACCAAGGCGCTGGAAAACATCCTTTCCATCCTGGTGGAAGCCCACCAGCCGCTTTCCCTGGCAGACATCGCTGAATCCCCCGATCTCACCAGCGGGGCGGACAAAGCGACGGTCTATCGCGTGTTGATCAAGCTGGAGGAACTTGGCTTCATTCGTCGCCTGGGCCTGCACGACCGCAGCACCTACTACACATTGATCCACGCCGGGCATCACGACGACTATCTGATTTGCACCCAATGCGGCCGTATTCAGAGCCTGGACATCTCCTGCCCTGTCGAGGCCTTGGAAAAGCAGATCGAAACGACGACAGGGTTCCGCAAGTTGTACCACGAACTCGAGTTCTACGGCCTCTGCCCCAAGTGCGCTTGATACGACAGCCGACGGGACACGCCGCGACGCAGCCCAAATAAAATCCCCGCTTCAGTACGGCCGAAGCGGGGATGAATTGTCGATCTCGGCTCAACTCAGGTAAGCGATCACTGACTGGAACCGGAAGCGTTAGGGTCCGCAGTCGTGGTGCTTACAGAAGTGGCACCGCCGCCGTTGGGCGCAGGAGAGCCATTACCACCACCGAGGTTACCGGAGCCATCTGTCGTCCCCGTCGTGGCCGACCCTTGGTTTGCGCTATTGTTGCCGCCGCTGCCCGTGTTCACATTGGTCTGGGTCGTGGTGCCATCAGGCGTCGTCGTTGACTGGGTCACAGTGGTCGTGGTGTTGCCATCGGCCGTTTTCACCTCCTGAACTGTGGTCGTCTGAGTGTTACCGTTGCCGTCCGTGCTGGTTGACTCGCTGGTCGTCGTAACTGTTCCAGTGGATGAATCGACAATGATGGTCACGGTTGAAGTCCCCGTCTGTGTCACTTCCTTGATCGGTGTGGCCGTGCCCGGGTTGAGCGGGTCCACTCCAGCAGCATAGGTCTGGATGACCACGGTGCTCGTGTCAGACATGGCAGCGTTCCCCTGTGCAGCCACCTGCGCGGGTGTTTCACCTCTTACTTCGCTGGAGCCAGCTCCAGCTCCCGGAGCATCTCCGACGGTGACTGTGATTTTGCTCTTGGTTCCGTCCGCGTTGGTCACCACGATGGTGTTGGTGGTCTGGATGCTGACTGCGTTGCCACTTCCCGAAGCTGTGCACTGGAAATCCGGCGGATTGAACTCAGGCTCCCAGCGAAGGGCCAAGTAGCGTGTCTTGACGGGCTTGGAAGGCTTGGCAGTGATCTCCCCTGCTCCAGAGCGGTCTTCAGCGACGGCCACAGGCTTGGCGTTGTTGAACTCTTCCGGGTTGAAAGCCAAGTGGCCGCGCCAGTCTTCTTTTTCCGGCAGGTTATCGAACGCAAAAACCTCGAAACGAACCGGACGCGGGGAATGCACCGATGCGAACTGGTTGAGGATGCGCAACTGGCCCAAATCGTAGATCACCGTGCGGTATTTCTCGTCGGATTCTGGGAAGGCGAGCTTGTTGTAAGTCACTGCTGTATCCACGCCACCAGCCGGCTTGGGAGCGAGATAAACAATGCGGGAACCGCCCAATCCACCGAGGAAGTCCATCGGCTTGCCTTGCTTGCCTTCGGCGTCCTGCTTGACGGCGTAACCACGGTCACTTTGACCACCGAAGAATCGCAGGTTGCGGATGAGCCCCCCCTTGGAGAGAGCGAACTCCAGTTTCACAAATTTGGCCTGAATACCCGCGAATTTGAACTCGACCGTGCGATCAGCCGCGGAGAAGACCTTTTCCTCAAGCACCGCCCAGCCCTGTTTGTCAGCACTGGCAGAAAGAGTGGCCCGTCCTTCGATGCCATCATTGACAAATGACGACTGCGAAATGAGCACCGGCTTGCCAAGGTTGATGACAGCAAAGCTCTTGCCAGCCGACACGGTCGCAGCCGCCGTGATGTCTTCAGATAGAAGAGAATCCACTTTCCCGAAGCCGGAGGAGCTGTCCAACGAAGCGCTGCTGCCGGGGGCGGTCGTGGCGATATCGACCGGCTTCTCCTTCATGATAGGAATGCGCGACCACTTGGCTTGAAGGGACGTAGCCGCGAAAACGCTGACTAGGAGGGTGGTGGTTGTGACGAGCTTCATGGGCGTGGATTAGAAAATTTTCGGCGCGGAAGGGTGCTGTGGAAGGCCGCGGGAGGTCAGCGTTCGGTTTTATTCGTTGAATCCGCACTAGTTACATCACAAACGCGATGATGTGTAAACATTTTTTCTGTGGCGGTCTTGAGGTTTTAAATCTTGATTGATTGTATATTCCATATATTTTATAAAAATGAAGTGTCCGAAATGTCGCTGTGAAGTCAACACCGAGCAGGTTCACTGCCCGGCGTGCGGCTTCACCGCGAAGGTTCTCCACGGATATTTGGGCAGCCAATGGGTGCGCTTGGAGCGCATCACCGACGCAGCTCACTGCCTGCGGCTGGAAGACTCGCGTCGTGTCGAGATCACGCTGGACGACTTTGAGCGTGCCTTTCCGCAAGCTTTTTTTGCCGTTTATTTAGGCATCCTGCCCATTGGCCTGACCACGTCCGAGCTTGGTTTCTGGTTGTTGAATCAAGGGGCGTTCAACACCCATTCGGTGAACCGACGGAACGACTTCGGGATCGTTCTGGTGGTGGATCCTTCTGCCCGCACCGCCAGCCTGATCAGCGGTTATGCCATTGAAGGCCTGTTTGGCGACCCTTTGACGACGAATATCCTCCAAAAAGCCGCCAAGCTATTCAGCAGAGGAAGTTTTGGCCCTGCGATCGAAGCCGTGTGCCAGCGTTGCTCCCGTGTCTTAAAGAAGCATGCTCGCAAAACTCCCTGGCAGCCGGAATCGAGCGCCGCACCCGGCATCACAGCGAACATGGGCCTGCAACCGCTCCGGGGAGGCCATCGGACCGCCCCCACCCCATCCCTCAATGCTCGTCACGTGCCATGAGACTGCCGTACTTCCCCCAATGGTCGGCCCGGGCACAGCGTTTAATCGGCATCGGCGCTACTTGCTGGGTGGCGTTTGGTGTTTGTTCACTGGCCGATGTGCCTCAAAGAGATCGTGATGATGAAGAGGAGGCCCTGCCGCTGCCTCGATGGAGTGAAGAAGAGCTCAGGGCTTTCCGTGAGAACCTTCCCAGCATGGCAGCCCCCGGCAGCCTGCAGCCAGGAACCGAAACTGCGATTACCGACATCACCACCCTCCTAAACACGCCGATCCCAAGCGGCCCGAGACTCGATCACAGATTTGAAGGCCCGGACAGCGAGTTGTCATCACGCCTTCGCCCGGAAGACATGCGCTTGTTTCTGCCTGAGTCCATTTTGGGCATGTCCACCACGTCCGCCCATACCGAAGTTGCCCGGATTCCCACCCCTTTGTCGTCGCTGCGGGAAGTTCCACGCGAACTCCTGGATGCCTGTGTCCAGGCTCCGACAGCGGAATATCTTCTCGACCCGGAGTCGCTGGTACCAGAAATGCAGGGCGAGAACATGCGCCGCTTTCTTGATTTCCACGCCCGTGACGCCCACATCAAACTCCACATCCTGGTCATCGCGACAGACGAAAAACTCCCGGAGCATGCCAACCTGGAAAACTTGGCGTCTGGAAATCTCCGACAAAACGATGCCTGCCTCCTGGTGTATCCCTTGGGCGAACCTTGGCGTGCGCGCCTTTTTGTCAGCCAGCCGGTCCACGCTCTCACATCGACAGCCTTTCTGAGTGAAACCATTCAAGCCTGCGTGACAGAGGCCATGGAGGTGAGCGACTCCCACGACCAGTTGCATCGCTACGCCGTTCATCTCTCCACACGACTGTTCTGGCTTCAAAAGGCACTGGCCCCCGATCTCGACCAAGTCGCCAACCAAGAAAAGCGGCTGGCTGAGGTGCAGCCGAAGGCATCGAACGGGAACGAAGTCAGCGGAACCCCTCACGCCAGCCTCTGGTGGGCCATCGTCAGCCTGTTTGGAGGTGCCGCATTGACGCTCGGCGGCCGACGGTTGCACCGTCACATGAGATCACAGCAGGCCAGCCACGTCTGGATCCTGCCTGAGCCCGAAACCATACCCAGACTGGGAGGGGCGTTCACGGGCGGAGGTGGAGGAACGATCCGCTATGGCTGAAGCCCCAACTCGCCTGCAAGCCCGCTGTGCGTGTCTCGAACTTCGATTTGTCAAAACCAATCTCTGCACGATAATTCCTGAATTGACCATAAATCCATACTGATGGGATGAACCCCGAGACTCTCCAGTTCCAATGCGGCTTTTGTCGCACCACGCTGACCGTTCCCGCCCAAATGGCGGGCGTCTCAGGCCCATGTCCCAGTTGCGGACAGACAGTCACCTCGCCGGTTTCCCCCTCCGCACCTCAGTGGGGTCAGCCCCACGCCGCAGTCCAGCCCGCACCTACTCCGCCCCCGCAGAGCTGGAGCCCCCCGCCAGCGATCAATCCCATTGCAGCAGGCCTTGGGCAGCCTTCCACCGGACTTGGGCTGCCGCCCAAACGCCCTCCAGGCCAGCCCCCTCTCACCGCATCCCTTGGCGGAGCCCCCAGTCCGATGCCATGGGCCGCGCCGGCCGGGC